>CAYJER010000006.1:0-67328 GCA_964369225.1 uncultured Eubacteriales bacterium
TATTTGGAGCCTATTTTCTTTTTTATTTGTCACCTATCAATTGTATCATAACATTGCAAGTTTCTCAAAAATCTTTTTTGCCTTTATAGCATCTTTGTGAATTTCTTCTTTTAAGAGTGTGAGGTTTTCAAACCTTTTTTCTGCTCTTATAAACTCGATGAGCTCCACCTTGATTTTCATTCCATACATATTTTTGTCAAGATCAAGTATCCATGTTTCTGAAAGCGGGTCATATTTGCCAATGCTAGGCTTAACGCCTATGTTTGTAACACCACAATACTGCTTGTTTTGAACAGTTACTCTTGAAACATAAACACCGAATTTGGGCAAAACAAAGCCTTTTGGCAATGCTTGATTAATTGTTGGCGTGCCAAGGGTTCTGCCTATTTTATTGCCTATTACAACAACAAAATCAAATGCAAAATATCTGCCTAGGCAGTCTTTAGCTAGTTTCATGTCACCGTCTGAAATCGCCTCTCGTATCAAAGTTGAGCTAATTATTTTGCCATGATTAGTACAGTATGAAACCACGTTTACCTTTACATTATATTGTTTGGCTAATTCTTTTAATGTTTCAATGTCGCCTGAGGCATTTTTTCCAAAACGAAAATTTTCACCACAAAATAAAGACTTAGCCTTGCAAGTATCAACAATTATCTCTTTGAAAAACTCCTCAGGTGACATATGCCTTATTTTATCAAAGTCAAACTTAAATATTTTCTTTATGCCAATTTCGTGAAGAATTTTTTCTTTTTCGTCTAAATCTATCAAATACTCCGAACTACCATCTATACTAACACTGGGATCTGCGTTAAAGGTAAGAACTGCCGGAATTAAGTTTTTATCTTTTAAAGTCTTGAGTATTACCTTAAGATGTCCTTTATGTAAACCATCAAAAGCGCCCAAGGCTAAGGCTGTATTCTTTTGCATACTATGACTTCGTCATTTTTGCCGCACAAACTGCGATAAAAATTTAAGGGTTATCACCCGTGACTATCCTTTCTTTTTCTTTTTTACAAATTGCTACCTTAATGCTTATGTGTAGGGGAGGGTCTGTGTCAAACGTGCCTCTTAGAAAATTAAGCCATGTAGGGGCGGATATTATCCGCCTAAAAATTTGGTGATTTTGCCTAAGTTTCATAGGCGGATAATATCCGCCCCTACATTAATTTGTGCGTTTTAACGAATTTATTTTTAAACATACAAGTTTTTTATTTAAAAACCTTTAATCAAAAAAATCCGAAAGGATTTTCACATTAACTTTTCACTATTCATTTTTCACTCTTCACTAAGTCCCCTACAATATATTAACAAATTTAGTCTTTATACATACAATAATATTCACTCAACAAAATGTTTCACAAATTTTAGGTTGTCGTCTTCTATTTTAGCTAGTCCTAGAAATTCATCTGAATATACTCTTCTAAATTCACAGTCTTCATCTTTGATTTTTAGTCTTGAAAGGCTTAATTCTCCACCGTTTAAAAATCTTTTTGCCTGTGGTTCTGAAACATAAACTTTTGAATAAGACTCAAACAAAATCTCTACAGGCTTTAAAATTTCTTCAATTTGTTCACGGCTCATTTCTCTTAAGTCGTCTATGCTCACTGCCTCTTCTATAGAAAATCCGCAAGCTTTAATTCTAATTAAATCTGTCATTGTGGCAATCGTGCCAAGGCTTTTTGCTATGTCCTCTATAAGAGTTCTAATATATGTTCCCTTAGAGCATTCTATTTTAAGTTTTCCTTTTTCGCCGTCGAACTCTAAAAGTTCTAAAGTTTTTATAAATACAGGACGTTTCTCTCTTTCGACTTCTATTCCTTGTCTTGCAAGTTTATAAAGTCTTGTTCCTCCAACTGAAACCGCTGAATACATTGGAGGAATTTGAAAAATGTCTCCTCTGAAATTCTCAAGTATATCAGAAAGGCTTTCGTAAGCCACATTAAATTCTGCATTTTTCACGATATTTCCCCAAATATCGCCTGTATCTGTCTCTATTCCAAGCCTAAAGTCGGCTATGTAAGATTTATCACTCTCGGGAAGCAAGTCGCATGCCTTTGTAGCCTTGCCCACTAAAATAGGTAAAACTCCTGTAGCCATTGGGTCAAGAGTTCCTGTATGTCCTAATTTTTTCTCTTTAAGTATTTTTCTTAAGACTGCAACCACATCAAAAGAGGTAAATTCCTGAGGCTTGTTTATTACTATAACCCCTGTCATTTAACTTTTACCTTCCATTTCTCTTAAATGTGCTTCGCAAGCCTTAAACACCATTTGTTTAGACTCTTCTAAATTGTTAGTAAGACTGCAACCGCCAGCGCCTCTGTGTCCGCCACCGCCTAAACTAGCACAAATTGTACCGGCGTTAGCAGGAGCCATTGCCCTAATTGACGCTTTAATCAATCCGTTTTCTTTTTGTTTAAGAGTTACTCCAACTATTACACCCTCTATGCTTCTTACAACTGATGGCACAGCGTCTAAGTCGTCTGATGTTACATCATATTTCTTTAAGAAATCTTGAGTTATAGTGGCACAAAGAATTTTATCGTCATAGCTAAATTCCATGTTTGAGTAAACTTCACTTTCTGCAAGCAAGGTTTTTCTCGACTTTGTGTCGAACATTTTTATATTAATTTGGTTAAAAGATGCCCCAAAATCAATAAGTTTAGCCGCTACTATATGGCACAATGCATTAGAGTTAGAGAATTTAAAACAACCTGTGTCTGTTGCAAGCCCTGTGTAAAGACTGTCTGCAATAGCTTTAGTTATGTTAATATTCATTAGATTTAAAAGCTCAAAAATTATCATTGTGTTGGCAGCAGCTGCTGCATCTACATAAATCATGTCCGCCTTAATTTTGCTTGTTGCATGATGATCTATAGCTATATCTATCTTATATTTATTTTCTATGTCGCCTAGAAGTTTAGGGTCTGCAACGTCTACTGTGACAACTGTTTTCACTTCAAAGTCTTTATTCTCGATACCATCGAACAAATAACTAAATCGTGGAGGTATTTCGTCTCCGCAATCAAAGTTAGCATTTTTACCAATGTCACGCAAGGCACGAATAAGCGCAGTGGCTGAACCTAGTGTGTCGCCATCGGGTGAAGCATGAGACACGACAATAAAATTATCTCTTAACAATAATTCTTTTGCAATATCTGATAAACTATTCATCTTCAGCATCCCCTTTTGGTATATCGAGATTTTCAATAATTTTATTAATATTTGCACTATATTCTATAGAATCACTAGCCTTAAATATAAGTTGTGGCGTGTGTCTAAGCTTTAGTGCTAAGCCTAGCTGACGTCTTATATATCCGCTGGCAGATTTTAGGCCTTTTACTACATCATTTGTTTTTTCTATGCCCTCTATAGTACTGACATAGACAGTGCAGTAAGATAAGTCATTTGTTACTTCAACACGAACCACAGAAACAAAGCATTCTGTTACACGTGGATCTTTGATAGTACGCATGATAGCCATTATTTCACGTCTGATGTCCTCTGAATTTCTATCCATTCTATGACTTGCCATAAATTCTCCTTTAAGTTGTTTTTTGTTTTGTAGTATCACGAAAATCTAAAACTTTATATTTTAGCCATGTAGGGGCGGATATTATCCGCCTAAAAAATTCGTAATTTTGCCTAAATTTCACAGGCGGATAATATCCGCCCCTACATTTTGTGAATTTCAATTAATTTTTATTTAACTATCTATTTTCGGGACGGAAAACCCGTCCCCTACATGGTTTTGGGAATTTAACGAATTATTAAAACCAAAAATCGTGATTAGCACGGACGACCACAGGTCGCCCCTACATTTTGTGGGTTTTAATTAATTTTCATTTTAATCAGTTTATATAATTATGCCTGTCGGGGCTACCCGACTAGTCTCTGTATTCTTCCATTAGGTAGGCTTCAAGGATGTCGCCTTGTTTGATGTCGCTGAATTTTTCTAATGTGATACCGCACTCATAGCCCTCTGCAACGTCTTTAACGTCGTCTTTAAATCTTCTTAGTGATGCTACTTTGTCGTCGGCTACGATGATACCGTCACGTACTATTCTAGCTAGAGCGTTTCTTTGAATTTTTCCGCTTGTTACATAAGAACCTAAAACCATTCCAACGTTAGTAATCTTGTAAACTTCACGGCATTCTGCTTTTCCTAGCATGATTTCTCTAAACTTAGGAGCTAACATGCCTTTCATAGCAGACTCAATTTCGGCTATGCAGTCATAGATAATTCTATAAAGTCTAAGGTCAACGCCGTCACGCTTTGCGCTCTCTTCTGCTAGTGGGTCAGGACGAACATTAAATCCAACGATAATTGCGTTAGAAGCTTGAGCTAGCATAACGTCGCTCTCACTAACTGCACCAACTGCACCATGGATAACGTTTACTCTAACCTCTTCATTAGCTAACTTTTGAAGTGACTGTCTAACTGCCTCAACAGAACCTTGAACGTCTGCCTTAACAATTACTTTAAGTTCCTTCATCTCGTTGTCTTTCATTTGGTCGAATAGGTTATCAAGTGTAACCTTAGTTTGAGCGTTAAACATAGCCTCTTTTTCGTCTGTAATTCTTTGCTCAACTAATTCTCTTGCTAGTCTCTCGTCTGAAACTGCATTGAATATGTCTCCGCCTGTAGGAACTTCACCAAGACCTGTGATCTCAACTGGAACAGAAGGTCCTGCTGTCTCAACTCTCTCGCCTTTTTCGTTCATCATAGCTCTAACTCTACCAACTGAAGTACCAGCAACAATGATATCACCAATATTTAGTGTACCATTTTGAACAAGAACAGTAGCTATAGGACCTCTACCCTTATCAAGTCTTGCCTCGATAACTGTACCCTTAGCGGCTCTGTCTGGGTTAGCCTTAAGTTCTTTAACCTCTGCTGTTAGAAGAATCATCTCTAATAGCTCGTCTATGCCGTCACGAGTTTTAGCAGAAAGTTTGATACAAGGAACATCACCGCCCCAATCTTCAGGAACTAACTCATATTCTGTTAATTGTTGTAAAACTCTATCAGGGTTTGCAGCTGGTTTATCCATTTTATTTACAGCAACAATAATTGAAACTCCTGCTGCCTTTGCATGGTTTATAGCCTCGATTGTTTGTGGCATTATTCCGTCGTCGGCTGCAACAACTAATACAGCGATATCTGTAACTCTAGCGCCTCTAGCTCTCATAGTAGTGAACGCTGCGTGTCCTGGTGTGTCTAAGAAAGTAATGTCTTTGCCCTCTAGGTTTACTCTGTAAGCACCGATATGCTGAGTAATTCCGCCAGCCTCGCCTGCTGTAACGTCTGCATCTCTAATTGCATCAAGAAGTGAAGTTTTACCATGGTCAACGTGTCCCATAACTACAACTACAGGCGCTCTCTCCTCTAGGTTTGCATCTTCGTCTTCACTGTCGTCAATAATTCTCTCTTCGATAGTTACAACGACTTCTCTCTCTACCTTTGCGTGGAACTCATCTGCTATTAGCTCTGCTGTATCAAAGTCGATTGTGTCATTGATTGTAACAAACGTTCCCATTAAGAAAAGCTTTTTGATAACCTCGGCTGATGTAGCCTTAAGTCTTAGTGCAAACTCGCCTACTGTCAATTCGTCTGGAATTGTAATAGTGATAGACTTAGCCTTTCTCTCGCTTGCGATACGTTGTAATCTCTCTGATTCTGTCTCTCTTTTGCCTTGACGTTTATTTCTTTGTTGTCTTTTTTGATTAATTTTTTGCTTTTGTGCTGTAGTCTCGTTTTTAACTTTGTCAAATGCTAGTTTGTCGTACTTTTCGTTATATTTATCTATGTTTACATTTGAAGATCTTGTGTCTATAACACGTCTTGTTACCTTTGGAATTTCAGTTTCATTAACTGCCTCTGTTTTAGGGTTGTTTTGAACAGGGGCTGGAGTTTGAGCTGGAGCTTTTGGAGCTGTAGGTTTATTTTGGTTAAACTTTGGCTCGTTTTTCTTCTCAAAAGGTTTTTTCTCAAATGGCTTTTTCTCGAAAGGCTTTTTCTCAAATGGCTTAGCCTTGTCGTTTGCCTTGTTATTTTGTACAGGTTTTGCTGTTTTATCAAAATTCTCTTTTTTATTATTCATTTTCATTTCCTGTTTTGGCTTAGCCTCTATTTCTTGTTTCTTTACTTCTTGTTTCGGTTCTGGTTTTTTCTCTACCTTTTGTTTTTTGGCATCTATCTCGCCTGAATAATATCTATCAAAACTGTTTATGCTCTTGTCTTGAGTGTATTTCTCAAAGACTAAATCAAGCTCCTCCTGAGTTAATGCACTACTTGTCTTTTTGCCTAAATCCTCTGGCAATAAAGAAATTACATCCTTACTCTGTATCCCTAAATCTTTGGCAACTTCGCTAACTTTATATTTTATCATCATGTTGTCATCATCCTTTCTTTAAACACCTGTCTCTGCTTTAACTAGGCCACTCGCAAAATTTTCGTCCAAAATTGCTACTATTCCTGCCTTTTTCCCTATTGCATGGCTTATATCCGCTATAGTATGGGTAGATTTAATAACTTTTATGTTAAATTTTTCCGCCTCGAACCTTATATTTTTTTCTGATTTTGCCGAGATATCGTCTGCAATTACTATTAGTGTCGCCTTTTTTTCTTTAACAGAATTAATTGTAGCATCGAATCCTGATGAAAGTTTCCCCGCTCTTTTACAAAGACCTAAAATCGAAAGAAATTTACTCACTTATTTCCTCCTCTAATTTATCATATACTTCATCTTCAATCTTGCAAGAAAAAGCTCTTTCAAGACTTCTTTGTTTCCTAGCCTTTTTAAGGCATTCAATATCTTTACAGACATACGCTCCTCTGCCGGGTTTCTTGCCTGTTAAATCAAGGCTGATTATAGCCTTTTCATCTTCTTTAGGACTAAACTTTACTACTCTTACAAGCTCTTTTTTAGGTTTCATCTCTCTGCAACCTAGGCACATTCTAAGTGGTACTTTTTTCAACCTTACTCACCTTCTCTTTAAACTTTAAGCTTGTTCTTCGCCAAAAAATCCACTTTCAGGCTTAATGTCAATTTTCCAGCCTGTAAGTTTAGCTGCAAGTCTTGCGTTTTGTCCTCTGTTACCTATTGCTAAAGATAATTGAGAATCTGGCACTTTTACTCTGCAAGCCTTTTGCTCTTCTTCTGAAACTTCTACAGAAACAACATTAGCTGGAGACAGAGCCGCTGAAATGAATTTTACTGGATCTTCACTATATTCAATGATATCGATTTTCTCGCCGCCTAGTTCTTCCACTATGTTTGCAACTCTAGTTCCTCTAGCACCAATACATGCTCCTACTGGGTCAACGTCTTTGTTATGGCTAATAACTGCCATCTTAGTTCTTGAGCCTGCCTCACGTGATACCGCCTTAATCTCTACAACGCCGTCGAATATTTCAGGAACTTCTTTCTCGAAAAGTCTCTTGACTAAATCTGGGTGTGTTCTTGAGATAATAGCTTTAGGGCCTTTTTCTGTTTCTCTAACGTCAACTACATAAACCTTTATGAAGTCGCCCTCTTTGATACAGTCTGTACCCACTTGCTCATTCTTAGGTAAAATCGCCTCTGCTTTGCCTATTCTTAAAGAGATAGCACCGTTTTTAGGGTCAATTCTTTCAACAGAAGCACTAACTATTTCTTGAAGTTTACTTCTAAACTCAACTAGCATTTGGCCTCTTTCGCTGTCTCTTATGCCCTGTCTTATTATATTCCTAGCAGTTTGAGCTGCTACTCTTCCGAATTGTTTTGTGTCTAGCTTAATCTTAACATAACCGTCAATTTCTGCCTTTTTGTTAATCTCTTTTGCGTTCTCAATGTAGATCTCTCTGTCTGGATCAAAAACTTCATCTACTACTAGTTTCTTTAAATATACTTCAAACTTATGTTTTTCAGGCACAAGCTCAATTTCAACATCCTCGTTGCCATAACTATTCTTACATGCAGTAACTATCGCCTTTGTTATTCTGTCTAGCATAAAATCTACAGGGATACCCTTGTCTTTTTCAAGCATTTTTAAAGCTTCAAAAAATTCTTTATTCATTTTTCCAATCAACCTTTCTTATATATCGTCTATCAAATTTACAGATGAACACTCTTTTTTTGTAAATGTGGCAGTTGTCTCTTCTTCTACTTGAAGAACAAAGTCTCCGTTTTCTAAAACTTCAACCAAAATGCCTTCTATCTCTCTTTGCCCGTTCTCTAATGGCCTTATAAGCTTTACCTTAACAGGAGCCTCTAAGAAAGCCTCGAAATGTTCTCTTTTAACCAATTTTCTATTTAAACCACAAGAAGAAACCTCGAAAGTATATTCCTGTGAAATTGGATCTTCTTTATCCAGTATAACGTTTACTAGTTTTGTTAAATCAACGCAGTCATCTATATTAACTCCGTTTTCTTTATCTATATAAATTCTTAAATACCACTCAGTACCCTCTTTAACAAACACAACGTCCCATAAAGTTAAACCTAATTCCTCACAAAATGGTAGTGCTACATTTTTTACATATTCGGCTACATTTACACCTTTTTCTCTTTTTGCCATATGACTTTCCTTTCTTTTAATTTAATTTTATCCTTTATAACAAACGAAAGAGCGGGTAACCCCACTCCTTCATCTCAACTTCTATTCTACAATGTTATTGTATCATACAATTACTTAATTTGCAAGCGTTTTTAATAATTTTCTTTAAAGCTTTTCAGCTTGTGCTTTTTCTTGCTAATTTTTTCTCTTTTCTTTTATCTAAAAGATACGGTATACTAAACCCTAACGCAAACGCTGGTTGTATGTAGTGATATGCTGTACCACTAGACATTAATACAATCAAATATCCTAATACAAACACAACAAGATACATTATATTTTTATCGTTTCTTGCTAAAATAATCATTCTTATCAAAATAATAAATATAGCCAAACACATTAATCCGCCAACTACTATTCCAAAATCCGATATTAACTCAAGTGCAAAATTATGAGGATATATATCGTATTTATATGTGTAGCCAAAAGGGCCTAGTCCTGTAAATGGATTTTTTATTCCCTCAAGTAATGCCAGAGTAAACAATCTGTCTCTGCCTCTAATATTTTCTGCCACCAAATCTACTGCATCATCTTTATTCTCGTCTGTAGTAGAGTCACTCGGATTTATTTCATCAATCTCAACATCTACCGCCGACTGGTAATCCTCAATGTCTAAATCTTCTAAGTCGTCTGTGTAAGTAGTTGTTAAGCGTTGATTAAAAATTAAATCCTCTAAAAATAAAAGCATTCTTTCTGAAGAGGCAATATTTAAAGGTACGAATAACTGAAACACAAATGTAACTACAAGTACTAATGATAATGCTATAGATTTTTTTATGTTAGATTTAAGGAAGATACTTAATGCGATTATTAACACGCTAAAAAACAATACTGTTAATATAGAGCTTCTTGTGCCACTAGCTAATATAACAAAATACCATAAGAAAACTATTAATGCTAATCGTACAGCATTTTTATGTTTAAAATTAAATATTCCAAATAGTTTATTATCTTTATTAAACATATTTATTATTAAAGCAAAAACTATTACCATGGCAATATTTGCAATTACCATATAGTTCATAACGCCTAAACTAGTTTGACTTTTATAAGGATTAGTGCCTGTTGCCGCAAGAAGACCATAAATTATTAAACCCGGTAACAGTATAAGTGATAGTTTTTCTAAATTCACAAAAAACTTGTCATATTTTTTATAGGTGTAAATGTAATAGCCAGAAATATATGATGTATTTATAAATACAATCATGGTAACTATGTCTAACATCATTTCATTTCCATATGCCATAAATGAATATACAGCAACATAACCTGTAACTAAAATAGAGCCTAATATAGATATATACCTAAATTTACTCGTTGAATCTTTTAATAACCTTAAGCCTAAAACAACCATGAATAAAGTATATAAAATTAAACTTGAGTCAAAAATAGTTTCTCTTAAACTACTATCTTCATTCATTAAACCAACGTAATACAATAAAAAGTTTATCACTCCGCTAACCAAAAATACTAGCGGACATAATAGATCAGCTATATTATCAAATATAATATATTTTTTATTTTTTATCCTCTCCATAAACTCTTCTCCTAATTTTTTTTCTTTAATATCTTGTTTTTAATGTACATCATGTCAGAATCTTTTAAAACAAACATAATAGATATATAACTTATTACCGCTAAGCTTACCGCAACTAGAAGAATAATTATATCTGTTTGATTTACTGTCATCATCATAGAAATTACAACAATTAGTGTCATAACCACAGCAGAAATAACAATGTTTATAAAGCCTCTGCTATTATCTTTTAAAATATTTAATCCATAATCTTTAGCAAACTTTATCATTAATGATATAGCCAATATAGTCACAGATATAGTGGTTGAGATCGCTAAACCTATATATCCCAAGTTTTCTACCCAAATAAAATTAAGTATAATGTTTATTGCTAAAGATCCTACACTCAATATTACAGGAGTTTTAGAATTTCCCATAGCATAAAACTGTTTATTAAGTAAATCTGTCATGCTAAGCGCAGGTATTCCAATTGCATAAATCATAAGTATTTCAGATGTTACCTTCACATCGTCATATGAAAAAGCTCCACGCATATAAAGCAAAGTAACTATCTCTTCTGACAACAAAATTATTCCTATGGTTATCGGAATAGCTATCATCATAATTACCTTTGAAGATTTTTTAACTATTTCATTGAATTTTTCTTTGTTTTCACCCGAGTGCTTACTTAATATTGGAAATAAAACCGTGGTAAGCGACGCTACAAAAAAGGTAGAAAAAAGAATATTTACTTTGTTTGCATAGTTAATAGAAGATATAACTCCCTCACCTACCATAGAGGCAAAATTTTTATCTACTATAACATTAAATTGCTGAATTAGCTGCCCTAAAAATAGAGGTATCATCATTAAGAATATTGGTTTTAACGGCTTAAAATCAAATAATTTTACTTTATCAAACTTAAACCCTTTCTTTTTAACAAATATCAAGGTAAAAATAAACGATAGCACTATTCCAATTGTTTCACCTAGCGGTAAAATTAAATAATTAGAATTAGAGAATATAATTGCCAAAACAACTAAAACTCCGGTTATTACATTGTTAGAACCCATCACCCAAAATATACCTTTTGTCTGCAAAAAGCTACTTAATATATATCTTGCGCTAAGAAGAAAACAAAATGGCAAAAACACATATAACATATTAACGGTTACGTCAATTGTGCGTGTATCAAAGCCTATTGCGAATAATTGTACAAATATATCTGGAAAAATACATATAATAGTTGAAACTGCAAAAACCACTAAAGAAACAATCATAACTAATTTAGTCGTTATGCTATTTTGATTTTCTGAATTTTTTGAAGTATGTTGAATGTATGAAACCGTTATCGAGCTTGATAATGCCGAAAATAACATTGTGTATGTTGCAGTAACAATTACAAAAGCATCTGATATATAACTAGCGCCATAAAAATGCGCCAATACGATTTCTCGTAACAATCCACATACTTTCGATACTATCATTAATATAAGCAATATCGATGTGTTTTTAAAAAACTTATTTACCATTTTCAAACTGTCCTTTAAAATCTATACTATTTGCTTCCTTTAATGGTAATTTTATAGCCTTACCTTCAAACGAAGACTTGTATATTGCTAAAACTAATTCTACTGCATTTCTGCCAGCTATTGCGTCGATATATGGTTTTCTGTCTTCTTTTATTGCTTTTATAAAATCTGCCCAAACAGCAGTATGTCCGTTTCCATATACATTCTTAGTTTCTTCATTATTATCCGCTAATTTTATACACTTATTTTCTAATTCCCAAATATCTACAGTGTTTGCTGCAATTCCACCGAGTTTCACAGTTCCTTTTTCACCAAAAATACTAAGAGAGCCCTCTAAATTATCTGGGTATACATTTGTTGTACCCTCTATAGTTCCTATTGCTCCATTTTTAAACTTTACAATAGCTACTCCTAAATCTTCACATTCTAAATAGTCATGAAAAACTTGTCTTGTCACGCCATAAACTTCTTCAACTTCATCACCTAAACTCCATCTTAGAAGATCTATTCCATGAACACATTGGTTCATTAAGGCTCCGCCGTCTTGCTCCCATGTTCCTCTCCATAAGGCTTGACTGTAGTAGCTTTTTTCTCTTCTCCACCTAACATTTACACTAGCATGAGATATTATACCAAGTTCTTGACTCTCTAAAACTTTTCTCATGCTTTGAACAGATTTATTAAATCTATTTTGATGACAAGCGCAAACCTTTATGTTTTTTTCCTTTGAAAGCTTAATTATTTTGTTACAGTCTTCAATGTTCATAGCCATAGGCTTTTCAATTATAACATGAACACCTTTTTCTATGCAGTAAAGGGCAATCTCTGCATGTTTTCCGCTCTCAGTAGCTATTGACACAAAATCAAGATTTTCATTTTCAATCATTTCTTTATAATCTTGATATTTTTTAACGCCTATCTCTTTTAAATTGTTTAACTTTAAAACTTCTTCCATTTTCTCAAGGTTTAAGTCACATACTGCAACTATTTCTAAATTATTTAATACAGCTGCTTTTATGTGGTTTTCTGAAATTCTGCCACAGCCTATTAAAGCGTACTTCATTTTCTTAACCATGTCATTTATCTCGCCTGCTCTGCGATAAAAATTTTAAGGGAGTGTTCTCAATCTTAATGCTAATTTGTAGGGGAGGTCTGGGTGCAGACGTGCCTCTTAGAACGTTTAGCCATGTAGGGGCGGATATCATCCGCCTAAAAAGTCCGTGACTTTGCTTAAGTTTTATAGGCGGATAATATCCGCCCCTACATAGTTTTGTGTGTTTTAATGAATTAATGCTAAATCGTAATCAACATGTCTGGTCTCTGTGTCCTTCCCTACAATATTTAATAAATTAGTTATAAAACTAAATTTGTAATCAGCATATTTGATTCTCAATATATGAGAGTATTCCCCGAGACTATCCTTTCTTAAGTTTTTTCCTGTGTGTAAATATTTAGGTATTCTTTAGCTATGCTATCCCAATCGAATTTCTTTGATAACTTGCAACAGTTTTCAGATATTTGGTCGTAGTTATCGTATATTTTTAGAATTTTATCTGATATTTCTTCGGCGTTATCATAAACTACGCTAAAGCCTACCTCGCCCTCTTTAAACTGCTTGTCAAAACCTTGATTTCTAGTATAAATAACAGGCAAACCTTGTGTCATTGCCTCTGCATATACTAACCCAAATGTTTCATATTGTGATGGCATTACAAAAATGTCGCTACCACTATAAAAATCTAACAATTTTGTTTGATCCATAGCCTCGTGATATTCAATAAAACTTTCGTCTAATTGTAGTTTTATATCTTGATCTTTAATTTTTCCTATTACAACAAATTTAACTTTATATCCATTTTGCATTAAAATTTTACATGATTTTATTGTTGTAACTAAATTTTTATTTTTTGATATTTCGCCAACATAAATAAGATTTATGCAATCATCTTTTCTTTGTTTAATCTTACTGTTATTTAGAAAAATACTGTTTATTCCATTAGGAATTACAATAGATTTTGACTTAATTTCATCTTTGTTTTTTATATATTTATCTATGCAAAACTCTTTATATGGTTCAGAAATAAATATTATTTTAGATGCTCCGTTTAATATTTTTCTTGCCATTGGTCTTAACATAAACATGTACTTAAAGAAAACATTTATATCTGTGTTTCTTACAGCTACTATATATGGTATATTATACTCTTTGCTTGCTTTATATGCTATATATCCATTAGAAAACAATGAATGTGCGTGAAAAAAATTTACGTTATTTGTTTCTTTAAAATACTCTTTAAAATCTTTATATGTCTTGTCGTGTTTTATCTTAAAAATAAATCTTTCGTAATATGAGTACGGATATCTTAAATGCAGAAAATCTTCTTTTTCTACATTAATTGCACTCTTTTCATTTAAATAACAATAAACTTGACTTTCTACACCTAATTTTTTTAAAGCATTTACCAATAATCCATACAATTTTGAACTACAATAATATGAATTAATATGACAAATTTTAATCATAACATGCCTTTCTTACAGAACCTCTATATTGCTTCTGTTTTTAACATTCTTTGTAACATTTCTAGCATCAAAAACAGGAATTCCTGCATTTGCTATTTTTTCATAATCCACATTTGTATGCCCTGTCGCTATTACAACCATGTCATATTCATTTAAGTTCTCTAAATCTTTAATGCTCTTATTAATTTCTCCACCAGATTTATATTCTGCAACATATGGATCATAGTAAGAAATATCGGCTAACTCTCTTTTAAAACAATCTATTACTAAAAGAGCTGGACTTTCTCTATAATCGTCAATGTCTTGTTTATAGGCTACACCACAGATTAACACTTTAGCTCCGTTAAGCGCCTTTTTAGCTCTATTTAAAATCTTTGAGCATCTCTCAACAACATACTCTGGCATATTGTCGTTAATCTCGCCTGCTGTCTCGATTAATTTCATGTGATAGCTGTATTCTCTAGCCTTCCATGAAAGATAAAAAGGATCAAGTGGAATGCAGTGTCCGCCAAGCCCTGGACCTGGGTAAAAAGCTTGGAAACCATAAGGTTTAGACTTAGCAGCCTCTATAACTTCCCATACATTTATGCCCATTTTATTGCAGATAAGCGCCATTTCATTTGCAAGACCTATATTAATATTTCTATAGGTATTCTCTAAAATTTTCTCCATCTCTGCCACTTTTGGAGACGAAACCTTGTGAACATCTGATGATAAAACAGCTCTGTACACTTCTGCTATAACATCTGTTGCATCTTCTCCTACACCACCTACAACTTTAGGAGTGTTCTTTGTCTTGAAAACTAAATTTCCCGGATCAACTCTTTCAGGTGAGTATCCTAGATAAAAATCTTCACTACATTTAAGCCCACTTTTTTCTAAAATTGGCAATAATAGCTCTTCTGTAGTTCCAGGATAAGTTGTACTCTCAAGCACAATTATTGTTTCCTTTGATAAATGCTCGGCTATAGCTACTGCACTGTTTTCCACATAACTAATGTCTGGTTGTTTAAAACCGTCTAAAGGCGTAGGCACACAAATCGCTATAAAATCAACCTTTGAGATAAGTGAAAAATCAGTGGTTGCACTTAACATGCCACTTTCTATGACTTCTTTTAACTCTTCTGATATTACATCGCCTATATAATTTTCAGCTTTGTTTATCATGTCTACTTTACTTGCTTGTACGTCGAATCCTATAGTCTTAAATCCTGCCTTTGACTTTTCAACAGCAAGAGGTAAACCTACATAACCTAGACCAATAACACCTATAACTAAACTTTTATCCTCTATCTTTTTTAGTAATTTTTCTTTCATTTCTATCCCTCTCTAATTTTATTACATACTACAATGTTAACATTAAAATTTCACAACTTATTGTAGGGGAAGACACGTGCCTCTTAGCAACGAAACCAATGTAGGGGCGGATATTATCCGCCTAAAAATTTGGTGATTTTTACCTAAGTTTGATAGGCGGATAATATCCGCCCCTACATGGATTTGTGAAATTTAACGAATTAATTTTAAACTCAAAATCCTAAGAGGCACGTCTGTCTTGAGTGCCCTCCCCTACAATGTTTTATCAAATTAAGTTTTAATTCAAACATAAATTTTTATTTAAAAAGTCTTTAATCAGAAAATCCTATTAATTCAACATCACACTAAATTTTATCATAATTTACCATAAAAGTCAATTTTAATTAGCCTCAAAAAACGCCTTAATTGCCTTATATGTCATATAAACATCGAATTTTGCAACAACCTCATAAGGTGAGTGCATTGATAAAACTGGAACTCCAATATCTATAACATCTACATTTAAGTTTGCAATCATTTTTGCGACAGTTCCGCCACCGCCTTGATCAACCTTGCCTAGTTCGCCAATCTGCCAAACTACCTCAGAATTATCAAGGATATTTCTAATTTTTGCTAAAAATTCTGCACTAGCATCAGAAGAACCACCCTTGCCCCTAGAGCCAGTGTATTTTGAGAAACCTGCTCCATGATTTATATAGCAAGAGTTAAGTGGGTCATATGCGTACGCATGGTTCGGGTCAAAAGCTGCTGTAACATCGGCTGAAAGGCACATTGATTTTGCTAAAACATGACGAGCCTTAAGCCCCTCTTGTTCGCTTAAATCTGCAATAAAATCTCTTAAGAAACTGCTTTCAAGACCTGTATTTCCGTCACTTCCAATTTCTTCCTTATCTGCTAAAACAGTTATCACAGTGCTTTCAGGTGTATCTATATCAAACACCGCTTTTAAAGATGGGTATGAACAAACTCTGTCGTCATGCCCATATGAGCCTATCAACGATCTATCAAAACCTATGTCGTTAGCCTTGACAGCCGGAACAAACTCGATTTCGGCAGAAATTAAGTCAGCCTCTACAATGTCATATTTCTCGTTAAGAAGTTTCATAATGTTTAGCTTGTAAGCTTCTTTTGCATCTTTATCACGCAGTGGTCTGCTACCAACTAAAATGTTCATGTCTTCTGCGTTAAAAGCCTTGCTTAAAACCTTTGCGCCTTGTTCTTGCCCTAAATGTGGTAAAATATCTGTTATGCAAAATTGAGGTTCTCCCTCTTTTTCGCCAATGCAAACATCAATGACAGTTCCATCTTTTTTAACTATAACCCCGTGCATTGAAAGAGGAATTGTAAGCCATTGATACTTTTTAATTCCGCCATAGTAATGAGTTTTAAACATTGCCATCTCATTTTTTTCATAAAGTGGAATTGGTTTTAGGTCAATTCTAGGTGAGTCGATGTGAGCTGCTGAAATTTTAACGCCATTTTTGCAACCGTTTTTGCCTATTACCGCAAGACAAATAGATTTATCTCTGTTGTTGTAATAAACTTTGTCACCAGCCTTATATTGTTTATTGAAGTCAAATTCTTCAAAACCGTTCTTTTGAGCCTCTTTTATAGAATAGTTTACAGCTTCTCTTTCTGTTTTTGCTAAATCAAGAAAACTTTTGTAGTCTTCACAAAAATCATCAGCCATCTTTATTACATCTTCGCTTACAGTAAAAAAGCCGTTCTCTGCCTTGTTTACAAGCATTTCTTGTAGTTCTTTTGTTTCTGTCATATTATTAACCTTTCTTTATCAATTTTGAATTTAATAAACACCAAATTAGGGGAGGGTCTCATAGCAGACGTGTTGATTAGAAAATTCCAATGTAGGGGACGGGTTTTCCGTCCCGTGGGAAGTTAGTTAAAACCACTAGTTTTTTCGGGACGGAAAACCCGTCCCCTACATTAATTTGTGAAATTTAACGAATTAATTTTAATTAAAAAATCCGCAAGGATTTTCACATTAACTTTTCACTATTCATTTTTCACTCTTCACTAAATATAAGACCCTCCCCTACAATATTTTAACAAATTAGTTTGCGTGATTTATATACTTAATTATTTTTTGTATATTAAAATTTCCAGTTTGGGTATCTACAATATAATCAGCCATTTTGGTGTAGTCTTTGTCTTGTGCTTTAATTCTTAACAGGGCTTCTTCATGGCTTATTTTGTCTCTCTCGATTATTCTATTAAGCCTTAAATCTTCACTTGCTGTAACTGCAATAATTCCTGTGCAGAGCCTGTCTGCGCCTGCCTCGAAAAGTGTTGGAGCGTCTAGCACAATACTAGTATGCCCATTATCTATGCTTTCTTTTATTTTTTGATTAACTCTTTCAATTATAACAGGAAGTGTAATTTTGTTGAGTTTCAGAGTGTTTTCCTTGCTTGAAAATGCTTTTTTTGCAAGTTTTTTTCTGTTTAAAATACCTGACTCACAAATATCTTTGCCAAAAGCTTCACACAATTTTTCTAAGCACTCACCCTCATATGTCTTTGGGTCTCTTGAAATTTCATCACAGTCTATAACTGCAATTCCATTTTCTCTTAAAGCGTTTGCAACTGTGCTTTTGCCTGAACCGCTTGAACCTGTCATTCCAATTATCTTAATTTTAGGTTCTATAGTCTGAAAACCACAGGCTCTAATCAGCCTGTTGTAAACGGCTAGTCCTACACCGCTTTGTCTTGGAGCTCTTGCGTACACCTCTTTAAATCCTAGCTCGTCTATCTTATATAAAGCCTTAAAAAGCTCTGTCGCCTGTGAAACGCTGTCGTATTTATTGCCAAATGTCACAGCCTCTACATTTAACTCTTTTTCCTCGCCCTCAAAACAAAGTGCCTTTGCGTTTGGTTTTTTCTCGAACAGCTTGATATAATCATTAAAGCAAAGTCTTGACATAATTATTTTAGCCTTTGGAGCATAATGTTTATATTTCATTCCTGGTGACGCAACATTAGTCTTATCGCTTACATGCTCTCTTACTGCTCTGTCTATTTTAACCTTACCTATTACATTTTCAATATCTTCACGGCTTATAACTCCTGGTCTTAAAATTGTAGGAATTTCAGTGCAAAAACTAATTACAGTAGACTCAACACCTACTGTGCAATCTTCGCCCTTTACAATTGCGTCTACTCTTGTGTTCATATCTTCATAGACATGCTCAAAACTTGTAGGGCTAGGCTTGCCTGAAAGATTTGCAGATGGAGCAGCTAATGGACAACCAGCCGACTTAATAATATTTAGAGCAGTGTCATTCTCTGGCATTCTTATAGCCACTGAACTTAGTCCTCCACTAGTTTCGGTTGGAATAATTTCCGCCTTTGGCAAAATAATTGTAAGAGGAGCTGGCCAAAAATGTTTTGCTAATTTATCTGCTTTTTCAGGTATCTCTTTAACCAGTGGATAAATATCTTCAAATTCTGCAACGTGAACAATTAAAGGGTTATCAGAAGGTCTACCTTTTGCTACATAGATTTTTTTGACTGCATCTTTTGAAAGTGCATTCGCTGCCAAACCGTAAACAGTCTCTGTTGGAATTATAACAAGACCATCATTCCTTAAAATCTCGCCAGCTTTTTTTATGTCTTTTTGAAGATTAGGGTTTAAAATATCTGTTTGCATTATGAGTTCTCCATTGACTCTTTTAGTTTTTCTGCTCTATCGGCAGCGATAAGTGCGTTTACAACATCTTCTATGTTACCGTTTAGAATGTCTTCAAGCCTATAAAGTGTAAGGCCTATTCTGTGGTCTGTTAGCCTTATTTGTGGGTAGTTATAGGTTCTTATTCTCTCTGATCTATCGCCTGTGCCTACTTGAGATTTTCTCTCGGCTGATATCTCTGACTTTTGAGCCTCTATTTTTTCGTCCCAAAGTCTTGCCCTTAGAACTCTCATAGCCTTGTCTTTATTTTTAAGCTGGCTTCTTTCATCTTGACACTCAACAACTGTTCCACTAGGCAAGTGAGTAATTCTTATTGCAGAAGAAGTCTTATTGATATGCTGACCTCCTGCACCACTCGCTCTAAATGTGTCAATTTGTAAGTCTTTTGGGTTTATTTCAAGCTCAATTTCGTCAGCCTCTGGCAAGACTGCAACTGTCGCTGTAGATGTGTGTATTCTGCCTTGGGTCTCTGTCTCTGGAACACGTTGAACCCTGTGAACACCACTTTCATATTTAAGTTTAGAGTACGCACCTACTCCATCTATTGTAAAGCTTATTTCCTTAATTCCGCCTATTTCGGTCTCGTTAAGGTTCATAATCTCGGTTTTCCAGCCTTGTTTGTCGGCATACATGCTGTACATTCTATAAAGAACAGCAGAAAACAGAGCGGCTTCTTCTCCGCCTGCACCACCTCTAATTTCGACTATAACGTTCTTGTCGTCGTTAGGGTCTTTAGGGAGCAATAAAATTTTCAGCTCTTCGCTGACAGTCTCTATTGTTTTTTTAGCGGAGTTCATCTCCTCGTTAGCCATTTCACGAATTTCTTTGTCGGACTCATTTAGCATCTCTTTTGCATCTTCAATAATTTGCAATGCGTTTTTATACTCTCTGTACTTTTCAACAATAGGAGTTATCTCGTTATGCTCTTTCATGAGTTTTCTGTACATGTTAGGGTCTGACACCGTTGTAGGGTCGTAAAGCTTTAAGTTTAATTCTTCATATCTATTCTCAAAAACCTGTAAATTTTCAAACATTTAGTTTTCCTCTTTAATTACTTTTTTAATATTTTTCTCGCATTTATGGCGAGATATCATTAATTCATGACTACATTTTACGCAACGGATTTTAAAATCCATTCCAATTCTTAAAACCTCAAATTCCTTAGAACCGCAAGGATGAGGTTTTTTCATGCTAATTTTATCTCCAACTTGAATATCCATGCCGTTTACTCCTTTGATTTGGCTAAAGACTAAAATAGTCCTTCACCTTTCATCATTAGTTTTTAGCCTATATAATTTTATTTTACCACTTTTTTACCAAAAGATAAAGTAATATTTTTTGAATTTTTAATTTTTATACGCAATTATATTTTTTGTAATATCATTAAATAATTTCTTGACACAACACAAATTTATATGGTAATATTTAATAAACAATAGCGAAAGCTACATATATTTAGGAGGTATATTATGCGTATTAAGAAAATCTTATCTTTGGCACTGTCGGCAATTATGGTGTTTGGCATGGTGTCTACTCAAAGCTTTGCAGAGGAATCTGGCAATTTTTCGGGCGGAAGTGCAATTAGTGTGATGGGAAAGGTACTAGATTATGGTTATTATCTTTATAGCAACGGACGAATAATAGAGTCTGATAAGAATAACTATAATCTACATGTTGAAGCATATGGATTTGATTCTGTTATGCTAAACAACTATCACGGCGGTGAAATTTCAATCAGCGACACTGCAATCATTGCCTATAACGGAACAAATACTGTCACAAGTAGTGATCCAACTATCCCAGCAATTTCTTGCAGTTCCCCTGGTGACACACTAATTTTAATGCCAGGTAGGACATCACAAAACGACACTCCTGACGACACCCTCAAAGTAGTAGGGGCAGATTCTTTATCTCACAATGGCGGAGATGCAATTGTGTCTGATGCTGTTTCAATAACCAATGGTAGTGTAACTGCAATAGGCGGAAACACCTCAGGCATTGATACTTCTAACGGAAATGGAATTGTTGGAGATGTACATATTCAAAATGGTGATCACAACATTAGTTCAGGCTTAGACTACGCCGACAACTATTCATTTGGTATTTCGGGTAAACTAGAAATTTTTGAAGCTTCACTGAAAGTCAGCGGACACAATGGTGCTGTCTTGTCAGAAGATTCTATTTCTATTTTTAATAGTGACTTAACAGCAATATCAAAACATGATGGTCCCGCTATAGCTACTATGGATACCCTTGATATTGCTTATTCCAATGTTACCGCAACAACAGAGGGCGACTATGGCAATGCAATTCAAACAGGCAGTCATCTTATGATTCAAAATAGCAATGTAACTGCAACTGCAAAAGGCAGTTACAGCAGTGCTATTCTTACTTTTTTATATAATGAACTACAAGGTGGCGACACTACAATTTTGAATAGTGTTGTAAACGCCACATGTGAGGCTCCACTAGGGTACGGAATAATGACACAAAGCTTAACTGTTGACAACAGTGAACTTTATGCCACAGGCGGAGAATCTTATGATCATGAACTTCAAACCGCTGGTTTTGGAATTCTTGTTGCCGAGACTATAGATGTAAACAACAGTTATGTCCAGTCTTCAGGTTATATATCTATGTTTGGTAAACTCACCACTCAAAACATATATCAAATTCTGGGAAGTACTTTTATCGGTGGTTCAAACCCTACTAAAATTGAAGCTACAGAAGTTCACTCTTATAAATATGTAACTATGGACATTCAACCTACCATTTTTATTGATCAAGATGTAGGAGTTACAACCACAAATCGAGATGATATTTTAAATGACGGAACTGCAAGCTATGATAAATCTTCAAATACGCTTACATTAAACGGATATGACGGCAATGCAATTAAAGCAACAGGAGACTTAAATATTCATATTATCGGTACTAATACAGCCGAAAGCACCGATCATAAAGTGCCTGGAATAAGTTGCGAGCAAGGCACACTTATATTCACAGCAGAAGACGACAATTCTACTATTACAGCAAGAGGATATGTTGGAAATTCTTCTGAACCAGTTGGCGAAAATATGACATACGGCGCAGGCATAAGCGCTGAAAATATTGTAATAAACGGCGGTGACATTTATACAGCCGGTGGAAAACACAGCACAAATAGCACTGGTGGTGTTGGAATATATTCCTCAAATATCACAGTTAATTCTGCTAACTTAACCGCTACAGGAATTATTGGACAAAACAGTGTTGCTTCAGAGGCTATTAACGCAGAGTCTTTAACTATAAACGGTGGAGGAAAAGTTAGCGCAATAGGTGGCACAGCAGGTATTAATATATCAGATTTTGTTAGCATTATAGATGGAAATATTTATTCATATGGCTATAATGGTGCAATTTTAGGTAGAATTAGTATGCACAAAGGAAGTTTTACAAGTACAGGCTATGAAAATGGTACTGGTTTAATTACTGGATCTATCATTATGTATGGTGGTGAATTAACAGCTAACGCAGGAACTAGCGGAGTAGCACTTAAAAAGAGTGAGACCGAATTTATTACAGCTGACGATATAGACATTTCAAATTATGCTGACTCAATGATTTACGTTAAAGAAGAGTTAAATTCAAATATGACAGAAGGTGCTTTTGCGTGGAAAGACTCTTTTAACACTCACAAATATGTAAACATTACATCATATGAATTTGTAACTCCTCCGGGATCTGGAGACGTTGATGGAAACAATACTGTTGATAATGCAGATGTTATGTTACTATTCCAATATACAACTAACCCTAGTGTACAGATTGACATTAGTGCTTCAGACATGAATGACGATGATATAATTGACAATCGTGATGTTTTGCTGTTATTAAACTTTATTTCAGCTTAAAATTAATTCATTAAATTTCACAAAATCATGCAAGGGCGGTCCTATGTGACCGCCAGAAAACTAGAAGTTTTGCCAAATTCTTGGACGACCACAGGTCGCCCCTACTAAAATTTATTTTTAACTCTTCACTAAAAAACGGCAGTCGCTAATGATACTTCATTAATGACTGCCTTTTTATTAATCTTTTGTGTATGGCATAAAGCTTTTTGCTATCTTGCCTTGCCCCTTTGTCTTTGCGTAAAAATAACCGATGAATGAGAACACCAATGCGCCAATAAAATTAACAAATAAATCTTTCATTGTATCTATTATTCCAATGTCTAGGTATCCGTTTACGTAATATTGTGTGCCGTCCGCTAGGGTTATTTGTGTTTCTGTTATGTTCTCTAGTGCAATTATTTTATTCAACATAGTTTCATCAAAGTGTACAGAGTTAAAACTGCTTATAATAGTATCTTTTTGAGTGTCGAACGCAAAGAATGTGTCCATTGCGTACTCCCAAAATTCCCAAACAACACCTATAGTCATTGAGAAACAAAATGCTGTTACAGCTACGAACATTGGTGACAGAGTAAATGTAAGTTTTGGGTTGTGATTTAACAAGAGTATAAGTGAGCAACCTATAGCCGCCGCTAAAAATCCGCATATTGTGTGCAGTACTGTGTCCCAATGCGGAATAAGTACATAGAACGAGTTAACCTCGCCTAATATCTCTCCTGCAAAGATAAACATGTATATGGATATCTCTAATGCTACAGGAAGTTCCATTCTGAACCTAGCTTGAACTAATCCTGGAAGTAAAAGCAAAAGTAATGCTAAAAAGCAGTATAATAAGCTTTCATATTCACCTCTATAAAATTGTCTTACAATACTTGTTATTACTAAGATATTTAGTATGCTATAAACATAGAATGATGCTTTGTTCTCTCTTATTTCATTCTTTACTCTTTGTGAATAGCTAAGTTTATTTTTCATTGTGTATCATCCTTTCCCAATTTAAATTTCATGAACCTAGTTGTTCATTTTTAGGTTGTTTATTATTCTAATGTAGGGGAATTTAGTTTCCTTAATGATTAATTGTAGGGGCGGATATTATCCGCCTATCAAACTTAGGCAAAATCACCAGATTTTTAGGCGGATAATATCCGCCCCTACATGACTAAATTTGCTAAGAGACCCTCCCCTACAATATATTAATAAATTAATTTTTAATCCACACAAGGTCTCCCCTACATTTTTGAAATTAGTTTAGATTTTAGCCACTGTAATTGTGCAGTCATGTCCGTTGATATCCCAGTTAGCCTCATATCCATCTATCTTAGTAAATGATATGCTCTTTCCTAGAACGTCAGAACAAATTGACCCAGTATTTTTTGAAACGATATCGTTAATTTTTTCTTCTGCCACTACAGAAATATTTATATTATCTATAACCTCAAAGCCTGCATCTTTTCTCATAGATTGAATTTTGCTTACAATCTCTCTTACTATGCCCTCTTCAATTAGCTCAGTTGTAAGACCAGTGTCAAGTACAACAGTTAAGTTGTTCTCACTTGCAGATATAAAGCCCTCTAGTTTAGCAGTGTCTATGATTAATTCTTCAGCTGTTAAAGATATTTCTCCGTCTGAAAGCATTAATTTGATTGAACCATCTAAATCAAGTTCAGCCTTAGCACGGCTACCGTCAAGCTCTGCTAATAGGTTTCTTATCTCGCCTATTTTCTTGCCATACTTTTGACCTAAAATTCTAAGTTGTGGCTTAAATGTATAGCTTACAAATTTAGACGCATCTGTTGTAATCTCAACAGCTTTGATGTTTAGCTCTTCTTTTATGATGTTTGCATATTGCTCTTCAAACTCATGCTCACCTGTAATATACATCTTTGAAAGAGGTTGACGGTTCTTAATAGCTGCGTCATTTCTTGCAGCTCTACCTAAAGTAACTGCCTTTAGAACTTCTTCCATGTTAGCTTCAAGTGTTTCATCAATTCTTGACTCGTCACATACAGGGTATGAACAAAGGTGTATGCTCTCTTTTGCATCTTTATCAAAACTTCTTACAAGGTTTTGGTAAATCTCTTCTGTAATGAATGGAACTAATGGTGCTGCAAGTTTTGAGAACTCTATAAGTGTAGTAGAAAGTGTCATATAAGCTGCAATTTTGTCTTCTGTTAGCTCGCTAGACCAGAAACGCTCTCTGCTTCTTCTAACATACCAGTTGCTTAGCTCGTCAACAAACTCTAGCATTATTCTTGTTGTGTCTTGAACCTTGTAGTTATCCATGTTATTATCTACATTTTTGATTAAAGTATTAAGCTTAGACAATAACCACTTATCCATTAATGTTAATGCACAGTCATCAAGATTATATTTTGTTTGATCAAAATTATCAATTTCTGCATACAAGCAGTAGAATGCGTATGTGTTCCAAAGAGTAGACAAGAACTTTCTTTGTCCCTCCATAACTGCCTTACCGTGGAAACGGTTTGGTAGCCATAATGCTGAATTAGAGTAGAAATACCAACGGATTGCATCTGCTCCATAGCTTCCTAAAGCGTCCATAGGAGCTACAGCATTTCCCTTTGACTTACTCATTTTTTGTCCGTTTTCGTCTTGAACATGTCCTAAAACTATAACGTTTTTATATGGTGCTTTGTTGAATAACAAAGTTGAAATTGCAAGAAGTGAGTAGAACCAACCTCTAGTTTGGTCTACAGCCTCACTGATAAAGTCAGCTGGGAATTGAGCCTCGAATTTATCGTGATTTTCAAATGGATAGTGATGTTGAGCAAAAGGCATTGCTCCGCTGTCGAACCAGCAGTCTATAACCTCTGGAACTCTGCTCATTTGTGCATTACACTTTTCACATTTAATCTTTACATCGTCGATATATGGTCTGTGTAGCTCGATATCGTCAGGGCAGTTATCAGACATAGATTTTAACTCTTCAATGCTGCCTACACAGTGAGTGTGTCCGCAATCGCATTGCCAAATGTTAAGAGGAGTTCCCCAATATCTGTTACGGCTTATACCCCAATCTTGAACATTCTCTAGCCAATCACCAAAACGACCCTTACCAATGCTGTCAGGCATCCAGTTGATTGTATTATTGTTTCTAATTAAATCCTCTTTAACCGCTGTCATTTTGATAAACCATGACTCTCTTGCATAATAGATAAGAGGAGTGTCACAACGCCAACAGTGTGGATAACTATGCTCAAATTTAGGAGCAGAATGTAGTAAACCTTGCTCTTTTAAGTCCATAAGAATTTCTTTGTCGGCATCTTTACAGAACATTCCAGCCCATTTAGTCTCGGTTGTCATAAGTCCTGCACCGTCAACTAATTGAACGAATGGTAGATCATAATTTCTGCCAACCTTAGCATCATCTTCACCGAAAGCTGGTGCAATGTGAACTATACCTGTACCGTCTGTTAGAGTTACATAGCTGTCACAAGTAATAAACCACGCTTTTTTATTTGTTTTAACGAAATCCCAAAGAGGAATGTACTCTTTATACTCTAAAGCTTTACCCTTGAACTCTTCTAAAATCTCTGTATTCTCGCCTAGAACTGACTCTACTAAAGCCTTTGCCATGTAGTAGATGTTATCTTCATGTTTTAGCTTTACATAGTCTTCATCTGGGTTTACACATAAAGCTAGGTTAGATGGAAGTGTCCATGGAGTTGTTGTCCATGCTAATATATATGCATCTTCATCTTTCGCCTTAAATTTTACAACGGCTGAACGCTCTTTGATAACCTTATATCCTTGTGCTACCTCGTGACTTGATAAAGGTGTGCCACATCTAGGGCAGTAAGGAACAATCTTAAAGCCTTTGTATAATAAATCTTTGTTGTATATCTCTTTTAATGCCCACCATTCTGACTCGATAAAGTCGTTGTGATAAGTTACATATGGGTCTTCCATATCTGCCCAGAAGCCTACAGCCTTTGAGAAGTCTTCCCACATGCCTTTGTATTTCCAAACACTCTCTTTACATTTTGAGATAAACGGATCAAGGCCGTATTCCTCAATTTGATCTTTACCGCTGATGCCTAGAAGTTTTTCTACCTCTATTTCAACAGGAAGACCATGAGTATCCCAACCAGCCTTACGAGGAACGTCGTAGCCTTTCATTAGTCTGTATCTTGGGATCATGTCTTTAACTGCACGAGTGATAACATGCCCGATATGAGGTGTACCGTTTGCAGTTGGAGGACCGTCGTAGAATGTGTAGGTAGGTGAACCCTTGCAGTTCTCTACACTTTTCTCAAAGATTTGGTTTTCGTTCCAAAATTTTACGGTTTCACGTTCTCTCTCAACAACATTTTGAGAGGCACTTACTTTTTTTAACATAATATATCTCCTTTGAAATTAATTTTATTTTATAATGAAAATTTCGTGTATTTTATAGGTGAGGTTCTCAAGCCTTAGAACTCAAGCTACCTTAATGCTATATTGTAGGGGAGGGTCTATGCGCAGACGTGCCTCTTAGCAAATTTAGCCATGTAGGGGCGGATATTATCCGCCTAAAAATTTGGTGATTTTGCCTAAGTTTGATAGGCGGATAATATCCGCCCCTACATTAATTTATGCGTTTTAACGAATTTGTTTTAAATCAAAAAAACGTAAGAGGCACGTCTGGTCTGTGCGCCCTCCCGAAACTGGGTGCTAAATCCTACCTCTCGGGAGGGTACGGAGACCCTCCCCTACAATTAAATATTAAGATTACCTAATTTCATAACAGCACCACGTCAAATGCTCATAACAGACAATATGTTAATTTCTGTGTTCAATAATTTTTTCTGTGAATAAATCCAAAAACTCTTTAGATGTACTCCATGTAATATCATTATCTGAATCTTTTAATCCGCTTATTTCATATATGGCATAGCTACAGATATATTCATATAACCCCTGATTCTCACTTTTGTATATAATAAAATACAATGGGTTTAAAGCTGATTCTTCCAGTTCTAAAACAGTTTGATACTCTTCGCTTGTTACAAAGTATTCGAACCATTTGCCTTCACTGATAAAATTAGGATCATTCTGTTCCTCTTTAGCAATCTTATCACAAAGTTGTTGCAAATTATCGCTAACTATATTGCGTATTTCTTCTGTTGTACCATCTAAAAATGCCTTCTCATCCGTTATGCCATCTAAAGTAACATGCTCCCAGCTATCTGTTACTATTGTATCTGTTATCTCCTCTGATTCAGCACTTTCACCATGAAAGTTTTCTTTTGATTGCTCTGCACCATTACTAACGCTTAGTTCATTTTCATTCTGTTCTACACGTTCACTTGAAAAGTTACATGCTGTAATCAAGAATATATTTCCAATTAAAAGAAAAATTGCAATTAACTTTTTCATAACATAACCTCCTACAACGCACAATATAAATAATCTTCATTGCTGAAATAAAAAAATTCTTCATCCAATAAGGACAAAGAATATTTGTTTAACCACCTTACATACTATCATATGTTCTTCTTGTAACGGTGAAGTGCCGTAAAAGCCTATTAGAAATCGTTCGGCTTTTCTGCTCAAAAGTGATTTTCCTTAACATAACTACTCATACCGATTTTCAGCTACCATCGGCTCTCTTAAATTTTTGTTATGAAGTACTGTCTTTATCATAGCATTTAATATATAGTATCATGGTATCATTTTAGCTCTTATTTGTCAAGATATATTTAAAATTTTTCTGTAATTAAAAATTATTCAGGTGAACCTCAAGCCTTAAAACTTGATTGTAGGGGAGGATATTGTCCACAGGAGTTGATTAGCAAAGAAACCAATGTAGGGGACGGGTTCTCCGTCCCGAAAAACTAGAGGTTTTAGCTAAATTTACACGGGACGGAAGACCCGTCCCCTACATTAATTTGTGCGTTTAAACGAATTAATTTTAAATCAAAAATCGTAAGAGGCACGTCTGGATAATATCCGCCTAAAAACTCCGTAATTTTGCTTAAATTTCATTGGCGGATAATATCCGCCCCTACATTAATTTTTTTTGGTTTAATAATTCTCCATTTTCAATTAAAGGGCGACCATATGTAGTCGCCCCAAAAAAACTAATTTAATTTTTCTTATATTTATAGCTTACTAATAATCCAGCTATTGCCATTAATGCAAATGTGATTATAATAACTTGAACATTTGTGTCACCTGTTTCTGGTACATCTAGTGACTCTTCATCCGTGCTATCTGTAAATGTAATACGTCCTAAACCATTAATATTTGCGTATTCCTCGCCAACTACACCATCAAGATTTTGCTGAATGTAGTTCATTAGAACCTCATTATCTATCATAAACATTGATTTTACAACTTCTGCGCCTTTGAACATTGTCATTCCATCGCCAAAGCTTAGTAACATATAGTCGTGTGAGGCTACAACATACATTTTATCAAGGTCTAACTCTTCATCACCAATCATTACATCGTGAACTCTGTATTCGCCGTCTACCTTAATAAACGCACCTTGCTCATCTGTTACAACGCTAGACTCTATTCCTGTGTTTATAGCATATGTCATGCCTGAAACTTGTAAAAATCCGCCACTCTCTTCTGGAGCTGAACCTGCACCCATCTCTAGGGCATCTAGTAGAACTTGTCCTGAAACTCTAACTGATGTCGCATTGTTTCCGAACGGATGAACCGCAATTACATCGCCATAAGTGATATCACCAGCTTCAATATCTGCCCTTATTCCGCCACCGTTTACAATTGCAACGTCAGCCTCTAGCATAGTTCTGTAGCCGTCTGCCACTAAGTCACCTAGGTTTGTCTCTTGATTTCTTATCATTCTCTCGCCAGTTGTTGGATTGTTTACAACTAGTGGAACTTCTGTTTTTGCTATTACTGTGTTTAGTAAAACCTCAAACTGTGCGTTTGTTGAGTCTACTAATGCTTGTACTTCTGTGTCTTTTGTTGTGTATGTATCGCTAGGGATTAACTGAGCGTTTATCTCGCCTGTTGTGCCATTGATTGTGATTTTGCCTAGATTATCAAATTTTTCACCAGTTTGTGTCAATATGACTTCATTTCCGTCTTTATCTTTTACTGTTTCGCCGTCAATAACAGTGTGTGAGTGTCCATCTATAAACACATCAAAACCACTTGTGTTTGCTATAACATCTGTTGATTTATAAGGGCTTGACTCATCATCTACACCTAAGTGTGAAAGTGCAATGATGTAATCTGCACCCTCTGCCTTGGCGGCATCAACTGATGCTTGAACATTTTGATATAGGTTTTCTCCGTTATTGCCCTCGCTGAAACTGTAAATAAAGTTTCCGTCGGCATCTTGGAAGTATGTTGGAGTAGATTTTGTGAAAGTTTCTGGAGTTGTAATACCAACATAAGCTACTTGGAAGTTACCGTAATCAACTATCTCATAAGCATCAAAAACCGATGTATTTGTAGTTAAATCCATAAAGTTGCTTGAAACTACAGAAGCGTTAAGGTCTCCCATTAATTTTAAGAATTGAGGAACTTGATAGTCATACTCATGATTTCCTGGAACAAAAATGTCGTATCCAACTGCATTCATAAGCTCAATAATAGCCTCACCGTTTGTTAATTTACCTATAGGACCGCCTTGAACTGCGTCTCCAGCATCTACTAAAGTTACAAACTCGTCGCCGTAAATAGCTTCCATCTCTTCTTTATAAGAGGCTACACCGGCAAAACCAAAGCCGTTTTCAATGTCGCAGTGTGTGTCGTTTGTATGAAGAATAACAACCTCGTCTGTGTTGATTTTTGTGTCGCCTAATTTAAAGGCTGCAACTGTGCCAGAAACCTCGTTAGAAGTTAAAAGCATTGGGTAACCGTTAGGGCTGTCTTCTGCTGAAATAAAAGCTAGACCCTCTGGGGCTACATCGCCCTCTGTTATAAATTTATCAAGTTCACCTTTGTCATACTCATATACACCGTCTAGGTCTACAGCATCGTCTTTATTCTCATATTTAAGAACAGGGTCTCCAACGATATTTTCAAAATCTCTTGTATTAATATAGTTTACATAAGTAGCATTGCTAGGATCTGTGACATCATATGCCATAATTCCGCCGATTCTCTCAAGGGCAATAAACGCATAAGTTCTGCCGTTTACTTCACCTAAAGTTACGGATTCAGGCTCTATGCTCTTCTTGCCTGCACGGTCTTCTACAAAATTATTATCATTAGAAGCATTGAAGTATTCAGGGATATATGAGGCTGTAAGCTCTTCAAAGTCTTCTGCGCTGTCAAAGGCCACACTTAAACCTGTTTCAGTTACTTCAAAAATTGTGAAAGAACGTCCACCATACATAAAGTCTTTTGTGTCGTTTCCTGCAACATCAACTGTAGTCGGGTCGATAAAAGTAATTTTATCTTCATAAGATAGATATTTAGGGTCATCAAACTTCATATTTCCGTTTGGTGAGTTCTCGTTTTCGCTGTCTTCAAAATCTACTTTAACTTCATTGCAGTAGAAACCAGCTTCCTTTTTATCGCCATACTCTCTGCCGTCACCCTCGTTTGCTGTGACTAGATATGTTTTGCCATTTACTACATAAGAGTCAATAGCATCTGGCATACGAGTACCGTAAACACCCTCGTGCAATTGTGGAGCGTACACTTCATCAGATGAATTAAGGTCAAACGCAACTGTTCCATAGTCGATATATCCTAATGAATATACATCATCAAAATCTTTAGTTTCTATATCAAGAACTGCTATAGCGTTAGCCTCTTGAAGTGCTACATACGCCTTGCCGTCTGCTACTGAAATATATTCTGGTTCAAAATCTTCAGAGGCATTAGCTCCTGCTTTAAACATTACTCCCTCTGAAACTAATTCCGCTCTTTTTGTAGCATCATCAAATTTCTCGAAACCTACAGTTGTTACAGTGCCATTTTCTAACTCAATTACTGAAACTGAACCCTTTGGATCAGCCACTGCATAGCCCTCATCTCCATTAGGCTCGCCCTCGTTTGCAGTTAGAATTGTGTTATCATCTGCAAATGTTAGCATGTCTGGCTGAACACCTACTGTAAATATTTTATCAAGACTTAAACTGCCGTCAGCGTTAAAGCTAAAAGTTGCAACTCTTCCGTTGTCATTGTATCCATCTGCTTGTAATGCAACTGCAAGAGTTGTTTCATCAGGAGACACAGCAATACTTGTCATATCGCCATAAGCAAAAGTATTGTCACTAGCCTCGACTGCTGATTTTACATCGAACTCTGTTCCACTTAAATTAGTGAAAGCAGTGCCTGTTAGAATTTTCATGTCGATTACTGCAATATTGCCTGATGTTCCATTAATGGCATAGGCATAACCATTGCTTGTGTTATAAGTGATTATCTCCATTACACCGCCGTCAAAGTTTACATCGCCTGAAACATAACGACCTACTAAGTCCATAGTAAGTGATGTATTTGCGTTTTCATAGCCTTGAGTAGAAGTATCCACACTTGTAGCAAAAACATTTGCAGTTATTAACGAGCTTGTCATTAGGGCAATAGCTAAAGTGCTAGCTATCAATGATTTTATCTTTTTTAGTTTCATATATGCCTCCAAAATTTTGTTGGGCTTATCATAACATACAATTGTTAAAAACACAATTATTTTAGGTAAAATATAAATTAAATAAAAATGTAAATTAATGTAGGGGATGCCACGGAGACCAAGCGTGTCGCTTAGCCTTTATGGTAGGGGCGACCCTCAAGCCTTAGAACTTAGTTAATAGTGAAAAATGAACAGTGAAAAGTTAATGTGAAAATCCTTGCGGATTTTTTGATTAAAGAATTTTTAAATAAAAATTTTGTGTTGATAAATATAAATTTGTTAAAATATTGTAACGGAGGGTCTCCGTGCCCTCCCCTACAATGTAAGCTTAAGAAATCCTACAAAATTCGTTAATTCTAAAGCATACAGAAATATTTCTTATTTCTGCATTCTTATTTTTTATTTATTAATAAATAAGAAATCTCGAGGCTTTTACACCTCGAGATTAATGAGTTTAAGTTAGATTAGATTTCTTTAGATACATACATGAACAGTGCCATTACGTCAGCATTGTTAATTATTCCATTTCCATCCATATCACCTGCACGTGCTTCGATTACATATGTGTTGTCTGAAAGATATGTTAATAGTCCGAATACGTCTTTATTGTTGATAACGCCGTCTTCGTTTACATCACCCATTAGGATGTCTACTACTTCAACAAAACCGTTATCAATAGCAAATGTTACTTCTTGCTCTTGTGCGTTGATAACATTTCCTGAATCGTATGTTACATCGATATCATATACACCCTCTGCTGCATCATCTAAAACTTTAAATGTTACTGTAGCATATGTGATGTCTTCTGTTGTAACTTCTGTTAGTTGTACCCAGTTTAGGTTGAATTTTGAATTAACTTCGTCTACTACTGGATCAAATGTGTTGCCTGAGAACTCTGAATTATAAACTACATCAACGAACTCTAAAGCTGTTCCATCATAATCAACTGTTAGTTTCATAGCAGCAAGACCAGGGTTGTCCTCTAATACGATGTCAACCATAACTTCTTCGCCAGCTTTTGCCTCTTCTTCTTCAACGATGATTGTTCCGCCGTCTACAACTGGAGGAAGTGAAGGATCTGGAGTCTCTGTTGGTTCTGGAGTCTCTGTTGGTTGTGTAGTATCTGACTCAATGTATGTATCTAATGAAGTAGATATTGTGATATCATCTAGGAAAGCTGTGTAAGCTACGCCTGTGCCATCACCCCACATTGAGATCATATTAAAGCCTTTGCCCATGTCGCCTGTGATTGGAGCTGTGTAAACTTCTGTTCCGTCAATGTAAACATTAACTTCACCAGCTGTTGTGTAATCCCATTGTAGTCTATGCCAGCCTTCGCTTCTAGCTACTGTTGTCTCTTGAGTACCTGTTCCACCTCTTTGGTCAACTGTGTAGTTAGTTAAAGAAGTTGCTGTGTGTATACCAACATGTGTTGAAACACCTAGGTTTGCTTGTCCAAAGTTTTTATCTGCTACTGTTACTCTGTTTGTATAGTTAGCATCGTCTGTCATGTCATCATAGAACCAAACTGTAACTACTTTACCATCTATTGATTGTTGTAGTGTTTTGTCTAGGCTGTATCCACCATTTGCTGGTAGATTAACTTGTAAACTGCTGTTTCCTGAATTAGCTTTATCAGTTGTAATTTCTGTGCTTAAGCCTGATTGCCAATCAAAATAGCTGTCATCCCAAGCGTTCTCGAATCTCATTTCGTCTTCAATTACGCCTTCTACATCTTGCTCTATTGTAATTTGAGAAGTTTTGTTAACAATTGAATCATCGCCTATAACTACTGGAGCTTTAGTTGAAGTAACCATGCTCTTGTTACCGCCTGCGAATACTGCGCCAACCTCGGCACCTGTATCTACATCAATTGAAACATTACCTTTTGTTGTTGAAGATGCTGCACCACCTGCGTATGCAACCCATTTTATGCTTGCATCTGCACCGAATGTCATTGATACATCACCAACCACATCACAACCAGCACCGCCACCATATACTTGGTTTAGCACTTCGCCGCCTTGAACATTAACTACTACATCACCTGTTAGGTCTGAATTAAAGTTAGCACCATAGATAAGCCCAACTGTTCCGCCTGTCATTGTGATTTGTGTATCTGCTGTTAAGTCTGTGTCTGAACCGCCGAAAATTGAGAAATCGCTTAAGTCATAACCAGCTGCATCGTAAGAACCAGTAGCGGTAGTAATCTCTACCATACCCTCGCCTGCATCCACAACGCCGTCTCTATCAGCATCAAGATAAACTACTGTGTTACCAGCTGTTGTACCCTCTGCTAAAATAATAGCGTTTCCGTTTGCGTAAAATCTGTTTCTACCTGCATCCAATTCATAACTTGGTGCTACCGCTAATGCTGTTACCGATGTTGTAGCAAGCATTAGACCCATAAGTCCTGCTAAAATCTTTTTCATTATTTACACTCCTTTAAATTAAATTGTTATGCCTTAATTTGACATACAATCACCATGTAGACAAGTTTATCACAAATATACCTAAAAATCAATATCTAATCTATATTTTTTGTAAAAATACTACTTTTTGTCGCTTTGCCTAAATAAACCGCTATTCATTGTATATAATACACAAAGAATTAATTTTTGTGATGGGCAAACTAATTTGTTCACCCATACACAATATATAAGTCTTATTTTTCTACAAACACAGCTTTAAGCACTATATCTGTGTTAATTTCATAAAAATATACAGAACTTGTACTTACTGTTGCACCATTTTCATCTATCCAGTGCGAGAATACATAGCCATCAGCTGGCTCTGCCACTGCTTTTCTTGTGATTTCTTTCATTATCTCAACGTCTGAACCCTTAACTGTTCCTTCTCCGCTTGCAACACTTAAATTAATGTCGTAACGTGTTAAATAGCTTAAATCATCGTCGCCTGTATTGTTACTATATACATTATTTTTCTCAAAGAACCAGTCGTGAATTAACGCTTTTTGATCCTCATAAGACATTAAGCCCCATCTCTTAGACCATAGGTTATAGTCTGTAATAGTCTCTGTAGGATCTGCCTTTCTTTCCATATTGATAAATACATTGTCAATTAGTGTGCAGTATTTACCATAACCGAACTCGTCATCTAGTGCATAGTAAAGTGTGTCAAATCTGCCATAAGCTGAATTTGGGTCATCCCAATCAATTGTTGTAACAGATGATAGATCGTTAGCCTCTGCATATAGACCTAGTGCTGAATTATGAATATGGTTTGAGAATGAATATAGGAAAGTAGTAGTTGTGATACCATTTGCACAGTTAATGAACTGATTGCCTATGATAGAAATATCACGTCCGCCATTCATTTTTAGTCCTTGGCCAACATTTTCAAATATATTGTCGTGGACTAAAACACCAGCCTTGGCATCGTCTAGGAAGATACCTGCATTCTCAACAGAAGTTGTGTGGTGAATGTTGTGGAAATAGTTGTTTCTAATTACAGAACCACGATTTAGAGTGTCACGTCCTGTATAGATAGCGCCTTGGTCACCGGCTGTTTGAATAAGTTCGCTGAACTCGTTAAACTCCATTATGCTTTCAGGTCCTTTAAATTGTATAGCATTGTGAGGAGCTTCTCTAAATGTTGTGTTTGTAACTCTGTTACCTACACCATTAATATTTACAGCTGGATTGTAACTCTTATTATAGATAGAGAAATTATAGAAAGTACAGTTTTCAACAAAGTTGTAGCCTCTCTCTAGTATTTCATGCCCGCCAGCATTTAGTTGAACGCCGCCATTTGTGTTTATCATGTCACACATTTGAAGTCCGTTAAATTTAGCAATCTCTTTCTTTGTTTCGTCAGCGTTATATGAGTCATTAATTGAAACTAAAGCTCCACCTATATTATCAATGTCTGCTTTTCTAATAACATTGTTTGTACCGCCCTCTATATTAGCCACGCTGCTGTTAGTGCTTGAGAAGTCAATTCCTGTAAACATGATATTGTCAGTCTCGTACATATCTAGGAATGTGCTGTCTAGTGTTGGTATAGAAATAGTGTTTGAGCTGTCGTTCATGTCTGTTCCTGTAGGAGCAAACAAGTAAAGCATTAGGCTGTCGTCCTCTGTTTGGTCTATATACCACTCGCCTGCAATGTCTAGCTCTTCTATTAAATTGTATACATAGAAGTTCATCTTTGCCTTTGGCTCGTATTGGCTTACTAAGCCTGATGTAATTTTGTCTCCGTCAACTGAACCCATAGGAACTGTTTGGTCTGAATATACTTGACCCCAATATCCTGACATCCATGCGCCATAATCGCCGCCTATTGATTGTGACCAACTAGCAAGTTTTGAGGCTGAAAGTGAACTACTTGAGAATACGAATGTATCGTCTTCCATGCCTGGGATATACTCAAAGGCTGGGTCTGATTGCCATTCACGTGGATTTTCACCATCGTCATAGATAGTAGTAGTTTGAATGTAATCAGTGTTTGGATATCTTGAAAGAGTTAGTGGGTCTCCGTTAAACACTACAGAGAAGTAAGGCAATGAGAAGTTCCACTCGCCAAAAGCCTCTGGGAATTGTTTTAGACCGCCTGCACTATGTCCTACAACTTGTAGGTCTCTTTTATCAATTCCAAATTGTGTTAAGTCTATTGTGTAAACTGAATTTACTGCACCTGATGGTATTCTGTCATACATTTTATCGTCTACAGTGATTTTTTCCATCATTGTGGTGTCAAATACTGCACCACCAGCAAATGTTACATCCTCTTCCATGTAGGCTGCATATTTAATAGGCTCTGAAACTGTACCTGAGTCTTGGTCGTTAAGCTCAAGTGAACCTGTGAAAGTGTATATACCCTCTCTAAAGTAGATAACTACACCTTTATCTGGTAGAAGTCCGTTTAGAACTCTAGCTTCGTCTCTTGCTCTTTCAATGCTTGCATATGGATTTTCGATTGTGCCGTCACCGTTTATGTCGTCGCCATTTGTTGCTACAAATATCTCTTGTCCATTCTCGAAAGAATCTGGCTTTACATAAACTTTTACAGTGTCTGTAACGTTTGTTCCATCGTCAGATGTTATTGTGATTGTTGCCTCACCATAACCTACACCTGTTATTAAACCATTTTCAACGTGAACAACGCTTTCATCGCTTGACTCCCAAATTGGTAGTCTTGCAGTTGCATTAGAAGGTGTCATAACCACATTTAAAGCCTTAGACTCGTTTATGTCTATTGTAATATCTTCAAGTTCTGTTACTGGAACCGAATTATTAACTTGCTGGCTAGGCTCGTCAATTGCTATTACATCTATAATAGGAGAATCTGTTATGTACATGTCTTCTATTTTGAAGTCTTTAACAGTAATGTCAATGCTGTCTGACATTCCGCTTTGAGAAGTTACTGTAACTGTTGTTGTTCCCCAGTTTGCACCCTCAAGAGTACCTGTCTCTGATGGATATACTATGCTTTCGTCTTCTGAAGTATAATATAGTATGTCTGTTGTTTTGTAGTCGTCATACTTTGCATCAATGTCTAAAAGAACTCTTGAAGCATTGTATGTCTCAAAATAGCCGATTTCTGCTGAATCGTCTACTATATTTATTGTCTCTACAGGGTTTTTCTCTATGATTTGTAGTTTATCGATTGTTGTTACTTCTGTGTCTTTTGTTCCGCCATAGACTTTAACAGAAAGTTTATCAAATTCGCTCATACCATCGATTTCGCCAATTTCACGCTCGTCTAGATAAAGTTTTGTGCTTGTGTCGTTGTTAGCCATATCCCAATAGATAAGTCTCCATTGGCCTAGTCTTCTAATAGGAACTTCTTCTGCCTTTTCTACTCCGTCAACACAAGTTATCACTTGATATCTTGTTTGGTTTCCTGGTAATGATCTTAAACCAATGTAATCGCCCTCACTGTTTGACAAAATTAAATCAGTTGTAGCAGTTACATTTTGAACTTCAAGCCATGCTAAAGACACGATTTTATCGTTTATATCTTGTGGGAATGTGTAAATAGTCTCTGCTTGATATTTACCGTTTACTAATTCGTACTCTATAGTTGTACCGAATTTGTCTAGGTAATAATCGAATGGATCTTCACCAAAAGGAGTATTAATTACACCCTTGTTTACTGTTCCTGAAACTGTGTAGAATGGGTTAAGTTCAGCCTCGTTCTCTTCAAAGTTGTATTCTGTGTGATTTTCTAAGTTTACTTCAAGAGCTGTCATAGAATCTCTAAGTTCTGTTAAGGCTGTTTGAACTTCTGCCTCTGAACTGTCTTCTGTCAATTGCTCGGCTGCTGTAATTTTAGCCTTGAAAGTATCTACGGTTTCACCTGCTACTAGGTCGTTTTCAAAAATACCTTTAGCAAATAATATTTCATCTTGCAAGTCTATGAAAAGTTGAGTTACTTTGCTTGTGTAAGCCTCATTACTTCTTAATATAGCACCGGCTTTTTCGCCATCAATAGCCTTAAGCCTAACTTGAACATTTGCTTCTTCATATACTCCGCCACCTACATATTGTGGGTTAGTTACACAAGTTTCCCATGTTTGTCCTGCATTTATGCTAAACTCATAGTCAGTAGCATTAGGGACGTCTGCCAAAGGAGTAAATCCTATAGTGTCGTTATTGTCGTCTACCACTGCATTAGTTGGTGCATTTGGCACAGAAACTGTCTCGCCATTGTATGAGATTGACAAGTCGTCGAAATAATACTTGTTGCTCTCTGGAGTTGTAGACCATGAATCTTGACAACTTACAAAGTCAAAACCTGATGACGCACCCTTATAAACTTCTGTTCCGTCAATAGAAATTACAACGTTTTCTCCATCGCTATAGTCATAAACGAACTGATGCCAACCCTCTGATCTTTTAACCTCTGTATTGTAAGAAGTACCATTCTTGACTCTCATTTGATAATAAGTCTTATCATTAAGTTTTATCGAGAATTTTTCTGTATTGTTATTAACTCCTCCTGTGCCTGTACCAGCTTTAGAGTTGCTAACATTAAACTGCATTTGTTCTGTTCCACCATACATTGGGTCATAGAACCAAACGCTTAAAACTGCATTTTCATAATATTTTTGTAAATTTAATGTATAGTTAAATTTCTTAGTGGAGTCTCCGTAAAATGCCACTACAGAGTTGCCACTTCTTGAAACATCATCAAAATGGCCTATGTTACCTATACCTTTTGACCACTTTTTAACCTCGTCTGCATCCTCAAAATCATAGATAATTCCTGTATTCGCTGTGAATGCGACATCGTTGAATAATGGGTCGAATTCTGATTGATCAAGCGCCTCTTGTTTAAGTCTAACGGCTACTTGTCCTACAGCGTAGTCTCCCTCTGGAATTGGTTGTGGGTTAGATGTACAATCCGCCCAACCGCCAACACCTGCTGTCAGTGAATACTCATAGTTTGTGTAACTTTCCTTGCCCTCTATCGGCATAAACCCTATCATATTCTCTAAATCATATGTAATAGGATTTGAAGGTGTTAACTGTGAACTTGTCTCTTGTGCGATAGTTTGAATTACAGGGGCTGCTGTAACTAAACCTGATGTTAGCAAGGCAGTTGCCAATGCTAGTGACGAAATTCGTTTAAAAAGATTTTTCATTGTGTCCTCCTAAAAAATAATTTATTGCTATAATTATATAATTATTTGTTCTAAAATTCAATAGTTCGATGTAACAAAAAACGCTATAAATGTAACAAATAACGCTATCTTTTAACGCTACAAATATTATTGCACAAATTTTATATTAATTTTTTGTACAATTTGCTGTGCATAATTCAAAAACGCTTTTTATTAAAATATATAAATTTTTTAGGTGCGACCCTCTTATCTGGGAACTTAAACAAACTTAATGCTTATTTGTAGGGGAGGGTCTCTGTGCCCTCCCGAAACCTAGAGTTTATCCATACCTCTCGGGAGGGCACGGAGACCCTCCCCTACAATATTTAAACAAATTTAGGTTTTTCTACAGTGTGAGGCGGATATTATCCAGACGTGTTGATTAGGAAAATTCAGCCATGTAGGGGCGGATATTATCCGCCTAAAAAGTCCGTAATTTTGTCTAAATTTCACAGGCGGATAATATCCGCCCCTACATGGTTTGTGAAATTTTACAAATTAAATTTAATCAAAAAAACGTAATCAACACGTCTGGATATTATCCGCCCCTACTTTAATTTTGTGTAATATTTTTATAATTCTCCTTTTTGGGACAAAATAAAGAGAGTAGCCTAAACTACTCTCTAAAATTAATCAATTATTTACCGTATCTTGTGCCGTTGCCTTTGTCGTTTTTCTTAACAACTACTACAACTATAACAACTACTAAAACAATAGCTACTGCAATTGCGGCTACTATCCACCACTGCATGCCCATTATTAATAGCTCTGTAGAATCGCCCTCACTTGCTGTTTCGCCTGTTGAAGAAGTTGTATTTGTTGGGTCTTCACTAACTAATCCACCCTCTATTGTTACTATACCTTCTGCAACGTCAAATGTTTGGTTTTCTACAGCCATATTGAATACGTCTTCAGGGTTATATACTATTTCAATGTCGTAATCGCCTGAATATGCAGTCTCTAAAACTTCAAATTTAAGTGTAGCATATACTACTTCTGGCTCTGAAATATCTTCAAAACCGTTCATCCAGTTAATAACAAAACCTGATTCAAGCGGATCAGAAATACTTAAAAACTGCCCTGTCATTTGCTCGCTGTTAAAGTCAACCTCTGTAAGCTTTAATGCTTTTTCATTAAAACCTATATGTAGCTTCATAGATGTAATACCAGGGTTATTTACAAGAGTTACATCAACATCAATTGTGTCACCAGGCTCGGCAGTTACTTTTTCTACTGCGATTGTTGGGTTCTCGTATGAACCGTCGTTCTCTGTTGATGGATTATCAAATATAGGCAAAGCTGCTGCTCCTACATTTAATACTGCTGTCATCATAAGCATAGTAGTAGCTACTACCACCGCAATTTTTTTCTTAATTTTCTTTATCATTCTGTTACCTCCATAAACTTTTGCTGTGTTTGATTTTAATTTCACAACAATTCTATATATTTAGCCTTAATTTTAACACATATATTTTCATATTACAATATAAAATATATGAATTTTATTTTTTGTAACACATTCCAAAAGAAATAGTATATTATTGTGGTAATTTTACAAAAACATCAGAACAATTAGTCTACTTTTTCTTACTCCTTGTGTATATCCTACTATCATCGGTTAAACCGACAAGATAATCTATGCTAGTATCTTAATAGATTGAATGTATGTCTACAAAAAATAAAAGACCGAAAATCGGTCTTTTATTTGTATGTTCTATTTAATTTGTTTCAATATATATGTCTTCGCAGGCAAGTGATGTTGCAATGAGTCCACGCAAACCAACTGCTATTTTTTCATCGTCCTTAATGCTTTCATCAGATAAAATTTTTATAACTTTATCTATTCCTGCTACCGCCTCAATATACATTGAATTAAAATTTTTGCTATCCGCCATTTTTCTCTCCTTTAACTTTTAACTAATTTTCACAAGGTTTTATAGTGCCAACTAAACTCACAACCACTATATATAGTATATGTTGAAACAAAACCACTTATTCGATTATTTTTTCAGAAAAACTATTGACAAAACGCTAAAAATATAATAAAATAATTAAGCGTTATCGATTAGATAACACACAGATATGGCGGCATAGCTCAGTTGGCTAGAGCATTCGGTTCATACCCGGAGTGTCGATGGTTCAAGTCCATTTGCCGCTACCATATTCGGCCCGTTGGTCAAGCGGTTAAGACACCGCCCTTTCACGGCGGTAACACGAGTTCGATTCTCGTACGGGTCACCATCAAAGAGCCTTTTTTAAGGTTCTTTTTTTACATCTAATGTCAATAGCAAGCGTTTTAACGTTTAACCCTTACCTTGTATATGTAGTATAACATATAAATCTTATTCCATATGTAGTATTGTGTCGAATAAAAAAAAATATTTAAAAGTTTTGAAAAAAAAGATATAATACGGTATTATTTTAAAGGAGTGACTGTTTTATGAAAAAATTATTGGTTTTATTGTCGATACTTGTAATGAGCTTTAGCCTTAGTGCTTGTATGACTGCAACAACGCAGCAAGCTGCTACATTGACTATTGAAGAGGGCAAGGCTGAAACAAGTGCTGAAGATTATGAAAAAAATCTTGATGGACTTGTTGACTATATGGAAGATAATCAGCTTATCGCTGGAGACGGAAAAGAAATGGCAGCCGATTTAATAGGAGCTACTGAAGGTTTAAAATTCTTTTACGCTACAGAAACAGCTCAATTCAGCTGTGAGTTATATGAATACGATTTAGAAAATTTAACTGATATAGGCACTCAAACAATTGACTCTATAAAAGAGAACGGCAGTTTTATGTCATTAGGCAACGAAATTAGTGCAGTTATTAACGAAAAATTCGTTATGGTATTTAGCACTGTATCCGGCGAAGATTTAACATTTACTGATAAAGTGAATGACAAATTTAATGAATTTAAATAATATTAAAAGACAGGTTTTAGCCTGTCTTTTTTGTTTATATTTTTTTCGTGATGTCGAGGACGCCATCCCCTACATTAATTCGTGCGTTTTAAGGAATTTCCTTTTAATTAAAAAATCCGCAAGGATTTTCGCATAAACTTTTCACTATTCACTATTCACTATTCACTAAACTCTAAATTTTATCTTCTAGTTTTTTAACTGCCCTTAAATCTTTTCCAACAAACTGTAGAACTCTGTACGCTCCAAAAAATCTTGAAATCATTCTTTCACCGTATCTTTGTTGCAATTCTTTTGAATCTAAATTTGTGCTTATGATTGTGGGGTTGTTTTTCATTATTCTTGTGTTGATTATGTCATAAATTATAGATTGAGTGTAGTTCGAGTTAAATTCTGTACCTAAATCGTCTAAAATCAACAAATCACATGTATTAAGAGAATTAATAGACTCTAAATTATTTGTGAAACGCTCTTTTTCTATTAAAAGAGTGAACGACTGCACACTACCATAAACCACAGTGAAACCCTTTGATATAGCCACCTTTGCAATTGAAAGACTTAAATGTGTCTTTCCAAGTCCTGTAGCTCCGCAGAAAAGCAGACTATCAGAATTTTTTGAGAATTTACTAGCGTACTCTCTGCAAAAATTATAGGTCTTAAGCATTAGATTTTTTTGTGCTGGTGTAAATTTCTCGAGGTAAGAAAGATTATAATTCTCGAAACTTGAATTTTCTAAATGTGTCAATGAATTAAGCTCGTCAAAAGAGATTTGCTTAAGTAGATTCCTATGACAGTCGCAGATATAGCCATTTTTATAGCCTGTGTCAGAACAATTAGCGCATGTGTATTGTGGTGTGATGTCTTCTTGTGTTAGGTTTGCAAGAGTTAAAATCTCTTGAAACTCTTTTTGTTTGGCTAAATTAATGTCTCTTAATTTTTCAAGCTCTACTCTTACATTGGCACCAGACAAGACAGCCCTTGCTATTTGGCTAGATGTACTTTGCAGATATCTTTCAATTTCAAAAGCTTTTGGGTAACCCTGTATGAATTTTTGATATTTTTTGTCGGCATTTAGCTGTGCATCTCTTTTTCTTTGTGCCAAAATTTTACTAGCCTTTAAATATACTTCTTCTTTATAGCTCATTAATTATCCTCCTCAAGGCTGAATACACTAAGCTTGTCAAACTCGCTTATGTCATAGCTTGACTCTTTTCTTCCATCTTTAAAGAAACTTTCTTGTGCGTATTGTGCCTCTATCTTTTCTACCTGTTGTACGCTTGTAAGGTTTTTCTCTTGCCATGTATTAAATATCTTAGTCATATATTTTGTGTTGATTTTACCCGTTGAATCAACACATTTTTCATATGCTAGTTTTATCATTTCATCGCTAAACTGTGTTTCGATTAAATATATTATTAACTCGGTCTCTTTTTTGCTAGGTTTACGCTGTGGTATTCCCATAATTGAACTTAGCTTTTTCCACATTTTTTGAGTGTTATCAAGTTCATTTATTTTTTGTTCTGCTAATTCAAGTGTGTTTACACCTTGTGAGTACCAATCTTTTACCAGTCTTTCAATATAAGAAGTAGAACTTTGTTCTATGCTGGCGCAATATGTCAGAAGCATTATTATCACCTCGCAAGGCAAACAATAATCATCATGGGCTATTAAAATTATTGCTGACAGGCTAGGCGATAACATTTTCCCTAAAATGCTTTGTGCATCTGAAAATACATTTGCTAGTGTTTCATCTTCTCTAATTCTGTTTGCAATATATATACTGTCAGGTCTTAGCATTTTTCTCATAGGTTCTGGCTTTTTAACTTCTGAGATTACAGGTAAATCTTCCACTTTTTTAACGGCTGAAACTTCATTTTCGTTTATCTTTATGATTCCTACTTCTTCCCAATATTCAAGCGCCTCTTCAACTTCTGTTTGGGGTATTCCCAACTCTTGCGATATAGTTACAATATTGTAATCTTTTTCAGGGTTTGACAAAAACCAAATAATAAATTTAAATTGGTTGCCTGAACAAAGTTTTATATGTTTGGTAATTATTTCCATCGGAACGGCAAAAACATTGCTCCAGGGACCTAAATTTAGTCTAATTGACATAAAACAAACACCTTCTCATTTTTTATAACTGATTATACCATATTTATTAGAAAAATATCAAGAAATATTTAAAAAGATAAATTACAGTCTTGAAATATTTTGAAATATATGTTACAATTGGAAATGTAAGGTTTTAAAAAAGATATCAGTTAGGAGCGCAAGATGAGGCATAGCATAAGACGCAAAATCAGTTCACTTTTGGCAATAATTTTGACAACAACATTAATTTCAACAACTGTTCCTGCAACACCAGTTTTAGCACAAGAAATAACAGGTACTTCTACTACGTATCTCAATTTTAGAGAGTCTCCAAGTATAGATGGAGAATGGATTTCTACCCTATCACCTGGCACTACTTTCACTGTGTTAGATACAAGCAATGATGAATGGTATAAAATCCAATTAGGAAACGGAGATACAGGCTACATTTATGCAGAATATGCGAAAGTAAACACGCCAACCGAAAACTCTGTTTCAATTTCGGCTAAAACAACGGCTACAGTTAATTTTAGAACAGGCGCTGGACTTAGTTATTCACACGTCAGTGGATACAACCAATTAACTTCAGGAACTAATCTTACAATTATAAGCAATTCTAATTCTGAGTGGTTCAAAGTAGAACTTAGCGACGGAACAACAGGCTATGTTCGCTCTGACTATTTAGAGATAAACAACACAGAAACCGAGACTTTCTTGGCAAAAGTAACAGGAGATTACGTAAATGTACGAAGTGGTGCAGGTTTAGGATATGCAATACTGGGTTCGCTTCCTAAAGACACTACGGTAACTGTTACAAACTCTTCAAACAGCCTATGGTATAAGATAACACTTTCAAATGGTGTTTCAGGTTACATGTCTTCTCAGTATTTAAGCCCTGTTGATAATGCAAATACAGATACTGAAGAATTATTCAATGCAAAAACTACAGATTACCTTAACTTAAGATCAGGCGCAGGAACTAGCTATAAAATTGTTACCTGTGTATCACCTGACACAGAAGTTACAGTTTTAGACGACTCAACAAAAGGTTGGTATAAAGTAAAGCTTAAAAGTGGACAAGAAGGTTTTATGAGTTCTGACTATCTTGTAAAGATAGAAGATTCTACTGTTCCACCTCTAACCAACCCAAACCCAACTACTACCCCAACGGCTACAGCAACACCAACTGCAACACCGACGGCTACTCCAACAGCAACAGCAACACCGACGGCTACTCCAACAGCAACAGCAACACCAACAGCAACTCCAACGGCAACTCCAACGGCAACTCCGACAACTACACCAGAAACTGGTCTTTATGAGGCTATGGTAAATGGTGACTATGTTAATTTCAGAGAAGGTCCTAGTTTAGACGATAAAATTATTAAATCACTTGCTTACTCTACTGTTGTAACAGTTTTAGACAACAGTAACAAAGATTGGCATAAAATAAAACTTTCTGACGGCACAGTAGGATATATCTACGCTTTCTATTTAACTAAAATAGACACAGATACTTCTACAACACCTGAACCTAGCCCATCACAAGAGCCGGCTCCAGCCGATAGCTACTTAAAGGTTACATCTACAAATGGTTTAAATCTTAGAGACAAAAGCAGTACTTCATCCAATGTAATTGATATTCTAGATTATAATGAAGTTGTAAAGGTTTTAGAGACAGTCAACAGTGAATGGTCTAAGGTTGAAACAGCCGATGGACAAGTAGGCTATATCTTTACACAATACACAAGTTCTACTAGTGGTACTGTTACAGGCGGTAATGCAGATATTTCTATGAGCAGTGCCAGCATAAATCAATATGAAACACTTTATCTAACAACATCTATAAGCTCTTACGATGCAGTATGGACAAGCAGTAACGAAAATATTGCAACTGTTAAGAATGGCTTTATATATGCAAGAAGTAGTGGAACCGTTACAATTAGCGTTAAAAACAGCTTTGGCACAAATTCAGCTAGTTGCACAGTAACAGTAACTGCTCCAGAAGACATTAGGTTTGCATATTCAGGAAACAACGCACCAGAGACTGGTGTAGAGTTTAATTTAGTAGCAATCACAGACACAGGTAAATCTTATGTAAACTTTGTTTTACCAGATGGAACAGTGGTTAAATCTACTACATACACAGAAGAAAGCCAACAAACATCAGGATACGATAAAAACACAATTAGAATTTTTACAGCTCCTGTAACATTGAAGACTGGTTCGTATACAATTAAGGCATATTATGACAACTCAAACGATTATAAGAGTTTTAGTGTTTTAGTAGGCGCTGGTGCAGACGTAAGCAGTACAGCAACAAGAACTGCTTCAAACGAGATTATAGACATTATAGCAAGTTTTGAAGGCTATAGAGCTGTAGTTTACCTAGATACATTAGCCTATAATATTCCAACAGTAGGATATGGTCTGGTAATTAATAAAAACAATACATTCTATAATAACTTAACAAAGACTGAGGCTATGGCTCAATTAATAAGCACAGTTAATAACGGCGCTTATGTTAGAGACGTAAATAGGCTTGTAGCTAATTCTGATATGAGCATGACACAATATCAATTCGATGCAATGGTATCATTCTCTTATAATGTTGGAACAGGCTGGACATATGATTCTACTGTAAAAGAAGTAATGGAAAACGCAGTAGACTATAAATCAATGAACTTAAGTGCCTCTAACCCACAATCGGCTAAAATTGCTGGTGCTGCAACTACAGCATATGCAGATAAAAATACATCGTCGGCAGTAGTACACGACTTGTTATCAGAGGGAACAAAGGTATCTGTTACAGGGTACTGGCTAGACGAGACAACAAAAGAACTTTGGTACAGCATTACTTCTTCTGCATTTAGCTCTACAGCGTGGGTAAGGGCTGGATATGTACATTTTGATAATGCTACTTTAGCACCTCAAGAGTATGTTGATGCAATGGCATACGCATATAGAATGCTTGAATGGAATAAGGCTGGCGGAAATGCTATTTATGGACTATTGGCAAGAAGATTAGCAGAGGCTAAAATGTTCCTTTATGGTAGATACGATACAGCATATTACGGACATGCAGAATACGGTGATAACACCTATGGGTTTGTATATCCAAGCGATATGAAACAATACGAATAAAATTAAAGCCTCCCTGTAGACAGTTACGGGGAGGCTTTTTTTAAATGAAGAGTGAAAAATGAATAGTGAAAAGTTTATATGAAAATCCTTGCGGATTTTTTGATTAAAAGTTTTAAAAAATTAGTTGACTTTTTTATATTAAGAGCATATAATATAAGTGTAAGGCATTACCGATTGACGGTTGCCCAAAAGCGACTTAAGAAATAACCACCACTTTTAGAGCAGGGGCGGTTATTTCTTTTTATTTATGTAGGCTAGCAACAAAGAAGTTACTAGAGAGTTAATCATTAATACTAATGAAAGCATTTCAAAATCACTCATACATATCACCCTCTTCCTATATAATAGATTGAGGGTATATTTTTTAAAAAGAAATACCCTCTAGGGTTAGAGGGCAACCGCCGAAACCGAAATGTAATACCTTACCTCAAAATTATAACATATATTTAAAATTTTGTCAAAGGATAAAAGTCACGTCTGCACAGAGACCCTTCCCTACAATATATTAATAAATTTATCTTTATCAACGCAAAATTTTATTAAAAGAGCCTTTATCAAAAAATCCGCAAGGATTTTCACATTAACTTTTCACTGTTCATTTTTCACTCTTCACTAAGTTCTAATATTATATAAAAAAGTAGAGACTTATTAAAATAAATCTCTACTTAAATTATTTATGATATAAAATCTGACGCTGGAAATAAACTTAAATTATTGCTAACTAGGCGTTTTTGCAGATTTCTTTGTATAGTTTCATGTATGTGTTTGCTGATTTGCCCCAACTGTTATCGCATTCCATAGCACGAATCACTAATTCATCCCAACTTTTTCTATCTTCTTTGAAAAGCTTTACAGCTGCTTCAATAGAATCTAGCATATCACGAGTGAGATAAGTTTTAAATGTAAAGCCGTTGCCCTCGCCGTCTCTGCAATCTGTAATGCTGTCTTTAAGTCCGCCTGTCTCACGAATTACAGGAATTGTTCCGTATCTTAGTGAGATCATTTGTGATAGACCGCATGGTTCGCTCTTGCTAGGCATTAGGAAAATATCTGCACCAGCATAAATTTTTCTTGATAATGAAGGCACAAAACCTCTGTATAGGCTAAATCTACCAGGGTATTCTTTTGCCATTCTCTCGAAAAATTCTTCATATTCCCAGTCTCCGCTACCTAAAACTACCATTTGAGCCTTACTGTTTTGTAGTATTGAGAACACGCCCTCACGCACTAGGTCAAGTCCCTTATGTGCTACAAGTCTTGTTACCATACCGATTAGAGGAACTTCATCAGTAACCTCAAGTCCCATTTCCTCTTGAAGTTTAGCCTTATTTATCTTCTTTTTCTCTATGGTGCTGGCTGAATAATTCTCATATACATCTGGGTCTGTTTCAGGGTCGAACGAAACTTGATCTATACCGTTTAATATTCCAGATAACTTCCAAGCTCTCTCATTCAGAATTGGATCTAACTTATGTGAGAACCATGGGTCAAGAATTTCCTTAGCGTATGTTGGGCTAACTGTAGAAACCCAGTGTGCGCTCTCTATAGCGCCTTTCATTAGATTTACATTGTTGTTCCACTCAAGAAGTGACTCTTCATATTTTGGAATACCCAAAACATCTTCTAAAACTTCTTTACCATATTCACCTTGATACTGAATGTTATGGATTGTAAACAATGTTTTTATGCCTGCAAATTTCTCTTGATTAGCATAGAACACTCTATAATAAACAGGTATTAAGGCAGTTTGCCAGTCGTTTGCATGTATGATATCTGGTTTAAAATCAATATGAGGCAACATCTCAATGGCTGCACGAGAAAAAAACGCAAATCTTTCTGCATCGTCAAAATGACCATATATAGAGTTTCTCTTAAAGTAATATTGATTATCGATTAGATAATATGTTAGATTTCCAACCTTAGACTCAAAAATTCCACAATATTGTCTTCTCCAAGCAACAGGTACACTGATGCTAGTTACAAATTTCATATTGTCTTTTAGTTTTTGAGGAATTGTATCGTAAAGTGGCATTACAACTCTACAACCTACTAGTCTTGTTCTAAGTGCAGATGGAAGTGAACCAGCTACATCTGCTAGCCCTCCTGTAGCCATAAAAGGCAAAGCCTCACTAGCACAAAATAATACTTTCATACACATCCTTGTCAAAATTATTTTGACTTTCCTTTCTTAAACTATTGCTCCTTTTTCAACATAACAATGATAAGCATCGTCACATTTTAACTCTTTATTAGCTTGAATAATTACATTTTTATCTGCAATAATGCACTCTAATCTTGCGTTTTCTTCTATAACAGAGTCTTGCATAATTACACAGTTTTTAAGTTTTGCACCTTTTTTAACATGAACACCACGGAATAGAACACAATTTTCTACTTCACCCTCAATAATACAACCGTCTGCAACAAGTGAATTTGTAGTCTTAGCGTTTATGCCGTATCTAGCTGGCATTTCGTCACGAACCTTTGTATATATAGGAGTTTTTGGCTTGAATAAATCTTCTCTAACTTCTTCATTCATCAACGCCATGTTTGCATGATAATAACTCTCTTTAGAGCTTATTTCAAAACAAGCACCCTTAAATTCATATCCATAGAAATTACAGTTTTTCACAGCAGAGAACAGTAAATCAATGTCAAAGTTATGAACATTTCTGCTAAGAAGTTTACTTACATTGCTCTTTAAGAAATCTTTTCTCATGATATACATATTCATTCCTAGATTTACGTTTTCAAGCTCATCATCTGTAATTTGCAAGTCGCAAATTTTTCCATTCTCGTCAAAATCAAAAATTGTAGCTCTGCTGTCTTTTTCAGAAGTGCCTTTTCTGTATATAACAGTGATGTCTGCATCTTTATCGTTGTGGAATTTTACAGCATCCATATAATTCATATTATAAACAGTATCACAAGAAGTGACAATGACATATTCCTCGTTACAGTTCTCTAGGAAAGTTTTTATTGATCTTAATGATTCTAGTTTTCCGTCTGCTCTTTTATCTGCTGAAATAAAAGGTGGTAATAAGAATAAACCCTCTCTTTTTCTTGATAAATCCCATGCTTTACCTGATCCTAGGTGATCCATTAATGATTGATAATTATAGTCTGTGATAACTCCAACCTTATTTATTCCCGAATTAACCATGTTAGAAAGTACAAAGTCAACTATTCTGTATCTTCCGCCAAACGGAACAGAAGCCATGACTCTATGTTTTGTAAGTTCTGCAACTCTATCACTGTTTATGTATGAAAGAATAATTCCTACAATGTTATTTCCTCTCATTTCTTTCCCTCCTCGGCGTCTACCATTATTTTAGGTGCAACTGTATCACCCTGTGCAACTTTACAATTAGGACCTATTACTGCTATTCCCCAATCGTCACGGTTTTCCATTTTTTCAGGACGCTCTCCAATAACAGCGTTCTTTCCAACAACACAGTTTTCTCCTATAATGGCATACTGTACCTTAGCTCCCTCTTCAATGACAGAACCTGGCATAATAATAGAGTCTAATATTTCTGCGTTTTTAGCTATCTTTACTCCTGCAAATAAAATTGAAAAATCCAAATCACCATAGACAGAGCAACCCTCTGATACTAATGAGTTTTGTACTTTTGCATCACTAGAAATATAGTGTGGTGGCATTGATGGGTTTCTTGCATATATTTTCCATGCTTCATCATGTAGATCAAGGCTAGAATTAGGGTTAAGCAAGTCCATATTAGCCTCCCAAAGGCTTTCAATAGTTCCAACGTCTTTCCAATATCCCTCAAATTTATAAGCAAACATTCTTTGTCCATCGTCTAACATTGCTGGTAAAACATCTTTACCAAAATCATTGCTTGAAGACTCGCTAAGTTCGTCAGATTCAAGATATTTTCTTAGTTTATCCCAATTAAACACATAAACACCCATAGATGCCTTGTTACTTTTTGGAACAGCTGGTTTTTCATCGAACTCATAGATAGAGCCATCAGGATTAGTATTAAGTATACCAAATCTTGACGCTTCCTCCATGCTAACTTCGATTACGGCAATAGTGCAATCTGCTTGGTTTGCCTTGTGTTCAGCTATCATTTTTGAGTAATCCATTTTATAAATATGGTCACCTGAAAGAACAACAACATATTCAGGGTCATATCTTTCGATAAAGTGGATATTTTGATAAATTGCATTTGCAGTTCCTTTGTACCAGTCAGAGCCTTGACTCTTTTGATAAGGAGCTAGAACATGAACACCAGCTGTCATACTGTCTAAATCCCACGGCTGTCCACTTCCTATATATTCATTAAGTTCTAGTGGTTGATATTGTGTCAATACACCTACTGTTTCAATTCCTGAGTTTACACAGTTTGATAAAGGAAAATCAATAATTCTATATTTTCCTCCATACGGAACTGCCGGTTTTGCTAATTTCTTTGTTAATACGCCTAGTCTGCTGCCTTGTCCGCCGGCTAACAACATGGCTACGACTTCTTGTTTAGGTAACATTTTAGTCCTCCCTCTTAGTATTTCTTATAGATTGTTTTTTTGCGCATTTTATAAATAATACCGAATTTCCCGGTAAATTTAAGCTAATTGATTGATCAAAACCATGCATTGCTTCATTATCGCTTCTAATTCTATCGCCATTGCTGTAGCCTGTTCCGCCGTACTCTATGGCGTCGGTTGTGAACATTTCTTTATATAAACCTTTGAAAGGAACGCCTATTTTGTAGTTTTCTCTTCTAACAGGAAGGAAATTGCATACTACAATTATTTCTTTTTCCTTTTTATCTATTCTTCTAAAGGCTATTACGCTTTGTTCATAGTCATCGTTTGATATCCACGAGAAACCCTCCCAAGCAAAGTCAATCTCCCATAGGCAAGGATTTTCTAGGTAGAAGTGATTTATATCTTTAAAGAATCTTTGAGCCTGCATATGCTCATCGTATTGAAGCAACTCCCATTCAAGAGCCTTTGCATAGTTCCACTCATTTTTCTGTGCGAACTCTGTTCCCATAAAAATAAGTTTTTTACCAGGATGTCCCATCATATAACCCATAAAACATCTTAATGCGTTAAATTTATCCCATTCACAGCTTCCATACATCTTGTTTATCAGCGAACTTTTTCCATGCACTACTTCATCATGAGAAATAGGCAACACATAGTTTTCTGAAAAAGCATAGAAGAAAGAGAAAGTTATGCTGTCATGGCTACCTTTTCTATATAAAGGATCCATTGACATGTATTTAAGCATATCATTCATCCAACCCATGTTCCATTTATAATTGTAGCCTAAACCGCCAACGTAAGGAGGTCTTGTAACTAAAGGCCAAGAAGTAGATTCCTCTGCCATCATCATAGCAGTAGGGTTTTGAGCAAAAACAGTCTCATTAAGCTTTCTCATAAACGAGCTAGCCTCATAGTTTTCTGTTCCGCCGTCTACATTTGCTACCCATTGACCGTCTTCACGCTCATAGTTTAGGTATAGCATAGATGCTACAGCGTCTACTCTAAGACCGTCTATATGGTATTCTTTTAGCCAGAAATTTGCACTAGAAATTAAAAAGCTTACAACTTCAGGTCTTCCATAGTCAAACACTAAAGTTCCCCAACCCTTGTGTTCACCTTTTCTTGAGTCTTCATACTCATAGCAGAAACTGCCGTCAAAGCGAGCTAGAGAAACATCGTCTTTAGGGAAGTGAGCAGGAACCCAATCCATAATAACACCAATATCATTCTCGTGACAATAGTTTACAAAGAACATAAAGTCCTCTGGTGTTCCGAATCTAGCAGAAGGAGCAAAGTAGCCTGTTACTTGATAACCCCAAGACATGTCAAGAGGATGCTCTGTAATTGGCAAAAGTTCAATATGTGTATAACCCATATCCTTTACATAAGGAACTAAATCATGGGCTAAGTCTTTATAGTTATAGAAAGCTCCGTTTTCGTGTCTTTTCCATGAGCCTACATGAACCTCATAAATATTTACAGGTTTCTCAAGGTGAGACTTTCTATTCTTTTTTGTGTACCATTTTTTATCTGTCCATTCATAATTCTTGATTTTTTCGAGTGGATAATATTTTGAACCTGTTTTTGGGCGTGTCTCATAATGAAATGAATATGGATCACTTTTGTAAACTTGAATGCCATCTTCACCGATAACAACAAATTTATATGTTCCATATAACTCTATCATATTGTCAATATAAATTTCCCATACTCCGCCACGCAATTTAGTTAAAGGAAAGTTATATAACTCCCAGTTACAAAAATCACCGGTAACAAACACTTCTCTCGCCCTAGGAGCCCAAGTCCTAACAGAGAGCCTACCGTTTTCCTCGCAATAGTGAACACCTAAATACTCATAAGCAGAACAGTTGTCGCCCTCATGAAATATTTTCAGTGCTAATTCATTTTGTGATTTCATAATTTTACCCTCGTTTCTTTTATTGACAACTATACTTACCCCCTCAATAAACACGAATAAATAAAGGTTTTTACCGATTGTTGTCATTTCTTTTGTTATTTTCTTAATTAATTATTCTGCCAATTATACAATAACATATTTTTTTGAATAATGCAAGTTTTTTACTTAATTTCTCCAACTATAACATTTTTGTACTATATATTTTATATAGTTTTAACAATAAATTAACTTTGGTTGGTTTTATCCGTATTTTACACTTTTCACGGCATAATTATAACCAAAATTAGTTCATTTTTCTGTCGGTTTTTCTGTGTTTGTATTAAAAAATTGTAAATATTTTAGTTTTATATCTTTAATTATAGGGTTATAATTAAACGTATTATATAGTTATTTATTAAAATTCTAATGACTTTACAAAAAATTTACAATTTATGGCGAAAATATTCCGTTTTGTACTACACTTCTCAATTCTCTTACTGCACTGCTAAACACTTGACATTTTAGTATATTATTGATAAAATTAAGCTAAAGAAAGGAGCTGATATTTTGTCTGTAAAAGAAAACATGAATGTCATAATGATAATGACAGATCAAATGCATAAATATGCATTAGGAAAGGTTTCGGAATTTGTACAAACACCCAACCTTGATAAGTTAGCCGACGAAGGTACTTTGTTCACTAATTGTTATTCAAACAACCCTGTATGCACACCTTTTAGGGGTCTTATTTTCTCTGGAAGACACTCTTCAAGGACAGGCTGCATGAACAATTGTTCATATTTATTAGAAGACGAAATTTGCCTAGGCGATGAAATTGCTAAAATAGGATATGAGAGCAGTTTTATAGGTAAACTGCATTTAGGAGACAAAGACAACAAACCCGTTGAAAAACGTTTTTTTGCGGGAAACAGACGCTTTTTAGGCTATCAATGTCACAACGGGTTTATAGGTGACATTGCCTTTTATGACGAGGACGGAAAAGAGAATAGATATTATGGACACAGGACAGATATAACCGCAAAACTTGCCGTTAATAGAATAAAGGAATTAGTAGACGAGGATAAAAACTTTGTAACGACAGTATTTTTCCAAGCTCCACATTATCCTGTTCAGCCGTCTGCTAAGTATGAAAGAATGTATGACGGAGTGGTTTTCCCTGAACCCGAGGAGTTTAGCTATATAGAGCCGTTCACAGGCACGGGCTCACCTCCTAGCCCATTGCCTATTGAGGATGACCCAGACTACCAACGCTACGGCGGAGACTTCCAAATGTATTGGAAGCTTTACTATGGAATGGTAAGCCAAATTGACGATAATGTAGGAAAGATACTTAAAAGCCTTGAGGAAATGGGTATTAGAGAAAACACCGCAATCATCTTTTCATCTGATCACGGTGATATGCAGGGTTCTCATGGTATGCTTAACAAGTGTATACCTTATGAGCGTTCTTGTGGAGTTCCACTTATTGTAAATGTTCCAAACATGAAGCAACGCAAAAAGGTAGATACGATTGTTTCATCACTGGATTTCTACCCTACTTGTATGGATTTAGTTGGAGCTAAGTCAGAAAAGCAATTAGATGGTGTTAGCCTTATGAATTTATTAGCTGAAAATGGTGATATGAGCCACCCAGATGTATTTTGCGAGAATAATATTTTTCCAAATCATTGGATATCTATTAGAACACCACAATATAAGATGGTAATTAACCGTGAGAGCCACGAGGTTCAGCTGTTGTTCGACATGATAAACGACAATACCGAGTCAAATAATTTAGCAAACAATAAAGATTATGAGCAAGTGCAAAACTCATTGCTTAAAAAACTTAAGGCGTGGTATAAGGATGTAACCTCTGTGCCAGTTGAGTTTATGGAAGAGACGTTTTAGAACTTAGTGAAAAGTTTATGTTAAAATCCTTGCGGATTTTTTGATTAAAGACGTGCCTCATATTATTGTAGGGGCGGATATTATCCGCCTAAAAAGTCGGTAATTTCGTATAAATTTCATAGGCGGATAATATCCGCCCCTACACGGTTTGTGAAATTTTACAAATTAAATTTAATCACAAAAACGTAAGAGGCACATCTGATCAAAGGTCACTCCTACTAACATTTGTGTATTTTCTATATTTTATAGTTCTGAAAATATGCAAGTTATATTTTCGACAAATTTTTACCAAAAATTACTAATTTATTATTATTGAAATTTTTATTTATATGTTATAATATTATAGTAGTTAACCAACCAGAAATAGAGGTAATATATGAAATTATTTAATAAAAACATAGCAAAACTAAAAAAGCAATATTCCATTAAAGAATTATACGAAAATATTAAGAATCAAGAATTTGTGGCAGGTATTCCATCGATTGTGAAGGTAGGGGCTACTAATTTAATTTATTTTAAGGCTTTTGACAGCGAAAATCAGATTGTTATTTCTGAGTCTTCTACAAATTCAAGCTTTCAGGTACTTATAATGCAAGGACTTAATGCCCAAAACCCACAAAAAGAAGATACCGCCCAAACGGACGGTAAATTTCAAAGTATTAAAGAATATGAAAAATCTTGTGCTTTAATTGCAAGACAACTAGAAAAATTAGGACTATAAAGGTAATTTAACTTTATCATTTTTTGTAACAATTTTAGTAAAAGGATATTTTTCAAACATACAATCTTCATGAAGCCTTGGACATATTAAGACTTCATGAAGATTTTCACATCTTCTTAAATCCATCTAAGCTTTGTCTTAGATTTTTTTTATAGGCATCTATGTACTCACGTCTTAAAGCATCTCTCTCTATTAGTTCCTCAGCAGTAAGTTCAGATTCTTTAGCCTTTTTGGCTAGTTCGTTTATTCTATCGATTTTTTTTTGTTCCATTTTTATTTTCCTTTTCTATTTTTAGTAGGGGCGGATTCCATACAGATGTGCCTCTTATGCAGTACCAATGTAGGGGCGAACCTATGTGTTCGCCCGAAAACTAGCAGTTTTTACTAAACCCACGGGCGAACACATAGGTTCGCCCCTACATTAATTTGTGCGTTTTAACAAATTAAATTTAATCAAAAAAAACGTAATCAACACGTTTGGATTCCATATCCGCCCCTACAATATTTTATCAAATTTAATTTTAACTATACCAACGTAATTATATACCTAAATCAAAATTTTTTCAATACTATTTGAATAAATTATCGAGTGCATCTGTGGCTTTTTGCGCTTCGTCTTTGTACCCTTGCGCCACGTCTGTTCCGCTGTCTACAAAATTATCTGTTCCTAATATTGTCAAAAATACATATTGCCCGTTTGTGTAGACCCCTGAGGCTGTAACCTTGTCCGCAAAATCTTTATAATGCTCTTCGTCTAACAAAAGTTGTCGGTGATTTTCAAGCTGCATTTCTACGTCTACCTCTTTGCCCTCTTTCGCCTTAACCGCTACAAATACATCAGGCACACTGTCATCAGAGCTTTTTTCTGCCCAAACTTCATCGTACATATCATCTTTTATACCAAAGGTAGAGTAAATTTCATCCTCATCCATCTCTGTATCTGGGGCATAATCGTCACCATAAGCAAACTTTACAGCATCTGTGTACTTTACTAAAGAGTCTTGCAACATTGACGCTTCTTCGCTTTCTGTTGTGCTTTCTTCCATGCTCTCCTCCATACTTTCCTCCATACTTGACGGAGTTTGTGTAGGAGTGTTTGTAACATTTGGCTGTGAACTCTCTTCATCGCCACCGAAACAGGCAGTAAATGTGCTTGATATTAATAAGGCACAAAATATTATGCAAAATCTTTTTTTCATATTAAACCCTTTCTTAATAAACAATTTATTAGCAGTATTTTGCCACTCTATGTTTAGTTTATACATATAAACTAAATATTCTTTGTGAAATTTTTAGAAATTTTTATATACTGTTGCATTATTTCAAAAATATGATACAATTATACTAATATAATTCAAACAATCAGAAAGGAATGTCACAAAAAAATGTGATATGGACATAGCTATGAAAATTTTGGATGTAGCACAAATTCTTAAAGCAGATATACTGTTTGAGGGAGATTTAAATGAAGAGATAGCCACTGCTTGCGGAAGTGACATGATGAGCGATGTTTTGGCGTTTGTTAAAGATCAATCTATGCTTTTAACTGGGCTTATGAACTCGCAAGTTATAAGAACTGCCGAGATGATGGATATGCACTGCGTGGTATTTATCAGAGGCAAAAAGGTAGATCCTCAAATTTTAGAATTGGCAAAAGAGAAAAACATAACTGTTTTAGCATCGCCTTACAGAATGTTTACAGCCTGTGGTCTACTTTATTCAGCAGGACTTACAGGAGGTTGTAACGTATGAGTTTAATGGAAATGAATTACACCGTTCCAGGGGATGATTTTACAAGAGCTGGCGAGGCGTCTTCTGATGTTAAAAAAAGACTTAAGAAGATAGGTTTTTCTTCTGATGTAATTAGACGAGTTGCAATAGCCATGTACGAGGGTGAAATAAACATGGTTATACACGCAAACGGAGGAGTAGCTACAGTTGATGTAGACAGCGACAAGATAATAGTTATCTTAAAAGATGAGGGTCCTGGTATTCCAGACATAAAAAAAGCTATGCAGGCTGGCTTTTCAACTGCGCCTGACAAAATTCGTTCTTTAGGCTTTGGGGCGGGCATGGGCTTGCCAAATATGGAAAAATATACCGACAATATGCAGATAGAATCAGAGGTCGGCAAGGGTACTACTGTCACCATGACAATAAATTTAGATACATAAAGGTGTGATTTACATGGAATTTTTTCATTCCGTCACACTGGTAGAAGACAAGTGTGTCGGTTGTACTAATTGCATAAAACGATGTCCAACAGAAGCAATTAGAGTTAGAAATAAAAAGGCAGAAATAATAAAGGAAAGATGTATAGATTGCGGAGAATGTATAAGAGTATGTCCTCATCACGCTAAACGATCTAAGTATTCTAATATTTCTGAAATTAAAAAATATAAATATAAAATCGCCTTGCCAGCCCCTACACTGTACGGTCAGTTTAATAATTTAGACGACATCGACTATGTACTGAACGGACTTATAGCTCAAGGCTTTGACAAGGTTTTCGAGGTTTCGGCAGCCGCTGAACTCGTAAGCGCATACACAAGAGAATTAATAGCCAGTAATACTCTTAAAAAACCTATCATAAGTTCTGCATGTCCTGCTATTGTAAGGCTTATAAGGGTTAGATTTCCTGAACTTTGCGAGAATGTTCTTCCGCTTAACTCACCAATGGAGATAGCTGCAAGATACGCTAAAAAACAAGCGGTTGATAACACAGGTCTTAGTGAAGAAGAAATAGGTTGTTTCTTTATAACCCCATGTCCAGCAAAGGTTACAGAGATTAACTCGCCAACTAATTCAGATAAATCCGCTGTAAACGCCGCCATCGCAATAAGTGAGATATACCCAGATTTATCCTCTAAAATGGATAAACTTAAAACTCTTAAACCTCTTGCCCACAGTGGACTTATAGGTGTTAGCTGGGCAACTAGTGGCGGAGAAAGCGCTGCACTACTTAAAGATAAATATTTAGCGGCAGACGGTATTGAAAATGTTATTAGAATTTTAGAAGAAATAGAAGACGAGAGAATTGGCGACCTTGATTTTATAGAACTTAACGCCTGCACAGGCGGCTGTGTCGGTGGTGCTTTGTGTGTTGAAAACCCATATATCGCAAAGGCAAGAATACAAAAACTGCGTAAATATCTTCCTGTTTCAGAAAATCATATAAAAAATACAGATCCTACAGATCTACTCAAATGGGATAAAGACTTACAATATTCAGATGTATGGGCGCTTTCTAGCAATGTTAGAGAAGCTATGGCACTACTAATGAAAATTGATGAGCAAGAAAAACTTTTGCCCGGCCTTGACTGTGGCGCTTGTGGAAGTCCTAACTGCAAAAGCTTTGCAGAAGATGTTGTAAAAGGAAACTGTGAAATGCTTGATTGTGTAATTCTTTTAAAAGAAAAAATACAAGACGAATTGAAAAGTGGCGAAAAGTAAAAAGAGAAAGGACATTCACTATGACAGTTAAAGAGATAGCTGAAAATTTAGGGTTTAAACTTTTAGCCGGAGAAGACGGCATAGAAAACGAGGTTGAAGGAGTGTATACCTGTGATTTATTAAGTTGGGTCATGGGTTATGCAAAAGAAGAACATATGTGGTTTACAGTTATGGGTAACTTAAATTCTATTGCTGTTGCAAGCCTTAGAGATATAAGCGCAATAGTTTTAACAGAGAATGCAAGCCTTGACGACAACGCAAAATCAAAGGCGGATCAAATTGGTATGCCTGTATATGTTACCGATAAAGACAGCGCTAGTGCGGTCATAGCTGTCAATGCCTTGCTATGAAATATAACTACGACCTACATATTCATTCGGCTCTCTCCCCTTGTGGCGACGACGAGATGACACCGAATAATATTGCAAATATGTTAAAACTTGTAGGCTGTGACATTATTGCAGTATCAGACCATAACTCATGTAAAAATTCCTCTGCCGTTATTAAAGTGGCAGAGGACATTGGCTTGCTTTGTGTGCCGGCTATGGAGCTTTGCACTTGTGAGGAGGCCCATGTTTTGTGCCTTTTTAATGAACTTAAATCTGCTTTAGCTTTTGACGAGCTTGTATACAGTAAAATTCCAAATATTAAAAACAAACCACAGGTTTTCGGAAATCAACTTATTATAGATGAAAACGACAAAATCACAGGCATAGAAGAAAAACTTCTAATAACTGCCTGTGAATTAAGTGCAGAAGAATTGGTTTCAGTTTTAAAGGAGTATGGCGGAATTGCTATTCCTGCACATATAGACAAAAGCTCATACAGCCTTTTATCTAGTTTGGGATTTATCCCCAAAGAATTTGGTTTTATAAATTACGAGGTTTCAAAAAAGACAGATATTGATATTTTTAGATCTCAACACCCTGAATATAAAAACATAATTCAAAATTCCGACTCACATTACCTAGAGAATATCCCTGATACTTTTTCTGAAATAGAGCTTGATAATCTTAGTATTAAGTCTCTGTTAAACAAGTTAATGTTAGAATAAAATTATTGTGGTTTTCATTTAAATAAATTTACAAATTAATGTAGGGGCGGATATTATCCCCAGCTTGTCGAAAAAGGGTTTCTCTTCAAAATATTGCACAAAATAAAAATGTTGCTTGTCATCTAGTAATACTTTTTAGTATTTCTGGTTTATAAAAAACTCGTTAAACCGCACAAATTAATGTAGGGGACGGGTTTTCCGTCCCGAAAAAACTAGCGGTTTCAGCTAAATTTCCACGGGACGGAAAACCCGTCCCCTACATTGTATTTCATTAATTTATGCGTTTTGACAAAACAGTGTTTTTAGTTTTAGATTATTCTACAGTCTCCTACAGTCTCCTACAGTCTCCTGCGGATATTATCCGCCCCTACATGGCTAAATTCTTCTCATTTCTTTAACTCTTTTTACCATATAAACATGCAAATCTTTGTCAGCTAAAATTTCACTTTCATTTTCAACTAAATCCTGTCCACTCCAAATTCCTGAACCGTCAAGGTAGTATCCCCTGTTTGAAAATACCTTGTGAACAAACCCATATTTACTTAAAATAGGCATTTTAACCGACAAATAATCGCTGAACTTATAGGCTTCACTCTCACAACGCTTTATAAGATCAGACCCTATTTTATGCCCTCTGAATTTATCAAACACAAATATGTCTGTGAGTTCAGGGATTGCTGTATATTTAGATATTTCTTTTTTCTTTGTAAAAATCATTGTGGCGTACCCTAGTATTTCGCCTTCATATTCAGCTATAAAAACTTTTCTCTCTTTTTTTTGTTGCTCTGAATAATAGGCTAAAAACACACGTTCGTCTAATTTTTCACCTTGCCTTTTAAAGGCATAGAAAAGTGGCTTAGAGTCGTCACGCTTTAAGCCTCTTATGTTATATATCATAGTCGTTTACTCGTGGTTGCCTAATGTGTTTTGGCTTAAGGCTTTTAGATAGGCTGTGATAAATCCGTCTAAATCGCCGTCCATAACAGCATTGATATTTCCCATTTCATAGCCTGTTCTATGGTCTTTTGCCATTGTATAAGGCATAAACACATAAGATCTAATCTGGCTACCCCAAGTAATCTCTTTCTGGTCGCCCTTAATGTCAGAGATTTTGTCAAGATGTTCTCTCTCTTTAATCTCTACTAACTTAGAGACAAGCATTTTCATGGCAACGTCTCTATTTTGGAACTGGCTTCTTTCAACCTGACATGAAACTACAATTCCAGTTGGAATGTGGATAAGTCTAACAGCGGATGAAGTTTTATTAACCTTTTGTCCACCAGCGCCACTAGCCCTATAAACTTCCATTCTTATATCGTCTGGAGCTATCTCAACGCTTAAATCTTCATCAATTTCAGGCATAACCTCTAAAGAAGAGAATGAAGTATGTCTTCTGCCGGCTGAGTCAAAAGGTGAAACCCTAACCAAGCGGTGAACTCCAGCCTCACTTTTTAAGAAACCATAGGCGTTTTCGCCCTCAACTAATATAGAGGCACTCTTAAGACCAGCCTCGTCGCCGTCTAGGTAGTCAAGTGTGCTTACCTTAAAGCCATGTCTTTCACCCCAACGATTATACATTCTAAATAGCATTTCTGCCCAGTCTTGCGCCTCTGTTCCGCCTGAACCTGCATGGAATGTAATAATTGCGTTCTTTTTGTCGTATTCACCTGTTAAAAGTGTGCTAAGTTTCATGCTCTCTATTTCTGTAGCTATAAAGGAAATTTCTGACTTAACCTCGTCTAAAAGGCTTAGGTCTTCTTCCTCGTCGCCCATTTCTATAAGTGCGTAGGCATCCTCAGCGGTTGAAACTATCTTTAAAAATCTTTCGTCTTTCGCCTTTAATCCAGATGTCTTTTGTAAGACCACTTGAGCCTTTTCCATGTTGTCCCAGAAGCCTGGTTCAGCCGCCTTATGCTCTAGCATTTCGACTTCTTCTCTTAATTTTTCAAGACCTAGAGCGTCTTCTAATTCCTTAATTTCTACTGAATATTCATCAAGTAGGCGTTTTTGTTCTTCAAATTGTAGCATTTTTTACCTCTAATTTAATAAGTTAATTATATTTTCTGTGTGACCGCCTAAAAAATTAATCCTTAAATTTTTAGGCGGAGACATAGATTTGCCCCGCACTTTTGAACTTAGTGAAAAGTGAAAAGTGAAGAGTGAAAAGTTGATGTGAAAATCCTTGCGGATTTTATGATTAAAGACTTTTAAAATAAATAATATTGTATTGATAAAAATAAAGTTGTTAACATTTTGTAGCGGAGGGTCTCCGTGCAGACGTGTTGATTAGCAAATTTAGCCATGTAGGGGCGGATATTATCCGCCTAAAAATTTGGTGATTTTGCCTAAGTTTCATAGGCGGATAATATCCGCCCCTACATGGATTTGTGAAATTTAACGAATTAATTTAAAGCTGTAGTTCCGTTATATTCAAAGCCTTGTGTTAAAGCTCCGCTTGCGTTAAGGGTTACTCCACAAATATTTATACTATCACAGTCTAAAGTTCCAGATAACACCTTAAACATTATCTTTTCGCCAGACTTTTTAACAGTTCCGTTAGCAGATGTTGTAAACCATGGCACTTCATAATTCACATCTTGCGCAATATTAAAGCTTAATGATTTCTCCATAGCGTTGTATTGTTGTCCGCTAATTGCCATAGGAATAGACCAGAATATTAGCTGTCTTGCATAGTGTGAGTTACACCATGGGTAGCCATCTGTATAAGTGTAAAGGTCTCTAATATCCCATTGATCCTTTAAATCTACTCTCCATTTTTCAATTATGGTTTCTGTAGGTTTAAGGCTTTCTTCAACACTTTTACCTAGATAAATCTTAAGTGCTGTCCAGTCAAGAGTTCCTGCCTCCCATGTTGTATAGAAGCTGTGGCTCTTCTCGTAAGCATCGTCTGTATGTGTTAATAGAGCTAGACCATATGGTGTCATATTCTCTTTAAGTTCTGCATCGAGATGTGCGTTTAGTCTTTCTGCATCATCTGTTAAACCTAAATCTAAGATAAACGCCCAAAGTTGTCCATATAATGAATCAGAGTGTAAAGCAGTGTTAGAACCTGTATCCTTATTCCACCAAGCGGCATAGTAGCTGCCGTTCCATAGTCTGTCTACTGTGTTTTCTTGTCCTCTATTTAACGCTTGCTCGCACTTATTATATGTTTCGTCGTCGCCCATCATTTTAGCCATTTTCATTCCGGCAAGCATTGACGCTAAATAACAGAATGTGTTATAGGCTGTGTTGTCCATGTCTTCAAATTTATCTAGGTCGTATGTTGAAGCAATTTTAGTTGGAAGACCTAACTCTTTGCACATTTCAAGCTCCCAATCTATTGCCCAAATTACATTTTTCCATGATTTTTCTAAATACTCTTTATCGCCTGTAGCCCTTGCATATTGGTACATGTCAAGAATAAACAATGGGTTGTTGTCACGCCTAAAGTCGTAGCTGTCAAAATTACCATAGTAAGGTCTTCCCATTTCATGAGTAACCCAGCCATTACTTCCGCCTTGTGAAACCATTGCAAAATCAAGCAGATTTTTAAGCAGTTCAGGCAAGAACATAGCAAGAGGAATACTTCTGTAAAAATGAATATGGAAGCTTTCTATAGCTGAACAAGAGAAAGACTCATATTGACGATATCTATTATCTACACTCCACATAGAAGTTACATAAAATGTAGCCATGCTGTTAAGCAGAACATCTTGCAGATAATTGGGTAGACCATTGCTAAAGCAAAGTTCTTGCCACGCTAAGATATCTGATTGAATTTCATCTAGTCTATCAAGAGTTTTTCTTGCGACATCTTCTGAATTATCATAAAGAGTTGTATAATAGTTGCCTATTTTCTCGTTGTTAAAATATCTATCAGGATAATACCACGCATATACCATGGTAAAAGTTTTTTCTTCAAACGCCCTCAAATTTAGGCTTGCAATCACTGCTACATCGTCATAACCTTTGCATGAATTGCCATTGCTAAAGTTCTCGAAAATATCCTCTACACAGTCGGCTGAAATCATTCTAGCACAATCTGCTCCCTCTGCAATTATACAAGCTGAACCTTTTCTTGAACCAAAACTTTGTCCCTCTAGCCTAGCTCCGTTCTCAATTTCTCTGATATGTCCACCAACATGGTTAGGAATATAAAAACCGATATCAGTTTCCATAGCTTTATCAGATGTATTTTTCACTGTGAAAGTGAATATAGCAGCTGGAACAGCACATTTTTCTGCATTATACATTTTAAAACTGCTGTAAGCATCCAGTTTAACATCTACAGGTAAATCGTTTTGACTAAATTTTAATCTTGAAACAGGGAATGCACCTGAATATTCTATCTCGTCTACAGATGGAAAACCGTGCGGAGCATGAGTTCTAAGCATAATAGACTTAGATATATCCTCGCTCTTAACCTTGAGCATAAAGCTTGTGTCTTTAAGCTGAACTTTATACCCACAACCAGGGTGATTATTAAAGATATTGAAGTCAGCAAAAGAGCCGTCACTTCTAATCTCGAAAGTGCCAGCGCCAATTCCACCGATTGGAACCGCTGATCTAATACCTGATGGAGGAGTTACTAATTCCTCACCATCTTTTCTAAATTTATATTGATAGGTCTCTTTGCCTGAAAATGACCAGTCTGTACTCCATTTTGTAGGAGTCTCCATGTAGTGGCATAAAAAGTCCTTATATCCAAACTTCATGTCACTTGTAACTTTGTTAGTATTTAAAAATTTTAGTTGCTCTAACATTTTATAATTCTCCTTATTTTAGGTAATATATGCTTTCTGCTTTTGACCAAAACTCGCCCTCTTCTCTGTTTTCAAGAGGTAGCATTAACGGTTTAACAAGATTCCACCAATCCTGTGTAATCTCGCTAGACGCCATTTTTTCCATATCTTTTTCGTAGTCATCACCCACATATTCATAATAGGCAAATAAATAATCGCCGTGCTTGAATATTGAGTAATTTTGTATATTACAATCTTTAATAATTGCGTTTACCTCTGGGCGTGGATTTGCATGTAATCGCACATATTCATCTGCACCCTCAGGTTTAAGTTTAATTACTTCACCAAAACGTTTCATATGCTTCTCCTAAATATTTATTGTACATGTAGGGGTGAACCTAAAGCCTTAGAACTTAAGCAATCTAAATTCTTAGTTGTAGGGATGGTCTGAGTACAGACGTGCCTCTTACGTTTTTGGGTTTAAATTTAATTCGTTAAAATGCACAAACTATTGTAGGGGCGGGGGCGGGGGGGGGGGGGCCCCCCAGCGGGGTTTTGTTTAAAGCCGGGGGGCCCCCCCCCGGGGCGCCGCCCGCA
>CAYJER010000006.1:67338-82979 GCA_964369225.1 uncultured Eubacteriales bacterium
CGACCCTGTGTGGTCGCCCGAAAACTAGGAATATTGCTAAACCTGCGGGCGACCACACAGGGTCGCCCCTACAATAATATTCCTATGAGGCATGTCTGGGCTAGGTGCCCTCCCCTACAATCAAACATTAAATATTTTTCACATCTCAACTTTTGTAGCTTCTGAAAATAGTGCATGAATGTTTTGCGGTGGCACATCCTTTAAGATTGCCTCATGGCTTGGAGAAAGAACTAGCCCAGTTGGGAACAATTCTCTTAAATATGCTACATTTTCTCTAACATCATCTGTAGAGCCATTTACCAAAAGGTCTTGGGTGTCTACTCCGCCACAAAATGCTGTCTTACCATAGAATTTATCCTTTAAAATATCCGCCTGCATTCCCTCTGCCTTTGCCTGAATTGGGTGAACTATATCGACCCCAGCCTCAATTAAATCTGGGATAATATCTGCTATAGCTCCGCATGAGTGATATATAACCTTAAGCCCATAGCTATGCGCCTGTGCGACAAGCTCTTTTGCACCAGGAATTATAAATTTTCTAACTAATTCTGGCGATAGCATTAGGCTTCTTTGGCTACCCATATCGTTTCCTATTAAAACTGCTGTAAGTTTGCCTTTAGTCGCCTTATAAAAAATCTCGTTAGCTTTTAAGTAAAAATCTAATATTTTTCTGTTTACAGCCTCATAAATTTCTTCATTAGTCAGCATATTCATTAATGCAGTTTCCATTCCGAAAGCTGCACAGGTGTCTTGAAAATGCGACGACCAAAGCACACCTAAAACTACTTTGTCTTTAGGTGCTTCATCTACTATTCTTTTGCACTCGTTTACATCTATGTACTTTTCAGGATCAGGCCAGTTAAAAAATTCTAAATCTTCTAACTCTTCACAATTAACAAAACAACCTTCTTCTGTTAAGGTTCTGTCATGAGAAGACACGTTTCCACCGTTTGTCCAGTCAAAGGCAGCATAGATGGCATCAGAGGTCTCTGATTTATACGGTAATTCTACACTGTAGAAATCATCACCAACCGCTAACTTTAAATCATGCAAATTTTCAACCTTATAAAAGGCATACAGAGCTTCTAGTGCCTCTGTGTCAGGAACTCCTAGCCAGCAAGCAGGTCTATCTACCTCTTTGTATGCTATTGTGTTTAAAAATCTTTCAATACTATTCATTTCTAAATACTCCCATATTTTTTTAAATGTAAATACATAATAAAACATTTAATTAAAAAATGCAATAGTTTTTTTGATTTAATATTGATTTGTTAAAATATTTTAGGGGAGGGTCTGAGTGCAGACGTGCCTCTTAGCAAATTTAGCCATGTAGAGGCGGATATTATCCGCCTAAAAATTTGGTGATTTTGCCTAAGTTTCATAGGCGGATAATATCCGCCCCTACATGGATTTTGTGAAATTTAACGAATTTGTTTTAAGTCAAAAAACGTAATCAACACGTCTGGACGCCATCCCCTACAATATATCAACAAATTTATTTTTATACAAACAAAAATTTCATTTAAAAATCCTTTAATCAAAAAATCCGCAAGGATTTTCACATAAACTTTTCACTGTTCATTTTTCACTCTTCACTAAGTTCTAAGGCTTTAGGGGCTACCCTATGTGGTAGCCCCTAAAGCATATATTACGAATAATTATTCTGATTTTACAGGTGCTAATAAATCGTAAAGTTCAATTAAAGTTGCAGTATCTGCTAAACCAGTCGCCTCTTCACCTATTGCAGTTTGGAAGTCTTTTATAGCTTGTTCTGTGAAATCATCAAACTCAGAGCTTTCATTTGTAGAACTTAAGTAACCTAGCTCTATAAGTCTATTTTTCATAGCCTTTATGCTGTCGCTACTGTCACCCTTATTAAGTGGCTCATAACTTTGCGGAAGCTCTGATACTAGCGAATCTATTTGACTTTGAAGTGCATCTGTATTATTGTCACCTGTGAAATCGCTAGGCAGTTCAGGCAATGTACTCTCTTCTATTAAAAGTTCAGGGTAGGCAACACCTGTAATAGTTGTCGCAAAAGAAACTAAAGTTCTGCCTGAATAAGTAAAGTAAGATAAAGGCATTTCATAAACATTTCCTGTTAGAACTGCCGAAATATTAGAAAATCTGCTATCAGCCATTATTTCATCTTTTAAGCCTTCTGGACAAAAGATATAGCTAGGATTATCTATTGAAATACTAGAAAAATCGGTTTGTCCACCTGATATGCCTTTAAACACGTTTGAAAGTCCACAGTAAGAAATTACAGTGTCTTGCACTGAAAGACCTGTTACTACTTGACCGTCTAAAGAGACAATCATTGCAACAGTTTTTATAATTTGTGCCTCTGGAATAATTCTTGATAAATCATCGAGTGAAGTAAATATACTTCTAGCTGTTGTTATTGCGTGGTTATAACCTTTGCTCGCACCCTCTAGGGCTGAACCTATTTCGCCATAAAGTCTTTCAAAGTCTGACCTTGTTTGAGCCGGAGATAAAACTAATAATGGAATATCCGCATTAAGTATAGCGTTTTTATCATCGTCTGATAAAGTTTCGGCTATAACTAAATCTACTCCTGCATTTATCATGGTTGTAACATCATAATCCTCTACTTTTTGAGTGTCCTCAAATGCTGCAACATCATTATCAGAGTTTACAAGCACAACGCTTTCATCATAACCCAATGCCGAAATAATATCAGAATAAGATGAAGATAGCACGGCTACTTCTTCTGGTCTTTGTGTTATTTGCAAACCAGATACTTCTACAGGGTAATCTGGCACAGCATCAATATCGTCTATGTCTATAGCCTGTCCGCAACCTACTAAACTCACGGTTATAAGGCAAACACAGGCTAAAATTAAACTAAATTTTTTCTTCATAATATACATCCTTTCACGTTATTCTTTTATTATACATAATTCGTCAAGAAAAGTGTTTAATAAAACATTAATTTTTATTTAGGAATAAATTAGTTGAAAATTACTCTTTTATATGATATACTTTATATAAGTATGTATCCACGTACAAAACACGTGGAACTATAGACTAAAAACTAATGGTAAATGACTATTTTTGATTTATTTTGTAATGATTTAATGTCTAAAAAGGTATTAACATATTGTTCTAGCCAAACATCTCAAAAGTTTTTCACTGTTAATCATTACCTTTTAGTCACAAGTGCGTTTTGCACTTGTCTAAAGTATGCAAGCTGGAGGAAATGCAATGAATTTACGTCATAAGAATAACTTAAAAGCAGTTTTGGTTGGCATGTTAATAATTGCTATATCTGTGTCATTATTTTGGTTTCTATTTGATTATGCAGATAAACAATTAAAAATAACAACACAAAACATAGTAACAGAAACAACCGAAGAACACCAGTATGAGTTTGAAATTCTTTTAAATGCCGCAAGCAACGACATATTAAGCTTAGCCAATTACATAAAAAACACAGGCTATAACGAGGATTTTCTAAATGAACAGGCTATTATTTTCGGACTAACCAACCCTAATTATGTGACCGAAATTATTCCAAATGAATACAATTCATTCTCTAAAAGTTATTATCAAGAACATCAAGTATACATGTTCGTTCCGTACGACGACAAAGACATAATATGTTTAGGAACTGCAATAGGCACAGGCGACAATAAATCTGTAGTGTTAGCTGAATATTCTGTTAAAGAGTTTTTTGATAGATTTGAGCGTACAATTAATTATGCCGACATGTTTATTATTGATGCAAACGCACATGTAATGCTATCTACATTTACTAGCTCAAATAATTTGTTTGATGATATTTCTTCTGACGGCTTGACACAGGCTAAAATATTAGGTAATTTATATAATCAATCAGGTGGCACAGAAATTTATTCCTCTGCTAATGAAGATAGATTAGTCGTTTATTTACCTACCAATATAAACGACTGGAGCTTAATGCTTGTAGCAAATGCAGACGATGTAGCAAACGATATTCAAACATTATCCACTGTATTAATAGTATTTGTCATGAGTGTGTTCTTTATTTTGATGATGTTTTTATTGTTCTTCTGGAGATCAAAGAATGAGATAACACGACTTGCCTATTTTGATGAGCTTACTGGCTTGCCTAACCTAGCCAAATTCAAAAAGGACATAACAGAAGTACTTAAGGCAAACCCTACTAAATCTTATGTAACCATAATGGTGGATGTAAATAATTTTAAAGCTATAAATGAAATATTCGACTTTGACATTGGTAATCAGGTTTTAAAGGCATTTTCAAGGACTATAGACATTGTAAACGAAAAATCGTTCATAATGGCTAGAACTGGTTCAGACGAATTTATCATGTTTTCTGGTAATGGCTTCCTTGAAAACTTCGCACAAGTAAACAGTTATTTTGAAACTTACCTAAAAAGAAATGTTCCTGAAATTGAAAAACATCACCTAAGTTTTAACTACGGAAGATATTTTATAGAACTTGGCGAAACAGACGCTAACGACATTGTGACAAAAACAAGCTTAGCTCACAGCATTGCAAGAACAAAGCAAGACAACACAATTTGGGATTATGACGACAATTACAGAGAGCAAATATTGGTACTAGCAGAAATCACAAATAAAATGGAAAAGGCGCTTAAAAACAATGAATTTGTAGCATTTTTACAGCCAAAATTCAGACTTAAAGACAACAAGATGATAGGTGCAGAGGCTTTAGTTAGATGGATAGAAGAAGATGGAACAATTGGTTTTCCAAATGCATTTATCCCACTTTTCGAGACTAACGGTTTTATAGTTGAGCTTGACAAGCATATTTTTGAAAATGTGTGTAAAACTCTTAGGGAGTGGCTTGACAATGGTTATGAATGTGTTACTATTTCTGTAAACTTTTCTAGGGTTAATTTTAGTGATCCTAATTTTGTAAGAAATATATCAAAAATTGCAGATAGATATAAAGTTCCACATGATCTTTTAGAGATTGAACTTACCGAGACTACAATACTAGATAATGAAGAAGATGTAGAAAAGGTAATTGACCAACTTCATAACGCCGGATTCAGCGTGTCTATAGATGATTTTGGTTCGGGTTATTCCTCTCTTGGAATGCTAAAAAACTTCAATGTAAACACATTGAAGCTTGATAGAAGTTTCTTTGTCAATAATAAAGAGGCATGGCGTGGAGACCTTGTTATAGACGGAATAATTAAATTAGCACACAGCATAAACATGAAGATTGTTGCAGAGGGTGTCGAGGCCACTCAACAAATTGAGTTCCTTAAAAGAATTAACTGCCAATATGCTCAAGGTTATTTCTTTGCGAAACCTATGCCAATTGATGAATTTGAGAGCAATTATTTTAAATAGTTTTGTTAAATTTTATGACCGGATAATATCCGGTCATAAGTGCCTTTAATCATTTTTATTTTTACACAAATTAGTGACAATAGATGAAATATTTTCAAATTCATCTTTGTCTAATTTTTTTAATTTCAAATTTAAATCATTCATTCCTAGTGTATTCATATTTTCATAATCAAAAAAATCCATGGGTGATATCTCTAAAAATTCACAGATATAGAAAAAATTTAGCATAGTAGGAAAATTTTTGCCCATCTCAATGTTATTAATAAAATTATGACTTTGCCCAATTGATAAACTCATGTCACGTGCTGAAATATTTTTGCTCATTCTTAAACTATTTAACCTTTTTGCGAAATCTTTTATAAACAAATTATCTTCCATGTTCAAACTCCTTTTATAATATTATACTTTATATAAAAGACTTTATTATAATATACATATCATTATTTCCATTGACATATAATGAATATTGTTATATAATTTAAAATGTATAATAATTTCACAAGGAAAATTAACATGACAAAACCATATACTTGTTGTTTTATGGGAGATAATATTATTGATAAATATGATTTTCCACGATTGAAAAAAAGGTTAAATATTGAAATTGAAAAATTAATACAAAAAGGATACTGCTTTTTTCTGTTGGGGGAGATTTAGGTTTTGACACAGAAGTTGCACTAAGTATTATAGATTTTAAAAATAAATATCCTCACATTAAACTTGTGCTTGTAGAGCCATACCTTGACCATACTATTGATTGGAGTTTACAAGATGTCAAAACCTATAATTATATTAAAAATAAATCTAATTTTACATTTTCTATATTTGCTGAAAAATTAAATGCTTATTTGTAGGAGAAGGTCTCCGTGCAGACGTGTTGATTAGCAGCGAAACCAATGTAGGGGACGGGTTTTCCGTCCCGAAAAACTAGAGGTTTTAGCTAAATTCCCATGGGACGGAAAACCCGTCCCCTACATTAATTTGTGCGTTTTAACGAATTTGTTTTAAATCAAAAATCCTAAGAAGCACAAAGTAAATTTTCAATAGTCATTCCCCTTCACCTTTAGTCCTTAGTCAAATAAGCCCCTCCCCTACAATATATTAACAAATTTATTATTATACAAACAAAATTTTTTTTAAAATTCTTTAATCAAAAAATCCGTAAGGATTTTCACATGAACTTTTCACCATTCACTCTTCACTTTTCACTAAAATACAAGGAGCTAATATGTTTAAAATTCATTCAAAATATAAGCCTGGTGGTGATCAGCCAAAGGCAATAGACGCAATTGTTAAGTCATTAAACGACGGAAACCGAGAACAAACCTTGCTAGGCGTTACAGGCTCTGGCAAGACCTTTACAATGGCAAACATAATTGAAAAAGTTCAAAGACCTACCCTAATTCTTGCCCATAACAAGACTTTGGCCGCTCAGTTATGCTCTGAGTTTAGAGAGTTTTTCCCTGAAAATGCTGTTGAATATTTTGTCTCTTATTACGACTACTACCAACCCGAGGCATATATTGCCCAAACCGATACCTATATAGAAAAAGATTCCGCTATTAACGAAGAGATAGACAAGCTAAGGCACTCCGCCACCGCCGTTCTTTCTGAAAGACGAGATGTAATAATTGTTGCGAGTGTGTCGTGTATTTACTCTTTGGGTGACCCTATTGACTACCGCACAATGGTGGTCTCGTTAAGGCCTGGAATGGAGAAAAACCGTGACGAATTGCTAGAGAAATTAGTTGAAATTCAGTATGAACGAAACGACATTAATTTCACAAGAAATAAATTTAGAGTTCGTGGCGACGTTGTCGAGATTTACCCGTCTGGTGCCTCTGACAAGGCTATAAGAATAGAATTTTTCGGCGATGAAATAGACAGAATTTGCGAGTTTACAGCCCTTACAGGCGAAACAGTGAGCGAGCTTAAGCATATTGCTATATACCCAGCCTCTCACTACATTGTTCCACCAGAAAAAATCGAGAAAGCCTTACAAAACATATCTGACGAGATGGAGACAAGAGTAGAGTATTTCAAGGAACAAGGCAAGCTAATAGAGGCACAAAGAATTGAACAACGCACAAAATACGACATTGAAATGTTAAGAGAAATAGGATTTTGCAAGGGCATAGAAAACTATTCAAGAGTGCTTTCAGGCAGAGAAGAGGGTTCAGCTCCTTTTACATTGATAGACTATTTCCCAGACGATTTTGTGATTTTTATAGACGAGTCACACGCAACACTTCCACAAACAAGGGCGATGTATGCAGGCGACAAGGCAAGAAAAGAAAACCTTATAGAATATGGTTTTAGACTTCCATCCGCTAAAGATAACAGGCCTTTTATGTTTGAAGAGTTCTACAATAAAATAAATCAAGTTGTGTTTGTAAGTGCCACTCCAGGAGACTTTGAACTACAAAATTCACAATTAATTGTAGAGCAAGTCATAAGACCTACAGGACTTTTAGACCCTATAGTTGAAGTTAGACCTACAGAGGGGCAAATAGACGATTTAATCTCTGAAATTAATATAAGAGCCTCAAGGCAAGAAAGAGTTTTAGTAACCACGCTAACTAAAAAAATGGCAGAAGATTTAACCGAGTACTTCACTAACTATTCAATTAGAGTTAGATACATGCACTACGATATAGACACGGTTGAAAGAATGGAGATAATAAGAGACCTAAGACTAGGCGAGTTTGATGTTTTAATTGGAATTAACCTTTTAAGAGAGGGTCTTGATATTCCAGAGGTTTCATTAGTTGCCATTTTAGATGCCGATAAAGAGGGTTTCTTAAGAAGTTACCGCTCACTTATTCAAACAACAGGACGAGCTGCAAGAAACTCAGAAGGCAAGGTAATAATGTATGGCGATACAATCACCCCATCTATGGAGCTTGCAATAAACGAGACCTACAGAAGAAGACAACTGCAAGAAGAATATAACACAGAACACGGAATAATTCCTAAAACCATTAAAAAAGATGTAAGCGACATTATAGAGATTTCAAGCCATAAAGACGACAAAAAACCTAAGCGAAAGCTTAACGCACTCGAAAAACGCATGGAAATTGAAAAGCTTACAAAAGAGATGAAGGCAGCCGCCAAATTACTTGAGTTTGAACATGCCGCATTCTTAAGAGATAAAATTAAAAAATTACAACAATAAATTTTAATTGTTTCCACTATTCATTCTAGGGGCGTATATTATCCAGACGTGCCTCTTAGCTAATTTAGTCATGTAGGGGCATATTATCCGCCCCTACATAGCTGAATCTGATAATATTTGTGTATTTAACAATTTATAACAAGACAAGACCCTAGGGAAAATTCCCTAGGGTCTTTAGTTTATTCTGTTACTATAAAGTAGTAAGTTAATTCTTCACCGAACACTATTTTGTATGTTCCTTCACTTGCTAGTTGTGGTATTATTATTGCCACCACTAAGTCGCTAGGGTCTGTGTCTGCAAAGTCGGTTGTTACGTCTTTATAGCTTCCGTCTGCTTGTTTTTGCTCTACCTTGTAGTCGGATTGCTTGTTTAGTGTGTATTCTAATTCATCGCCCACTGTTGGGAAAGATGAATTATTTTCTATTATTACAAGGTCGCTTTCTACTGCTGTATCAGTTACTGTTATAGTTTCATGTTCTATATCTACTAACTTATTTACAGGTGGGTAATCTTTTTCACTATCAAGAACTGTGTATAGCTTCATTACTAGGTCGTAATCTTGAGCATCTAACCCTACAATTGTCACTGTTGTTTCTGTTGTAGTCACGTCTCTTACAAAGATATTGTCGCCTTGTAGTCTTATGTCACCCTCTGATCTTACTGCTAATCCAGTTAAGTCAATGCCTTGTATTGCTACTACATGTGTTTCTCCTGAATCTGCATTTTTATCTGCTTTTACAGTTATGCTGATTTCATTCGCTCCACTGCTTACACTTGTAGTTAATTTTGCTGGAACTTCTTTAGCTTTGTAAGCAATATTTACACTCTTATTCAAGCCGTTGCTAAACTCATAGCTCGCTGCACCTGTCTCCATATTATTCACTGAATTATCAACAATTATATGGTACTTATTTATTTCAGCTTCTTGTTTAACATATTTTGTGCTAGCTGTTCCCATTTGTATAAACTCTGTTAATTCTACTGTGTATACATCAGTTGGGAGTACATAGAAGTAGTACTTTGCTACGCTTGCACTAAAGTCTTTTAGGATTAACCTTGTTCCTTGCTTTATTGGACTTGTTGAGTTAATCTTTTCTGCCTCTGTTCCCTTTGACTCAATTGTCATTGTGAAACTTGCGTTTTGTAGTATCTCGGCTGAAATTTCACTAGAACTTGTAAACGGTCCGTATACTGCCTTGTCTATAACATTTACACTTAAACTGTTTGTAATATACTCTTTCACATTTGTGAATGTGTTTAAGCCTAAACCTAAAGTGAATATGTTTGAAGTTGTAGAATTTTTTGTACCCTCTTGTGGCTTTGTATCTGTAGTTACTGTGTAGTTTACAGCTGTTTCTAGTCCTGACACTGCAATCATTTTGTATGTTTTTCCGTCTTCTGCTACATACTGAGCTATTGTAGTGCTTTCATTACTAAAAGCTGTGTCGCTTACAGATGTTGCATATTGTAAGTACATAATAATTGGGTGTGTGCCACCTGTTGGTGTTGTAATAGTGCTATCTCTGTCTTCAATAGCTGGTCTTGCGCCATCTGATACTGCTATAACTTTAGCTGTGTTAGATATTGAAATATTTCCGCCTAAACCATAATATCCACCGCCGATGCCTGCTGCCCAACTTCCGCCTATGGCTGTAACTGTGGCTTCACCGCTTATAGTTATAGTTCCGCCTGAACTATCTCTTCCACCGCCGATGCCTGCTCCTCCATATCCACCTGTGGCTGTGACTGTTACACCGCTTATAGTTATTGTTCCGCCTGCACCATTCCATCCACCGCCGATGCCTGCTCCATTCTTTCCGCCTTCGGCTGTAAGCGAGCCTGTGCCTTTTATCTCTACAGTGGCTGTATTACCATCTTTGGTTTGAACTTGTAAGCCTGCTTTATTAGAACCACTTTTTAGTGTGTTTGTGCCATCTAATGTAAGCGTTACATTAGAATTACCCTGAATATCAAATGCTATAGCATTATCTGTTTCTGAAACATTAATGTTTACATTTTTTATTGTAACATTATGTGTTTCGCTTAAAACTGTTATTGTGTTTTTGGTTTCCTCGTTATCGCCTGTAACAGTAAATTCACCTGTGTAATTAGTCCATTCAGTATCTGCGCCTTGTTTGTATTGTAGAACGCCTGACTCTTCTCTTAGAGTTATATTGCCATTTGCTATATCTAGGCTTGGGTTGTTCTTTACAACTGGTAATGTATTATCCTTAACTTCAGTAAAATTGTTTAAACCTGATGATATGTTCAGTACATTTACTTCTACATCATCACTGTTTTTAGCTTGTTGTAGTGCATCTGCTTTTTTTACAGTATATTCGCCTGTGTTCTCTACTGTAAAGGCTATAGATTTATAAGCTATTGTTGGTGAGTAGTCATAAGTGTTTGTGCCGTCTGTTAGTTTAGTAGCTGTGTTTGCTGTAACTGTTTCATTATAATTTAGCTCAATTACATTTGCTACTGTTTCACCTGCTGGTGCTGTAATAGTGTTATCACTATCGTCTATAGCATTTCTTGTGCCGTCTGATACTGCTATTACTATGGCTGTGTTAGAGATTTCAATATTTCCGCCTGAACCATAAAATCCACCGCCGATGCCTGCTCCATAATCTCCGCCTTCGGCTGTGACTGTGACTTCATCACTTATAGTTATTGTTCCGCCTGAACCATTATATCCACCGCCGATGCCTGCTCCATAATCTCCGCCTGTGGCTGTGACTGTGACTTCATCACTTATAGTTATACTTCCGCCATCTGCGACTGTTTCATCTCCTGTGTACTCATATCCACCGCCGATGCCTGCTGCATAATCTCCACCTATAGCATCGAGTGAACCTGTGCCTTTTATCTCTACAGTGGCTGTATTATTATCTTTGGTTTGAACTTGTAAGCCTGCTTGGTTATTACCACTTTTTAGTGTATTTGTGCCATCTAAAGTTAGTGTTACATTTGAAGTTCCCTGAATATCAAAGGCTGTAGCACCACTTGTTTTTGAAACATTAATGTTTACATTATTAATTGTTACATCATGTTGTCCTGAGACTACTGTTACTGTGTTAGTAGTAGTTTCTCCTGAAACTGTGATTTCTCCTGTGTAAGTTTTCCACTCAGAAGTTCCTACTTTAAATATTTTAACTGTATCACTTACAGCTAAATATAGGCCTCCATTTACAATATTTACTTCTGGATTTTCTACAGTTTCAGTTATTGCGTTTCTTACATCTTCATACAAGTTTATACCTGTTGTCAACGCAAACTCACTTGTACGATTTTCTGTATCTTTAATACCTGTTTGCTCAAAAGTATCTGTCTCTACTTTATAAGTTTCATTATCTAAGACAAATGCTATATTTTTGTAATTTTCACTAGAAATATAATCATATTTAACAGTGTCATTTAATATGACCTTTGTGTTATTTGTTTCTAGCAAATAACTAAGTTCTAGTATAGAAATTTCTTCGCCTTCGCTATTTTGTATAGTACCATCAGTGTCTTCTATTGCAGGTTTTGTTCCATTTGATGTAGCTATAACTTTGGCTGTGTTGACGATTGTAATTACTCCGCCTGAACCATCATCTCCACCGCCTATGCCTGCTCCTTTATCTCCACCTTTGGCTGTCACTGTTCCACCGCTTATAGTTATATTTCCGCCTGCACCATTATTTCCGCCTGCACCATTATTTCCACCGCCGATACCTGCTGCATAAAATCCGCCTGTGGCTGTGACTTTGGCTTCACCAGTTATAGTTATATTTCTGCCTGAACCTTTATTACCGCCACCAATGCCTGCTGCCCAAATTCCGCCTGTGGCTATTACTGTGGCTTCATCAGTTATAGTTATATTTCCGCCTGAACCTACACTTTCACCGCCGATGCCTGCTCCACCACCGCCACCTTGAGCTGTAAGTGAGCCTGTGCCTTTTATCTCTACAGTGGCTGTATTACCATTTTTGGTTTGAACTTGTAAGCCTGCTTTGTTATTACCACTTTTTAGTGTATTTGTGCCATCTAATGTAAGCGTTACATTTGAAGTTCCCTGAATGTCAAAGGCTGTAGCACCACTTGTTTCTGAAACATTAATGTTTACATTGCTAATTTTCACATTATGTGTTCCGCTTAAAACTGTTATTGTGTTTTTGGTTTCTTCGTTATCGCCAGTAATAGTAAATTCACCTGTGTATTTAGTCCATTCAGTATCTGCGCCTTGTTTGTATTGTAGAACGCCTGACTCTTCTTTTAGAGTTATATTGCCATTTGCTATATCTAGGCTTGGGTCTGCTATCGCTAAGGTGTTGTTCTTAACTTGAGTAAAATTGTTTATACCTGATGATATGTTCAGTACATTTACTTCTACACCACTGCTGTTTTTAGCTTGTTGTAGTGTATCTGCCTTATTTACAGTGTAGTCACCTGTGTTCTCTACTGTAAAGGCTATAGATTTATAGGCTTTTGTTGGTGAGTACTCATAAGTGTTTGTGCCATCAGTTACTGTTGTAGCTGTGTTTACCTCTACAGTTTCCGCATAATATAGCATGATTGTGTTGGCTACTGTTTCACCTGTTGGGTTTGTAATTTTTTCACTAATTGCTTCATATGTTCCGTCTGAAACCGCTATAACTGTTGCATCTGATCCTATTGCTATAGTTCCAGTTCCACCAAAACTACCATCTCCGCAACCTATGCCTGCTCCTTCGGCTCCGCCTTGGGCTGTTACTGTTGCTTCACCGCTTATAGTTATATTTTCGCTTGTCTTATATCTTCCGCCACCTATGCCTGCTGCATAATCTCCGCCTGTGGCTGTAACTGTGGCAGTACCACTTATAGTTATATTTTCGCCATTAAAATTACTTATGCCACCAATGCCTGCTGCATGATCTCCGCCTTGGGCTGTGACATTCGCTTCACCGCTTATAATTATATTTCCGCCACCGACACCTGCTCCATATTCTACAGATGTGGCTGTGATTGTTCCGCCAGTGATAGTTACATTTCCGCCATTGTCATTATGTCCTCCACCAATGCCTGAACCACTTTCTCCGCCTTGGGCTAAGAGTGAACCTGTACCATCAATTATAACTGTTGCTGTTTCAGTATCACTACTTTGAACTTGTAGTCCTGCTTTATTCATTCCACTCTTTAATATATTTGCAGTGCCATCAGTTAAAGTTAAATTAACTTTTGATGAACCTTGAATATCAAAGGCTACGGCATTATAAGTTACTGAAACATTTATGTTTACATTGCTAATTGTAACATTATGTGTTCCGCTCTCTATTGTTATTGTGTTTGTGGTTTCTTCGTTATCGCCTGTAATAGTAAATTCACCTGTGTAATTAGTCCAATCAGAAGAGCCTTGTTTGTATTGTAGAACGCCTAACTCTTCTCTTAGAATTATGCTACCATTTGCTATATCTAGGCTTGTGGCGTCAACTGTAGCTCCTTCAAATTTTTTCACATTTGTGAATGTGTTTAAGCCTTCTGTTATATTAAATGCTTTGCTAATAACAGCAATTCCCTTTATACCTACTTGAGTTTCACCACCTGTTTCGACAGTGTAGTTACCTGTAGCAACATTTGCGAACGCTATAGATTTATAATCTTTAGTTGGTGTGTACTCATAAGTGTTTGTGCCGTCTGAAACTTTAGTTGCTGTGTTTGCTATAACTTCTGTCTCATAATCTAGCATTATAATGTTAGCTACTGTTTCACCTGCTGGTGCTGTAATAGTGTTATCACTGTCTTCAATAGCTGGGTTTTCGCCATCTGATACTGCTATTACTTTGGCTGTGTTAGAGATTGAAATTTCTCCACCTGAACCATTTCTTCCACCGCCGATGCCTGCTGCAAAACTTCCGCCTTCGGCTGTGACATCTGCTGTACCGCTTATTGTTATTGTTCCGCCTGAACCACCATATCCACCGCCGATGCCTGCTCCATTACTTCCACCTGTGGCTGTGACATCTGCTGTACCACTTATTGTTATTGTTCCGCTTGAACCATCTCTTCCACCGCCGATGCCTGCTCCATTACTTCCACCTGTGGCTGTAAGTGAGCCTGTGCCTTTAATCTCGACACTAGCGTTACTAATAACTTGTAAGCCTGCTTTGTTATTACCACTTTTTAGTGTATTTGTGCCATCTAATGTAAGCATTACATTTGAAGTTCCCTGAATGTCAAATGCTGTAGCATTATCTATGCCTGAAACATCTATGTTTACATTGTTGATTGTAACATTATGTGTTCCACTTTGAACTATTATTATGCTTTTAACTGGCTGGTCTTTATCACCATTAATAGTAAATTCACCTGTGTAATCAAACCAAACTGTTCCATGACCTGTGCTATATTGCTTTATTTCACCATATTGTCTTAGAAAAATGGTATTTTCTCCTATATTTAGGCTTGGGTTTGCAACCGCAGCTATATACTTTCTCACATTTGTGAATGTGTTTAAGCCTTCTGTTATATTAAATGCTTTGCTAATAACAGCAATTCCCTTTATACCTACTTGAGTTTCACCACCTGTTTCGACAGTGTAGTTACCTGTAGCAACATTTGCGAACGCTATAGATTTATAGTTAATTGTTGGGGCATACTCATAAGTATTTGTGCCATCTGTTACTTTAGTAGCTGTGTTTGCTGTAACTGTAGTCTCATAGTTTAGCATAATTATATTGGCTGCTGTTTCACCTGCTGGTGCTGTAATAGAGTTATCGCTGTCATCTATTGCATTTCTTGTGCCGTCTGATACTGCTATTACTGTGGCTGTGTTAGAAATTGAAATTTCTCCGCCTGCACCATTATATCCACCGCCGATGCCTGCTCCATTAGTACCACCTGTGGCTGTGACTGTTCCACCGCTTATAGTTATTGTTCCGCCTGAACCACCATCTCCACCGCCGATGCCTGCTCCATAATCTCCGCCTGTGGCTGTGACATCTGCTGTACCGCTTATTGTTATTGTTCCACCTGAACCATATCTTCCACCGCCGATGCCTGCTCCCAATCTTCCGCCTGTGGCTGTGACTGTTCCACCGCTTATAGTTATACTTCCGCCATCTGCGACTGTTTCATCTCCTGTGTACTCATATC
>CAYJER010000007.1:0-82550 GCA_964369225.1 uncultured Eubacteriales bacterium
GGGACGGAAAACCCGTCCCCTACATTGGATTCTTTCCTAAGAGGCACATTTGGATAATATCCGCCCCTACATTTATTGGTGTAATTTTATAATATGTTATTTATAAATTCATCTAGCAAATTCTCATCATTAAGGCTTGATTTAATCGAAAGAACCGCACCTAATTCCATATTTTTCATAGACTCAACAGTTTCTTTAATTTTCCTTGCAACAGTCGCACCCCAAGTTCCATTCTCTATAACATGAACTTTCCTGTTTTGCAAATTAAGAGCCTTCATATCTATCACAAACTCTTCCATTTTAGGGAAAACACCGCCATTATAAGTAGGAGCTGCTAAAATAAGAGTTCCAACTCTAAACGCCTCGGCAATTAAATAAGACTTGTCTGTGTTGCAGACATTTATCACCTTTACCTTTTTGCCAGCGTTTGAAAGTTTCATTGCAACCGCATTCACGGCGCTTTCTGTGTTGCCATACATAGAAGCATAGGCGATTAATATTTCATCGGCATTTTCTGGAGTGTAAGAAGCCCATTTAGCCTGCTTTTCGGCAAAATAATTAATATCTTCACCTCTGAAAATTGGACCATGAAGCGGACAAACCATGTCGATTTCAAGTGAAGAAGCCTTTTTTAGTAATGCTGTGGTCTGTGCGCCGAATTTTCCTACAATATTTGTAAAATAACGTCTAGCATCAGCTAAAAATTCATGCTCAAAATCATATTCATCTGCAAAAACTCTGCCGTCTAACGCACCGAAAGTACCAAAAGCATCAGCCGAGAAAAGTGTTTTTGTGCTTAAATCGTATGTCACCATAACCTCTGGCCAGTGAACCATTGGTGCCATGACAAATGTGAATTTATGCTCACCTGTCTCTAAAATATCGCCCTCTTTAACTACTAACGATTTTACATCTTGATTTAAAAATTGTTTAATAAATGTGAAAGTCTTTGCGTTTCCAACTATTGTTACATTTGGATATCTTAAAAGAATTTCTTTCAAGCCTGCTGCGTGATCAGGTTCCATATGGTTTATTATAAGGTAGTCTAAATCTCTTCCATCAAGAACGGACTCAACATTTTGAGTAAACTGAGAAAGTACAGCGTCATCTGCTGTATCAAATAGAACAGTCTTTGTATCGAGCAAAATATAAGAGTTATAGCTTACACCGTTTGTCAGCGGAAAAAGATTCTCAAAAAGCTCAAGTCTTCTATCGTTTGCACCGACATAATAAAGTTTATCTGATATTTGTTTATAACAATTCATATAGTACCTCTTTTAAAATTTTTTACTATATTATTTTATCACAAAAAAAATATAAATCAATAGTTGTAATAAATAAATCTGTATGTTAAAATATTGTAAGAGTGAATTTAGTGAAGAGTGAAAAATGAATAGTGAAAAGTTCATGTGAAAATCCTAGCGGATTTTTTGATTAAAGAATTTTGAATAAAATTTTTGTTTGTATAATAATAAATTTGTTAATATATTGTAGGGGACGGGTTTTCCGTCCCGTGGGAATTTAGCTAAAACCTCTATTTTTTCGGGACGGAAAACCCGTCCCCTACAATCAGTTTTAAAGTTTTAGTTTTAACAAAATACTACAATTTAATTAATTCTTTTTAAAAACAGATTTTGGTTGCTTACAAATTGGGCATACGAAATCATCTGGCAATTCTTCAAATGCTTTTTCGTCTGTGTACTCATATCCACATATTGAACATTTGTAATTATCAGATTTTTCCTCTACATAGGTAGGTGCGTTTTTGGCAGTCTTGCCCTTTACAACCTTATGGTAATAGCTGTATGACATTGGTGATTGCTTTAAATTAACGTCGCAATTCACAATTTCTGCTAAGAAAACTGTATGAGTTCCACAGTCTAGCTGTGACTTAACCTCGCAAATAAAATAAGCACAACTTTGAGAAATAACAGGCATATTGTCAATCATAGTATAGTCAACGTTTTCAAATTTATTCGTGTCTTTACTGCAATTAAACCCGAATGTGCCTATAATTTGTGGGTCGGTCTCCTCTGTAACTACAGAAATTGCAAACTTAAGATTTTTAGAGATTACCTCATGTGTGTAGTTTAATTTGTTTAAACTCAAGGCAATTGTCTTAGGCTCTGAAGTAATTTGCATGGCACTGTTTGCCACACATCCTATTGGTCTAGTTTCATCCATCGATGATACAAGATACATTCCGTAACTTAAAGTATAAAGTGCTGATTGATTCATATAGTTTCCCTCCTTATAATAATCTAAACGCTACCAAGAAAGCAATAACAGTCGGTAACACACCCATAGTTACAGCCGCTGCCTTAAATCCTTTGGTAGTAAATTTAGAACTAACCAAAAATACCGCTAATCCACTAATTAATATTAAAATAGGTTTTATAAAATGCCATAAAAAGTATGAGCCTGAATCGCTTACTGCTATATTATTCAAAAGTGACATAGTGTTTTCATCGACTTCTGATGTAGTTTGTACAGTTCCGTCAAATCCAACATTAAACTCTGTTATTTCGACACCATCTTTAATAAGTATAATATCCCCAAAAAAACGGCTGTTATGTTGTAGCATCATTTGTGAGCCGTCGTTTCCATCAAATGTTAGTTCAGCCCAAGAATTATCGGCTGTAGTTAGGTCTGATAAAATATAAAAGTTGTCATTATAGTCACTAATTACATAACCAAAACGTGGCGAAGAATTTACGCAAATAATAACCGCAACTAAAAGTATTGCGTATACAAAAATTTTCTTTGCATTTTCAGATATAAGATCTCTCATAATATTCCCTTTCGATTAACGAATTTAATTACTTAAATGATAACACAATTTAGCAAAAAGTCAATATTTTTTATGTGAACAATAACAAATAGATAATTTTTAATAATATATAAAGAAAGGACCGTCACGGGCAATAAACCCGAAATTTTCATCGCAATATCTGAGGTGAAAATGACATGGTCATATAAATGAAACTAGAAAAATTCGCCGTAATCGGCCACCCAATAAAACACACAATGTCGCCTTTTATTCACAGGGAATTATTTGCACTGTCTGGTGTGAATATTCAGTACGATATACTAGACATTGAAAATGTATTAAACTCAAAAGAAAAGCTACTTTCTTACGATGGCTTAAACGTTACAATTCCGCACAAACAGGCTATAATGGAAATCCTTTTTGGAATAGACGAAAAAGCTAAGAGATATTCAAGCGTGAACACAGTTAAAATAGAAGAAAATAAGGCTTACGGCTATACAACAGACGGAATTGGCGCTTTTTTGGCAATGGGAGAAATTAAGAAAAACTCTAAAATTTTAATTCTTGGCAACGGTGGAGCCGCCAGAGCAATAGCCTTTGAGCTTGAAAATGTAGAACTTTATATAGCCGCCAGAAATAAGGATAAAGCCAAAATTCTTTGCGATGAACTAAAAAACGCAACTGCTTTAAGCCTTGATGAAGTTCAAAACAGTACTGAAAAATATGATATTTTAATCAACGCAACCAGTGTTGGAATGTACCCTAACATGGATGCTAGCCCAGCTAGTGAAAATTTAGTTAGCAGATGTGAAACTGTTTTTGACATTGTTTATAATCCGCAAGACACAAAGCTTATAAACATGGCAAAGGCGCTTAATAAAAGAATAGTCTATGGAATGGATATGCTAGTTTATCAGGCAGTGGCAGCGCATGGATATTGGTATGGTGCTAAATTTAATAATGCTGATATCACAAAATTAATTGAAAATTCAAAACAAGAATGTATTAGACTTTTTGGATTAAAATAAATTTTATAAAATATTGTAGGAAAGGTACAGAGCAGATGTGCCTCTTAGTAAAATTTAGCCATGTAGGGGCGGATATTATCCGCCTAAAAAGTCCGTAATTTCGTCTAAATTTCATAGGCGGATAATATCCGCCCCTACATGGTTTGTGAAATTTTACAAATGAAATTTAATCAAAAAAACGCAATCAACACGTGTGGGCACAGAGACCCCTCCCTACATCAGCATTAATAAAAACAAAAAAGGAAAATGAATATGAAAATAGTATTATGTGGCTTTATGGGATGTGGTAAATCCTCTATAGGAGCCATGGTTCAAAAAAAAACAAATGTAAATTTTTGTGAAATCGATACGTATGTTGTAGAAAAATATAAACTGAGCATATCAAAAATTTTTGAAAAATACGGAGAAGACTTTTTTAGAAAAGCCGAAACCGATGCACTTATCGAACTACTTAAATCAGACGATGTTCTAATTGGTAGCGGTGGTGGAACTGTTATAAACCCTATCAATTCCAAAATAATTAAAGAAAGTGGCGCTAAAATAATATTTTTAGATGTTCCACTGGCTGCAATTCAAGAAAGACTAAAAAATGACAAAAAAAGACCTCTCTTACAAAGAGAGGATAGAGAAGATTTTATAGAAAAATTATATAATCAAAGAAAGCCAATTTATGAAAATGCCTCTGATATAGTTATTCCAGCCGGCGCACCTGTAAAAGTTGTGGCGAAAAAAATTATTAAGCTTTTAAGAATTTAATCTATTAATATATAAAACGAATTTAGGAGTTTACTTAGCTAAACTCCTTGTTTTTTGCCCATTTCTTAAATTTCTATTAATATCTTGATTTTTCTACATAATGAGTATATAATTAATCTAACTATGAAAGGAATGTACCTTATGGAAAAACTTATGAGCCATGTAAGGGCTGCTGTTCAAAAATATGATATGATAGAAGATGGCGACAACATAGCAGTTGCGGTTTCGGGCGGAAAAGACTCGCTCTTTTTGCTTGTTGCTCTGCATTCATTGCAAAGATATCATAAACAATTTAATATAAAAGCTATAACTATCGACCCTTGTTTTGGCAACGCACACACAGATTTTTCTAAAATTGAAGAGCTTTGCCGTGAACTAAATATAGAATATGTTATAAAACGCAGTGATCTTGGCAAGATTATTTTTGAAGACAGAAAAGAGAAAAATCCTTGCAGTCTTTGTGCTAGAATGAGGCGTGGAATGCTTCATGATATGTCCCGTGAATTAGGTTGTAACAAAATAGCCCTAGGGCATCACGGAGACGACGCTGTAGAAACTTTTCTTATGAATTTAATGTACGGCGGAAATATTGCATGTTTTTCACCTGTTACCTATCTTTCAAGAAAAGATATTACAATGATAAGGCCACTTATTTTCTGCACAGATAATGAGATATCTAAAATTGTAAATAAAAAGAATTTACCTGTTGTAAAAAGTGAATGTCCAGCGGACGGAAACACAAGCAGGGCAGACACCACAAAACTTATTAATACTCTTGAAAAAGATATTCCTGATATAAAAGCTAAACTTATTGGAGCTATGGAAAGAGGAAAAGTTAGCGACTGGAAATGAGATAGTTCGGAGTTTAAATTTCACAAATCCATGTAGGGGCGGATATTATCCGCCTAAGAAATTTAGGCAAGATTACAGGTTTTTAAGGCGGATAATATCCGCCCCTACATTGCTTAACTTGCAAAAGACCGTTCCCTACAATATTATTAAAAATTTATCTATACAAAGATTTTTACATTCACTTTTCACTAATTAATACACTTGTTATATTCATAAATATATGTTAAAATACACTAGTACTAGATTTATACGAGAGGAAATTTTAATGAACAAAAGATTTTGCGCAAACTGCTTTAAGCTTATTCAAAATATAGGCTCTTGTGAGCATTGCGGATTTAATAATGAAAACATAAATAAACACTGTCTTAACTATATGACAATAATAGGTGATATATATATAGTTGGCAGAGCAATAAATATAAATGGCGAAGCTATTACATACATGGCATTCGACACTGTAAATAAGGTTAAGGTTAAGGTTAAAGAATTTTTTCCATCTAACCTAGTAAACAGAAAGTCAAATTCAATGTTTATTAACTCTGGCGAAGAAGAAAAGGTTATTAAACTTCAAAAAGAATTTGATGATATCGCAAGACGTTTGATTAATTCTAACGAGTCTGAAAATATAGAGAAACCGCTAGGTTTATTTCACACAAACCAAACAAGTTATTTTGTGACAGAGCTTTGTGGCGGAATTACCCTTGAGGACTATATTCAAAGAAGAGGCAGCCTTGAAACTTCTGAAATAATAAGAATGTTTGAGCCTTTAATGGATACACTTAGCAGATTAAGTAGCCGAGGTATAAAACATCTAGGAATTTCACCTTCAACTGTTAAAGTGTGCGTTGGCGAAAAACTAGTTTTAACAGATTTTTCTGTTAAAGCCTTAAGAGTTAAAACAGGCATTATTCCATGTGAGGTGCAAATTAATAGCTGTGCTTACGAGCAATATTACGCCCAAATGCAACAAAAAGAGTACACAGATGTATACGGTTTGGCATCTTGTATTTATTTTGCAATCACACAAGATAAAGTTGATACAATTAAGATTAGATACGAGTCTCCTAAGTTATTAGTTCCAACAAACATAGCCTCACTTATACCAAACTATATGCTAACCGCACTAGGCAATGCCTTAAAGGTTCTTCCTGAACAAAGAACTCTTAATTTTGAAAGTTTTAAAATGGAGTTTTTACACAAAGAGACTAAAGATATTGTCATGAACGAAGCAGAGATTATTTATGATATTCCATCTAACCTAGAGGCTAAAAATAGAAAAGGCTTAAGTCCATATCTATTCTTAGTAGCTTCTATAGTTATAACTTTATTTGCAGGCTATTTTGTGGTAGATGCACTTATAAAAGATGGTGATATTACCTTAGGCAACATAATAGAACAGCTTGAAGAAGAATATGAACCTGTACTTCAAACACAAATCAGAGTTCCTAACATGGTAGACGACTACTACAAAGATTGGTATAACAAAATCACTACAAACCTTGATTATGGTTTCGGTTTAAGAAAAATTGAAGAATTTAGCGAAACTGTTGAAGAGGGAATAATAATAAGCCAAGAGCCTAAGGGCGACCAAACTGTTTTATCGGGCGCAAATGTTGTAGTAACAGTAAGTCTAGGCTCTAAAATAAGAATATTGCCTGATATCTATGGATTATCACTTTCAGAAGCAGAAAAATTATTAGATGAAGAGGGTTTAATTCCAGAAGTAAGTTATGCAACAAGTTCAATAATTCCACCGGGTAGCGTAATTTATTACGGCGGAGACTACCTAACAGGTGATGAAGTTGATTATGGAACTATTATTCCAATATATGTCAGCATAGGGGACTAATTTTTTATAATATAAAGAAAAGGGATTGTCATACCTCTATAATTGGGAATTTAGTGGAAAGTGAAAAATGAATAGTGAAGAGTTAATGTGAAAATCCTTGCGGATTTTTTGATTAAAGACTTTTAAAACGAAAATATTGTAGGGGCAGTCCTGTGTGATCGCCCGAAAACTAGAAGTTATTGCTAAACTCACGGGTGAACACATAGGTCAGACGTGTTGATTAGAAAATTTAGCCATGTAGGGGCGGATATTATCCGCCTAAAATTTGGTGATTTTACCTAAGTTTCATAGGCGGATAATATCCGCCCCTACATGGATTTGTGCGTTTTAACGAATTTGTTTTGAATCAAAAATCCTAATCAACACGTCTGCACATAGGTTCTCCCCTACATTAATCATTAATATTTTATTTTCCCATTTATTAGGTAAAATGACATGGTCATAATTATGGTTACGAGGAGTTTTAGCATGGGTCTTTTGGGGACAAAGGCCTTTACTACAGAGTTAGAAGTAGACATATCGCCAGGATTACCGTCTTTTGAGCTTGTAGGACTACCAGACACGGCGGTTAAAGAGTCAAGAGACCGGGTTAGGCCTGCCGTTAAAAATTGCGGATTTACATTTCCATCAAACAGAGTTACTATAAATCTAGCACCAGCAAACATGAAAAAAGAGGGTGCTGTATATGATTTAGCCATATTAATGGCAATAATAAAGGCTACAAACGAGTTTGAAGCCTTTACAGATGATTGCGTTTTTTTAGGTGAATTATCGTTATCAGGCAAACTAAGACCTATAAAAGGCGCTTTACCTATGGCTTTAAAGGCTAAAGAAGACGGATTTAAAAATTTATTTTTACCCTCACAAAATGCTGCCGAGGCAGCTGTTGTTGAGGGTTTAAACGTATACGCTTGTAACAGTGTTATAGATATTTTAGAGCATTTAGACGGAAAAAATAAACTAGAAAAACAAGCGTATATTTATAAGACTAATTTTGCATCAAGCTATGATTTTGCAGATGTAAAGGGGCAAGAAAATGCCAAAAGAGCCTTAGAAATAGCTGCATGCGGAGGACATAATATTCTGCTTATAGGCCCACCAGGTTCAGGAAAAAGCATGTTAGCCAAAAGAATATCCTCTATCTTGCCTACAATGAGCTTTGAAGAATCTATAGACACTAGCAAGGTTCATTCAGTAGCAGGCAAGCTAAACTCAAGTAATAGCCTTATAACAACAAGGCCATACAGGGCGCCACACCACAATATTTCACCAAATGCCTTAGTAGGCGGTGGAACAGTTCCAACCCCTGGGGAGGTCTCTTTAGCACATAACGGTGTACTGTTTTTAGACGAGTTCCCAGAGTTTAACAGAAATTCAATAGAGCTTTTAAGGCAACCATTAGAAGACTGTGTAATAAACATTTCAAGGGTGGCAGGCACAATAATGTACCCTTGTTCATTTATGCTTGTAGCCGCCATGAACCCTTGCCCTTGTGGATTTTTTGGGCATCCTACAAAGACGTGTACCTGTTCTCAAATATCTATAAAAAGGTATCTAGCAAGGCTTTCAGGACCTATACTAGATAGAATTGACCTTCATATAGAAGTGCCGTCAATTAGCTATGAGGAACTAATAAGCACCGATAAATCGGAGCCATCTACAAACATTCGAGAACGAGTAGAAAAGGCAAGAGATTTTGGTGTAGAGCGAATGAAAGAGCATTCAATCAACCGCAACAGTAACATTCCGCCTGAAAAAATACATGAATTGGTACGGTTAAGCCAAGAGGCAGAAAAGATTATGGAAAAATCTTTTTCAAGGCTAGACCTTTCCGCACGTTCATATCATAAAATTTTAAAGGTTGCAAGAACCATTGCCGACCTTGATGAAAGCTTAGAAACACAGGCAGAACATTTACTTGAAGCCGTGAGATACCGCTCGCTTGATAAAAAGTATTGGATGTAACGCACAAATTAATGTAGGGGCGACCCTATGTGGTCGCCCGTGGGTTTAGTAATAACTGCTATTTTTCGGGCGACCACACAGGGTCGCCCCTACATTGGTACTGCATATATTAATTTCCAAATAACACATAAAATAATTATCGAGTAAAAAAGAGAAAACAAGAGTAAAAACGAGCTAAAACGAGATACCCTATAGCTAAATTATTTTTATTCATTTTATGTATTGACAAGTGACAAATTTTATGATAAGATAACATAGCATTAAAGACAGCTCGAAATAAAAACTGTTTTTAAATAAAGATTAACTATTAATTATGGAGGCACACTATGACTACATTTATGGAAAAACCAGCCGCAGTAGAGCGTAAATGGTATGTTCTTGATGCTGCAGGAAAGCCACTAGGCCGTGTAGCTGCAGAGGCTGCTGTTCTACTTCGTGGAAAGCACAAAGTAACTTTTACTCCTCACGTTGACTGTGGAGATCATGTTATCATCATCAACTGTAAAGATACAGTTCTAACAGGTTCAAAACTTGTTAAGAAATTCTACTACCACCACACAGGTTATATCGGACACATGAAAGCTGTTAGATATGACACACTTATGCGTACAAAACCTGAGAAGGCTATGGAGCTTGCTGTTAAGGGCATGATTCCTTCTAACGCAATTGGAGCAGATGCAGGTGCAAGACTACGTGTATTTGCAGGTTCTGAGCACACACATTCAGCGCAAATGCCTGAAGTGTGGGAATTTTAATAGGGAGGAATAAATTATGTACGATAAAGCACCATATTTCTACGGAACAGGTAGAAGAAAAAGCTCTGTTGCTAGAGTAAGAATTTACCAAGGAACAGGAAAAGTTACAATTAATGATAGAGATATCGACGATTATTTCGGTCTTGAGACTTTAAAATTAATCGTTCGTCAACCACTAGTTTTAACAAAAACTGATGAGAAGTTTGACATTGTTTGCCGTGTAAACGGTGGCGGTGTTACAGGACAAGCTGGCGCAATCCGTCACGGCGTGTCAAGAGCATTACTTCAATTTGATACAGAGAATTTACGTCCAACTCTTAAGAAAGCTGGTTTCCTAACAAGAGACCCAAGAATGAAAGAGAGAAAGAAATACGGACTTAAAGCAGCTAGAAGAGCTCCTCAATTCTCAAAAAGATAATCTGTTTTATCTATACAAAGAACCTCATTTATGGGGTTCTTTTTTATTTTATGTATACATAAAATGTTTTTTTGTATTGCCAAACCCAAAATTTGTGATATAATTATCTATATATAACAAAAAAATATATTTTTCATATTATATAAAAAAATATTTTATGGAGGGTTTATGAAACATAGTGAATATATTAGGGATGTAAAAAACGCTAAAACCGCTATACTTTTTATGCACGGAATTTTAGGCACTCCTGATCATTTTAATGAATTTGTAAATTTAGTTCCAAACACATATGCTGTACATAATATTTTGCTTGACGGACACGGAAAAGGTGTGGATGAATTTTCAAAAACCAGCATGAAAAAGTGGAAAAGCCAAGCTGAAAGTAAATTTATTGAACTTTCACAAAAATATGACAAAGTAATACTTGTAGCACATTCAATGGGAACACTCTTTTCTATTGATCTAGCCAATAAATATCCTGATAAAATTGAACACATGTTTTTGATTGCAGTTCCGCTAAAAATTATGGTTAAACCTCTGGCTGTTAAAATTTCTTTAACGCTTATGTTTAAGAAAAATGTAAAAAAAGAGATATATTTATCTGCAAAAAATGGATGCAGTGTGGCACTTAGTGCTAAATTTTGGAAGTATGCTAAGTGGTTACCTAACTATTTTTCATTGTTTTACGAGACAAAAAAAACTTGCAAAGCAGTAGATAAATTATCTGTTGCTTGCAAGTGTTATCAATCTAAAAAAGATGAACTAGTGTCAAAAAATAGCGTAAAGTATTTTGACAATGTAAATTATGTATTTCTACCAAATTCACACCATTTTTACTATGATAAAGCTGATATGGAATTTATGAAAAAAGAGTTTTTAGAATTATTAAATCACTAAAAACAAAGGGTATGAGTTAGTATCATCTTTTATAGCATTTTGTGGAATTTTACCTAAAATATTTAATTGTTCCTTACTAATGATCTCACCAATGCTTATTATTGGAACTGCCGGTGGATACATGTAAATACATGAAAGTGAAATTTTTCCTACTGCCTCATTTTTATCAACTAATCTACCTTTACTTTTTTTAACGGCTGAAATATTTGTAAATCCGGAAGTATTCTTAATGCAGAATACTTCTTTTTTTTTCTGTGATAGGGTTAAATCTATCTCTTTTAAAGCTAAAAATAAGCTGTCTAAACTTTCTTTTGTCTCCCCTACACCTGTCATTGCTAGGGCAAAATCAGCGTATGCCATCTCTAGTTCTATCTTATATTTCTCTCTTAATATTTTCATAAGAGTAGCACCATCAATATTGCAGTTAGATAAATCTATATTTATTTTGCTTAAATCTTTATATTCAGACTTAATAATACCAATATTAACTAAATTCTTACAATTTTCATAAAAATTATTTAAAATTTTAACCCACTCATCAAACACAAATTGATTTTTTTCTATAAAATCAATGTACTCACAAATTGAAGCTATAAGAATATAAGATGGACTGCTACTTTGAAACATTCCTAAATTTCTTTTAAATTCTTCAGCATTCACTCTTTCATTTTTAATATGAATTATTCCTGTTTGTGTAAGACTAAGACCAGTTTTGTGAAGACTTTGCACCACTAAATCTGCACCCATTTCAATGGCTGATTTATGAAAACCATCAGATAACCCAAGGTGTGAACCATGTGCCTCGTCAACCATTAAAGGAATATTTTTTTTATGTGCAATTGCTGAAATTTCCTTAATATTTTGTACAACTCCCTCATAACTAGGCGAAGTTATAACAATAAGACTTACATTTTGGGCTGAATTAATCTCTACTCTACTATAATCTGCATTGCTTTTATAGATTTCTTCCTCTATAAATGATACGTTTAAACCTAATATCTCTGCTGCATGATATACAGATTTATGACAATTTCTGCTTATTAAAATGTTGTCACCATAATTTGTTAATGTTTTAATTCCAGCTAAAATACCCGATGTACTACCTCCAACAGAGAAAAAGCTTCTATCACTTTTCCAAATTTCAGAAGCCTTTTTCATGTATTCAAGCAAAATTCCTTCAGCATCATTTAGATTATCAAAAGAATAAATCTCTGTTATGTCTAAATCTGCCCTTAAAATTTTTAAGTATTCTGCTATTTCTGTGTTTCTTTTATGCCCAGGCATATGAAATGGTATAAGCTCATTTTTTAGTAACTTTTTTAGTAGTCCCATTATTTATTTGAAGTTCTTTGCATAAATTTTTCTTTATCTACTATAAAACGCTCGTGTCTTCCCTCACCTATTAAACCTTTTTCATCAAAGGCTTTAATAGTAAACACTAGTCTTTTTCCGTCAACTTCTATTAGTTCAGAGTCAGCTGTTACTTTCATTCCTATTCGAGTGGCTGAAACATGTTTTACATCTAAAGAAGTTCCAACACTTGAATTTGTCTCACCTATAAAATCAGAAACACTTTTGTATGCTGTTTCCTCCATAAGAGCAATCATTGCAGGAGTTCCGAAAACCATTAGGTCTCCGCTACCAATAATTTTTGCGCTGTGTTTTTCCTCTGTAACAATAGTAATTGATCCTTTTATTCCTTTTTCTAACATATTAACTTCCTTTCATTTTTGGTTATATTGTATAATATTTAAAGTCCTAATTCTTTCTCACTTCTAATTGCTGACTTTAACATCTGGTTTCTGAATTCGTCCGTTGCATAACTTATGTCCGACAACCATCCACTTCTTTTAAACGATGTAAAGTCTTTATTCGTAAAAATTATGTGGTCATCCAAATTCACATGTATTCCCATCAAGGCAAATTGAATTTCTTTTGTTGCTACAATGTCGTACTTTGATGGAGTTGGATTTCCGCTTGTGTGATTATGTGCAATTATTATAGTATCTGCGTTGTAATGAATACAAAGACTGACAATATCTCTAATATAAATAGGAACTTGAGATATTGAACCCTCGTAAATTATGTCTTGAAACAGAACCTCTGCCCTAGCACTAAGTAGCATTACGGCAAAATATTCGTTAGTCCTGCCTGTAAACATTGGCCTCAATTCGTTAATAGCAGAGTGAGTATCGTATATTCTTTTAGTGCATTTCCTTAAATCTTCAATATAATATCTTGCAATTTTGGCAAAAATATTTATTCTATTAGCAGTTTCACTGTCTATACCATCAACTTTTACAAGCTCAGAACTAGTCGCCATAACTACTTTAGAAAGGCTTCCAAATTTGTTTAGTAGCGTTTTTGCTATTTTTCTTGTATCTTTGCCCGGCAACATGTCGTATAGAAAAATTTCTAACATTTCAATGTCAGTAAAAAGCTCGGCATCATTGTTTGCCAGATTATTTATCATCAACTTTCTATGTTGTTCAAAGTCTTTTATATCTTCCATAGTTCTTTCCCATCTTGTGGATCTACATACAGTGTCTTTTGATTTACGTATATAACCATTCCAAGTTTTGCACCCGATGGCTTAGAGACATACCTTACCTTTGTGTAATCAACTGGAACCGACTGCGAATTTTTAGCCTTACTGTGAATTGCCGCCAAAACAGCTGCCTCATACAAAGTTTTTTCATCAGGCTCTATCCCCTCTGTAACAATTACTGCATGTGAGCCTTGAATATTTTTAGTGTGCAACCAAATATCATTTCTGTTTGCATCTTTTAGAGTAAGCTTGTCGTTTTGTTTGTTATTTTTGCCTACTAAAACCGTAAAACCTGTTGACGTTGTAAAGCTTAAAGGCTTTGATATATTCTCTTTCTTTTTGTTTTGCTTGATATCCGCTTTTAAATATCCGCTCTCACGCATTTCTGCCCTTATTTCGTTTAAATCTTCCTCTGTAGTTGCCTGTGTAAGGCTGTAAAAAAGGCTGTCGATGTAAATTAATTCGTCTTGTCCTAGCTTGATTTGCTCTTTAAGTTTTACCTCGGCTGTCTTTGCTTTGCGGTATTCTTTGTAGTATTTTTGTGCATTTTGCGAGGCTGTAAGTGCAGGATCAAGCTTAATTTCTAGTTCTTTCATATCTTCATCAAAGTAATTTACTAATTTTACAAGGCTTGCACCTTTTTCAATTTGATATAAATTAGCGTTGATTAAATCGCCGCAGATTTTTTTCTGTTCTTTTTTACTTGTATCTTCAAACTCAATTCTTTGGTTATTAAGTTTACGACTAAGCCTTTCATTCCTATTAATCAAAATTTTTAATATATCAGAACTCTTAACTTTTATTCTTTGAGCCATATCTCTCTCATAATAAAAATTATCTAAAACTGCTGAAAAACTTTGCTCTTTTCTGATTTTTGCAACATTTCCATACTGCAAAATATCTAAAAAAGAAAAATCTAAAGGTTTTTCAGTTATTATCATGTTTGGCGTTCCAGTAATATTTTTTACCGTTTCACGCAAAGAGTCAAGCGCATTTATTAGCCTATTTTCTTGATAATTATTAAGTGAGCCTACCTCTTGCCCTCTGCCTGAAATATGCTCTAATTCACGGCTGACTATAGGTGAAATTCCTTGAAGAGTATTCATTAAAGCCTTTGAAAGCCCCATATTTAAAACTTTAACTTTATCAATTATAGTTTTGCTGTCTTTGTCTAATATGCACAATTTATCCTGCTTTGGTGCGTCTCTATATAAAAATCCTGGAAGTAGAAAACGCTCTGAACTCATGTCTGCATCTACTCTTTTTAGTGCGTCAATTATCTTCATTTCGTCGTCTACCAATATTATATTGCTGTGTTTTCCCATTATTTCCATTATGAGAAATAATTTCACCTTGTCACCTAGCTCATTAGTGCATAAAAACTCTAATTTTAGTACTCTTTCTAGTCCATCTTGTGTGATTGAGATTAGCTTACCTGTTTGAAGCCTTTTTCTAAGCAACATGCAGAGCATCGGCGGTTGTTTTGGGTTTTCAAGTGCGTGAGAAGTTATGTGTATTCTTGCTGTGTCTGGCCTTGCGCACAACAATAATTTGTACGCACCTTCTCTGCCTCTCATATTCAGTACTAGTTCGTCCCTGTTTGGTTGATATATTTTCTCTACCCTTGTTTCGAGTAGTTTTTCTTCTAATTCATGTTTAATATGATGTAAAAAAGCGCCGTCTAATGCCATGTTTCCTCCCTTTTTTAAATGCTGTTTTACTTGTAGGGGCTATCTCGTGGAGATTTAGCTAAAACCGCTAGTTTTTTCGGGACGGAAAACCCGTCCCCTACATTGAATTGTTCGTTTTAACGATTTAATTTTAAATCAAAAAATCCGCAAGGATTTTCACATAAACTTTTCACTATTCATTTTTCACTCTTCACTAATATCTAAAATTTTAGTTTAGGTATTTTATAGGGTTGACTTCATTTTTTGAGACTTCTATTTTAATCTGACTAAATTTTTCTTTTAATAATTTACACATATATTCATTGTAAATTACCTCAGTTTCATAGTGTCCCATTGCGAAAAGCGCAATATTTTTCTCTCTTGCCTTAAGCCAAATGTCGTGCCTTAACTCTCCTGTTACAAATGCGTCTACATCGTCTCTTAAAACTTCAAAAGCACCGCTTCCAGAACCTGAACACATTGCAACTTTTTTAATTTTTCTATTCAAATTTGAGTATTGTACTTGTGGGAAATTCTTCTTAATTTTTTTCGCAAAATCTTCTACAGACATCTCATCTATGTTAAATTGGTAGTAGTCGTCTACTCTTTCTATGTTTTCGATCTCTAATTTATCTGCAAACGCCTTATTTACGCCAATACTGTCGCACAAATCGAAATTTGTATGACAAGAAATAACGGATAATCCATTACTAATCAGCTTATACAGCATAGAGTCAACAGATTTTATTGCGTTAAAAATTACTGGATGATGTGAAATAATTAGACTAGAATTTGTCTTAATTGCTTCTTCAATAACTTCATCTGTAATGTCAAGACATATTAAAACTGCTGTTACCTCGGTATTTTTATCTCCAACTAAAAGACCAACATTATCAAAACTCAATGCAGATGCAAAAGGAGCTATTTCATCAATAACATTGTAAAAATCTATATTTTTCATAGGTATTTTTCCTCAATTTCTAAAATCTTAGACTTTAAATCTTCACCGCTTAAGGCTCTATTTTTTAAGTCTTTAATAATATTTTGGGCATATTCTAAAGAATATTCACTTTTGGGTACAAGCTGCCCCATATATTCACAGTTATTTTTTGATACTGCATATTTTACGCTCATAACGGAATAAATTTTACCTTTATCTTTAACGGCTTCCTCTTTTACTATGCTAAAACCTTCATTAAATAAAAATTCACGCAACTTATAAGCCTTACTCATGGCTTGTAAAATTAGCGTGTAGTCGTTTTCTTTAATATATTCACATTCAGAAATTATCTTGGCGATTAACTCACCGCCCATTCCTGCTATGACAACTGTATCAAAATCATTTTTTGCTATATTTTCAAAACCATTAGAAAGCACTGTTTTAATATCTACGTTGTACTTTTCACAATTAAGTTTTGCACTTTGCAAAGGCTCTTGTGCCACATCGGCAGCGATTGCAGTTTTAATTTTATCAGATTTTATAAGCCAGATAGGTAAATATCCATGGTCTGTTCCGATATCTAATAATTTAGCATTATTTGGAACAAAATCGGCACATTTTTGTAGCCTATTTCCTAATTTTATATTATTTTTCATTTTCTCACATATATATTTTGTAGTAATTTGGGCGAACCATAGGTTCACTGGTGTTTATTAGTAAATTTAGCCATGTAGGGGCGGATAATATCCGCCCGAAAAGTTGTTAATTCTGCTTAAAATTCATAGGCGGATGATATCCGCCCCTACATGGTTTTATTAAATTTAACAAAATTTTTTTAAATCATAAATTTAATATGCACGGACGACCACAGGTCGCCCCTACATTTTTATAAATTATTTATAGCTATGTGTGCAACTTACCAGCCGAGGTTCTCTTTTGCCTCTCGGGGCATCCCGAGTTATCTTCTGAAATCTCTTCTTTGGTTGTTGTCACGTCTTGGAGCTGGCTTTCTAGGACCATCTGCAATTGTGTTCTCTGGAATTGCACCCTCTAAATCGATTAGAGCATCACGACGGCTTAGGTTTAGCCTGCCCTTATCGTCAACCTCTAAAACCTTAACCTTAACAATGTCGCCAACGTTTACAACGTCTGTTACATTATCTACACGTCTTATATCTAGTCTTGAAACGTGAACTAATCCCTCTTTACCTGGAGCTATCTCAACGAATGCACCAAAGTCCATAATTCTAGTAACTTTACCATTATAGTAAGAACCAGCCTCTGGATCATTTGCAATTGTGTTAATTATATCTAAAGCTCTCTCGCAATTTGCCTTGCTTACACCTGAAACATAGCAGTTACCCTCGTCATCGATGTCAACTTTAACGTCGCACTCAGCACAGATTTTTTGAATAACCTTGCCACCTGAACCGATAACTTCACGAATTTTCTCTGTTGGAACAGAAGTTGAAAGCATTTTAGGTGCGTACTCTGATAAATCTTCACGTGGCTTATCAATAGCTTTTAGCATAACTTCGTCTAATATATAATCTCTAGCCTCATGAGTTGTTGAAAGAGCTGTCTTAATCATTTCTGGTGTTAGACCTGAAATTTTAAGATCCATTTGAATAGCTGTGATACCATTTTTTGTACCAGCAACCTTAAAGTCCATGTCGCCAAAGAAATCTTCTAAACCTTGAATGTCAATCATAGTCATCCATCTGTCGTCCTCTGTGATAAGACCGCAAGAAATACCTGCAACTGGTGATTTAATTGGAACACCGGCAGCCATAAGCGCAAGTGTAGAACCACAGATAGAACCTTGAGAAGTTGAACCATTTGAAGATAAAACCTCTGAAACAAGTCTAATTGTGTATGGGAACTCTTTAATATCTGGAATAACTGGAACTAAAGCTCTCTCTGCTAATGCTCCGTGACCTACTTCACGTCTACCAGGGCCTCTTGAAGGCTTAGCTTCTCCAACTGAATAAGATGGGAAATTGTAGTGGTGAATGTATCTCTTTGTTGCTTCTTCGTCGATACCGTCTAGCATTTGCTCGTCTCTAGCTGAACCTAGTGTAGCAATTGTTAAAACTTGTGTTTGTCCTCTTGTGAACATACCTGAACCGTGAACACGAGGAATTAAGTCAATTTGTGCATCTAGTGGACGAATTTCATCCATTCTTCTGCCGTCAACACGTTTTTGCTCGTCTAAAAGCCAACGTCTTACTACATATTTTTGAGTTTTGTATAGGCACTCGTCAATTTTAGATGACTCACCCTCGTAAATCTCGTCGAATTTTGCGTGAACAGCCTCATAGATAGGCTTTAGTCTAACGTCTCTAACTAGTTTGTCGTCTGTATCAAGAGCTAGTTTAATGTCTTCAATTGCAAACTCTTTGATTGCATTGTACATTTCTTCGTTTGGCTCGTTTGATGGGTAAGAGAATTTCTCTTTTCCTATTTCTTCTTGCATCTTTTTGATGAAAGCAATAATTTTTTGGTTCTCTTCGTGACCAGCCATGATACCATCGTACATTACATCATCAGGAACTTCATTAGCGCCAGCCTCTATCATAGCAACTCTATCTTCTGTTGAAGCAACAGTTACAGCCATTTGAGATACTGCTCTTTGCTCTAAAGTTGGGTTCATAATGAATTTTCCGTCGATTAATCCAACAGAAACACCTGAAATAGGTCCATTCCATGGGATATCAGAGATTGAAAGTGCTATAGATGTACCAACCATTGCTGCAATTTCAGGTGAGCAATCTTGATCAACTGACATAACTGTACAAACTATTGAGCAGTCGTTTCTCATATCTTTTGGGAAAAGTGGTCTAATTGGTCTGTCTATCATACGGCAAACTAAAATTGCTTTATCTGTTGGTCTTCCTTCTCTTTTTAGGTAAGAGCCTGGAATTTTACCTACTGAATATAGTTTTTCCTCGAAATCAACTGATAAAGGGAAAAAATCTATTCCGTCTCTAGGTTTTGCAGAAGCTGTGATTGCAACATGAACTGTTGTCTCGCCGTATCTAACTAGGCATTGTCCGTTAGCTAGTTGAGCCATTTTACCTGTCTCTACTACTAGTGGTCTACCTGCGAACTCGGTTTCAAATACTTTAAAATTTTCAAACATCGTTTGTCCTTCCTGCCTTTTTAGGCAAATACATTTTTTCATAACGACGTTTAACAATAAAACCAATCAAAGATTATTTAATTCGTTTCACTGCTAAACAGTCGTTGTTTTTTTAATTTTAACAGATATGGAAATAAATTACAATAGATTATTAAAATTTAACTTTAGGTACATAATTTATTGTAGGGGAGGATGTCTGCACAGATGTGCCTGTTAGCAAATTTAGCCATGTAGGGGCGAACCTATGTGTTCGCCCGAAAACTAGCAGTTTTTACTAAACCCACGGGCGAACACATAGGTTCGCCCCTACATTAATTTGTATGTTTAACGAATTAATTTTAAATTCAAAATCGTAATAAACACGTCTGCACTCAGACCCTACCCAACAAATAATCTTTAATGTTGATTATATTAACTACATTTATTTATGCGTAATTTTGACGCAGGCAATAAACTATAATATATTTCTAACTAGGTGTGCGACTTGCCTGTCGAGGCTACTCGACTTCGCCTTCAATTTCTGTTATTTCTTCTGAATCGTCGTGTGGCGCTCTTGCTAATGTTACAAGCTTATTTCCATCTAAAATTCTCATAACCTTTACACCCTTGCTAGGTCTTGAACAAATTCTAATGGTTTTCGCCTCAATCCTAATTATAATTCCGTTGTCAGAAATTAAAATTATGTCGTCGTCTAGGCTTACTGCCCTAATTGCTGCAACATCACCATATTTTTCTACATGGTAGTTTGTTAGACCCTTACCGCCTCTGTTCTGTATTCTGTAATCATCGGCACTTGAAAGTCTTCCAAATCCTGTTTCAGAGACAGTTAATATATATTTGTCTTCGTCAGTGATACACATTCCGACAACTTCGTCATCTTCTGCCAAATTAAGCGCCTTAACACCTCTTGCAGTTCTTCCAAGTTCTCTTGCATCTGTCTCACTAAACTTGATAGCCATACCCTTTTTAGTTGCTACAAGAATATCTCTGCTACCGTCTGTTATGCTAACCCATGCTAAAGTGTCATCATCGTCAAGGTCAACAGCTATAATTCCGCCTTTTCTTGCAGTGTTATAAACTGAAAGTCTTGTCCTCTTAATTATACCCTTTTTAGTAAGCATTACTAGGAATTTATCATCTGTAAATTCTGTAACTCTCTTCATAGAGGTAATTTTTTCATCGGCTGTAAGTGGCAACAAATTATTTACGTTTATTCCACGGCTATTTCTTGAACCCTCTGGAACTTCATAACACTTAAGCTTGTAAACTCTGCCTAAATTTGAGAAGAACATAACATAATCATGACTTCCTATAACAAAAATTTCTGTAGCTACATCTTCGTCACGTCTGTTCATTCCGCTGACACCACGACCACCACGTTTTTGTAGTTGGTATGTGTCCATTTTTTGACGTTTTATATAACCAAAGTTTGTCATAGTCAAGACGCATTCCTCTACAGGAATTAGATCTTCTATGTCTACTTCTCCGCTAATTGCAGCGATTTCGGTTCTTCTATCATCACCAAATTTATCTTTAACTGCGTTAGCTTCATCCTTAATTATAGCCATTTTTCTGCCGTCACTAGCTAAAATGTCTAATAAATCGGCTATTTTTAGCTTTAGTTCTTTTAATTCTTCTTCTAGTTTCTCTTTTTCAAGGCCTGTTAATTGTCCTAGTCTCATTTGAACTATTGCTTGAGCCTGAACATCATCAAAATCAAACCTCTCCATTAATCGCTCTTTACCAACTGGTATTGACTTAGAGCTTCTTAATATCGAAATTACTTCGTCGATAAAATCAAGTGCTTTCATTAACGCTTCTAAAATATGCGCTCTTTCTTTTGCCTTGGCTAAATCGAATTCTGTTCTTCTTCTGATAACCTCTGTTTGGAATTTAATGTACTCTCTTAATATGTCGTGTAGGTTCAATAATTTTGGTTCGCCGTTTACTATGGCTATCAAAATTGCACCAAATGTTATTTGCATTTGAGTGTAGGCATAAAGTTTATTTAGCACAATTTGTGGTGCTGCATCTCTTTTTAATTCAATTGAGATGTGCATTCCGTTTCTGTCTGAGTGGTCATCTACACTATATATGCCCTCTATTCTCTTATCTTTTACTAAATCTGCTATACTCTCGATAAGTCTAGCCTTATTTACTTGATACGGAATTTCGGTTACAACTATTTTTACTCTGTTTTTTCCATCGTCAATAATTTCTGCCTTTGCCCTAAGAGTGATTTTACCTCTACCTGTTGAGTAAGCTGCTCTCATGCCAGCCTTACCCATAATTGTTCCACCAGTTGGGAAGTCAGGCCCCTTGATATGCTCCATAAGCTCATCAAGTGTAGCCTCTGGATTATCAATAAGTGTGCAAAGTCCGTCAACCACCTCACAAAGATTATGCGGTGGAATATTTGTAGCCATACCAACTGCAATACCTGTAGAGCCATTCACCAAAAGATTAGGGAAGTGACAAGGCAATGCAACAGGCTCTGTAAGTCTATCGTCATAGTTTGGCTTAAAATCAACCGTGTTTTTGTTGATATCATCAAGCATTTTTACAGATAACTTATTCATTTTTGCCTCGGTATATCTGTAAGCCGCCGGTGGGTCACCATCAACAGAACCAAAGTTTCCGTGTCCGTCAACTAGCATATATCTCATTGAGAAATCTTGTGCAAGTCTTACAAGTGCGTCATAAACTGAGCTATCACCATGAGGATGATATCTACCCAAAACAGTACCTACAGTATCTGCACATTTTCTATAAGGTTTTTCAGGCCAAAGTGTATTCTCGTACATGGTGTAAAGAATACGTCTATGTACAGGTTTTAAGCCGTCTCTTACATCCGGCAAGGCTCTTTGAACTATAACTGACATGGAATAGTCTATAAAAGAGTCTTTCATCTCGTTTTTTAGCTCTATCGGAACTATATTTCCGGCGTTTAGCTCGTGAATTAATTCGTCCATTTTTCCTCCAAATCAGTATATTTATACATCCAAATTCTTAACATATTTTGCGTTTTTCTCTATAAATTCTCTTCTAGGCTCTACCTTGTCGCCCATAAGAATTGTCATAATTTGATCTGCCTCGGCGGCATCTTCAACGTCAACACGTCTCATAGTTCTTCTTTCTGGGTCCATAGTTGTCTCCCAAAGTTGGTCCTTATCCATTTCACCCAAACCTTTGTAACGCTGAATTTCATAGCCTGTGCCTATCTCGCCCATTATTATATCTCTTTCCTCATCTGAGTAAGCATATCTATGCTTTTTACCCTTAGAAACTCTGTAAAGTGGTGGCTGTGCTAGGTATATATGCCCCTCTTCTACCAAAGGTTTCATAAATCTATAAAGGAATGTTAAAAGCAAAATTCTAATGTGTGATCCGTCAACGTCGGCATCCGCCATAATTATTATTTTGCCATATCTTAGCTTTTCTAAGTCGAAATCCTCGCCTATTCCGCATCCTAATGCGGTTACAACAGGCATTAGCTTCTCATTTCCATAAACTTTATCTAATCTTGCCTTTTCAACGTTTAGCATTTTACCCCAAAGTGGCAAGATAGCCTGAAATCTTCTGTCTCTACCATTCTTAGCAGAACCGCCCGCAGAGTCACCCTCAACTATATAAATTTCGGTCTCGTTTGCATCTTTTGACTGACAATCTGCAAGTTTACCAGGCAGTGAAGAACCCTCTAATGCTGATTTTCTTCTAACTAAATCTCTTGCTTTTTTAGCAGCTTCCCTAGCCCTTGAGGCAGCTAATGCCTTTTCAAAAATCATCTTTGCAATGCTAGGATTTTCTTCTAAAAATGTCATAAAGTGCTGATTTATTAAAGATGAAACTATTGTAGAAACTTCTGTATTACCGAGTTTCGCCTTGGTTTGCCCTTCAAATTGAGCCTCTTTAACCTTTACACTAATTACACAGGTTAAACCCTCTCGAACGTCTTCACCAGATAAATTTTTGTCGGCTTCTTTCAAAATATTATATTTTTTTGCATATTTATTCATTACAGATGTAAGCGATCTCTTGAAACCATCTTCATGAGTACCACCGTCAACGGTATGAATGTTATTAGCAAACGATAATATTTGCTCGTTGTAGCTGTCTGTATATTGCAGAGCAATTTCTGCTGTTGCATCTTCGTTTTCGTCGTTTGAACTTAGGTGAATTATGCCCTCGTGAATTAATTCAGCAGATTTTTTTGTGTTTAAATACTCTACAAAGCTTGAAATTCCGCCCTCATAGCAATATGTATTCACAATTGGTTCATCAATTCTTAAGTCAGACAACTCAATATTTACTCCAGCGTTAAGAAAAGCCTGTTCACGTAGTCTTTTTTCAAGTGTCTCATAATTATAATCTGTAGTTTCTTGGAAAATTGTCGGGTCAGCCTTGAATAAAACTGTTGTTCCTGTAGGTCTGTCTGTTTCGCCCATATTTTGAAGATCTGATACTGCTTTTCCGCCGTCTTCAAAACGTTGATAATAAAGTTTTCCGTCACTTACAACTTCAACCTCTAACCAACTTGACAAAGCATTAACAACAGACGCACCAACACCGTGAAGTCCGCCAGATACCTTGTATCCGCCACCGCCAAACTTACCGCCTGCATGAAGAATTGTAAATACAACTGTAACCGCTGGAAGACCTGTTTTTTGTTGAATACCTACAGGAATACCTCTTCCGTTATCGCTTACTCTAATTATATTATCTTGTAAAATATCTACTTTTATTTTATCACAATACCCAGCTAAAGCTTCATCTATTGCGTTGTCAACTATCTCATATACTAGATGATGTAGTCCTCTAGGACCTGTAGATCCTATATACATACCTGGTCTTTTTCTTACAGCTTCAAGACCTTCAAGAACCTGTATCTGATTTTCATCATAACTATTTTCAGTAATATTTGTCTCCAAAATTATGACCTTGTCATCTTTGCCGCACATACTACGGTAAAAATTCGGGTTTCTTCCCCGTGACATTCCTTTCACTTTTGTTTTTAGAAATTTGGACCTTGTCATTTTTGCCGTATTTAATACGTTAAATATGACAATCCTTTCTTTTTTATTAAATTACTATTACTTATTTTGATTTAAAGGAACAAACTTTCCCATTTTCATTACCATCTCTGTTCCATCTTGGTCCACAAAGCGTCCATCAGCCGTTTTTCTTATCTTTTTTATTACTGGTTTTTTAAGATAAACTAAAAATAAACTGACTACATAGAATACTGCAAATGGTATTAAAGCTTTTATTGTTGTCATAATGCTTACATTATTCCATACACTTATCTCAAAAAAGCTAATTAGTACAGACACAGCTATCGCCAGAACTGCTACAACATAAATCAAGGGTGAAAGATATATGTTTGAAATTCCTTTGCATCTAGGACACATATATTCTCCACGACTTTTCATAGACCAAATTCTTATTATATTTATACCTTTACCACAATATGGGCATTTTGTTAGGCCTATATACTTCATAATATGACTTTCCTTTCAGGTTGAATTTGCTATATATTTTTTTGCTCTGTTTTTAATGAATTTATTCTCTTAGTTAGTGTTGACACTGATAACTGTGTTATGTACACATTTTCGGTGCAAACTACAAAAGATTTTGGTAATTCATACGATACATTAACTATTTTCTTATTTTTTTGTACATTTGCTAAATAATTTCTTGTGTGTTTTGAGATTGTAGTGTTGTCTAAGTCGAACATTGCTACAATTTCTGAGGTTTTTATAACCGTCTCCGCCCCTAAATGTAGATACATTTTAAGTTTTTTCCTCTATTTTTCCCTCATGAATTTTGAATATCTTAGACTTTTTTGAAAGATTTACAGTTTCTTCACTGCAACAACTTATAAAAATCTGTCTTCCCTCTAATTTATTCAATATATAGTTTTGCCTGTTAATGTCTAATTCACTCATAACATCATCAAGAATTATTATTGGACTTTCGCCAATATTTTCTTCTAAAATTTTTGCCTCTGATAGCTTCAATGCTACTACTGCCGATCTTTGTTGCCCTTGTGAGGCAAAAGTTCTAGCTGAAATTGAGTTTATCTTAATTTCTAAGTCATCTCGGTGAGGTCCTATTGTGCTTTGCCCCTGTTTTATGTCTGTTTTTATGGCTTTCTCCACTTGTAGCCTGTAAAACTTCTCTAAATTTTCAATATTATCACTTAAAAGTGGCCTATAATTTATCGAAATTTCTTCTCCACCAGAAATTCCACTATAAATTTTTTCAGCTTTTTGGGCAAGTTTTTCAACATACTTAAGCCTTTGATTAATTATAGTCATTCCTAGAGCTATTGCCCTTTCGTTCCACACATCAAGCATCATTTCAAGACCACTATTAGTCTGCATTTGTTTTAATAAAGTATTTCTTTGAAGTATAATTCGGTTGTATTTAGCCAATGATTTAACGTATGATGGCTTAATTTGACATATAGCAGCGTCAATAAAATTTCTTCTGCCAGATGGACCGTCTTTAATAAGGCTTAAATGTTCTGGTGAAAAAATCACAGCACATACTTTTCCAACTAATGCAGAGCCATTTTTTTTAGCAACTCCGTTTATCACAGAATTTCTCTTACCATTTACTATGTTGAGTATTGCCCATTGTTCTCTATCTTCACTCAAAAACTCTGCTTTTAGTCCTGCAATTTTTCCATTTTTACCGTTTATAAGCCTTACTAGCTCTGTATCTTTGTTTCCTCTGAAAGAATGTCCACCTGTAAAAAGCCAAATTGCCTCAAGTAGATTGGTTTTTCCTTGTGCGTTGTTTCCGCTAATTATGTTTACACTCTTTGACGGAATAAATATATCATTGTCTAAATTTCTAAAATTATCAAGTTCTAGCTTAAGAATATACATATCACTCTATAATTAATTCACATTTATTGTTTCTAAATTCAAAGTAGTCACCATGTCTCATTTTTTTTCCTCTCATAGTGCATACTTCCCCGTTAACTTTTACATGTCCATTTTGGATTACAACCTTAGCTTCTCCACCAGTTTCAGTAGCACCAGCTAATTTCATCATGTTGTCTAGTCTTATAAATTCAGTCTTGATTTTTACAATTTTATCCACTTTAATCTCTTTTCTCTGCTTGTATTCTAACAGGTAGAACTAAAAATCTAAAACTATCTCCAATTAACGGAGTTATAAGTAAAGGATTAATATTTCCTGTAATTTGAAGGTTTATTTCATCACACTCTGTGTTTTTAAGTGCATCTAGTAAGTATTTACTGTTGAAGCCCATTTCAAGTTTGTTTCCTTGCATTTCACAAAGTAGTTTGTCTTTTGCTCTTCCGATTGTAGTTGTGCAAGATAAAGTTATAGATGAATTCTCAAAGTAACATCTAACAGGACTTTTAAGTCTGTCGCTTATTAGTAGTGAAACTCTCTCGATTGAGTCTATAAATTCTCTTGTTTTTACTGTTATAGTTGTGTTTGAAACTTTTGGTATTGCATTTTTGTAGTCTATAAATTCTCCCTCAAGCACACTTGAAATTATAGTGTAGTTCTCTATTTTGAAAATTATGTGTCTTCTTGATGGAATTATTTCAATGTCATTGTCTGTGCAAAGTTTAAGAACTTCTGTAAGTGTTTTTCCTGGAACTACAAAGCTTGTATTTATGTTGCTCGAGATTTCTTCTCTTCTTTGTGCTAGTCTAAATCCATCTACCGATACTAAATCGAATATACCATCGTAAAAATTAAATAAACTTCCTTGGTTGATAGGTTTCATGTCTGTCTCTGCTACTGCAAAGATAGTTTGTCTTATCATACCTTTTAGAATTTCACCAGAAATTTTTATGTTTTCATCTGACTCAACGCTTGGAAGTTCAGGAAATTCATCTGGATTAATTCCTACAAGATTAAATATGCTTTCTCCACTTTCGATTGTTGTTATATATTTGTCATCAACATTTATGCAAATGAGATCGTCGGGTGCTTTTCTTACAATGTCTGAAAAAAGTTTAGCCGAAAGAACTATTCTACCCTCTTTCATTACTACTGCTTCAGATGTAGTTTTCATTCCTAATTCTAAATCGTAAGATGTAAGCTCTATTTCTCCATCCCTAGCTTTAATTAATATGCCTTCTAAAGCTGGAAAAGAAGTCTTTGAAGAAACTGCTCTTAATATATTGTTAACGCAATCACTAAGTTGCTTTTTATTAATTCTAAAATTCATTCTATGACCTTGTCATTCTTGCCGCACATACTACGGTAAAAATTTCGGGTTAGTTCCCCGTGACTTTACTTTCTCTATTTATTCTAAAAATTTGACCTTGTCATTCTTGCCGCACATACTGCGGTAAAAATTTCGGGTTAGTTCCCCGTGACTTTACTTTCTCTGTTTATTTAAAAATCTTTCCTTTTTGCTGTTGTTGAAAGTTTTACCCTTAAAATACCTTTTTTCCCACTTTGATGTTTTTCTCTCTATTATTATTATTTATAAAATAATAACAGTAATAGGGGCTGTGGATTTGTTGAAAGTTTCAGAAATCCCTTATTTTACGGGCGTTCTCAGCTAAAAGTTTTCCAAATTCTCCTGTGGATAAAATGTTTATATGTTGACAAATTTCAACAATCAACATCTCTTAACATCTTTCCACAGTTGAAAGATTGAAACTATGTTAAAAACTTGAGAACTTTTTTAGCGGTTTTTTATGTTCTTTACAATGTCTTCTATTGTATTTTTTAGGTTAGGATCTACCTTAATTTTCTCTTCTATTTGTTGTAGTGCATATACTATTGTTGAGTGATCTCTACCACCTACAACCTCGCCTATTCCTGTCATTGGCATTTGTGTTATTTCTCTTATTACATATATAGCTACTTGTCTTGCCTTTGAAACTTTTGCGTTTCTCTTTGAAGAGGCAATGTCCTCTTTAACAAAGCCAAACGTTCTTGAAACTTCATCAAGTATCTTTTCTACTGTTATTGGTGTAGGCTCATCATCACTAAATATATCACTAATTGCATTTTGTGCAGTCATAATTCCAGGTGCTTTGTTCTCAAGAAGATTATAGGCTTTAATTTTCTTAACTACACCCTCTAATTGTCTAATATTACTCTTTAATTTGTTTGCAATAAACTCACATACATTATCTGGTAGCGGAATTTCAAGCAATTCGGCTTTTCTTTTAATGATTGCAATTCTTGTCTCATAGTCAGGCGGTTGAACATCTGCTGTTAATCCCCACTCAAAACGAGTTTGTAATCTCTCTTCAAGTGTTGCGATGTCTTTTGGCGGACGGTCAGATGTTAGTATGATTTGCTTTCTTGACTCATATAATGTGTTAAATGTGTGGAAGAACTCTTCTTGAGTCGACTCTTTACCACCAATAAACTGAATATCATCAACCAACAATACATCTGCTTTTCTGTATTTTTCTCTGAATGCTGGAGTTGTACCTTGTTGAATTGCTTCAATCAATTCATTTGTAAATTCATCACCTTTTACGTACACTATCAATGAATCAGGGTTTGCCTTGCTTATCTCTCCAGATATCGCATGAAGTAAGTGAGTTTTTCCTAGTCCTGAATTTCCATAAATGAAAAGTGGGTTGTATATCTGTGCTGGCTTTTTTGAAACCGCTACACATGCTGCATGTGCAAAGTTGTTTGAAGACCCTACTATGAAATTATCAAAAGTTAAATCATAGTATGTATTAGATTTATGACTCTTTGGTTCTTCAAGTTTTGTATCCTCAGGAACTATTATCCTGTAATCGATGTTTACTCCAAATACATTATTAAATGCCTCTTTTAGTAATTCTGTGTAACAACGTTGTAGTGTTTGTTTGTGAAAGGCATTAGGCGCTTCAATTATAGCCATTCCTTTCTCAAAATCCAATGATATTGGTGTTATTCTTGAAAACCATGTTTTGTAGGCTATATCAGTAATTTGATTTTTACAATAGTCACAGACAAGCTCCCAAGCCTCGTTAAAAGATTCCATTTGCTTATTCTTCCTTTTCAAAAATTCTAAATGCCTAGTGTACACAAAGTTGACCCTACATGTTTTCCCATATGTAAGGTTTTTCATATATTTTTTGGCCATTTTTAGCTTTTACTTGCTATTTACATACATTATACCACATTAAACCGAAAATTGCAAAACAAATATTAACTTTTCTCACCCAAAATGTTGAAAACTTAAACAAAAATAAAATATAACACTATATTGTATATTTTAGAATACTACACACTACAATATGAGCTTATTTGCCCTTAATTTTACTTAAAAAACAAAAAAATTTAAAAATATTAGATTTTTATTTAAATTTATTATTGACAGATGCCTATGTTTTAGAGTATAATTTTATCTTACAGGGACTGTTATTTTATAAGTCCTAAATCTTGTGTTTAAATAAGATTAATAGTAAGAGATTATTAGGTCCTGAAAGGAGGGTTCAGTTATGCTAAGAACATACCAACCCAAGAAGCTCCACAGAAAAAAAGAGCATGGTTTTAGAAAGAGAATGTCTGACAAAAACGGTCGCAAGGTTCTTGCACGTCGCAGAGCAAAGGGAAGAGCACGCTTGTCTTATTGATTGTCTCGTTAAGGTCACCTATGCGTGACCTTTCTTTGTCATGTTTGAAAGTAAAAATTTTATGAAAATTAATGCAATTAATCAGAATAGAGATTATAAAAGGATATATTCAAGGGGTAAGTCTATAGTTACTCCTTGTGTTGTCATATATATTTCAAGAAATAGATCAAAAAATGTTAGAATAGGAATTACCGCCAGTAAAAAAATCGGCGGTGCTGTTTCAAGAAACAGAGCTAGACGAGTTATTAGAGAAGCTATTAGGGAATTAGTTCCCACAATTAAATCAGGTTTTGATTTGGTGTTGGTTGCAAGGGCAAGAACTGTAAATGTTAAGAGCACATATGTTAAAGATGTTCTTATTAAACAGTTAAGGAGTGCAAAGTTAATAGAATGAAAAAGATTTTCATAAATTTAGTTAAATTCTATAGAAAAAATTTGTCTCACAGAAAAAAGTATTCTACTTGTAGGTTTTATCCTACCTGTTCTGAATATGCACTTACCGCCTTAGAGCGTTATGGTGCTTTTAAAGGTGGAGTTATGTCTTTGTGGCGTATACTCCGTTGTAATCCCTTTTCACGTGGTGGGTACGACCCTGTACCTCAGAAAATAATTAAATAAAGGAGAATTGGTTTGGATATTTTTAATTTTTTTGGTAGCATACTAGGTTACCTACTTTGGTTTTTGTACACCATTTTTAATAACTACGGTGTAGCAATTATCTTTTTCAGTCTTATAGTTAAGTTTGCTCTTTATCCTTTTACCCTAAAACAACAAAGAGGTATGTCAGGACAAGCAAGAGTAAATGAAAAGCAAAAAGAAATTCGTAAAATGTATGCGAACAATAATGCTAAAATTCAAGAAGAGATGAACAAACTCTATGAAAAAGAGGGTGTGAGTCCGGGTTCTGGTTGTTTGACTGCCTTAATTCCACTTCCAATAATGTTTGGTATTTATTATTCTGTTATATATCCGCTTCAAAATACATTGCATATAGCTCAAGATAAAATTACGGCTGCAGCAGAGTACTTATCTACAGTTCCAGGAAATATCGCTACTACTACAAACTATGTAGAATTAGAGATAATCAATAACTGGGAACACCTAAAAAACAATTTAACAATGTTTGATGCAGCAGATGTTGCAAAAATCGAGAGTTTTGCAGATGGATTTACATTCTTAGGTCTTGATCTACTTAAATCTCCGCAATCAGCTGCTTTCACAGAATTTTTATGGGTAATTCCTGTATTCTCAGCAGGTTCAAGCATATTTATGCAAGTTTACATGAATAAAACAAGTGCAATGAAACAACAAGGCTGCATGAAAGTCATGATGTACAGTATGTCAGCACTATCATTCTACTGGGCTTATATTTTCCCAGGTGCGGTTGGTCTTTATTGGGCAGTTTCATCACTAGTTGGTGGTTTACAATCAGTTATCACACACACATTCTTTAGTGCAACTCATTTGGCAACAGAAAAAGAGGCTAGACGTTTCGTTCTTCTTAAAGAAAACGAAGTAAATTATAAACCATTACCGCTTCATAAACAAAATGAATTAGCTGAAAAAATACAACAAAAAGAGCAAAAAATTGAACAAAATTTAAGCTCTAACCAATCAAACAGTAATAAAAAGAAATCGGGTAATAAAAAGAGCAACAATAATTACTTAGGTAATAAAAAATAAGTTGACTAGAAAAGAGGAATTGATTTGTTAAAAGAAATTATAACAACAGGTGAGACTGTAGAAGTAGCTTTTGAGAATGCTTTACAGCAATTATCTGTTACTAAAGACGAAGTAGAAATGGAAGTTTTAGAACAAGCAACTAAAAAAACATTAGGTCTTTTCGGCGGTAATCCAGCAAAAATTAAAGTAACAGTCAAAGAACTTACTCCTGTGCAAAAGGCATCAAAATACATCAACGATATTTTCAGTTCAATTGGTGTAGATAACATAGAGATAGATGTTAAAGAGGAAGAAAATTCAGCAGAGCTTAATATCTCTGGTGAGGACATAAAGTTCATTATAGGTCATAGAGGTGATACACTTGATTCACTTCAATACTTAGCCTCATTAGTTGCAAATAACGATAGAGAGAATTACTATAGAATTTCTATTGATGTAGGTGGATTTAGAGCTAAGAGAGAAGATGTTTTAGCGAACCTAGGTAAAAAAATGGCAGCTAAAGCTATTAAATATGGAAGAAACCAAAGACTAGAACCTATGAATCCATATGAGAGAAGAATAATTCACTTTGCAGTTCAAGATATAGAAGGTGTAAAATCTTGGAGCGAGGGCGAGGATTTAGGTCGTCATGTTGTAATTGGACCTGAGGCAGGCGAGAAATTTAAATCTTATAGAAATGATAATAAGTTTGATAATAAGAGAAAGCCTAACAATAATAAATTCCAAAAAGATAGAAAAGATAACTTCAAAAAAGAGAGACCTTTTAAACCTAGAATTTCAGAAACAGCAGAGCAACCATTCAGCCCAGCTCCGCTAGATGATGCACCTATCGAGAGAAAAAAAGCAGAAGATGCACCATTATATGGCAGAATTAGATAAATAAAATTATTAGGGGACGGGTTCCCCGTCCCTAAAATAGTTTGATTGTGGGACGGATACCCTCCCCTTTTTGTTATTTTTAAAAAGTAAAATAGAGGAAAATAGTATGAATAAAACAATAGCTGCAATAAGTACTGCAATGGGTGTTTCAGGAATTGCAGTAATACGAATTTCAGGCGAAAATGCTCAAATAATAGCAGATAAAGTCTGTAAAGGAAACAAGAAAATATCTGAAATGAATGGATATACAGCCCAGTTAGCTAAAGTATATGATAAAAACAATCTTGAATTAGATGAGTGTATTGTGTTAAATTTTGTAGCGCCTAAAAGTTTTACGGGTGAAAATTTAGTTGAACTCTCTTGTCATGGTGGTACATTTATCGCCAAAAAAGTTTTGCAAGCAGTGATAGACGCAGGTGCATCAAATGCGGATACTGGTGAGTTTACCAAAAGAGCTTTCTTAAATGGAAAAATGGATCTAACTCAAGCAGAGTCCGTAATTGAATTAATTCATGCTAATGGAGAAAAAACACATGAAGCGTCGATGTCTGTAAAAAATGCTGTGCTGTCAAAAAATATTAAGAAAATGTCTGATGCTTTGGTAGAAATAGGCGCAGATCTTTCTGCATGGGCAGATTACCCTGACGATGATATTCCACAAGTTGATGAAAAAATGTTGAAAACTAAATTGAAAGAAACAGAAGATTTTCTTAGTGATTTAATCAATAAATTTGATATGGGTAAAGTCTACAGAGAGGGTGTAAAAACTGTAATTGCTGGCAGACCAAATGCGGGAAAATCTACACTAATGAATATGCTTTCAGGATGTGAGCGTTCAATTGTAACTCATATTGCTGGAACGACAAGAGACATAGTTGAAGAAACAGTTATGTTAGGATCTATTCCTTTGGTTTTGGCTGACACAGCCGGAATAAGAGATACAGATGACATAGTGGAACAAATCGGTGTGAAAATGGCATTAGATAAAATTAATAGTTCTGAGTTAGTTTTAGCTGTTTTTGATGCGTCGCTTCAACTTTCAACAAATGAAAAAGAATTTGTTGAAAGTTTAGAAGGTAAAAACGTAATCGCAATTATCAATAAAACAGATCTAGATATTAATTTAGATATAGATTACATAAAGTCTAAATTTAAATACAGTGTAAGTATTTCAGCAAAAAATGGCGAGGGATTAGACGAACTAGTAAATAATATAGAATATATGTTTGGTTCAGAGAATATTATAACTGGTTCGATTCAGCTTTGCACAAATCGACAAAGAGAATCAGTTAATTCTGCTTTAAAATCAGTTAGAGAAGCAATTTCTTTACTAGATATGGGAATGACATTAGATGCCGTAACTGTTACAGTAGAAGAGGCAGTCTCGTATTTATTGGAATTAACTGGAGAAAAAGTTAGTGAAACTGTTATTAATAATGTGTTTGAAAGATTTTGTGTAGGAAAATAAATAAAGAAAGGCTAAATTATGTATAAAGCAAAAGATATAGATGTAGCAGTCATAGGCGCAGGGCATGCAGGTATAGAGGCAGGTTTAGCGGCAGCTCGATTAGGGGCTAAAACAGTAGTTTTTACAGTAAATTTGGATGCAGTTGGAAATTGCCCTTGTAATCCTAGCATAGGCGGTACAGCTAAAGGACATTTAGTGCGTGAACTAGATGCTTTAGGTGGTGAAATGGGAAAAACAACTGATGAGTGTTTTTTACAAAGTAGAATGCTAAATCTAGGAAAAGGGCCTGCGGTTCATTCTTTAAGAGCTCAAATAGATAGAAATAAGTATGCAAGAGTTATGAAACATAAGCTTGAAAAAACTGATAATCTCGATTTAATACAAGCTGAGGTTGTAGACTTATATAAGGAAGATACATGGAAAGTTGTTACAAGAACAGGCGCTGTTCATTCCTGTAAAACTGTAATTTTAGCAACAGGTACATTCTTAGGTGGAAAAATATTTTTAGGTGAACTAGCGTATAGCAGTGGGCCTGATGGATTATTCCCAGCTGATTTTTTATCGGAACCTCTTAAAAAAATTGGTTTAAGCTTACGCAGATTTAAGACAGGAACACCCGCTAGAGTTTCAAGACGATCTATTGATTTTACCGATTTAGAGGCACAGGCTGGAGATGAACCTGTAACTCCGTTTTCATACAGTACAAAAGATGAACTTAAAAATTCAATTCTTTGTCACGTAAGTTGGACAAATTCTGACACTAAAGAAGTAATTCTAAAAAATATACACAGATCACCTTTATATGCTGGAGCAATTGAGGGGGTAGGGCCTAGATATTGCCCGAGTTTGGAAGATAAAATAATGAGATTTTCTGAAAAGCCACGTCATCAGTTATTTATTGAACCATGTGGCATTGAAACAGAAGAAATGTATTTACAAGGTATGAGTTCTTCTCTACCAGAAGAAGTGCAAATAGAGTTTTACAGAACAATCAAAGGTTTAGAAAATGTCGAAATAATGAGACCTGCTTATGCAATAGAATATGACTGTGTTGATCCTACTCAAATGTTTACTACATTAGAATTTAAAGATTTTGAAGGTTTATATGGTGCAGGGCAGTTCAATGGTTCATCTGGTTATGAAGAGGCAGCTGTTCAAGGGTTTGTTGCTGGTGTGAATGCAGCAAGGAAGGTGTTAGGTAAATCCGAGTTCATTCTAACACGTGACAATTCATATATTGGAACATTAATAGATGATTTAGTAACGAAAGGTTGCAGTGATCCTTATAGAATGATGACATCTCGTTCTGAATACAGATTAGTATTAAGGCAAGACAATGCAGATGAGAGACTTACCCCTATCGGTAGAGAAATAGGTCTAGTAGATGACTTGACATGGAATGATTATTTATTAAAGCAAGATCAAAAGGCTATGGAGCTAGAAAGAGTTAAAAAACTAGTGTTCTCTCCAACTGAACAGTTAAATAAAATACTTGTTTCACGTGAAACATCAGAAGTTGTAAGTGGTGTTAGGATGTTTGACTTGCTTAAACGTCCACAAATTTCATATAAAGACTTGATAGATATAGATACTACTCGCCCAAATTTTCCACAATCGGTGTTTGAGGCTGTGGAAATATCTATCAAATATGAGGGTTACATCAAAAAACAAATGAGCGAGATAGCTGAGTTTAGAAGACTTGAAGACAAAAAGTTAAGCAAGGACTTTGACTACAGCAATATAAAAGGATTGAGACTAGAGGCAATAGAAAAACTTAATAAAATTAAACCAATAAATATTGGGCAAGCATCGAGAATTTCAGGTGTAAGTCCTGCGGATATTAGCGTTTTATTAATTTATTTGTCATTGGAGGCAAAGTAATGGATATAAGAGAAGAATTAGTTGCAAAGGCAAAAGTAGTTGGAGTTAAAATTAAAAAAGAACAAGCAGATAAATTTCAGAGGTATTATGAGCTTTTGGTTGAATGGAATGAGAGAATAAATCTTACAGCTATAACCGAGCCTGAGGATGTAGTAATTAAACATTTTGTTGACAGTTTGTTACTTTTAAAAGCGGTAGAAATAAAGCAAAATGCTAAAATGATAGATGTTGGCACAGGAGCAGGGTTTCCTGCTGTACCAATTAAAATTATGAGACCAGATATTGATATGACACTATTAGATGGGCTAAATAAAAGATTAAAGTTCTTAAATGTTGTAGGTGAAGAACTTGATCTCAAATTCACCACAGTTCATAAGCGTGCAGAAGAAGCTGGAAGAATGAAAGATATGAGAGAAAGCTATGATTATGCGACTGCCCGTGCTGTGGCTAGAATGAATACATTATGCGAGTATTGTATTCCTCTAATTAAAATGAAAGGAAAATTTATCGCCATGAAAGGCAAAAATCTTGCGGATGAGCTAGTAGAAGCAAAGAAAGCTATTTCTGTTTTAGGTTGTCAGCTGAAGGCTGAACTTGATTTTGTTTTGCCAGATGAAGAGCAAAGTGAAAGAAAAATCGCTGTAATTCAAAAATTGCGATTTACTCCTAAAGAATTTCCTAGACATGGAAACAAAATTTCAAAAGATCCAATTATATAATTGAAAAGCACCTCAACTTTTGTTGAGGTGCTTTTCTTGGGAAATGAATAAGGGAATAGAATTCTCGTACGCAGTTTTAGTGCCGAATTTAGCCTATTCGGAAGGCTTAGCTATTTCAATACTGCATTTTATGCAGTCGTCATTGTCATCTTTAATATAATTAACTTCAAATCCAGTTTCTTGCATTTGCTTAATAGTGTTATCAATACTATTAATAAAAAGCCTTATATCTCGTGGAAGAGATGTTTTAAATAACTTTGGTTTTTCTGTGATTTTCTTGTATAAAATTATTGTTTGATTATCATTAAGTTTCTCTTTTGATATAAATTCTATAAAGTCTTTTCTTAAATCATAATTTGCTATTTTAGAACTTACTAGAGCTTGAACTTTAGTTAAGCCTAGTTTAGTTATTAATTTTCTTTCTGTGTCAGAAAAGTTCATTAACGTTTGAATTTCTAAAATATTATGCTTTGTAGTTGTCACTAAATGCAGTAAATCTTGAAAACGCATATTATTATTCTTTAGACTATTTTCAATCTCTTGTATTTTACTAAAGTAATGTAGTTTTTCATCTTTGATTAATTCAGTCAAAATAATTCGTGTTGCTTCTTCTTCTTCAATATCTGCTATTATTGCGGCAATTGAAGTTAAACCTAATTGAATGTAAGCATATACGTTATCATTTCCGTAAATAACATAGTACATATTTTCTTTTTGATATACAACAATGGGAGAAATTATTGGTTTAATTTTTAATAGAGCCAACTTTATTTGGATTTCATTCTTGTTTGCTAATCTTGTAGTCATTATTTTGCTGGTGCTAATTTCAGTTATTCTATAGTTTTTTTTAATCATTTATTTCAACCCCTGTCTTTACACATATTATATCACTTTAATAATAAAAATATTGCTGTAATATGTCGTTAAACTAAAATGTTTCATGTGAAACATTTTAAATTTTTTCTTTAAAAGTCTTCCAAAAAAACAATTTATGTGTTAGAATATAAATAGTAAAGGAGTGATACGGTGGCGAAAATTATTTCAATAGCTAATCAAAAAGGCGGAGTAGGAAAAACTACTACAGCCGTGAATTTAGCAGCAGCACTTAGCAAAAAAGGTAAAACGGTTTTGTTAATAGATAGCGACCCACAAGGAAACAGTTCGAGCGGAGTAGGTGTTGATAGAAGAGATGCCGAAATATCAGTATATGACATTTTGCTAGGCGGAGAAAAGTGTGAAACCGCAACAATTATTACTGAGTTTGAAAATTTAAGTATTATACCATCTCATATGGATTTAGCTGCAGCTGAAATCGAATTAGCTGCGAAAAATAATAGAGAAAATGTTCTAAAAGAAGCGATTGCAAGCATAAGAGGAAACTATGATTACATAATTATAGATTGTCCTCCATCTTTAGGACTTATTACTACCAATGCATTAAACGCCAGTGACACAGTGCTAATTCCTGTTCAATGCGAATACTATGCACTTGAGGGGTTGTCTCAACTTATGAATAGTGTTAGACGTGTAAAAAGAAATTTTAATGAAAACCTAGAACTTGAGGGCATATTACTAACAATGTATGACGGTAGACTTAATCTAACTCAGCAAGTAGTCAAAGAAGTTAAAAAATTCTTTCCTAAAAAAGTATTTTCCACTGTTATTCCTCGTAGCGTGAGAGTGTCTGAGGCACCGAGCTTTGGAAAACCAGTCATATATTATGACAAGTCAAATAAAGGATCGGATGCATACATGAAACTTGCAGATGAAATAATAAAAAATGATAAATAAGCTAAAAAGCAGAAAGGACAAAGTATGATTAACAAAAAAAACAGCTTAGGAAAAGGCTTAGATTTGATATTTAGAGATAACACAGAAGACACTTCTGAGGGAACAACTCTAAAATTAAAAGACATTGAGCCAAATAGAGAACAGCCAAGAAAAGAATTTGACCCTGAAGCGCTAAGAGAACTAGCAGAGTCAATATCTAAGCACGGGGTAATCCAACCAATATTGGTTAGACCCATGCTTTCTGGAATGTATGAAATTGTAGCTGGTGAACGCAGATGGAGAGCTGCAAGAATGGCTGGTCTTCGAGAAATTCCAGTATTAATACGTGATATGACAGATTCAGAGCAAATGCAGATAGCTCTAATTGAAAATCTGCAAAGAGAAGATTTAAATCCATTAGAAGAAGCACATGGTTATCAGAATTTAATAGATGAACATGGGTTTACACAAGAAGAACTATCTCATGTGATAGGTAAATCTAGACCAGCAATAGCAAATGCACTAAGATTACTAGGGTTGCCTATAGAAATAGCGGAAATGCTTAAAAATGGAGAGATGAGCCCAGGTCATGCCAGAACATTGCTAGGGTTTAAAGATGAAGAGGCAATGCTACAAGCAGCAAAATTAGTTATAGATAAAGGTTTGTCTGTACGTCAGCTAGAGGTGCTACAAAAAGAGAGGAATAAAGAAAGCGTTGTAGAAGCGCCTAAAGAGAAAAAACGAATTCAATATTATGTTGAGGCTGAATTAGCACTAGAGACTAGTCTAGGGAGAAAAATTAAAGTTGATGGTACTAAGAAAAAAGGCGTTCTACAAATTGAATTTTATGGTGAAGACGATCTTAAGAATTTATTAGAGGGTCTAAAGTATAATGACTGATTAGATTTTGTAAGAATGTCAATACTTATTTATGTTCATCTAAAGTTAGACTATACAGTGGTAAAATGTTTTTAGTAAAGTATTCAACAGCGGGTATGTTGAAATGTTGAATTTTTTCTAATGTAGAGGTTTCAGCTTTAATAAACTCAATATTTCCACTATTTTTCTCTTCGATACATTTGATATATGCAGATATTTTATCTGCTGCTTCAATATATGGAAGGTATTTTATATTTTCATCTGAACTTAAGCTGAAAATATCGTTATAATCTGCCTGTAAATATTCAGGCAAGAAAGAAATTAAAGTCGATACAGCATGTTTTTCAATTTCTTTATAAGCTGTACTAATATTTTTATTGTGGTACTTAATAGGAGTTGGAAGATCTCCAGTTATAATTTCGCTACAATCGTGATACATGGCAAGGACGACAGCATGTTCTGGATTTAAGTTTTCGCCAAATTGTCTATTAGCAATTAAGACTAAGGCGTGGACAATGTAGGCAGTCTCGAGACTGTGTTCACAAAGATTTTCATTTCTTGTATTACGCATAAGCCCCCAGCGGTTTATATATTTCATGCGTGAAAGCATAGGATAAAAAGTGTACATGTTAGTTCTCCTTAAAATAGTATAGTCTAATTATATATAGATAAGCAACTTTTTTCAATAGAATAATTGTTAAAATATAATCCCTAATAAGGGGGAAAGAGGAATTAATGACAGATGTAAGGCAGAAAAGTCCGTTCAAACGAAATTATTATATGAAAGCATTTATGTTTGGGTTGGCTTTATCATTTTTAGTTTTTATTCCCTTCATAATTAAAGATGGAGGTAGGTTTCTTTTCTATGGAGACTTCAATGTCCAACAAGTTCCATTTTACACGCTGGCACACGAAGCTGTTACAAGCGGTTCGATAGGATGGAATCACTTGACAGATTTAGGAGTAAACTTTATAGGTTCATATACTTTTTATTTGTTAGGAAGCCCGTTTTTTTGGTTGACGATACCGTTCCCTAATGAATTTTTGCAGTTTTTAATGGGACCACTATTAATGCTTAAATTTGCTTGTGCTAGCTTAGCCGCATACACATACCTTCAAAGGTATGTAAAAAATAAAGATATCGCAATATTAGGCGGAATACTTTACGCATTTTCAGGTTTTTCAATATATAATGTATTCTTTAATCATTTTCATGAATCTATGATTATTTTTCCATTATTACTTGCAGCAATAGATCAATATTTTGTCACAAAACGTAGAGGCGTTTTTGCAATATGCGTTGCGTTATCATGTTTGTTTAATTATTATTTCTTTGTAGGGCAAGTAATATTCTGCTTTATTTATTTTATGATAAAAGTAGTAATGGGATTTGCAAAAATAGACCTTAGAGATTTTGCATTATTAGCACTAGAAGCAGTTATAGGACTTGCGATGTCGGCAGTACTCTTGTTGCCGGCAGTATTATCAACACTACAGAATGATAGAGTTGATAATATTATTTCAGGTTGGAGCGCCCTTTTATATAATGATAATCAAAGATATGTGCATATAATACAATCAATGTTTTTCCCGCCTGACCTACCAGCAAGACCTAATTTTACGCCAGATTCTAATGCAAAGTGGGCATCTTTAGGAGCGTGGTTACCTTTATTTGGAATGACAGGTGTAATCGCATGGTTACAGCAAAGAAGAAAACACTGGTTAAAAAGAGTTCTAGGAATATTATTTGCATGTGCTTTAATTCCTATATTAAATTCATCGTTCCAACTATTTAACTCAGCGTATTATGCAAGATGGTATTATATGTTAACTTTAATGTTTGCATTGGCAACAGTGATGAGCCTTGAGTCAAAACGAGTTGACTTTAAAAGAGCTATTAAGTTTTCATCTTATGTAGTTGTAATAGTTGTTGCAGCCATTGGATTTATGACATATACAGAAACGAATGACGGTGTAACAGAAACTCATATGGGTTTAATGGACTACCCAACTAGATTTTGGGCATATGCAGCCATATCGCTGATATCTCTTGCGTGTCTTGTTTATATATTTAGGTTTGCAGATAAAGAAAAAATAGTTAAAAACTCTATAATATTTACATCTGTAACCGCAGTGATTTATTCGATGTTCTTCTTGGCAATAGGTAAGACGCAATCGACAGACCCATACACACATATAATTCCGTATGCTTTAAATGCTGGCGAAGACATTAACCTAGAAGAAATTGATAATTCTCGCTCAGACTTCTATGAATCAATGGATAACTCGGCGATGTTCTGGCAGGTACCAACAATACAAACTTTCCATAGTATAGTTCCTGGTTCTGTAATGGATTTCTATGACTATATTGGAGTTCAAAGAGGAGTAGCAAGCAGACCTGAAACCAGTCACTATGCTTTAAGAGGCATTGTTTCGGTAAAATGGTTGTTTGATGACGATGATGACAGTAACTACTTTGGTACTCAAACCTATGATCAACCTGAGATTGAAGGATTCACTTACTATGGAAATGCCAATGGCTTTGATATATGGGAAAATGATTATTATATTCCTATGGGATTTAGCTATGACAGCTATATTCTTAAGAGTGAAACAGACAAATACTCTCAGTCAAACAGAGAATCTGTTATGCTTGCAGCTTTAATAATTAATGATGAAGATGAAGCTTTAGTATCGAACTATCTAACTAAATATGAAGGTGATAATTCACTTAATGTTGAGGACTATTTTGAAAATGCCACCGAAAGAGCAAAGAGTGCATGTAGTTTCTTTGAATACACAAATACAGGATTTAATGCTTTATATAATAGTTCAAAAGAGGACATAGTATTTTTCTCTGTTCCATATGAAGATGGTTGGACAGCTTATGTAAATGGTAAAGAGACAGAAATAATTAAATCTAATATCGGGTTTATGTCTGTAGTAGTTCCTAGCGGAAACGACATAAGAATAGAATTTAGATATGAAACTCCGGGTCTTGCACTTGGAATACTAATAACAATTTCGGCATCAATACTACTTGTAGTATATATTTTTATAGCAAAGAAACTAAAAATCGATGTAAAAAAAGAAAAAATAATTGCCAAAAGGAAACTGGGAAGTTTCAAAGAATATTGTAAGAAAATGAATATTATTATACCAGAGAAAGGATGATAAAAAATGAATACTGTATATTTTGTTGTGCCATGCTATAATGAAGAGGAAGTCATAAACGAAACAGCTAAAAGACTTGATGATAAAATCACAAGGATGAGAGAAAAAGGTCTGATTAATGGAGACAGCAGGGTAATGTTTGTTGATGACGGAAGTAAAGACAAAACTTGGGAAATGATCTGCGACCTGATGAAGCAGTATCCTGTAATTCAAGGCTTGAAATTAGCTCATAATAGAGGGCATCAAAACGCTTTACTATCTGGATTGATGACAGCTAAAGATTATGCGGATTGCGTTATAAGCCTAGACGCTGACTTACAAGACGATATTGAGGTTCTTGATGAGTTTGTAGAAAAATATCAAGAGGGTTGTGAAGTGGTTTACGGCGTTAGAAAAGAAAGAGAAAAAGATACTTTCTTTAAAAAGCACACAGCTCAAGGCTTTTATAAAGTTATGAAAATTTTGGGCACTGATGTGGTTTACAATCATGCAGATTATAGATTAATGGGTAAAAGAGCACTTGAAGGATTGGCTGAATACAAGGAAGTAAACCTATTCTTAAGAGGTATAGTTCCGCTAATTGGATACAAGACTGACTATGTTTATTACACAAGAAACGAAAGATTTGCAGGTGAGTCTAAATATCCATTTAAGAAAATGCTTGAGTTTGCTATAAGTGGTATTACTTCATTCAGCGTTAAGCCTTTAAACTTTATTTCGTATATAGGAATTTTAATTTCGTTCCTAAGTGTTTTAGGTTTACTTTACGCTTTCATATCATACTTTACAGATAATGCAGTGAGTGGTTGGACTGCAACAATTGCCTCAATTTGGTTACTTGGTGGACTTCAAATGTTCTGCTTAGGGGTTGTAGGAGCATACATAGGTAAAATTTACAGTGAAGTAAAGGCAAGACCTAGATTTAGAGTAGAAAATCATGTAAGAATTGAAGACCAAGAAAACGATTTAGGAGAGTAATAAAATGGTAAAACACGTTGTATTTTATAGATTAAAAGACTATTCAAAAGAGAATTGTGAAGCTTTAATTGCTAAGTTTGAATCAATGAGAGGCGTTATTCCTCAAGCAAAAGAGGTCAACGCATATGCAGACTACTTGCGTTCAGAGCGTTCATTTGATGTAATGCTCGAGGTGATTTTAGACTCACCTAAAGACTTAGAGGACTACCAAGTTAATACCTATCATAAAGATGATGTTAAGCCATATGTGCAATCAATAGTTTCGCAAAGTGTTTCTGTTGATACTGAGTATGAGGTGTAAGATGAAAAAACCAAATATATTATTCTTTTTTACGGATGATCAACGTTTTGATACAATAAATGCTATGGGTAATAAGGAGATTATTACCCCCAACATGGATAAGTTTGTGGAAGAAAGTGTAGCCTTTTCAAGAGGGCATATAATGGGCGGAACTTGTGGTGCGGTATGTATGCCAAGCCGTGCAATGCTTCAAACTGGTAGAGAGTTATTCTCGCTAGAAGGTGCGGGCAGAACTAACGGAAGAACTCTTCCTAAAGAGCATACAACCATGCCAGAATGCTTAAGAAATAACGGCTACTACACACATCATATAGGAAAGTGGCATCAAGATAAAGACTCGTTTATGAGATCGTATGACAATGCAGACAGAATATTTGCATTCCACACTAATGGGCAATGGTATGGTAACCAAGGTGGACATTATAACCCTTGTTTGCTTGATTTCGACCCAACAGGTGTATATGACAATGAGCTTATGTATCATTTAGATGAAAACCATCAGAGAATACCTGTTAAATACGGAACAGGAAAGGTTCATTCAACAGACATATTCTGCGATGCAGCGGTAGACTTTATCGAAGGATATGAAAGAGAAGAACCATTTTATCTATATCTATCTTTGGTAGCACCGCACGATCCACGCACTCCTCCACCAGAGTTTGAAGAGATGTACAACACACAAACGGTCTCAACACCAGAGAATTTTATGCCTGTACACCCATTCGACAACGGAGACCTACATATAAGAGACGAAGTTTTAGAGTTCTTTCCTCGTACTCCACAGGCAATAAGAAGACATATTGCCGAGTACTATGGCATGATTTCGCATGTAGATAGCAGATTTGGCGATGTGATTAAGGCTTTAAAAGACAAAGGAATATACGACGACACTATAATTGTGTTTGCAGGAGATAACGGACTTGCGTTAGGTCAACACGGTCTTATGGGCAAGCAAAGTGTCTATGAACATAGCATTAGAGTTCCGTTGATATTTAAGCCTGTTGGCGATTTTGAGCCGAAGAAGAGCGATGCTTACACATATCTGCTTGATATATTCCCAACTTTATGTGACATGATAGATGTTGAGATACCTGAAAGCGTTCAAGGCATTAGCCTTGCAGATGTTATTAACTCAAAGAAAGAGTCTATTCGTGACGAAATTTTCGCAGCCTATAGAAATACACAACGTTGCTACAAAAATAATGAGTTTAAGCTTATTGAGTATTTTGTAAAAGGTGAGAGACATACTCAATTATTTGACATTGTAAACGATGAAAAAGAGATTAATAATTTGGCAGAAAACAAAGAGTATGCGGATATTCTTGAGAAAATGAGAGATAAATTAAAAGAGACACAAGTTAAAGTTAAAGATCCACTAGTCAGCCTGCCTAGAGAGATACTAGAACTAGATGTCTGGTAAAGTGAAGAGAGAGAAATGATACATCAATATAAATTAAATGGATATAATATAGTCATAGACGTTGCTAGTGGTTCAATTCATGTTGTGGATGAGCCTGTCTATGACATAATATCTATGTATGAAAATTATAGTACACAGGAAATTGTTAGCAAAATTACAAATGATTACCCTTGCAGTGAAGAGGAAGTCATAGACTGCCTTAACGACATTAAAGGCCTTATAGATGAAGAAAAGCTGTTTTGTGAAGAGGATTATGCAAATGTAGCAGTAGATTTTAAATACAAAAATAATGTTACTAAGGCGCTATGTCTTCATGTGGCTCATACTTGTAATTTGAATTGCAGTTACTGTTTTGCAGCCGGCGGAAAATATAAGGGAAAAGACGCTTTAATGAGCCTAGAGGTAGGCAAAAAAGCTATAGATTTCCTTATAGAAAATTCAGGAACCAGGACTAACCTAGAGGTTGACTTCTTTGGTGGTGAGCCTTTAATGAATTGGCAAGTGGTAAAAGACATAGTAAATTATGCAAGAAGCATTGAAAAAGAAAAAAATAAGAATTTTAGATTTACATTAACCACAAACGGGGTACTTATTAACGACGAGGTAATAGAATTTTCTAACAGAGAGATGGACAACGTTGTTTTAAGTCTTGATGGAAGAAAAAAAGTTCATGACTATTTTAGAATAGACTTAAATTCGGTTGGTAGTTACGAAAAAATTCTTCCTAAATTCAAGAAATTTGTCGAGACTAGGGGAGACAAAGGTTATTATATGCGTGGAACTTTCACGCATAATAATGTTGATTTTACAAATGATATATTCCATATGGCTGATTTAGGGTTTACTCAACTTAGCATGGAGCCTGTTGTTTGCCATGAAGATGACCCTTATGCACTCACAAAAGAAGATTTACCTATTCTTTTTGAGCAATACGAAGTTTTGGCAAAAGAAATGCTTAAAAGAGAAAATGAAGGTAAAGGATTTGAGTTTTACCACTATATGATTGACTTAAATCATGGTCCATGTATCTACAAAAGAGTTACAGGATGTGGTTCAGGCAGTGAGTATTTTGCGGTTACACCTACAGGAGACTTATACCCATGTCATCAGTTCGTAGGAGAGCCAAAATATTTAATGGGAAATGTGTTTAATGGAGTGAATGCCTTTGATTTACAGGATGAATTTAAATCATGTAATGTTTATTCAAGGCAAGAGTGCAGAGAATGTTGGGCAAGACTTTATTGTTCTGGCGGATGTGCAGCAAACTCATATCACGCTACAGGCGACATTAAAGGCATATACTCATATGGATGTGAGCTATTCAAAAAAAGAATGGAATGCGCCATAATGCTACAAATTGCAAGACAAATGTAGCTTAAAACAAATTGTAAAAGGTAATAGCAGATGAAAAAGTTTATTATTGAGACATACAATTGGTTTGAAAAAAAATTAAGGCTGGATGCGTTGGATACCTATTCAGCTCAATCAGCCTTTTTTATAATCATAGCCATAATACCCTTTGTGTTGGTGCTATTATCGTTTTTTACGTTAATAGATATCGAGGGACAAACTGTAATAGAAAAAACAATAGAGCTTTTACCAGATGGTATAGCTCAGTTCTTTTCAGCAATTTTAAGCTTTGATCATCAACCATTTACCTTTTTTTCGGTAGCATTTATTGCGTGTGTTTGGTCGTCATCAAAGGCGATGTTAGCCTTGATAAAGGGATTAAACGCAGTTTTTGATGTTCAAGAAAACAGAAATTATTTTATATTAAGGGCAATATCTATATTGTACACGCTTGCTTTTGCAGTGATTTTAATAGCGACAACAATTGTAATGGTGTTTGGAAATAACATTTATTCGCTGATTAATAGCTATATAGATATCAGCTTTGTAGACAAAATATTAGATTTTAAAGGGCTTATTGCTATAGTTATTTTGACAATATTTTTTAGTATAACATTCAAATTAATTCCATTTAAAGCAAGAGTTCCATTTAGATTTTGTGCAATTGGAGCATTTCTTTCGGCGGTGGCGTGGGTCGTTTATTCAACAGTCTTCTCATATTTTGTTGATAACTTTTCAAGCTACTCAGATATATACGGCAGTCTAGCCATACTTATAATTGTTATGTTATGGCTGTATTTTTGCATGTACATTATGCTTTTTGGCGGAGAGATTGCAGTTTGGTTATACAGGATTAAGCCTTATAAAAAAATATTTAAGAGATGAAACATTTTAAGCTTTAAAACAGTTTATTATATATAGGAGAGTAATTGTGCCTAAGATAAGGGATGAAGTAGAATTTAAAAGAATATATGAGAAATATTTTGACACTGTATATAGAATTGCCTATATACACCTTAAAAATCAGCAAAACAGCTTGGACATAGCACAAGATATTTTTTATAAACTTTTAATCAATGAGAAAGTATTTAATGACGATGAACATATAAAAGCATGGCTTTGCACATGTACACATAATGCGTGTGTGGATTTTTTCAGAAGTAAGCATAATAAGACACAAGATTTAGACTCGGTAACCGAGCAGGCCGAGGACTTTAAATCTGACGAAATTATAGAGTTAGTGTTGTCTTTGCCTGAAAAATATAAGACTATTATTTATATGTTTTACTATGAGGACTATAAGTCTGAGGAGATCTCTAAGATTTTAAATCTTTCACATTCAACCGTTAGAGTTAGGCTTAAACGAGGAAGAGAAATACTTAAAAATAAACTGGGAGAAGATATCTAATGCAAAGCAATATAAAAAAAAGTCTTGATAAAATAACAGTATCAGACGAAATTAAAAGTAATATATATGAAGATATATTAAAAAAGGCAAGCGGTCCTCGTGAATTGCCTAAAAAGAAAAATTACATGCCGGTTGTATTGGCGGCAGCTTGTATGGTTATGGGATTTTTTGCGTTTCCTTACCTCTTTCCACAAACAGAGCCAGAACCAGTTTTGCTGATTAGAAACATAGACATAGAGCCTGTAGTTGGATCAAACTATGAAGTTTACTTTTTTGTGGAAGATGTTTTAGTGAAACAGGTTTTTAGTGCTGAAGAAGCTACTGCTTTGAGTGTATGGGATAAGGCAAGAGAGATTGACAGCAATATGAATGATATTGAGCTAATTGATTTTAGTTATGAAAATAATGTGTTAAGCCTTAATTTTAATCAAGAGCTTCAAAATAAGGCTGACGAAAACATAATTATAGCTATTGTTAAGTCTATGCAGAGTGTGTATTTAGATGTTCAAGAAATTAATATCAGTTCAAATTCAAATCCGCTTACATTAGATGGCAATATATTAAGTTCAGAATATTATATGGAAAAATTAAATTATATACAATAAAAAATTAAGGGGCGAACTTGTGTGTTCGCCCCTTAAGCATTAGAACTTAGTGAAAAGTGAATGTGAAAATTTTTGCGGATTTTTAATTAAAGGATTTTTTAATAAAAATTTGTTAAATATTGTAGGGGAGGGCGTAGAGACCAGACGTGCCTCTTAGGATTTTATGATTAAATTAAATTCGTTTAAACGCACAAATTAATGTAGGGGACGGGTTTTCCGTTCCGTGGGAATTTAGTTAAAATCTCTAGTTTTTCGGGACGGAAAACCCGTCCCCTACAGGGCATCCCTACAATATTCGTTACTTTTATAATATTAAGAAATATTTCTTATTTCTGCATTCTTATTTATTATTTGTGAAAAAATGTTATTTGTAAAAAAATGCAAAAAAAAACAACCACCCTATTGGATGGCTATTTTGAGTGTTGGCAAAACCTATTTTCCCGGGCCGTCACCAGCCAAGTATTTTCGGCACAAACGAGCTTAACTTCCGTGTTCGGGATGGGAACGGGTGGACCCTCGCTGTAATCAATACCAACTAACTAGGATTGTTATTACAACCTAGCAAAAAAAGGGGGGATGAGATAAACGATGTTGGCAAAACCTATTTTCCCGGGCCGTCGCCAGCCAAGTATTTTCGGCACAAACGAGCTTAACTTCCGTGTTCGGGATGGGAACGGGTGGACCCTCGCTGTAATCAATACCAACTTTATCTCATTTTCTGTCGCTTGTTTCATCGACTTACATAGTTTACCACATCTTTTTTGATTTGTCAATACTTTTTTAAAAGTTTTTTTAAAAAAATTAACGATTGACTTCTCAAAAGAAAAATGAGATAAACGGTGTTGGCAAAACCTATTTTCCCGGGCCGTCGCCAGCCAAGTATTTTCGGCACAAACGAGCTTAACTTCCGTGTTCGGGATGGGAACGGGTGGACCCTCGCTGTAATCAATACCAACTTTATCTCATTTTCATGTCGCTTGTGTTTCAGCGACTTATATATAATACCACATATTTCAGATTTGTCAATAGGAAAATGCAAAAAAAATCAATTTTTTTTAAAATTACATATTTTAAGGGGAATTTGTGTAGATTTTAAGCTCTTTTCCTTTTTTTCGTGCCTCTTTTATAGTGAAAAGAGTTCCTCTTGATTTGCCATCCCAAAAAGCTATTACAATATCAGCCTCTTCAACTATTTGAATATTTCTGACTAAAGGCGCTCTTTTTCCAAAGCTTTCATAGTCTGGCTTGAAAATAATTGTCTTAATATTGTTTTTTATGGCGTAATCTTCGGCACAACTATCTATGCCTTTAGCTCCGCCAGAGACAATATAATCAATATCATAGTCGCTTAAATATTTTTCAAGATTAACAAAAAGGTTTCGTGAACCTACAATTGCAATTTTCATATAATCACTCCGAATATTTGTTCTATAAATATTATACCTTATTTTTATTATAAAATCAAGGTGAATTTTAAGGAGTCTCAAGCTCTGTTGCATCTTCAGGGTCACGAAAGAGTGCAATAGCAGAAAGTGAGTTGCCAAGTTGATTAAAAAAAGTTGCTAGTTTATCTATTTCATCTACTGTTTTTCCGTCTGCTAATGCGGCAGCTAGGGTTGAGATAAAAACAACAGTCTTTGAGGCGTCCATAAAACTCCCCCTTCTGCAATATAATAATACTTTATATTGTATTCAAAATCAATGGTTTGAGTTACTTAATCTATTGACTTTTATTAAAAAACGTGCTAAAATAAATTATAAAATAGTGTAAGGAGGCAATTAATTATGATGAAGATTAAGACAATCGAAACTAGAAATCTTAAGGAGTCATGCAAAAAAGGCGGTTGTGGCGAGTGCCAAACTTCTTGCCAATCAGCATGCAAAACTTCTTGCGGTGTTGCTAATCAAAAATGTGAGAGCGACAAAAAATAATTATGACATAATGTTCTTATTTTATACCCCTGTGTAGTGGCCTTCATGGCTTTCTCTGAATCTACACAGGGGATGTCATTTTGATAGGGTGGTTTTTAAATAATATGGCGAAGCTTTTTCCGTTATTTAGCGGTAGTACAGGAAACAGTTATTTCTTAGGTTCACGTGACGAGGGAATATTAATTGATGCAGGAAAAAATTCTAAGCAAATTCATCTTGCGTTAGAGCGATGCAAAATATCGCCTTTAGCTGTAAAAGCTATTGTAATAACCCATGAACATGTGGACCATATAAACGCCTTAAAGGTGTTTGCCTCAAAGTATAATATAGATGTTTTTTGTTCTGCCGGTACATTAAAAGAGCTTACGCTTAAAAATATTGTAAAATTTCCTATACATATAATTCAAAATGACTTGCAAATTGCTGGAATGAATATTAATTATTTTAATACACCGCACGACTGTGCCGAAAGTATAGGTTTTAAGATTAAAACCCAGGATAACAAAAATTTTGCATTTGCAACAGATATTGGCTGTATTACACAGGAAATAGAAGAGAATTTTTCTAACTGTGATTTTTGTGTTATTGAAAGCAATCATGACATAGACATGCTTAAATGTTCTGATTACCCTTATCAGCTTAAACAAAGGGTTCTTTCTGCTAGTGGGCATCTATCAAACAAGGATTGCGCCGAGTTTTTAACAAAAATTTATAAGACTGGCACAAAAAAATTCTTGTTGGCTCATTTAAGTTCAGAGAATAACTACCCGTTATTGGCGAAAGAAACCTCTTTATGTGCCTTGACTATGGCTGGTCTTGTAAAAGATGTTGATTATAGGCTTGAAGTTGCAAGAAAAGAGAATACTGATGGAAAGGGTATAATTTTTTAATGTTAAGTGTGAAAATAGTTTGTCTTGGAAATTTAAAAGAAAAATTTTTAAAAGAGGCACAAAAAGAGTACGAAAAAAGATTATCTGCTTTTTGTAATTTGAAAATTATTGAAATTTCAGAAGTAAGAACAGGTGACAGCGAAGCTTTAATTGAAAAAGCTCTGCTAAAAGAAGCCGAGTTAATTAAACAGGCTGTTGGAAATAGTCTTTGTGTTCCTTTAGTAATAGAGGGCAAGCAATCAAGCTCAAAAGAGTTTAGTGAATTTTTATCAAGGCAGGCAGTCATGGGTGAAAGCTCAATTGCTTTTGTTATTGGTTCGTCTCACGGACTTCATGAGAGCGTTAAAAAAATGGGGAAAGGTCTTAGTGTATCAAACATGACGTTTCCGCATCAGTTATTTAGGGTTATGCTTTTAGAACAAATATACCGTGCCTTTCAGATACAAACAGGCACAAAATATCATAAATAGGAGAAAAAGGAAATGAAAAAGAAATTATTATTATTAAGTTCAATGATTGTATTAGTTGTGGTAAGCACAGGTTGTAGTATACTAGAGTCTTTTACTGGAACTAATGCTTTAGAGACTACTAAAAATTTGGTTCAATGGGAGCTTGACTCAAGCTTTTTAGGCGTGCATTCCGATGGATATATGGCTCTTTTAGGTGAAAATATTGACTCTGTAGACGAGTTAGAGCAAAGTCATTTAGAGTTAGTAGAAGCAGATACTCAAGAATACTTAACTTATATAGGCATAGACATTACAACGCTTTCAGATGATGCATACACAAGAGCGCATGAGATTTTTACAAAACTATACTCTTATAGTAAGTATGAGGTTGGCGAGTCAGTAAAAGATGGTTCAGTTTATAAAGTAGATGTTACAATTTATCCAATAATGAACTTAGCTACTTCAATTAGTTATGATTTTTATGATGGTGTAGTCACCGATATGTTTACAGATGTTACAGAGTATACAGAAGAATTAAATGAGCAATTTGCAAATGTCATGTTAGATGAAATCGAGAAAAATATCAATACTGCCGAGTACGCAGAACCTGTAGAAATCGAGATTGAAGTTCTTGAATACGACACTTATTACCAAATATCACAAGAAGGTTTTAATTCAGCTTATTCAGAAATGATAAAATACGAATAATTTTTTAAAAAATACTTGATTTTTTTAAAAATATGTGTTACAATATATGTTGTTATTTTAGAACGATTATTATATAGGTTTGACCTATAAGAGAGGTGACAGAATCATGAAAGAAAATCTACATCCAGAATACCACGAAACAACCGTTACATGCGCTTGCGGAAATGTTATTAACACTAGATCAACAAAGAAAGACGTTAAGGTTGAAATTTGCTCAAAATGCCATCCTTTCTATACAGGCAAACAAAAGTTGATAGATACAAGTGGTCGTGTTGACATGTTCAAGAAACGTTACGGCACAGGAAAATAATTTAAACTTAAAAATCTGCCTTATGGCAGATTTTTTTGATATTAGAACTTAGTGAACATTTTGGTTAAAAACTAAATTTGTTTAAATATTGTAGGCGAGGGTCTCATACTTGGGAACTTAGTGAAGAGGTAATAGTGAAGAGTGAAAAAGTAATGTGAAAATCCTTTCAGATTTTTTGATTAAAGAATTTTTTAACAAAAAATGTAGTAATAAAGATAAATTTATTAAAATTTTGTAGGGGAGGGTCTCCGTGCCCTCCCGAGAAGTAGGATTTAGCACCCAGTTTCGGGAGGGCGCAGAGACCCTCCCCTACAATTAAGCAATAAGTTTGCTTAAGTTCCCAAGCATGAAATTTCCCTTATAATATAATTAAATTTGAGAGAGAATAATATGGAATATAAAACAGTTAAAGACTATGGTGAAGATTTTTTTATAGAAAAAAAGTCTAGGTTTATTGGCTACTGTATGCCTGTTACTACAGAGGAAGACGCCAAGTTTTTTATAAACGAGATAAAGCTAAAACACAAGGATGCGACGCACAATGTGTCTGCTTATGTTTTAAGAGAAAACAATATAGAAAGATTTAACGACGACGGCGAGCCATCGGGGACCGCCGGTATTCCTATGCTTGAAACCATAAAAAAGTCGGGCGTTAAAGACGTGGTTTTAGTAGGAACAAGATATTTCGGGGGAATTATGCTGGGCGGCGGTGGCCTAGTTAGAGCCTACTCACATACTGCAAGTATCGCATTAAAATCTGCTAAAATTTGCGTTATGAAAGAATGTATACTAGCTAGTGCAAAATGCCACTACAGCTATTACACCAAATTGCAAGAAATTCTAAGCAAAGCAGAGATAGACGACACTTTATTTGAAGACATGGTTACAGTTAAATTTCATATTTTACAAGAGGATTTAATAGAATTTAGAGAGAATTTCTCTGAACTTACTAAGGGAAACGGCATTATAGACGAGATTGGAAAAAATTTTTATTCATTTGAGATATGATTTTAAAAAAATAAAAGTATTTTAAAGATTTGTGTTGTATATATTATTATAGACTAAATATAGACTAAAGACTAAGGGTGAATGGTGAAGGACTGTTTTTGATTTACTTTGTAATGATTTGATATCATTATAGGTATTACCTCATAGCCTTAGAACTTAGTAAACATTTTTGTATGGTTTAAATTAATTTGTTATAATATTGTAGGGGAGGGTCTGAAGTGCCATCCCGAGAAGTATGGATAATCGCTAGCTTTCGGGAGGGCGCAGAGACCACACGTGTTGATTAGGAATTTTTTGGGTTAATATTTTCAGTTAAAACGCACAAATTGATGTAGGGAACGGTCTTGACCGTTCCGAAAACTCGGAGTTTTAGCTAAATTTCCTCGGAACGGTCAAGACCGTTCCCTACATCACTAATCCTAAGAGGCACGTCTGAGCAGAGACCCTGCCCTACAAATAAGTCATCAGTTTTTAGTCATAATGGGGGTGCTTTTATGGGGATAAGAGAGTTTACTGAAAATAACGAGAAACTGTTATTATCAGAGTTTGCTTGCCTTTCGATAAACAGTAAAGGCAGAGAAATGCAAGAACCGCAAGACGATTTAAGAACTTGTTTTCAACGTGACAGAGACAGAGTAATTCACTCAAAAGCGTTTAGACGTTTAATGCACAAGACACAGGTTTTTTTATCACCCGAGGGTGATCACTACAGAACAAGACTTACACACACATTAGAAGTAGCACAGATAGCTAGAACCATTGCGATAGGCTTAAGGCTTAATCAAGATTTAACCGAGGCAATTGCACTAGGGCATGATTTAGGGCATACTCCATTCGGACACGCAGGAGAAAGAGCCTTAAATAAAATTTTACCAAATGGTTTTAGACACTATGAACACAGCGTTAGAGTTGCTCAAATTTTAGAAAAAGAAGGCAAAGGCTTAAACCTTACATATGAAGTGCTAGACGGAATAATTAAGCACACAAAATCAAACGAGGCATATACCTTAGAGGGACAAATAGTAAGATATGCAGACAGAATTGCATATATGAATCACGACATAGACGACGCAATTGTGGCTAAAGTCTTGTCGCACCATGATATACCAAAGGAAATAAGCGAAGTCTTGGGAAACACTAAGTCTGAAAGAATAACAACGCTTGTTTATTCGGTTATAGGCAACAGTCAGCAAAAATGTGCAAAAATGGACGAAATAACCGACAAAGCATATCATGCACTGCATAAGTTTATGTATGAAAAAGTTTACGAAAATCCATATGCTAAAAAAGAGGAAGAAAAAGTTCCTCATTTAATGGAAAGCCTTTTTAATTATTATAAAAATCCAGATAAATTGCCTAAACAATATCATTTTATAGCGGAAAAAGACGGTTTCGACATAGCTGCCGCAGATTTTATCGCTGGCATGACAGACAGATACGCAATCGAAAGCTATGAAAAATTATTTATTCCAAAATCATGGAACATCGGAATATAGGTCGGGAAGCCCCGACAGCAAAATTAAGCCATGTAGGGGCGGATAATATCCGCCCAAAAAGTCCGTAATTTTGTCTTAATTTCATAGGCGGATAATATCCGCCCAAAAAGTCCGTAATTTTGTCTTAATTTCATAGGCGGATAATATCCGCCCCTACACGAATAAAAATAAATTTTGAAAGGAGCAAACTTTTGGCATTACCTGAACATTTTTTACAAGAACAAAAAATACGCAAATCAAATAGACTTATAAGTTATGATTATTCAAAAAATGGAATGTATTTTATAACAATATGCTCAAGTGACAAAAAATGTTTGTTCGGAAAAATTTTAACTAATAAGATTCAGTTGAATAAAATCGGAAAAATTATTGAAAAAGCGATAGAGCAAATAAATTGTCATTATGATAATGTATCAGTTGATAAATATGTAGTAATGCCTAATCATGTTCATATGATTATTGCATTAACTGCGGAAAATCATGATTGTGTAAACAGTAACATACCTACAATAGTAGGTTCGATGAAAAGATTGGCAACAAAACAAGCTGGTATTAAGTTATGGCAAAAATCATTTCATGATCATGTTATAAGAAATCAAATATCATTTGATCAAATATGGGAATACATTGACACAAATATTATTAGATGGGAAATGGATGAGTTATACTGTGAGGAAATAGTATAATAATAAAATTAAGCCATGTAGGGGCGGATATTATCCGCCTAAAAAGTCCGTAATTTTGTCTTAATTTCATAGGCGGATAATATCCGCCCAAAAAGTCCGTAATTTTGTCTTAATTTCATAGGCGGATAATATCCGCCCCTACACGAATAAAAATAAATTTTGAAAGGAGCAAACCTTTGGCATTACCTGAACATTTTTTACAAGAACTAAAAATGAGAACCGACATAGCAGACTTAGTTTCATCCTATGTTAATCTTAAACGGATTGGCAAAAGGCTTGTAGGTTTGTGTCCTTTTCATAACGAAAAAACTCCATCGTTTAATGTATCGTCAGAAAACCAGTTTTTCTACTGTTTTGGTTGTTCGACAGGTGGAGACATCATCACATTTGTGATGAAAATAGAAAATCTTGACTACATTGAAGCCGTAAAACTTCTTGCCAATAGGGCTGGAATGCAGATGCCCGAAGATGGTTACGATAATTCAGCCGCCTTAATTAAGACAACAGTTTTAGAGATTAACAGAGAAACGGCTAGGTTTTATCATCAGTGTTTAATGGACGACGAAGAGGGTATGTCTTATTTTAAGTCAAGGCAACTAGACATGAGAACCATTAAACATTTTGGCTTAGGCTATGCCCCTAAAGATAGGTTCTCGCTTGTAAATCATCTTAAAAAATTAGGATACAAAAATGACGACATGGTGCTTGCGAATGTTGCGTTTTTGTCTAAAAACGGAAACCCTGTAGACAGGTTTCACGCAAGAGTTATGTTCCCTATTATCGATTTAAGGGGAAACGTAATAGCCTTTGGTGGCAGAATTTTAACCGATGAAAAACCTAAATATATAAACACATCCGATACACCTGTGTACCACAAAAGTACAGGACTTTTTGCCATGAATTTTGCGAAAAATAGCAAACAGAGTTTGATTTTGGCAGAGGGTTACATGGATGTTATTGCACTGCATCAGGCAGGTTTTACAGGTGCTATTGCAAGCCTTGGAACGGCACTCACAGCAGAACAGGCAAGAATAATAGCCAAGTATACAAAAGAAGTCATAATTTGTTATGACAGCGACGAGGCAGGGCAAAAGGCAACTCAAAGGGCGATACCAATTCTTAGGCAGACAGGCATTAGCGTAAGAGTTCTTACAATTCCAAATGGAAAAGACCCAGACGGATTTATAAAATCTCATGGAAAAGACGGCGCTATAATGTTTAAGGCATTGCTTGAAGGAAGTGGAAACGACCTAGAGTACCAAATGGAAAAAATTAAACTAACTTGCGACATGGAAAGCTCCGCTGGTAAGGTAGAGTACCTAAAACAATGCTGTATCTTGCTTGCAAAACTTGACAACGCAATCGAGCGAGACATATATTCCTCTAAGGTAGCAAGCGAGATATCTGTTGAAAAGTCTTCTATAATGCAACAAATAAACAAACTTATGAAGAACAATAGTTATTATCAAGAAAAAGAGAGAGAAAAAAAGATTAGGAAAGAATTATCGGGAGTAGGCGACAGAATTAACCCCGATAAACCAAAAAATTTAAAAATTGCAAATGCAGAAGAGGCGTTAATAGCCTATATGTTAAGCCATCCTGATGGTGTAGATTACTGCAAATTAAATATAAAACCAGATGATTTTGCCACAGGTTTTGGTAAAAGAGTATTCAACATAATTTTGGGGAAGACTACAGAAAATAACACTGTTAATTTGACAGATTTATCAGGTGACTTAAGTTCCGAGGAGCTTTCATCACTTTCAAGAATTTTGATAAAGTTTTCCGACGTGAATTTAAGCCGTTCAGATGCGAAAGATTATATATCGCTCATAAAAAAAGAGGGTAAATTTTCAGACACAAAAAGCATTAAAAACGCAGAAAAACAAGAACTTGCAGATTATATAGAGTCTTTAAGAAATAAAAAGAAGTAGATTGAAAGGAATAGAAAATTATGGCATTACCTGATAAAAGAACCGTTATAAGAGAATTGTTGGAGCTTGGAAGAAGCAAAAACCAGCTAACAACTAAGGAGATTTTAGATGCCTTAGGCGAGCTTGATTTTGACCCTGAGCAACTAGAAAAATTCTATGACACCCTTGAGGCACAAGGAATAGAGGTTATAGAAGATTTTGCAGACATAATGATGACAGACCTAGAGCTTTCTAAAGTTTCAGGCGAGGTAGACCAATTAGATGCAGGAATAGGCGCAGACGGAATAGCAATTGACGACCCTGTAAAGGTTTACCTAAAAGAGATAGGCAGAGTGCCATTACTTAGCTCAGACGAAGAAATTAAGCTTGCTATGTCTATTCAAGAAGGCAACAAATATGCAAAACAAAGGCTATCAGAGGCAAACTTAAGACTTGTTGTAAGTATAGCTAAAAGATATTTAGGAAGAGGAATGCAGTTTTTGGACCTAATTCAAGAGGGAAATCTAGGTCTTATTAAAGCTGTAGAAAAATTTGACTATTCAAAAGGATTTAAGTTTTCTACCTATGCCACATGGTGGATAAGACAGGCTATAACAAGAGCCATTGCAGACCAAGCCAGAACAATAAGAATACCTGTTCACATGGTAGAAACAATAAACAAGGTTAAAAAAGTTTCTAACCAATTATTGCACTTACACGGGCAAGAACCATCTGCTGAGGATATAGCTGATGTGCTAGACATGCCTGTAGAAAAGGTTCGTGAAATTGTAAGAGTAGCACAAGAACCAGTGTCACTAGAAACACCTATAGGTGAAGAAGAAGACAGCCACCTAGGCGACTTTATTCCAGATGACGATGCACCAGCACCGGCTGATGCAGCGTCGCACACATTGCTAAGAGAGACTTTGGGCGATGTTTTAGACTCGCTAACAGAGCGTGAAGGCAAAGTTCTAAAATTGCGTTTTGGACTTGAAGACGGAAGATCAAGAACCCTTGAAGAAGTTGGAAAAGAATTTAACGTTACAAGAGAGAGAATACGCCAAATAGAGGCAAAAGCACTTAGAAAATTAAGACACCCTAGCCGTAGCAAAAAGTTAAAAGATTTTATTGATTGATAAAATTTCACACAAATGTAGGGGCGAACCTATGTGTTCGCTCGTAAACTAGGGTTTAGGATAAGGTGATAATTTGGAATTGTGTAAACGTAAACAAATTCATTTAAAGGATTATGACTATTCTCAAAATGGGATGTACTTTATAACCATATGCACACATAACAAACAATATTTATTTGGTGATAGAAATTTTAAATTAACAGATAAACCTACAAACCAAAGACTATTAATAAAAAAATGGTTACTAGAGTTACAAAATAAATATCCGCATAGTGTTGTACAAAAATATGTAATAATGCCCAATCATGTTCATTTTATTTTGTTTATTTCAAAAACACAACCAGAAATAAGTTTACACGATATAATTAAATGGTTTAAAACACAAACAACAAATGAATATATAAAGGCTGTAAAAGAGAATAAAGCACCTAAATTTGATAAACACATATGGCAAAGAGGTTACTATGAACATATAATAAGAAATGAAAATGATTATTATGATACGTGGAACTATATTGATACAAATCCTATTAGATGGATAGAAGATTGTTATTACTAAATTTTTATGTAGGGGCGAACCTATGTGTTCGCCCGTGGGAGTTAATCAAAAACTCATAGTTTTCGGGCGAACACATAGGTTCGCCCTTACATAAGTAGTGAATAGTATTGGTCGGGTAAATTGAAAGGTGGACAAGCTATAGCAATATGTATATGAATCTTGAGGCTAACTATGCCGTTATGATAGTTGAATTACTAGCTAGAGAAGACAAAAAATTAGATGCAAAAACTATATCGGAGCAAAGTCAAGTTCCGCTTAGGTTTTCGCTTAAAATACTTAGAAAACTTGTAAGCGATGGCATTATATGTTCATATAAAGGCTCTAAAGGCGGTTATAAACTTGCAAAAGAGGCGTGTAACATCACTTTAAGAGAGGTTATTGAGTCAATTCAAGGGCCGTTTCTTATAAGCAGATGCCAAAATACCGACTACTGTTGTTCTAGGATTGATTGCAAACTGCATGATATATACTCAGAAATCTCTTTAACCGTAAGAGAAAAATTAGAAATGTATACCTTTGATGAAATTTCAAAGGTTAAATAAGGAGTCTTATTTTGAAAATACTTGCAATTGGCGACGTTGTAGGCTCTGAAGCCTGCAAATTTTTAAGAAGTAAATTGTACACACTAAAGCAAACTAAAAACATAGATTTAGTAATTGCTAACGGCGAGAACTGTGCAGACGGAAACGGAGTTACACCAGCTGGTGCTGACTTCCTTTTTGAGAGCGGAGTTGACATAATTACTCTTGGTAATCATACTTTCAGAAGACCTGAATTTTATTCTTACCTAGAGTCTAAACATGGAATTATAAGGCCTGCAAACTTCCCAGAGGGAACTGTTGGCGATGGCTACATAATTTATGACATGGGCAGAACTTCTGTCTGTGTAATAAACCTTATAGGGCAGACATATCTTGATGCCTTTGACTGTCCTTTTAGAAAGCTTGACGAGATTTTAGCAAAAGAAAATATGCCTAAAATAGTTCTAGTTGATTTTCACGCCGAGGCAAGCGGAGAAAAAAGAGCAATGGGATTTTATGCAGATGGAAGAGTGTCAGCGTTTTTTGGAACACATACCCATGTGCCAACCGCTGACCTTTGCATACTTCCTAATGGCACAGGCTACATAACAGACATTGGAATGACTGGCGCTATAGACTCGGTTCTTGGCGTAAAACCTGAACTTATAATTAAATATCTAAAAACTAAACTTCCAGTAAGGTTTGAAAATCAGCAAGGTTCACAAAAAATGGATTGTGTTATATTTGAAATAGACGAAAAAACGGGCAAAACTATTAAGGCAGAGCGTTTAACTATAAAATAATAAAATTTTTTTGAAAAACATTTGAAATTTTTAATATAATGTGTTAAAATTATAGAACTATAATAATAAAGGATGTGTTCCGATTGATTAAAGGATATGAACTTAAAAATGCAATTATATCCGCATCGAACAATATAATAAACAATAAAAAGAAAACTGACGACTTGAATATTTTCCCAGTTCCAGATGGCGACACTGGTACAAATATGTCTATGACGATAAATTGTGCTAAAAAGGCATTGAATGAACTTGATGACAGCTGTGGAGTAAATGAAGTAGCAGCAGCGGCGGCATCTGCCATGCTAAGAGGAGCTAGAGGAAACTCTGGTGTTATTCTTTCATTGCTTTTTAGAGGTTTTTCTGTAGGGTTAGAGGGCAAAAGTGAGGCTAACGGAAAAGATTTAGCAAAAGCGTTAAGCATTGGTGTAGAGGCAGCTTATAACGCTGTTATGAAGCCAACAGAGGGTACAATTCTTACAGTTTCAAGATTAGGTGCAGAAATTGGTGTTTCTGCCTCTGAAATTGACAGTAGCACAGTTTTTGTTCTTTCTGCAATATGCGAGGGCGCACAAAAGGCTTTAGATCAAACCCCTGAATTGTTGCCTGTTCTTAAAAAGGCAGGAGTAGTAGATGCAGGCGGATTTGGATTTGTTCTAATATTAACAGGAATGCTAAGCTATTTAAAGCATGGCGAGTTTATAGACGTTAAAGAGCAAGAGGAGCAAAGTGGCTATGAAGACACATTTGCTAGTGCAGCTGCTGAATATGACGGCGAAATCACATTTACCTATTGCACAGAGTTTATAGTAACAAGAGACTCTAATTGTGAGAAGAAACCTATAGAACTAAGAACTTTTATAGAGACTTTGGGAGACAGTGTTGTTGTTGTAGATGACGATGAAATAATCAAGGTTCATGTACATACAGATAACCCTGGTTTAGCGTTACAATCTGGGTTAGAGCATGGGTCTTTATTAACTGTAAAAATAGAAAATATGCGTGAGCAACACGAAAAATTAGGTGGAAAAGCAAAACTTAAGCCTGTAGAGCCTACAGAGGAATACGGTTTTGTGGCAGTTTCAGCAGGAGCTGGTTTAGCTGAATTATTCACAGATTTAGGATGTAGCAACATTGTAAGCGGTGGGCAAACTATGAATCCTAGTGCAGAAGATTTAGTGGCGGCAATTCTTGCTACACCGGCTAAAAATGTATTTGTGTTGCCAAACAATAAGAATATAATTATGGCGGCGTTGCAGGCTGTTCCAATGGTTACAGACAGAAGAGTAATTGTAATTCAAACTAAGACTATACCACAAGGTGTTACTGCAATGTTAAGCTTTGACCCTGATAAAAATATTGAAGAAAATCAAGTTCAAATGACAGAGGCTTTAGCAACAGTTGGAACAGGCCTTGTAACATTTGCCGCAAGAAATTCAGAATACGGCGGACACAAGATAAAAGAGGGCGATATTTTAGGCTTAGTAAACGGCAAAATGCAGTTTATAGAGAAAACAGCCATGTCAGCTTGTTCAAAAGTAACAAAGACATTGCTAGATAAAAATGCGTCATTCGTTACAATTTTTTATGGTGAAGAGGTTAGCGACGAGCAAGCACAAGAGACATACAATAAAGTGAAGTCAAAATTGCCTGCAAATGTCGAGCTAAACCTAGTAAACGGTGGGCAACCTATTTATTATTATATAATTTCGGTTGAATAAAAAACATTTAGAATTTAGTGAAGAGTGAAAAATGAATAGTGAAAAGTTTATGTGAAAATCCTTGCGGATTTTTAATTAAAAGCTTTTTAAATAAAATTCTTTATGGATTAAAAATAAATTTGCTATAAATCAAAAATACTGTTCCTAAAAAAACACCTCCAAAACTAGTTTAAAAGTTTTGGAGGTGTTAATTTTAGTATTTTGCTGCTATGTCTTTTGCCCAGTTTACGGCTTTTTCTATGTCGTCAGCGGTTGGTTTGCCTTTGCTAAACAACGATGACTTAACATTGATACACAAGGTTTCGCCAAATTGTTGCACTTTGTTTTTGTTGATAAGTTCTACAGCCTTTTCTATACCCTCTGATGAACCTGTGCTGTTTATAACATAAAAAGCAACACCTTTAGTTCTTATAGGGTAAAGCTCTTTGCAGAAATCAGCAACAACGCTTGGTAGTTTACCTTTCATCTCGATTCCGATAAACACAACCTTTTCGCCATCACATGGGTAAGCTGGTGGCATTTTGTCGCAAACACACTGCATTTGTGTGCCGATTGCCGCCGCTATCGGCTGTGCTACACCGCTCTTTGAATAATGGAATGATTTTGTTTTCATAATATACCTCCTCAAAATTAACTTATATTCCAAATTATAACAAAATATTTAATAAATTGTGTTATAATTTTGTAAACAAAATGTGAATAACGAAAAAATGTTGGGGATACTATTTATTTGTTACAAAAATAACTTTACGAAATTGCATAATTATTGGTTATAATCTGCATAATTTTACAAAATTGGTTTGACTTTACAATATTTTTGTAATATAATTAAATTTGGTACTTTATGACTAAAGGTGAATTGTGAAGGACTATTATAATCATTTTAAATGCTTGATTGTAGGGGCGACCTGTGGTCGTCATAAAATTAGCAATTAGTGCTAAAACCTAGGACGACCACAGGTCGCCCCTACAATAATTCAACAAATTTAGTTTTATACCTACAAAAATTTTCACTATTAGTCATTAGATTTTTGCCACAAGTACATTTTGTGCTTGGTCTTACTTTATCTAAGGAAAGGAGAGTTTTTTTTGGCAAATGAAATTATCAAAGACATAAAAAATGCCGAGAATAATGCTAAAAAAATTATTCAGTCAGCCGAGGAAGAAAGCGAAAAAATAATCGCTACGGCTAAGGCGCAAAAAGAAACAAGTCTTAAAAATTTAGCAGAAGAACTAAGTCTTCAAAAGCAACAGTTAATTAATTCAGCAGAAAAAAAGGCTGAGGAAGTTAAACTTAAGAACAAAAAAGATTTAGAGAAAAAACTAGCTAATATGGAGAGCGCTTGTAATCTCAAAAAAAATGATGCAATAGAGACTATTATCGAAACTGTTCTCGCATAAAGGCAGCTTAGAGAAAAGGAAAGGGTTATTACCGTTTTAGGTAATATATGGTGATTGATATGGCAGTATTGCCCATGCAAAAAATTGAAATATATGGGCTAAATCGTAATCGTAAACAAATTCTTGAGTATTTACAAAGAGTAGGCTGTGTAGAGATTGAAACCTTGACCCAAAAAGACGACGAGGTTTTTTATAATGAAGATATCTCGACACCTAAATTAAAGTTTGAGAATGCTCAAAAAAGTCTTGTGCAGGCTGTAGAAATACTGAATGCCATTAAGGCTCCCGAGACTTCAATGTTCGCAATGTTCGAGGGCAGAAAAGTAATCTCTGAAAAAAAATATAGAGAGATTGAGACAAGTGCCTGTGAAACAGTAAAAATTGCTAAAGATATTGTGCTAATAAACAAAAAAATAGCAGATATCAAGGCAGACATTGCAAGAAATGAGGCATCTATAGAGTCTATAACTCCGTGGAAAGACCTTGACATTGGAATGAGGGCGAAAGAAACAGAACACACGGCAGTATTTATAGGAACGCTTCCTGTTCTTTACGACGAGCAAAAGTTAAAGCTTGCTTTGGCTGAAGAGCTTAAGAGTGTGGATAAATACGAGCTTGAAATAGTTGGAGTTAATGCCAGCCAGACATGTGTATTTGTGGTATGCCATAAAAAGGTGTGTCATGAGGTGGAAAACGCACTTAGGAATTTAGGATTTAGTTATCCTGCGGTTCTTAGCAAAAAGCCACCTAAAGAGCGAATAGAAGAATTAAATTCAAGAATTAAGGCATCTCAAGCAGAGCTTGTAGACTTAGAAAAAAGTTTAGATGAATTAGTTCCTCAAAGAGAAAATCTACTATATTGCCATGACTACTATGAAATAAGGCTTGAAAGATACGAAAATTTAGCGAAAATCCTTAAAAGTAGCAATACATTTGCTATTAAAGGATATATCACTGCAAAAGACAGTGACAAGGTAAAGAAACATGTTGAGGCAAAGTTTGTCTCACAAGTTGAGATTACTGAACCTAACGAAAAAGATGATGTACCAGTAAAACTTAAAAATAATGGTTTCGCAGCTCCTGTTGAGGGAATAATCGAGAGTTATTCACTTCCGGGTAAAGGCGAAATTGACCCAGCTCCAATTTTGGCTATATTCTATTATGTGTTGTTTGGACTTATGTTCTCTGACGCTGGCTATGGACTGCTTATGATTTTGGGCTGTGGATACGCACTATCAAAATATAAAAACATGAACGAGGGTCTTAAGAACTCTGTAAAAATGTTCCTTTATTGTGGAATTTCAACAGCGTTTTGGGGATTAATGTTCGGAAGTTTCTTCGGAGATTTCATAGATGTACTAGGCAGTACATTCTTTAACGCAGAGTGGAGCACACCTTGTCTATGGTACAACCCAATAGATGGACCTATGACACTTTTAATGCTTTCATTATTATTCGGTGTAATTCATTTGTTTACAGGTCTTGGAATAAAGTTTTATCTTTTATGCAAGGCAGGACATGTAAAAGATGCTATTTTTGACGTTGGCTTTTGGTATTTATTAGTTGGCGGAGGAATTTTATACTTTATGTCTATGCAAATGTTTGCAGATATCTCTGGCTTAGGCTTTGTACTTCCACCAATAGTTGCAACAATTTCTTCTGTTATGGCTGGAGTTGGAGCATTAGGTATTATAGCTACAGCCGGCAGAAGCTCAAAGTCAGCCGCTGTAAAAGTTATGAAAGGTCTTTACGGACTATACGGTGCTACAAGTTATTTAAGTGATATACTTTCTTATTCAAGACTTTTAGCATTAGGTTTAGCAACAGGAGTTATCGCCACTGTATTTAACCAAATTGCCTCAATGGGCGGAAATAATGTGGTAGGCGTTATACTATTTATATTCGTGTTCCTAGTTGGACATGCACTAAACTTTGGACTAAATGTGCTAGGCGCATATGTTCACTCAAACAGACTAGAATATGTCGAGTTCTTCGGCAAATTTTATGAAGGTGGGGGAAGAAAATTCAACCCATTTAAAGAAAACACAAAATATTTTAATGTATCGGAGGAAAATTAACATGGAAATTTTAGCAACATTAGGTTTACCAATCGCACTAGTAGGTGCAGCACTAGCAGTTTTAATGGCAGGTATAGGTTCAGCGATAGGCGTTGGAATGACAGGCGAGGCAACAGCAGGAATAGTTACAGAAAATCCATCACTTTTCGGTAAGGCACTTGTTCTTCAACTTCTACCTGGTACTCAAGGTATTTACGGTTTCGTTATTGCAATCATGATGCTTATGCAAATTGGTGTTATGGGCGGTAGCTCAGATATCAGCGTTGCAAAAGGTATTTTATATTTCGCAGCTTGCTTACCAATAGCTTTCGCAGGTTTACATTCAGCAAAAATGCAAGCTAAAGCAACAGTTGCTTGTATCAGCCTATACGCAAAAAGACCAGAGCAATTCTCAAAGGCTCTTATCATGCCTATCATGGTTGAGACATATGCAATTTTATCATTCCTAATTTCACTTCTAGCTGTTATCAGCGTAGGCGGACTAAATATCTAATAGCCACGTGAAAAACACGTGGAACTAAAGACTAAAAATGAATGGTGAATGACTATTTTTTGATTAACTTTGTAATGATTGGATATTTTAAAAGGTATTAACATATTGTTTTAGCCGAATATCTCAAAAGTCTTTCACTATTAGTCATTAGCTATTAGTCACAAGTGTGTTTAGCACTTGTATATATCTAATTTAAAGGAGACCTAACTATGTCGGGTTTAGAAAAAATACTTGCAGAAATAGAAAATGATGCCAAGGAAGTCGCCCGCTATAAAGTAGAAAAAGCACAACAAACAGCCGATGAAATTTCAAAGGAAGCTAACGCAGAGATTAGTCAAATTAAGGCGGATGCCACAAAAGAAAACGAGACTATGACTGCCGATATCTTAAATAGAGCAAAATCAAGCTCTGAATTTGAGACAAGAAAGGCTATTCTTGCTAAAAAGCAAGAGTTAATCTCAAAAGTAATTGAAGAGAGCAAGCAAAGTCTTGACACTCAAAAATATTTTGAGGTGCTTTTAAAACTTGCTAAAAAATATGGTGGCACTGAAAAGGCTAGCATGGCATTAAATAAAAATGATTTAGACAGACTACCAAAAACTTTTGCGAAAGAACTACCAAAGAATATAGTTATTTCAAAAGAGTCTGCAAACATAAAGAATGGTTTTCTTCTTATTTATGACGGAATAGACATTAACTGTAGTTTTGATGCACTCTTTGCAGAGAAAATGGAAGAGCTTCAAGATAAAGCAGCATCTATTTTGTTTAAGTAAGGGGGGATATGTGTGAGCGAACAATATATTTACCAAGTGGCTAGAGTAAGATGCCGTGAACTTAGTTTGCTAACAAAGCAAGATATAGACGCAGTTCTTGCCACTAAAGATTATAACTCAAGCCTTAGATATCTTTTTGACAAGGGTCTAGGCACAGGCACAGAGACTACAATTGAGGCAGTCTTGCAAGAGGAAAACCGAAAACTTTGGGACTTTATAGACGAGCTTTTAAAGGATAAATCTGCTTTTAAGGTGCTTATGTTGCCAGCCGATTATAATAATTTAAAGGCTGCAATTAAATCTTCGGTTTCAAAGCAAGCACACAGCTCAATTTATAAAGATGGTGGAACAATTGAAGCCACAATTATAGAAGAAGCTATTAAGCTTAATGATTTCTCAAAACTGCCTAAAGAGATGCAAACTTGCGCAACTAAGGCATACAAAGACTTTTTGCAAAGTCGTGACGGACAATTATGTGATATTTTTATTGATAAATGTTGTCTTGAACATATTTTAGACAGTGCAAAAGATGAAGAGCTTTTAAGAGATTATGCAGATCTTACAGTAACTCTTGCAAACATTAAGACAGCAGTTAGATGTAACAAGACAGGCAAAAATCTTGATTTTATTAAGAGTGCTTTAGTTAAAACTGGCTTGATGGATGAAAACGCCCTAGCAGTATCTGCTACAAAGTCATGGGATGATTTAATGGGATTTTTATCAAACTCTAAGTTTAGTGACAGTGTAGAGAAGCTAAATATTAGTAACTCTGCATTCGAGAAATATTGTGACGATAAAGTAATGGATCTTGTAAAAAAACAAAAGGTTAATCCGTTTGGAATAGGCCCAATAGTAGCTTATGTAATCGCAAGACAAACAGAGCTTAATTCTATTAAAATTATTTTATCTGCAAAGCTTAACGAGCTTGACAGCGAAAGTATTAAGGAAAGATTGAGGGAAATGTATGTATAGAATAGCCGTTTTAGGTGACAGAGACAGCATTTATGGTTTTGCCACTCTAGGCCTCGATATTTTTCCTGTAAGCAATCAGCAAGAGGCTGTCAAACAATTAAAAACTTTAAGCGATGGGGCGTATGCCGTTGTTTATATTACAGAGCAAATGGCAAGCCTTTTAGAGAACGAAATTGACTATTTAAGTAAATTTCCATTGCCCGCTATTATTCCAATTCCGGGTCTTAACGGCAACACAGGCATGGGAATTAAAATGGTTAAAAAGTCTGTAGAAAAAGCCGTCGGTTCAGACATCATATTCGGTAACGAATAGTCGGGAAGCCCCGACAGGCAAGTCGCACACCAAAATAATGCTAAATATTAGCTTTATCGCCTGCGACCGACAAACGAATTGAATAGTTTTTTGTTTAAAACAAATTATTTAAAATATTGTAGGGGAGGGTCTGAAGTGCCCTCCCGTAACTTGGAGATTTAATCTACTTCTCGGGAGGGCACTTCAGACCCTCCCCTACAAACAAGCATCAAGTTTGATTATATTTCCTACATGAAATTGTGAGTTTTAACGAATTAATTTAAAATCAAAAACCATCGTGGGGTGTCCCACAATTATCAGTGAAAGGGTGAGTCCAATGAGCAAAGGCATAATTAAAAAAGTTGCGGGACCACTTGTTATAGCAAGCGGTATGCGTGATGCAAACATGTTCGACGTTGTTCGTGTTGGCGACAAACGTCTTATTGGCGAAATTATAGAAATCCATGGCGAGGATGCCTCTATTCAGGTTTATGAAGAGACATCTGGCATGGGTCCTGGAACTCCAGTTGAGTCAACAGGCGTTCCAATGAGTGTTGAATTAGGTCCAGGTTTAGTAGGTTCTATGTATGACGGAATTCAAAGACCTTTGGATGACATAATGAAATTATCAGGAAACAACCTTGAAAGAGGTGTTGAAGTTCCATCTCTAAAAAGAGAGCTTAAATGGGATTTTGTTCCATGCGTAAAGCCTGGCGACAAGGTAGTTTCTGGCGATATTATAGGTACAGTACAAGAAACCGAGATAGTAAGCCATAAAGTTATGGTTCCTTACGGTGTTAGCGGTACTATTAAGACAATTACAAAAGGCAACTACACCGTAACAGAAGTTGTAGCGACAATTACTGACGCTAATTCTAAAGTTCACGACGTTACAATGATGCAAAAATGGCCTGTTAGAAGTGGTAGACCTTATAAAAAGAAACTTCCACCTAGCAAACCACTAGTTACAGGACAAAGAGTTATAGACACACTTTTCCCAATTGCTAAGGGTGGTGTGGCAGCAGTTCCAGGTCCATTCGGTAGCGGTAAAACAGTTGTTCAACATCAGCTTGCTAAATGGGCAGAGGCTGACATAGTTGTTTATATCGGTTGTGGCGAGCGTGGAAACGAAATGACAGACGTTCTTAACGAGTTCCCAGAGCTTATCGACCCTAAAACAGGTTATCCACTTATGAGACGTACTGTTCTTATTGCTAATACTTCTGACATGCCTGTTGCGGCTCGTGAGGCTTCAATTTATACAGGTATCACAATTGCAGAGTATTTCAGAGACATGGGTTATTCTGTAGCGCTTATGGCGGACTCAACTTCTCGTTGGGCTGAGGCTTTGCGTGAAATGTCTGGTAGACTTGAAGAGATGCCTGGTGAAGAAGGTTATCCAGCTTATCTAGGTAGCCGTCTAGCTCAATTCTATGAGAGAGCAGGCCACGTTATAGCTAATTCAAGCGACGACAGAGAAGGTGCTTTATCAGTTATTGGAGCGGTTTCACCAGCTGGTGGTGATATCTCTGAACCAGTTGCACAGGCTACACTTCGTATAGTAAAAGTTTTCTGGGGACTAGATGCAAACCTAGCCTACAAACGTCACTTCCCAGCTTTAAACTGGCTAACTAGTTATTCATTATATGTAGACACAACTTCAAAATGGTTTACAGAAAATGTTGCTAACGACTGGATGGAGCTAAGGGCGAAAATCATGAGACTTTTACAAGAAGAGTCAGAGCTTGAAGAAATTGTTAAACTAGTTGGTATGGATGCTCTTTCAGCACCAGACAGACTAAAACTAGAGGCTTCAAGATCTATCCGTGAGGACTTCTTGCACCAAAACGCATTCCACGAGACAGACACATACACAAGTCTTGAAAAACAACATTTAATGATGTTACTTGTTATTGCTTATTTTGAGGAAAGCACAAAGGCTCTTGAAAAGGGCGCAAACATTGAGTTACTTGTAAACATGCCATTGCGTGAGAGAATTGGTCGTTTTAAATATACAGAGGGCGACAAAATTCGTGATGAGTATAAAGATATAATCAAACAATTAGAAGTACAAATTGCAGAAATACTAACTAAAAAGGAGGGATTCTATGCCTAAGGAATACCGTACCATACAAGAGGTATCAGGTCCTTTGATGCTTGTTAAGAATGTTGAAAATGTTAATTTTAATGAACTTGCTGAAATTGAGCTTGCCAGTGGCGAGAAAAGAAGATGCAAAGTTCTTGAGATAAACGGTTCAGATGCCTTAGTACAGCTTTTCGAGAGTTCAACAGGTATAAACCTTTCTAACTCAAAAGTTAGATTTTTAGGAAAGAGCATGGAACTAGGCGTTAGTGAAGACATGCTAGGAAGAGTTTTTGACGGTCTTGGAAGAGCAATCGACGACGGCCCAGAAATTCTACCAGACAGACGTGACGACATTAACGGTCTACCTATGAATCCTGTTGCAAGAAACTACCCACAAGAGTTTATTCAAACAGGTGTTTCGGCTATAGATGGTCTTAACACATTGGTTAGAGGACAAAAGTTGCCTATATTCTCGGCTTCTGGTCTTCCTCATGCTAACCTTGCAGCCCAAATTGCAAGACAAGCTAAAGTGCGTGGAACTAACGATCCTTTCGTTGTTGTATTCGCTGCTATGGGTATCACTTTTGAAGAGTCAAACTATTTTGTTGAAAGCTTTAAAGAGACAGGCGCTATTGACAGAACTGTTATGTTTGTAAACCTTGCAAACGACCCAGCTATCGAGCGTATTGCAACTCCTCGTATGGCTTTAACAGCCGCTGAATACCTAGCTTTCGAGAAAAATTATCATGTTCTTGTTATCATGACAGACATTACAAACTATGCTGATGCCTTGCGTGAGGTTTCAGCCGCTAGAAAAGAAGTTCCAGGTAGACGTGGATACCCAGGTTACATGTATACCGACTTAGCATCTCTTTATGAAAGAGCAGGAAGACAAAAAGGTAAAAACGGTAGTATTACTCTTATACCTATTCTAACAATGCCAGAGGACGACAAAACTCACCCAATCCCTGACCTTACAGGTTATATCACAGAGGGACAAATTATTCTAAGCCGTGAGCTTTACAGAAAAAATATTGCTCCTCCTATAGATGTTCTACCGTCTCTTTCTCGTCTTAAAGACAAGGGTATAGGTAAAGGCAAAACTCGTGAGGACCATGGCGACACAATGAATCAGTTGTTCTCAGCATACGCAAGAGGTAAAGATGCTAAAGAACTTATGATTATTCTAGGTGAAGCCGCCCTTACAGACATAGATAAATTATATGCAAAATTTGCAGATGCCTTTGAGAATGAATATGTTTCACAAGGCTATGAGACAAACAGAAGTATAGAAGAAACTTTAGAGCTAGGCTGGAAACTGCTTTCAATTCTACCTAGAAGTGAGCTTAAGAGAATTAAAGACGCCTATCTTGATGAATACTATGGAAAGGTGTGATTAACATATGGCAGGTACTCAAGTTAATCCCACCAGAATGGAACTTACTAAACTTAAAAAGAAATTAGTCACAGCCATAAGAGGCCACAAGCTTTTAAAAGACAAGCGTGACGAGCTTATGAGACAGTTTTTGCTTAAGGTTAGAGAGAACAAAGAACTGCGTGAAAAGGTTGAAAAGGGTATAAAAGAGGCTAATAAAAAGTTTTTACTAGCAAAGGCTGTAACTGACGAGAGTTATTTAAACACAGCTTTGCTAGCTCCAAAACAAGAAATTAGCCTTGAGAGTGGCATTCAAAACGTTATGAGTGTTGAAATTCCACAGTTTAAATTTAAGACAAGAACACCAGATAAAAACGATATTTATTCATATGGATTTGCCTATACATCAGGTGATTTAGACGATGCAATTAAGTATTTAGCCGAAGTTTTCGAGGAAATGCTTAAATTAGCAGAAATCGAAAAATCTTGTCAATTAATGGCGACAGAAATTGAAAAGACTAGAAGACGTGTAAATGCCCTTGAACATGTTATGATTCCAAACATGAGAAAAAGCATTAAATATATCACCATGAAACTAGACGAGAACGAGAGAAGTACTCAAGTTCGCCTAATGAAAGTCAAAGATATGATGATTAAAGCTAGTCGGGAAGCCTCAGTCGGGTAGCCCCAGTCGGGAAGCCCCGACAGGCAAAGTCGCACACATAATTAGTGTTAATTTTTAGCTTTATTTCCTGCGTCCAAGAAATTGCATGTTCAGAATAATTAGGTCGGGAAGCCCCGACAGGCAAAGTCGCACACCTAGTTAGGTATAAATTCTAGTTTTATCGCCTGCGTCCAAAAAATTGCGTCCTACATTAATTTGTGGGACGCTTTTAAATTGATTAAATATCTCAAACTATTGTAGGGGCGGATATTATCCGCCTAAAAATGTGGTGATTTTGCCTAAGTTTCATAGGCGGATAATATCCGCCCCTACATCAGCACTCCTAAGAGGCACGTCTGGAGAATTTCCGCACCTACATAAGCGTGTTTTCATCAATGTTAATTTGCGTTGCTTGTAGCAACGGGGTAATAATAGTATAATAATCTTAAGAAATTAAGAAAAGAGGTTAGCTATATGTTAAGCAAAAACATAAAAACAATAAGAAAATCAAAAGGTCTTTCACAAGAGGAACTAGAAATTAAACTAAATGTAGTAAGACAAACAATTTCAAAATGGGAACAAGGGTTATCCGTCCCAGATTCTGACATGCTAATTTGCATATCAGAACAATTAGAAACACCCGTCAGCACTTTACTTGGTGAAACTATCACCGAGTTAAGCCAAGACGATATTAAAACAATTGCCGAAAAATTAGAGGTGATAAACCTACAATTAGCAAAAAGAAAAACCATGACACTAAAAATAATTAACAGGCTACTTATATCCATTTGTGCAGTTATAGTTTTGATATTTATAATGCTGATTATTTTGAATAGCTCTTACCTAGGTTTTAACTACAACGACCCACAAACCGCCGTTCTAGGAGTTGCCTTTCATTCGTTTGAATGGTTTTTTATTAGAGTTGCACCAATTGTTCTTATAGCATCCATTTTAGGAGTTTTCTTCACAAGGAAAAAAGATTAATAAATATTATTGTAGGGGCGACCACAAACTATTGTAGTGGACGGGTCCTACTTCACGTGAGGATTTAGCTAAAACCGTAATGAACACATTTATATAAAATCACTGCCTATTTTCGCTGATTTTTTATTTTTAATTATACCAATTATGCTTAAAACTGACAATATAGCCCTTAAAGCTACTATATTAATATAAACTTCATCAACTCCCATTAGTGAATTTATCCCATACATTATAAGTAGGCTGTTTCTTTCATCAGTAGAAGCTATGTACATAGGTAAAACTACCGATGACACTACTAGTAGAATTAACAATATCACATTCATAACAATACATACATTATTTTTATATAGCCTTTTTCTTAAACTTATTCCAACTATTCCCGTAGTTATCATCATTATATTATACACAGTATAAGTAGCGAAAAAAAGATATATCAAAATAAGTAAAAACTCACTTATTGATCCATCAACTAAAAAACCGTATCCAACTTGATCTAAAATTTCATCGCTCATTGAAAAAATTGATATGCCTGAAAATGCACCTACTAAACTTATTGCCCCAAAAATAATCATTAGAATTCCTGTGACTTTAAGCGTTTTCTCGCCCGATGCTGATGCTATCATCTTATAGGCTTGTGAGTGGTAATACTTTGGGGGATAACTTTGTTGTTGCTTTTTTTGGTAATCCATAAACATTCCTCCTCGTTTATTATGGAAAGAGTATATCATAAGTTTATTGATAAGTCAATATTTATTAAAAAATACACAAATTTTGTAGGGGCGGATATTATCCGCCTATGAAACTTAGGCTAAATCACCAAATATTTAGGCGGATAATATCCGTCCCTACATGGCTAAATTTTCTAAGAGGCACGTCTGCACAGAGACCCTACCCTACAATGTTTTATCAAATTTAGTTTTTATCATACAATCAAAAAGGAAGGCTTTCGCCTTCCTTAAATTATAATTTTTATTGTAGTGGTTTCATTGTTGGGAATAATAATACGTCTCTTATGCTTAATGAATTTGTTAAAAGCATTACTAGTCTGTCAATTCCCATTCCCATGCCTCCTGTAGGCGGTAGGGCGTACTCTAGTGCAGTTAGGAAATCTTCATCAACGTCACAGGCCTCTTCGTCTCCTGCTGCCTTTGCGGCTGCTTGATCTTCAAATCTTGCCCTTTGGTCTATTGGGTCGTTAAGCTCGCTAAATGCGTTTGCATACTCGTGTCCCATAATAAATAGCTCAAAACGCTCTGTGTACTCCTCGTTGTCTGCGCATTTCTTTGCAAGAGGAGATATGTCTGTTGGATGTCCTGTAATAAATGTAGGTTGAATTAAATTTTCTTCTACATATTTCTCAAAGAAAAAGTTTATAATCTCGCCTTTTTTGTGTCTTGTCTCGAACTCAATATGATGCTCTTTTGCTAAAGCTCTAGCCTCGTCAAGAGTTGCCACTGTGTTAAAGTCTACACCGCCGTATTCTTTAATAGCATCTACCATTGAAATTCTCGCAAAAGGCTTGCCCATGTCTAGCTCTACATCGTTATATACTATATTTGTATCGCCAATTACCTTTTGAGTAACTGTCTTAATTAGGTTTTCTGTAAGGTTCATCATGCCTTCACAGTCTGTATATGCTTGATAAAGCTCTAAAAGTGTGAACTCTGGGTTATGGCTTGTGTCCATTCCTTCGTTTCTAAAAACTCTGCCTATCTCATATACTCTGTCAAAGCCTCCAACTATAAGTCTCTTTAAGTGAAGCTCTAGGGCTATTCTCATGTAAAGATCAATGTTTAGCGAGTTATGGTGTGTTATAAATGGTCTTGCACTTGCACCACCTGCTTGTGAGTGAAGTACAGGAGTTTCAACCTCCATAAATGTTTGCTCGTCTAAATATCTTCTAATCTCGCTTATAATTTGTGAACGCTTCTTAAATGTATCCTTAACCTCAGGATTCATTATTAAATCAAGATATCTTTGTCTGTATCTTGAGTCAACATCCTTTAAGCCGTGATATTTTTCAGGCAATGGAAGTAAAGCCTTTGAAAGAATTTCTATATCGGTTACATTAATAGAAATTTCGCCTCTCTTAGTTCTAAATACTTCACCCTTAGCGCCTACAATATCGCCGATATCCATATACTTAAAGAATTCGTTGAATTTCTCCTCGCCCAGAACATCTATTTTAACATAAAGTTGAATTCTTGACTTACTGTCACGTAAATCCATGAATGCTACTTTACCCATTCCTCTACGGCTCATAATTCTACCTGCTACAGAGACCATTTCTGGCTCTTTATCATCGCTGAAATTCTCTGTGATTTCAGAAGTATAATGTGTAACGTTATATGAGCTTACCTTATATGGATCTTTTCCGTTTTCTATTAATCCGCTCAATTTCTCTCTTCTAATTTGTAATAGCTCGGAAAGCTCCAATTGTTCGTTTAGTTGTTCTGACATTTTATATTTCCTCTCTTATTTTGAAATGGACTTAATTGTATATTTCATTATTCCTATTGGTGTTTCAACCTCTGCAATTTCGCCCTCTTTTTTGCCAAAAAGAGCCTTGCCAACTGCCGATTCATCAGAGATTTTGTTGTTCATAGGGTCTGCCTCGTTAGAGCCAACCATTTTAAAAGTTTTCTCTATTTCGTTTCCGTTTCTGTCTGTAGTTGAAACTACAATTGTAGATCCTACATTTACAGTTCCTTGGTTTAAAGCATCTTCATTTACAACAACTGCAAATTTTAACATTACCTCAAGATCTGCAATTCTTGCCTCAAGCATAGCTTGATCGTTTTTAGCCTCGTCGTATTCACTGTTTTCTGAAAGGTCTCCGAATGATCTAGCCACTTTTAGTTTTTCGGCTGCATCTTTTCTTCCTACACTTACTAATTGTTGGTATTCTTTTTCTAAAGCTTCTTTACCGTCTTTTGTTAAAAATATTTGCTTTTCAGCCATTTTTCGTTACCCGCCTTATCTATAGTTCTATAATGTTTCTATTATATAGATTTTTAAAGCTAGTGTCAAGGCGAAAAATGTTAATTTTTGAAATAAACCTTAATTGATTGTTTACCTTTTGTTCAGACTTTTAAAAAAAATAAATGATAAAATCAGTAAGTATAGAAAGAGAGGTTTATTGAAATGGCTAGAGAGAGATATTTGTTAAATCAAGAAGTAGAAGAAGTAAAGGTGACAGAGCAATCAAAAAAAAGTAAATGGAATAACTGGTGGTATTATCATTATAAATTAGTTATAGTTATTCTGGTTATTATAGCTGTAGCAGTGGTATATGTGCATGGTTTAGTCACACAGGTTCATCCTGATCTAAACATAGGCTATGTTGGAACACTTAACATAAGCGAAGAAGCAAGCGAAGCACTTACAGACGAATTGGCTAAATATGTAGAAGACGTAAACGGAGATGGCCAAGTAGTAGTTAGACTCAATAATTACTATTTCCCAGGAATTGATTCAAGTGAAACAGCTGATATGTCAGAAATTGTACAGGCTCAATTTTATTCAGATCTAAATGCAGTAACTAGCACAATTTGGATAACAGATGAAACAGGGTTTGCCTCCTTTGGTTCAGGAAATGAAATTGATGCAATGTTTAAAGATATCGGCGATGCAAATAAAATTCCACTGACAGAGGTTAGTGTATTTGATAACATTATTCTTAGCGCTGGATACGAGGGTTGGGACGATGAAGAGTACACAAAGGCTATAATCGAAGAACTTAGCATTTCTGTGCTTGATTTGGCAGACTATGACGTTTCAGAAGAAAAGGAAGCCGAAATGATTTACGCACAAGAAGTTTTTAACAAAATTATAGAGTAAATTTATTAATATCACAAATTTGTAGGGGCGACTTGTGGTCGTCCGAAAGTTTAGCAATAAATTATAGGTTTCGGGCGGTCAAACAGAACCGCCCCTACAATCGTAAAACAAAAAATCAAGCCGATTAAGGCTTGATTTTTTTGATTTAATATGTTAAACTGAATTATCTTTTATACTCTCTTGCAAATTTGTACATATTTAATACTTTCTCAATTGAAGTATTAGCTTGAACATTATGGCAAGGTCCTAAGATATAACCTGTTCCATCTGTGAACAGTGCATCCATACAGTCATTAACTTCTTGGTGTAATTCTTCCATTGTTCCTCTTGGTAGAACATATTGGTTATCAACACCGCCGTGGAAGCAAAGTTTGTCGCCGTATTGTTTCTTAATTGCTGGTAAATCCCAACCTGGTAAATGCCATTGAAGCGGATTAAGAACCTCGATACCCTTGTCAACTAACCATGGAAGCATCTCGCACATAGCGCCGTCGTCATGGTGGAATACTCTAGCATCAAATGACTTAACAAGTGCAATGTTTGCCTCGTAGTATCTTGCTAGGTACTCGTCTATCATTGTAGGACTCATTAATAGGCTGTCTTGTGAACCTAGGTCGTCAGTAACTTGTGATACTGTAACTAAACCATTACCAGCCTCAAGAATTTTCTTTGTGTTCTCGTGTGCGAACTCTTGAAGTCTGTCTAATATATATCTTGCAAGCTCTGGGTTTGCAATGAAGTCTACTAGCATGTTCTCTGTACCTCTTATTAGCTCATAGAAATAAGTTAAAGAGATATAACCGCCGTCAACTGCAAAACCTCTGTCGGCAGCTTTTTTACATTGCTCTGCCACAACAGAATAATCAAACATGTCAACGCTTGGGAATACATATCCGCTTTGAAGAACATCGTCAATATCTTCGCAATCTTCTAGTGGGTGAGAAACAGGCTCTTCATAAAATCCGTTTCCATCTGGAAGTGGAATCATTTTCATCTCAAGACCTAACATGTTTGGTCTGTCAACGATGATTTGTGGTCTAACTTCAATAATTTTATCGATATCCATAGCGTCTGCTAGGTCCATCATGTTGTTTACTGAGAAGTGGCTCATTAATTTTGCTGTAACCTCGTCTACACCCCAATAGTCAGTAGCTATACGGTCAACAGGCTTGTGGTCTAAAGAAGCTATAATTCTTTCTTTATGTGTCATTTGTGACATTTAAAATCCCTACCTTTATAAATTAATCATTACATATATAATAATACATAAATAGCCTTTTTTCCATGGAAAAAACCGCTAGTTTAATATACTTTTCGGAAAAGGAGTTAAAATACGTGAAAAGTGAATTTAGTATAGGCACATATTCAGAGCGTAATTACACTACATCAATATCGGCTGTATACAAAATAAATGCAGACTCTAGCTACCAAGTTACACATCAGGCACTGCCAACAGGCGAGTATGTTTTAATCTATGTTACTGGTGGAAGTGGAGTTCTTAAACTAACAGAAGAAATACTTCTTGAAAAAGGGAATATCTATCTTTTTGACGGAAACACAGATTTTTCTTACTACACGGCTGAAAATTCATGGGATTTTTGGTGGTTTGAATTTAGTGCCGATATTGTGCCACTGCCAATAAATCAAAACATAAACATACAAGGCGATATTTTTTTAAATATGCTGTGTGATAAAATACTGTCATTACATCTGCAATTAGAATATAACACAGCTTCTGCACTTTTAAGCTCGTTTTTGGCATATGCAAGTAGCATTTTTAAACTTAGCGACGACATTAACAGCAGTCAGGCTTTGTTGTTTAGTTCACAAAGTTTTATACGCAAAAATTTACTTGATGTAACGGTTCAGAAGACTGCGGATAAATTTTTTATTTCGACTAGAAGCCTTAATAACCTTTACAACAAGCACCTTGGAATGTCACCAAAGCAGTATATTTTAAATCAGAAAATTGAAAAAGGTGAATATTATTTACGTTCTACAAATAAAAACATAGATGATATCGCCATGAGTTTAGGTTTTTCTAGCGGTTTTCATTTTAGCAAATGTTTTAAGAATAGAAATGGAATTTCACCAACAGCATATAGAAAGAACAATAGTTTGGCGGAGAATTGATATTTATTGAAAAATTTGAAACTATCAAATAATTATCATGACCATATTTTTTTGAAAATTCATGTGAAATAACACTTTTCAAGTTATTTTCAACTTCAAGTATATATCTTAAAAAAAGTGATCTAAGTTCTCTGTCAAACAAATATAATGAGTATATTTCATTAAAATTAGTTCCTGTTTTATATTTTTCATCGTCACCTTTATAAGTCTTATCGATAAATATTTCTTTGTATCAATTGATAAGGTTATAATAATTTTCCAATTCAAGTATTCTCTTAGCTTCACTATTGTCTGTAATAACCATACCTCGAGAACACAATTTTTTAATTTGACTATCAATTGTAGAAAATATTTTATCCATAAAATTAACCTTGTTATATCGCCTTTCTTTTCATAAAATTGCAATAAAAAAAACCCCGGGCCCGTAGGACACCGGAGTATGATCACTAATTAGTATGCCTTAGCATATCTAAATTATAACCGAATTGATTTAAAAAGTCAAGTAATTTAGTTGAAATTTTTTATGTAAACTTTTAACCCCTGTAGGGCTGAATATTAATTTGTCATATTTAACGAATTAATATAAAAAGCGTCCTACAAATTAATGTAGGACGCAGGCGATAAATCCATATATTAGCACTTATTATGTGTGCGACATGGGTGTCGAGCCATCTCGACCTGAGTAGTCTCAGGTCACAAATTAATGTAGGACGCAGGCGATAAATCCATATATTAGCACTTATTATGTGTGAGACATGGGTGTCGAGCCATCTCGACTGCCCACCGGGGCTTCTCGGTTAGTATTGGCGACCGAAGTAGACCATGTGTTTAGAAGGTTTTCCACAACATACACAGGTGTCTGTTAATTGTTCTTCTTCAAAAGGAATACAACGAGACTTAACACCGCCTGTAATGTCTTTTAATTTTTCTTCACAAGCTGTCTCGCCACACCACATAGCCTTGATAAAACCAGGTTTATTCTCTGCTATGTCTAGGAATTCGTCGTAATTTTTCGCAACAAATGTTTTCTCTTTTAGGTTATCTAAGGCTCTTTGGTACATTGCATCATGCACTGTGTCAAGGAGTTTTTGAATTTCTGTCTCTAGGTCTTCTAGTTTAACAAAATATTTTTCTCTTGTGTCACGTCTAACTAGAACGCATTGTCCATTTTCAATGTCTTTTGGACCCATTTCTAGTCTTAGTGGAACACCTAACATCTCATATTGGCTGAACTTCCAACCTGGTGAGTTATCTGTTGTGTCTAATTTTACACGGAACTTATCTTCAAGACGTTCCTTAAGAGCAGTTATAGCCTCGATAACACCCTCTTTGTGCATTGCTATTGGTAACATTGCAACTTGAATTGGTGCTACACGTGGAGGCATTACTAAACCGTTGTTATCGCCGTGAACCATGATTATAGCGCCTATCATTCTTGTTGAAACACCCCAAGAAGTTTGGTGTGGATATTGTCTTGAGTTATCTCTACCTGTAAAAGTGATGTCAAAACTTTTTGAGAAACCGTCTCCAAAATAGTGGCTTGTTCCACCTTGAAGAGCAACACCGTTGTGCATCATAGGTTCAATTGTGTATGTTGCAACTGCACCAGCGAACTTCTCTTTTTCTGTTTTTTTGCCGACAACAGCAGGAATAGCAAGCGAATTAGCGTAGAAATCTTTGTAAACGTCTAACATTCTTAAAGTTTCGTCCATTGCTTCTTGCTCTGTTTCGTGCATTGTGTGGCCTTCTTGCCATAAAAATTCAGAAGAACGCAAGAAAGGTCTAGTAGTTTTCTCCCAACGTACAACAGAACACCATTGGTTATAAAGTTTTGGTAGGTCTCTGTATGATTGAATTATTTTTTGGTAATGTTCACAGAAAAGAACCTCACTAGTAGGTCTTACACAAAGTCTTTCAGCCAATTGTTCTTGACCGCCATGAGTAACCCAAGCAACTTCAGGGGCAAAACCCTCTACATGATCTTTTTCTTTTTGTAAAAGACTTTCAGGGATAAACATAGGCATGTAAACGTTTTCATGTCCTGTCTTCTTAAATCTGTTGTCTAGGTCTTTTTGGATGTTCTCCCAAATGGCATAACCGTAGGGTTGAATAACCATACATCCCTTTATGCTTGAATAGTCCATAAGCTGAGCCTTTTTGACTATATCGGTATACCATTGTGAAAAATCTTCCTCCATTGAAGTGATGTCTTCAACCATCTTTTTTTGTTTAGCCATTTTTCGTTTCCTTTCGCATATGTGAAATAAATAAATTTTATGTTGATTATGAATAGTGTTGTAGTACCTTGTGTCAATTAAAATTTTACATTTTACCATGTAGGGGACGGAAAACCCGTACCCTACAATAGTTTAACAAATTTATTTTTATTGAAACAATATTTTGATTTAAAAGCCTTTAATCAAAAAATCCGTAAGGATTTTCGCATAAACTTTTCACTATTCATTTTTCACCCTTCACTAAGTTCTAAGGTTTGAGGGTCGCCCCTACATATAATTAAATACAAAGTTTATTATATAATATTTTAAAAGTTTTTGCAATACCTTATTTAATTTCTAGGCTGTAGTTTTGTAGAAGTGTCAATGATAGGTGACACTTAAGCTCCAAAAAATAAAATGTTT
>CAYJER010000008.1:0-26132 GCA_964369225.1 uncultured Eubacteriales bacterium
GCCCCGTTCGAGACAGCTTATCTATAATACCACACCTCACCCCTTTTGTCAATACCTTTTTTCATTTTTCCCATTCTTTTTTATATCACCACTTTACGGGAGGGGCTTCAGACCAGACGTGCCTCTTAGTAGTGCTGATGTAGGGAACGGTCAAGACCGTTCCCTACATTAGTTTGTTTCTATTCAGCATCTATGCACTGAAACCCACCCCAGCATTAGTTATTGATGTGCTATTGCAACCCTTACGCTTATTATCTTCATTATATCTTTACTAGTAAGTTACATGACTTTCTTTTTGAAATACACTTTAAGGACTGAAGCTATTTTTTTCCGAACCATAACCTCATTGTCTGCTAGTACATTGTCTATTAGTTCGGTGTCTTCAATCAAGCTGGAACTAATACTACCCATGATATCGCTATAAACCTTTTCATTTTCATCCAGAGGTATCAGCATAGTAAATATAACGTTTATTCCTTTGAAGTCATCTGACTTGAAATCTGACATGTCATTTGTCGTGAATATAGTAAAAGATGGCGTGTAGATGCCTTTTGTTTTTGCATGTAGGAGTGCAAATTTCATTTCTGGGAAAATCTGACTAGATATCTTTTCTCTTTCTAGAATATCCTTCTCAACTTTCTCTTGATTTTCATATGGTTTACACACACTTCTTGTTATTACACTTAACGCTTCAAGAAAACTTAAATTCTCATCTATCTTATGAATTCCTACACTCTTTTCTACAATACTGATTAGTTTAGCTATAGTCGAGATGTCCTCAAACTCGACTAACGGTTTCTTTTGCAGAATTTCTTCTGTATATATCTCGTATTCAACGATAGTTTGCCTTATTCGTTCCATATCCTTTTCATTTAAAAGAGGATGCACTTGTATTACTTGAATTTCTGTTGAATTCATTTGAACGCTTGATATGAGAAAGTCTTCTTTTTCAATTACTTCACTATCTATCTCGTTTTTGCCGTAAGCTGTGAGATTTACTCTATTTTTGAATGTTTTCCTAAGCTTTGATAGCATAAGCCTAGACACGCCTATACCGCTCGAACACACTATGCCTATGCTAACCACCTTGTATTTTTGTTTGCTTGACTCTATCCTTACAAGAGCGGCTGCAAAATGCACAGCTAAAAAACCGATCTCTGCTTCTGGTACACTCTTGCCTAAATATTCTTCGAGAACTTTCGCCGAATTCTTGCACTTATTATATACGTCTCTATATTGACTTTTAACCTCTTTAAGCATAGGATTATGAATGTTCATACCATTCATAAGTCTAATTATGGTAGGCGATAAATGAGCTAACAGACTAAATAGAAAATCTTCGTCTTGTTTTAATCGATAAGCCATTTTTTCATCGAATGCGTATATCATTTTATCTGCAATAATGTTTACCTCGCCACTGTCTGCCTTAATGCTGACCTTTTCAAGTTTTGCGGCTTTCATATGAAGATAAATATACGAAAGCTCTAGTTTAGGTATTTCAATTTCAAATTCTTCACATAATTCATCTGCAATTTTATTAGCTATTTCATATTCATCGTCTTCTACATTAGGTACAATTACACTTAATTTATCTTCAATGATCTCTTTGTCTAGAATTCTTTTAACTGCAATGCTTATGTGCATTATTAAAGCTATATAAGAATTGTCTGTCAAACTTTTAATATAAGTACTATCTATCATATTTATGCAGTTGTTCACTCTGCGTACTGTGTCCTCGCCTAAGATATCCATAAATCCAGATTTTTGAAAGTTTTCTATAACATCACTATTCTCAGAGTTTGTCTCATACAAACCTACAATAAAGTTGGTGTCAATATTCTCGCTAATAAAGGCTTTAATCGCCTTTCTATAATTCGCCTCTGAGCCTATAACAGAAATACCACTGCCAGGCTTTTTAACTATCTTTAAATCATGAGTCTTAAACCACGGCTCTAAAGATTCGATGTCTGCACTGATAGTAGTCTCACTTACTTTAAACTTTGTGCTATACCAAAACAGCTTTTTTACACATTTATCTTTTAATACCTCGTAAACTATCCTTTTTCTTCTGTACTCTTTGTCTGTGTCGTCAAAAGCACTGTCGCTTTTTATTGCTTCGACCAATTTACGCTTTTGTTTTTCATCTCCAATTATCCAAATTCCCACTCCAGTTTTAGAGGCAAATTCTAAGTTATGTTTGCGTAAATATTTAGGAAAACACTCTATCTCTCTTTGTATTGTACGTTTACTTATGCCAAGTTCTTTAGCTAAAAATGTAGCAGAAATTGCATCATTCTTCTCAAGCATTATTCCAAGTATTTTTTTAGCACGTGGACTTAAATCCATTAATTACTCCTCCAAACTCTTATTATCTAAATATGCAAGTATAATACAAGCTGTGATTACAACTTGTATTATACCATTTTCTATTAATTAAATTTTAGTTATCTTTTAATTGTTTTACTAGTTCATCGTATTGAGGGGCTGCCATGAAGTTAGTAATTAGTACTAGTTTCGCATTAGGGTTACTGTTGGCTGCTCTCTCTTTTAAACTCTCGTGTGTTACAACTATTTGAATATCACTTGGAATAGATGATACTGATGTATGTATAACACTGATATCGCCTCTACCTGCTTGTGCTAATTTCTTTCTAAGCACTGTAGCACCCATTGCACTAGAACCCATTCCTGCGTCGCATGCAAATGCTATTTTTGTGATTTTAGTAGAGTCTAAAGAAATTGGAGCTTGTTCGGTAGGAAGACCTTTTGATTTATTTTTTTCTGCATCTTTTTTAGCTTGAGCTTCTTCAAGACTTATGCCTTTATCCATAAATTTAAGTAGTGGCATAGCAATTAATAATGAAACCGCTGTTGAAACAAGAACACCTAGAATAATTCCTAGATAAGAGCTTCTCTCTGCCATAAGTAGGATTGCAATAATACTTCCTGGTGAAGCCGCAGAAGTTAGACCAACATCAAATAATGTGAATACAAAGATTCCGCTGATACCGCCTGCTATACCTGATAGTAATAGTAGTGGGTTCATAAGTACATATGGGAAGTAGATTTCGTGAATACCGCCAAAGAAATGAATTATAGCTGCACCTGGAGCTGTGCTTTTTGAGCTACCTTTACCAGCGATGCAATATGCTAACAAGATACCAAGACCAGGGCCTGGGTTTGACTCTAGCAAGAAGAATATAGATTTACCGAACTCTTCAACTTCTTTCATTCCAATAGGAGACAATACACCATGATTGATTGCATTGTTTAAGAATAAGATTTTAGCTGGCTCTATGAATATGCTAACCAAAGGTAATAAGCCATGTTCTACAAAGAATGCTACGCCTGACTCTAATACATATGTAATGCTAAGAACTACAGGAGTAATTCCTATCATAGCTAGTAATGCAAGACCAAAGCCTATAATACCAAGTGAGAAATTGTTTACAAGCATTTCAAAGCCTGCTTTAATTTTGTTGTTTACTGCTTTATCAAATTGTTTCAATATGAAAGCCGCTGCTGGTCCTACTATCATAGCACCTATAAACATAGCTGTGTCAGGAGCACCAATTATAACACCCATTGTTGCTACCGCACCAATTACACCGCCTCGTTGATCATGAACCTTAGTACCACCAGTATAAGCAATAAGCAACGGTAACAGTAATTTAGCCATTGGATCTACCAATGCTGCGAATCCTTCGTTAGGAAGCCAACCTGTAGGGATAAACAACGCTGTAATTAATCCCCATGCTATAAATGCGCCTATGTTTGGCATAACCATGGCACTTAAAAATCTACCAAAAACTTGTACTTTTTGTTTCATTTTCTTCAATCCTCTCTTATTTCAGTTTTACTTATAAGTATTTCTCTTACATAATCTACACTTGAAGCTGACATGCTAAACTCGTCAAGTCCCATTTCTAAAAGCATTTCAGATGCTTTTATATCTCCAGCCATTTCGCCACACATTCCAACTTTTATTCCAGCCTCGTGTCCAGCAGCAATAACATTTTTAATTGCTAGAACTACAGCCGGATGGAAATAGTCATATCTGTCGGCTACTTTTTTATTTCCTCTGTCTACCGCTAAAAGATATTGAGTTAAGTCATTTGTGCCTATACTGAAGAAGTCTACTTCTTTTGCAAATTCTCTTGCAAGAAGAACACTAGCAGGTGTCTCTACCATCATTCCTACTTCTACTTTTTCATTAAAAGCAATGCCTTTTTCTTTGAGTTCTAATTTACATTCTTCAATTATTTCTTTAGCCTTAATTATTTCTTCTAATGATATTATCATAGGAATCATAATTCTAACATTACCGAATGCACTAGCCCTTAATATTGCCCTTAGTTGCTCTTTAAACATGTCTTTTAGTTCAAGACAAATTCTAATTGCCCTGTAACCTAAGAAAGGATTTTCTTCTTTGTCAAATTCAAAATAAGAAAGCTCTTTATCTCCACCTATGTCAAGCGTTCTAATTGTTAGTTCGCTAGGGCAAAGCTCGACTGCTTCTTTATAGGTGTTATATTGCATTTCTTCACTTGGGAATCTGATATTCTCCATGTATAAAAACTCACTTCTGAAAAGACCTACACCATCTACGCTATACTTTAAAGCATTCTTTATGTCAGCAATGCCCCCAACATTTGCACATAATGAAATATGCTTACCGTCTTTAGTGTAGACTTTTTTGTTTCTTAAGGCTTCTAGTTTTGCCTTAGTATCGTAAAATTCTTTTCTTCTAAGCGAAAATTTATTTTCCTCTTCACTATCAGGATTAATTACAATTTCACCTGTTTTGGCATCCATACAAATTACATCTTTGTTTTCACAAGAATCTAAGATTTCATGTACACCCACAAGTATAGGAATATCCATACTTTTTGCCATAATAAACACATGACTTGTAACTCCGCCTTCTTCTGTAATAATACCTTTTACAAAATTCGGGTCAATTTTTACTGTGTCTGACGGGAAAAGATCTTTAGCTATTACTACAACCTCTTCTTTTAAACCGCCAAGGTCAGGCATAGCTACGCCTTTTAAATAGCTCATGTAACGTTTGCCCACATCTTTAACGTCTGCGCTACGTTCTTTCATGTATGGATCATCTACCATTGAGAACATTGTTGCTATTTCTTCAATAGTCTCATGAACTGCTACTTGTGCATTTTTTTGTTGTGACTTGATTTTTGAAATAATACCTTCGATTAAAGTATAATCGCTTGCAATTTCTGCATGAGCAAAGAATACAGCGTTACCCTCTGCTAAAACCTCAAGCTCATTCACAACCTTTTCGTTTACCATTTCAAACAACTGCACTTGATTATTAATCTCATTCTCTAAGATTGCAGTAGTGTCAGGACTTAAATCAGGTTGTACATACTTAAAAGCCGAAGCAATTACAACTCCACGAGAGGCTGTCTTTTCTACCGATATTTTCTTCATCTGGTTCACTCCCTTAAATTTAATTTAGATTTAACATTTACTTTACTTATATTATACATTAAACTCTTAGCAATTTCAATTAAAAGAACCTCAAATTTGTCACCAATAATTAGCGACATTACCATGTTATATAATAATATTGCTTTATATTAATTAAGTATTTTTAATATATTAGGTAATAAATAAAACCGTGTCACGATTTGCCTTTCGTGACACGGTTATTGAATATGGGTTTAAAGTTCTCCAAAACCACCTTCAATTAAATCAGATAATTTTTGTAAACTCTCTACTTCATCTTCGCCATCACAAATTAGTTCAATCTCTGTTCCTTTTTTAATAACCGCTGACATAATGTTAAGTATGCTTTTGGCTACTATTACTTTTGTACCTGTGTCTATTCTAACATCACAAGTACACTTTGATGCCTCTTTTGCTAATACGCTTGCAGGTCTTGCATGAAGTCCTGATTCATTTCTTATTAATATTTTTTTTGATACCATGTTTGTTTACCACCTTTCAAATTTTAAACACCAAAATGCTCAAACAAGACTTTTTCTGCTTCTGCACTCCATAAACCTCTGTTAGCTTTGCATATTTTGTCTAGTGTTGCATATAGTTCATTATCTTTTCCTAACTCTTCAAAATCTTCAATAGCTGTTAAAGGCATATCAAATTGAGTATAGGTAAGCTTCTTACCGCCTGGGATATTCGGTAGATCAAGAGTAGCTTGTGCAATGCTGTCTATTCCACCAATATGAGTAACCATAACTGCTGGCTCTATTTTACCAGCCGCTGCTAGTTCATTAGCCTCTATTAAGTCATCGTTGTTTCCACCTGTTGTTCCTAATATATGTGAACTTGTGTAGTGAACGTTATAAAGGTTAAGCTCTGCCATAAAGTTGCTGTCTGATGGTCCTGCAAAGAAGTTTAGACAACCATCAAAGCCTAATATTTTGTCGCCTAGCTCTGCCACTCTTCTGTTAGGGATATAAACAAATACATCATCATAGCCCTTTCCGCCTGTCAGTGCCTTTAAGTCTTCAACCTCGTCATTAAGTTTTGCAGTATTTACATAGATAAGCTCTACGCCATTCTCTTTTGCCTTTTCCTCAGATATAACTTCTCTTGCTCTTGCAATTTTTGCATCGTCGATATCTGTAACTACTATTCTTTTTGGTTTGTTTTCAAGTTGAATACCATAACTTACAGCGCCAAGACCCATAGGTCCACATCCACCTAAAATAATGATGTCTCCACCCTCTTTAGTACCTGTTTTAAGGTCGTGGTTACGTTTGTTAGTGTGGTAGTTTCCATGATATCCACCAATAATACAGCTCATTGGCTCTCCTAATGAAGCCTCGAAAAAGCTTTCACCTTCATAAACCATCAAGCAACCTAATTCCATAACTTCTTGAGGAATAATGCAGTATGTGCAAGCTCCGCCAAAAAATTCATATGAATAACCAGGAGACGCCAGGCTACCCTTATAGTTTAGAGCTGGTTGTTGAGTAAACTTTTGTCCAGCCTTAAACTGACTTTGCCACTTTTCACCAACCTCAACAATTATACCAGAGAACTCATGTCCTACTATAATTGGGTTAGTAGCAATATTTTTAGGAGCTCTTTTGTGGTTTGCTCCTTGTTCTGCCAACTTATAAGTAGACATACAAATGCTGTCACTTATTACTTTTACAAGAATTTCATCATCCTTAATTTGTGGAAGTTCAAATTCCTCTAGTCTTAAATCTTTTGCTCCATACATTCTAACTGCTTTAGTTTTCATATTATTCTTGTCCTTTCGTTATATGTTATGAATTTCTACTTGTTTTACTAATTGGTCTACTAATTCTTTGCTAGGCGGTTTAGTTCCTATAGTAGTAACCGCTCCGGCAGAAGTTGCAACACTTAACCTTAAAGTATCTTCAGTGCTAAGTTTTTGCTCTAGTGAGTACGCAAGACCTGCTACCATTGCATCGCCTGCTCCTACTGTTGAGTGAACCTTTACATCCACTGGATCACAGAAGTATTTCTTTCCATCAACTAAAAACATTGATCCATATTTACCCATAGAGATTACCACTGTCTCTATTCCATCGTTTAAAAATTCTTGAGCTACCTCAATTAATTGCTCTCTTGTTGCTTCACCCTTAATGTTTGCGTATTCGCTTAACTCTTCTCTATTAGGTTTAATTAGAGTTGGTATAGCTGAAAGTGAGCTTCTAAAAAGTTCGCCGTCGGCATCAAGTAAAACTTTGCTGCCTTTTTCTTTTACAATTTTAGTAATTGTATTGTAAATATCTTTTGGCACTCCTTTAGGAATACTTCCTGCTAGTACAAAAATTGTGTCAGCAGTGGCATAAGATTTAATTTTGTCTATAAGTTCATTTAGCTTTTCATCGCTAACTTGTGCACCTTGTTCGTTTAATTCAGTAACAGGAGCATTGTTCGCAAACACTTTTGTATTTGTCCTTGTTTCCTCTTCTAAATACACAAAATCATTTTTAATGTTCAAAGAGTTTAAAGTGTTTACAATTATATTTCCTGCATTGCCACCTACAAAACCAATTGCTACAGTTTCACCGCCGATTGCATTAATAGTCTTAGAGACATTAATTCCTTTTCCGCCGGCATCGTAAATAGACTTGTTTATTCTGTTTAAAGTGCCTATTTCAAAATTCTCAATCTCAATTGTCTTATCGATAGCAGGATTCATAGTAACTGTAATAATCATAAGTTAAATATCTCCTATACCTTATTTGTAAGAATGTTGTAGACTGTGTCTACATCTCCTGTCATTAATTGTTTGTATAAGTCTTCATCCATAATAATCTCAGACAAAGCGCCTAAAATTTCAAGATGTTCATCTCCTGCACTTGCGATACCTACAACTACATGAGCTTTTTCATCGCCCCATAATATTCCGTCAGGAAAGATCATAACAGCTATTCCAGAAGTTACTACTTCTTTTTTAGCCTGTTCTACACCATGTGGAATAGCAAGACCTGCACCCATGAATGTTGAAAAGCTCTCTTCTCTTTTTAGCATTCCGTCAATATATGCTTCGTTAACATAACCACTTTCAACAAGCATACCGCCTACAGTTTTAATAACTGTTTCTTTGTCAGTCTCACTACAATTAAGCTTTATGTTGCACTTTTGTAGTAATTCCTTTTTCTCGGCTTCTATCTTCTTTTTAAAAAACATAACTTAGGTCTCCTTTATTTAATGTATATTTTGATTTGTTGTTTTCTTCCTTGTCTATATTATAATATAATTTATCTGTAAATTCAACTAAAACATTTTTAAGTTTGGCATTAGTTATTAGTGACATTATCAGGTTAATGGCGTCATATTATATTTTACCCATTTTATATGTTTATATTATACAAATATATGCACAATCTATGCACACATCTCACAATTAGAAAAGCATTCAATCTTGAATTATTGAATTTTAAATAATAAAAATGCACAGTTTTTTACCACTGTGCATTAGCAAATTTTATATTTTGAAATTAAGGAGTTCCTTCGCCATCTGTAGTTTTAAGTCTGTTACTGCGTCTCCGCTAATAATTCTGGCTATTTCGTATACTCTCTTTTCACCTTTTAGAGGCGTTACTTTAGTTTGAGTCTCTTTTTCATCGCTCTTCTTCTCTATAAACAAATGTCCATCACCCATAGCCGCAATTTGCGCTAGATGTGTAATACATAGAATTTGTCTGTCTCTGCTGGCTTCTTTAAGTTTTAAACCTACCTTATTCCCTGCCTCACCACTTATTCCAGCATCTATCTCGTCAAATATCATAGTTCCTATGCTGTCGCCTTTTGATAAAACCGTCTTAATCGCTAGCATTATTCTTGATAATTCGCCGCCTGAGGCTATTTTAGACATTGGCTTTAATTCCTCGCCTATGTTTGCAGACACCATGAACGATATTTTGTCGCAACCTAAACTATTTAGAGGAACCCTTTCGAGTTGCACCCCAAATTCTACTTTAGGCATATTTAAGAATTTAAGTTCTTCTTTAACTCTTTGTGAAAACTGTGTACTCGCTTCCTTTCTTTTTTGTGATATCTGTTTTGCTAGGTCAATGGCTTCAAGTTTTATTTTTTCAAATTCTTCTGAAAGAACAATTAGTCTTTCTTGAGATAACTCGATTCCCTCTAGTTCTACTTGTGAATTTTCGAGTGTTTGAAGCATGTCTTCTTCGCTGTCGCCATATTTTAAGCTTAGTTTATATAATAGCGCTAGTCTTTCCTCTATTTCTTCTAGCTCACCAGCGTCAAACTCGTTATCTTTTTCTAGTATTCTAAGTTCGCCCGATATATCGCCTAAATCATACTCTATGTCTCTTAGTCTGCTTGCTAATTCCTGAAATTTTTTCGAGATTTCTTCTACTTGTTCAAGGCTTTGAGCCGAGTTTCCTACTAGGCTTAATATTCCCTCGAACTCGTCTTCACCGTCGATAGCATTTTTTGCAGCAGAAATAGCTCTTGCTATATTCTCGCTTTCCTTTATAATCTTTTTGCGATTAGTCAACGCTTCTCTTTCGCCAAGTGTCACGCCCGCTTCTTCTATCTCTTCTATTTGGAACTTAAGAAAATCAATTCTTCTCTCTTTTTGGGTTTCATCTATATTAAGTTTATCAATTTCTAATTTAATCTGTTTAAGGCTTGCAAACTTTTCTCTATATAATAGAATTAAGTCATCAAGCCTTGCATAGTTGTCTATATATTTGCCGTGCAATTCTGGGTTTAGCAGTTCATGGCTGTCGTGTTGCCCCTGAACCGAAATCAAGTTTACCCCTATTTCTTTAAGCATAGTAGCAGTTACAGGCATTTGCCCTACTTTGCATACTGATTTTCCGTTTGACTTTAGTTGTCTGTAAATTCTAAGCTCATCCGACTCTAATTTAATGTCGAGTTCTAACAACCTTTCTTTTACTGAATTTTCTAAGTCTGTAAAAATTGCTACGACTGTAGCAGAACTCTCGCCTGTCCTAATTAGATCTTTCGAGACTCTAGCCCCCAGTATCATATTTATTGCATCTATAATTATAGATTTACCGGCGCCGGTCTCACCTGTTAAAACTGTAAGACCAGCTGTAAAATCTATAGAAATTTCCTTAATTACCGCTATATTATTAATATACAAACTTGATAGCATGTTCTCACCCGATTATTAATTTTCTTAATTTTTCTGCCTTTTCAAAGGCTAAGTCTGAAGTTTTACACACAACAAATATTGTGTCTTCACCGGCTAAAGTTCCTATGAACCCTTGAATTTGTTGTGAATCCATTGCAGCACAAACCGCCTGCGCCATTCCATTCACAGTTTTTATGACTATCATATTTTGCGCTGTCTCAACAGAGAATACAGCATCTGAAAACAGGGAATAAAATCTTGTTGAAATGTCTCTTATATTTTCTTGCCCTGTTGAATATCTATACTTTCCACTAGATGAAAGAGTTTTTACAAGCCTTAATTCTTTTATGTCTCTTGAAATTGTCGCCTGTGTTACATCAAAGCCTGACTCTTTCAAAGAGTTTAGCAAATCCTCTTGAGTCTCGACATCTTCCTTTGATATCAAGTCTTTAATCGCCTCATGTCTACGTTTTTTCACTGCTTAATCCTACCTTTTTTCTGAAATCATTATTTTTTTATTTACTACATCAAAAAAATTTCTTTTATGTTTTGTCATCAACCTTAGTTTTTGAGCCGATTTACAAAAGCTAACTTCTTCGCCTTTTTCCATTACATACTGCTTAGCTCCGTCTATTGTAAGTATAACTTTTTCGTCGTACTTAAAGTGAGCATTTATTTCTACCTCTGTGTTGTCAGAGAACACAAGGCTTCTATTGAATAAAGTATGCGGACAAATTGGTGTAAAAATCATACATTCTGTGTTAGGGTCAACAACTGGGCCTCCTGCTGAAAGCGAGTAAGCTGTAGAGCCTGTCGGAGTTGAAACAATTATTCCATCTGCCCTAAAATGAAACTCCTCTTTGTTGATTTTCACGTTAAAATCTAAAAGCTTCGAGAACTCGCCAGAAATAACTCCCTCATTTACAGCCGTTCCAATTAATCTGCCAGAGCTTTTAATGTCGATTAACATACGTTCTTCATAATGACATTTTCCGTTAATCATGTCGCAGATACTGTCAATTTCAGAGAACTCAAGCCCTGCTAAATAGCCAATTCTACCCATATTTATTCCTATTACAGGTCTACCGTTTGCGTGTTTGGCTGTGTGAATAATTGTGCCGTCTCCGCCAATTGCAATAAAGACTTCACATTCTTTTTCCATATCAAAATGACCGCCAAAACACTTATGGGTTTTTCCTTGTAAGTCTTTGTGAAAATAAACCTTATGTCCTGCCTTTTCAAGCACTCTAGCGGTGTGCTTGCTAGCTTCTACTATTTCATCTTTATAATAGTTTGGTATTATCGCAATTTTCATGTTATCACCCTTTATAAATTGCTATGTGAATTTTCTACTGTAAGTGAACAATCTACAGATTCCTCTACATATGGCAATTCAGATTTTTGCAGATATATCAAATATTCTATGTTTCCCTCTGGTCCTTTTATAGGCGAGTATGAAACTCCCTTAACTGTAAAATTATTTTCAGTGGCAAAGCTCACTATAGACTCAACCACCTCTAGATGAACAGCTTTATCTTTTACAACGCCTTTTTTACCAACTTTTTCTCTGCCTGCCTCAAACTGTGGCTTTATAAGACATACAAGTGATGCCTCACTCGACAACAAATGCGAAATCGCCGGTAATATTTTTTTAAGAGAAATAAAAGATACATCTATGCTTACAAAATCTATTTCATCTTTTATCTGCTCTTTAGTTAAATATCTAGCGTTTGTACGCTCTAGGTTTATAACTCTTTCATCTGTTCTAAGACTCCACGCTAATTGCCCGTAACCAACATCTACACTATAAACCTTTGAGGCATTGTTTTGTAGCATACAATCGGTAAATCCGCCTGTTGATGCGCCTACATCCATACAAATTTTATTGTCTAAGGCAAAATTCCACTCCTGCATAGCCTTTTCAAGCTTAAGACCTCCACGGCTGACATACTTAAGGGTAGAACCTCTAACCTCTATCTTTTCGCCGTCTTTTACTATGGTTCCAGCTTTGTCTGATTTTTGATTGTCAACATAGACAATACCGCCCATTATCATAGCCTTTGCCTTTTCACGGCTTGGTGCTAAACCTAATTCTACTAACGCTGTATCTAGTCTTTTTTTTTCTATCAACTTAATCCACCCTTTAAAGTTCTTAATATCCCTTGCTTATCAAGCCCTGTCATTTCCATTTGTCTTTGCACACTTGCGTGAACTATAAACGGAGTTTTAACATCTGTAATAATGTATTTGCCTTTAAAACCTGCCTTTGTAAGTTTCTTACCAAATACATCTGCAATTCCGCCCACGGCTTCCTCTACAAACAAGACTTTTTTATGTTTTAAAGCAATCTCTACAGCCTTATCTTCAATAGGAACTATCTTGTTAAGCTTAATAATATTTATTTTCATTTCATCTAAAATCATGGCAGCTTCCGGGAAAACACGTCCATAACAAACAATACAGGTATTGGCCTCTTTAAAGCCAAACTGCATATAATCTTCATTGTTATAAACAAAACCTTTTGGTTTGTAACCCTCGTGTCCTTTAGGATACCTTACTGCAACTATATTATTATAGTCTCCTGAAATTGCTTTCTGCATAGTAAAATCTAGTTCATCAAAATACGATGGAGAAAACACAGTGGCATCAGGTAGGTTTTTAAGCATAGAAACATCAAGCAAACCTTGATGAGTTTTTCCGTCTTCACCAACAAACCCTGCCCTATCAATCGCCAAAATAAGTTTTAATTTCTGCATAGCCACGTCATGAACTATGCTGTCGTATGCCCTTTGTAAAAAAGTAGAGTACACAGCAAAAACAGGAGTCATTCCTTTGGCAGAAAGTCCTGCCCCAAAGGTGACTGCATGTGCCTCTGCTATTCCAACATCAAAAAATCGTTCCCTAAAATTCTCATAATACTCTGTAAGACCAGTGCCTGCACACATTGCGGCTGTTATTACACATAAATCAGAATTCACCCTAGCCGTGTTTACCAAAACATCTCCGACTACATCAGAGAAAACACGTTTATCGGTTTGTTTCTCGCCTGTGTCGGGGTTAAATTTTGGAACTCCATGATAATCTTTAGGGCTTTGTTCTGCACGCTCATAACCTTTGCCCTTTGTTGTCTTAACATGAATAAGCACCGGCTTTTTAGATATTTTAGAAGTCTCAAGCACATTTACTAGAGAAGATATATCGTGTCCGTCTATCATACCATAATAGGTAAAACCCATTTTTTCAAATATACTTGTCTTTATAAAAAATCTTCTAATAAAAGTCTTGCCCCGTTTTAGAACGGAGTTTATGCTTTTTCCAATCACAGGGATTTTATCTACAGATTTTCCTATATTGCCTTTAAACTTAACATATTTTTTAGTTCTTCTAAGTAGCCCTAAATGGCTAGACAGCGAACCTACATTTTTTGAAATAGACATGTTATTGTCATTTAAAATGACTATAAAATTAGTTTTAGATTTACCAGCGTTATTTAAAGCCTCGAAAGCTAGACCGCCTGTAAATGCACCATCTCCTATAATAGAAACAGTAAGGCTATCATCCTTTTGAATTTTCTTAGCAGAGCTTACTCCAAATCCAACTGAAACCGCTGTGCTGCTGTGTCCAACGGTAAATAAGTCATACTCACTCTCGTCTCTGTCTGGGAAACCTGCAAGACCGTTTTCTTTACGAATAGTGTTAAACTTATTAAGTCTACCTGTTAGCATTTTATAGCTATAAGCTTGGTGTCCAACATCCCAAATTATTGTATCTTTTGGGATATCAAGCACCGATAAAAGTGCAACAGTAAGCTCTACTACGCCTAAATTAGAAGCTAAATGACCTCCGTTTTGAGATGTCACCCTAATAATCTCTTCTCTTAATTCACTGCATAAAATCTCGAGATCAGTATCATTTAGTCCCTTAATATCATTCGGTGAATTTATGCTTTTAAGTACTGAACTCATTATATATCGTTTTGTACTTTTGCAGCTTTAACAGTATTTTTCATAAGTGTAGCAATTGTCATAGGTCCTACACCTCCGGGTACAGGCGTAATTGCAGCTACTTTGTCGTATACAGCATCAAAGTCTACGTCTCCGCATAATTTTCCGTTTTCGTCTCTGTTTATACCAACGTCTATTACTACCGCACCCTCTTTTACCATGTCGGCATCAACAAATTTTGATCTACCAACAGCGGCTACAAGAATGTCTGCACTAGCACAAACTGCCTTTAAATCTTTTGTTTTGCTATGGCAAATTGTAACTGTTCCGTTTTGATGAAGTAAAAGCATAGACATAGGTTTACCAACTATGTTACTTCTGCCTATTACAACACAGTTTTTACCACTGATTTCAATGCCTGTAGACTTAATAAGCTCCATTACTCCTGATGGTGTACATGGTAAGAAATTATAATTTCCTATCATAATTTTTCCGACATTTTCTGCATGGAATGCGTCAACATCTTTAAGTGGTGAGATATGGGCTATAACTTTTTCTTCGTCTAAGCCTTTTGGAAGTGGCAACTGAACTAAAATTCCGTTAATTTGTTTGTCTTCATTAAGTTGTGAGATCAAATCAAGTAATTCCTCTTGAGTAGTGTCACCGCTTAGGGCGTACTCTCTTGAATAAATTCCACAAGCCTCACAGGCTAATTTTTTATTCCTTACATATACTTTAGAGGCTGGGTCGTCTCCAACTATAACAACTGCTAGACCTGTGTTTACGCCTTTAGCCTTTAGCTCTTCTACTTCTAGTCTAACTTCTTCTTTAATTTTTGCTGATACTAATTTACCGTCTATTATCTTATTCATTATAATTCCTCACTATTATTTATATTTACTATTAAGGATGGATATTAGCTAATTCCAATGTAGGGGAGGGTCTCTTAGCAAATTCAGCCATGTAGGGGCGGATATTATCCGCCTAAACAGTCCGTAATTTGCCTAAATTTCTTAGGCGGATAATATCCGCCCCTACATTAATTTGTACGTTTTAACGAATTTATTTTTAATCAAAAAATGCAAGAGGCACGTCTGCACAATGACCCTCCCCTACAATATCTTAACAAAATTAAGTTTAACCGTACCTATATTCATTCTTTTGAATCTATTTCTGTTAATTCAGATATAAACATTTCCTCTGTTTGTTGTTGAGCTAATTTTAGTTTAGCTGTAAGTTCGCTTAATGATGCACTCGCTGCGTTAAGTATTTGAGTGGTGGCTTCTAAAACTTCAATTGAAGTCGCCATTCTTCCAGCTAAATGATAATACATTGATTTATAATCTTCCATTTATACCCATACCTTTCTTATATATAAAGATATTATTGTAGATGCTAAGCTTAAATCTTAACAAAATTAAGTTTAATCCGCACTAATATTTAATCTTTTGGATTTATTTCTATTTCTCTTAATTCAGATATGAACATTTCTTCTGTTTTTTGTTGTGCTAATTTTAATTTAGCTGTTAAATCAGACAGTGAAACTGCTGTCGATTGTAAAGAGCTTGCAGTTGAATTTAATATTTCATTTGTAGCTTCTAAAACTTCAATTGTTGTCGCCATTCTTCCAGCTAAATGATAATACATTGATTTAAAGTCTTCCATTTATACCCATACCTTTCTTATATTTACTTAAAACTTAAGCTAACTTAATGCTAATTTGTAGGGGACGGGTTTTCCGTCCCGTAGGAAGTTAGCTAAAACCTCTAGTTTTTCGGGACGGAAAACCCGTCACCTACATGGTTAAATTTGCTAAGAGGCACGTCTGCTTCAGACCCTCGCCTAAATAGTTTATACGTTTTACTCTTGAGTTTTTTCGTCATCACTTTTAGGTGCTGTGAAAATTGTACTCTCGCCGTCGTCTTCTGTTTCATCTTCTTTAAGCTTTTTTGTAACTAAAGGCACAGATAAATCAACCGAGCATTCTTCCATTACAGCCTTATTTCCGCAACCTGTAAGTACTCTTCTGTTCCTAAGCAATATTAAAACCACGACACCTGCAACTACTGTTAGCAGTGCAACAGCTTGTGAAACTCTAATAGGCAAATATGGAACCATTAGACTGTCTGTTCTTAGGCCTTCTACAAAAAATCTTGTAATACCATACCAAATTAGATACAGTAAAAATGTTTGTCCATCATATTTTCTCATTTTAGTTGTAAAGAAATGTAGTAACACAAATCCTAACAAACATAAAATTGATTCATAAAAGAAACAAGGGTGCACATTTTGGTTAGGGAATTCAAGCTCTGTCATATTGCTTCTCATTCCCCATGGTAAATCTGTAGCATAACCGAAAGCCTCTTGATTTACAAAGTTTCCCCATCTGCCTATGCCTTGTCCTATTAAAAATCCTAAAACCGCAACGTCAAGAACTGCTCCTATGCTCATCTTTCGCCATTTTGCAACCAGAACAGCCGCAAGCAAAGCGCCAATTATTCCGCCATAAATTCCAAGTCCACCCTCTCTAAAATTAAAAATCTCTAAAGGGTTATTTATGAATTTATCGCCGGGGTAAAAAATAACATAATAAAGCCTAGCTCCTAAAATTCCTGCAACCATTCCGGCAATTACACCATCTGTAAAATGGTCAGAATTAATTCTAAGTTTACCTGTCATATAATAGGCGTATATTAAAGCTAGCATAAATCCGCCGCCTATAATAATGCCATACCAATATACTTCCATTCCAAATATAGTAAAGGCAACCTCATTTACCTGTAAATCTATTCCAAGTCCTGGAAACCTAATTAAATGTTCTACATTATCCATCTTAGTCCCTCTCTTTTACTCTGGCTTAATTACTGAAAGTGCAAAATTCTCTTCAAAGAATAACTCTTTAAGTCTGTTTTCAACATCTTCTAGTGTCAATTGTGCAAAAGCATCTATATACTTGAACAGTTCTCTTCCTTTAAAACTCATTCCTGTAATTGCATTTGCAATGACAGAAGGACTGTTAAGACCTGAAATATTGTTTCCGTAAATTGCCTTTTTGTTTATAATAAAATCTTGCTCTTCTATTCCATTTTCTTTTAAATGTTTAATATATGCCTTAATTTCATCCGCAACTCTTTGTGGGTCTTTTGACTCACCGCTCCAAATTACTGAAGAATAACCATGCCCCTCAAAATATTCATATGAAAAAGTTGATTCATTAATAAGCTCTAAATCATAAAGCTTTTTGTATAAAGGCGATGAGTTAGAAGTAATAATATCAAGCAGAATTTCTGTAGATGCTGTCTGCTTTTCATTCTTGTATCCCTTTATATTCTCTTTATAGCCTAATTGGAACAATGGCATACTTATTGGCATTTGTTGTTCTACATAATTAGTTACAATTTCATTTGGTTCTTCTTCGCTAAATCTAATAATCTCTACAGGTTCTGCCTTTTTAAGCAGTCTGTCGCAAATTTCTAATATTTTTTCAAGCTGGGCATTTCCTGCAATTGTCAACGCCATGTTGTTAAGATTATAGAATGTTTTATAACAACTATATAAATAATCTGCTGTGATTAAAGATATACTCTCTACAGTTCCAGCGATATTCTCTTTAATGGTATGCTTATGATACATAGCCTTTAAAAGATTAAACATGACAATCCATTCAGGTTCATCGTCATACATTTTTATCTCTTGCGCTATAATACCTTGTTCTTTTGCTACACTTTTCTCGGTAAAATATGGGTTTTGAACAAATTTTAGCAAAATTTCTAATGCCTGATAAAAATTATCTGTTGTAGAGAATAAATATCTTGTGGTATCAAAAGATGTAAATGCGTTTACACTTGCACCAGTCACCGCAAATTTAGCAAAAGCGTCGCCGTCTTCATCCTCAAAAAGTTTATGCTCTAAAAAGTGGGCAATTCCCTCTGGCACTTCATGAAGTTTATCGTCTGTGCTAAGCTTAAATTTTGTGTCTACTGAACCATATTTGGTGCTAAACTGCGCATAGCTTGTAGAGAAATCATTTTTAGGATAAAAGAATATAGTAAGACCTGTTTCGTGCTTGATCTTATAATATTGTTCACCTGTTCTATCTTGTTTAATTATCTCCATTGTTTGTCACCCCTTTCAATGTAAACACTGTGTCTAGGCTTATCTTGTTTACTATAGCAATAATTTGCTCTTTAGTTACAGCCTTAATTTTTCCTATAACTTCTAAAGGAGTTACAAACTGCTCTTCCATAGCTCTGCTAAGATACCATGACTCTTTATATGAAAGTGAATCATCTATAGACTTATAGCTATTACACAAGTATATTTTTGCAAACTCTAACTCTTCATCAGAAATTTTTGCGTTTTTCATGTCTTCAATTTCTTGCATTATAGCCTCTCTGGCTATATCTATATTTTCAGTCTCTACGCCACTTTGAATAAGCATAGCCTTTTTTCGCTCGTCAAGTCCTGCCGAACAATAATAGCAAAGGCTTCTTTTTTCTCTAACATTTAAGAAAAGCTTAGAACTAGCTGAACCACCTAAAATTAAAGACATAAGTCTTGCAGAATATTTTTCTTCATCTTCAAATGGAACTGCAAAACCCATAACTAGTTTAGATTGTGCAATGTTCATTTCTTCAACAATTTCTACGGCTTCCCTTTTATCTATGCTAGTGTTGTCTTCACTAGCGAAAACCATTCTATCACAGCCAAAATAAGAGGCAACTATTTTCTCACAAGCATCATAGTTTGCATCACCTAAAACAAAAATTTCTATTCTTGACTTTTCAATAAGTTCTTTTAATAAATCGGTTAGGCTCTCTCTTTTTGTATTATTTAGAGTTTCAAGGCTTCCATATTTTGCAATGCTTGCAGGTTGCCCCTTAAACATTTCTTCACGGCATTTATTTTTAGCATATGCAATTTTGTCGTTAATCTCTGCCTCAATAGACTCTGCAATCTGTCTTTTCTCTTGTAAAAAGTTTTCTTTCACAAATTCACCGCTACTATCAAGCAATGGTGAAAAAACACTCTCACATAATAGTCTAGTAAAAATCTCGCTTAAGTTCTCGTTTTCCAATGCGAATTTGTCGGCAATTCCCGAAACTACTACGCTCAAGATTTGCTTGTCACCTGCTGACGAAACAGAGGAAATAAACGATGCCCCGTAAAGACCTGCCAAATGTTTAGCAAGCTCGCTAATGGTAGGGTGATCTTTTGTAGATTGCGAAAGCAAAGAAGTAATAATGGCATTAGCTGAAACCTTTTCTTTTTCAAGTGGAACTATAAAATTCAAAGATATTCGCATATTTTTAAATTTTGTATCTGTTAAGTTATGGATAAAAACTCCGTTTGAAATTTTTTTACTTTGCATTATAATAGACCTGGGTCTTAAAGCTTTAGCTTAAATAGACCATACCTTTCTATATATCATGTATTTTTATACTATTATTAGCTTAGATTATAACATATATCAATGCAATTTGCAAGAATTTTAGTATGGACAATATGTAAATATACATTATAAGATTAATTTTTTTCAATGTAAGGTCGGATATTATCAATATGTGTCGATTACCATTTTTGATTTAACATTAATTCATTAAAACTCACAAATTAATGTAGGGGCGGATATTATCCGCCTATGAAATTTAGACGAAATTACGGACTTTTTAGGCGGATATTATCCGCCCCTACAAAGCTAAATTTTTCTAAGAGACCCTCCCCTACAATTAAGTATTAAATCTGCTTAAGTTCCCAGCTATGAGAGTCTCCGCTACATCCGCATAGACAAAAAGCGTCCTACATTAATTGTAGGACGCTTGTGATAAACTAAATTTTATAGTTGATTAGGTGTGAGACTTTGCCTACCCGGGCTATCGGGTCTACAAGAAACCCAATTTTTTTTTGGACGCAGGCAATAAAACTATAATTTAGAATTATTTAGGTGTCAGACTCGCCTACCGGGGCGTCCCGGTTAGTTTGAGTTTCCTTTGATGAAGTACCAATCGTCAAGAACTGTTCTATAGTTAGCTTGAACGCCACGGCTCATGTAGTAGTAAAGGTCAGAGCCTCCGCCTACTTGTGTGTTGCCGATAAATGTGTTGTACTTACTGTGATGAATATAATCTTCTCTAATAGTCCATAGATGCTCATATTTGCCGTAAACACTTGTTGGGTCATCCCATAAATAAGTTGTAGGCACCATTGTATGTGGATGTGTGATAGTTCCTAAACCGTGAAGATCCATATTACCAACGCCCATATAACCCCAGTCGTTAAGAACAAGGCTGTCTGTGCAGTTAATGAATTCATTGTCAATGATAAAGTTATCACGACCACCGTTAATAAATAGACCCCATCCCATGTTCTCGAATGTGTTGTCTATAATGTCAAGACCTGCTGTGCAGTCGTCAAGATAGATAGCAGAGTTTGGGTTACCTGTACCCTTTGGAATGTCATGAATATAGCAGTTTCTAACTACTGAACCTCTTTGTAGAACGTTACGTCCTGTGTAGATAGCTGATTGGTCTTTAGACTCTTTAACAACATCAAATATCTCTGTGAACTCCATTACATGGTCATTACCACTGTATGTAATAGCGTTGTGAGGACCATCCTCAATTACGCAAGAAGATATTCTGTTTCCTACACCCTCTTCAAGTGCAATAGCTGGGTTGTAAGACTTATTGACTGTTGCAAAGTTTTTAAAGTGACAATTTGTTACATAGTTTCCTTGTGAAACTAGGTTGTGTAAGTCACCACCTGTAATCTCGATACCACCGTTTACGTCATAGAAGTTACAGTTTTCAAAGCCTGAATTAAAGCTTAGAACGCCGTTTGCACTGTTATCTACAATACCAACTTTGAGCTCTGTGGCTCTAACTGTTGCGTTCTCGTATTTAACTGTGTCAGAACCTAGAATTTCAACCGCATGGCCTAGTACGCTCTCAACGTTTAGTCCGCTAACTGTAATGTCGTTTGTCTCGTTGAAAGTGAACATTGTGTCTTCCATAGCTGCCATTTTTAGAGTATGGTTGTCGCTCATGTCAACACTGTCTGCTGGGTAATAATATAGTTTATAGTCGTCTTGGTCAAAGTACCATTCGCCGGCTACATCTAATTCTTGTAATACATTGTAAACATAGAATCTATTATAGCTTTGTGAACTTCTTACACTGTATCCGCTTGGAACATCTGACTTAATGCTATATTCGCCATTTGCAAATTCATCAATCCAGCGAATTTGTACACTTTGGTCAGAGAAATCATTTTGCCAGTAACCTACTGCCCAAATGTCTTCATCTAGTATATTTGTGCCGTCTTTAGCAATGCCATACCAGTTTGCTATTCTGTCTGATAAAGCATCAGAAGCTATCTCAAATGAGTCTGTTTTGTCTCTATTCTCTGGTGGTATCCATGCTGGGTTGCCCATCATATCGTCTTTCCAGTTTCGTGGAGTTGCACCTGCGTGAAGAACATCGTTAATTCTTGTGTAACCAGGATATGTAGCGCTGTAAACGTTTTGTCCCACGTTTGGCCATCTTGAAAGTGTTTGTGCTGAACCATCAAATGTAACTGAATAATAAGGGTTAGTTACATTGAAGCCGTCTTCTTCTAGCCATGGGGTGTAGTTTATTGAGTGTCCTACATATTGTAGTGATTTGTGTGAATCGATTAAATGTGATAGGTCTATATAGTAAACCTTGTCTCTTGAAGCGTCTGGAAGCATTTTAAGTGTCTCTTCGTCTGTTACCTTTTGCATGTCTGCTGAATCTATTTCAATAGCACCTGAAAGTGTAACTTCTTCATCCATAAAAGATGAATATTGAACCGCTACACCGTTAATACCGCTGTCTTGTGAGTCTAGCTCAATTCCGTCAAGAATTGTGTAAGTACCCTCTCTTAGGTAGACAGTAGCACCGTTGTCTAGTAATCCACTTAAAGTTCTTATCTCATCTCTTGCACGTTGAATAGTTGCGTATGGGTTATCGATTGAACCATCGCCTGTTAAATCGCTACCATTAGTTGCAACGAAAATCTCGTAAGAGTAGTCTATAATTTCTTCAGCTACTATAACTTCTAATGTAGCTGTATAGTTTCCGTCTACGCTTTTTGCTGTAATAGTTGAAACGCCTTCGCTAACTGCTGTTAGTTCACCCTCGTTTACAGTGATAACAGTAGTATCGCTAGATGTCCAGATAACGTCTCTTTCTGTAACACCTGTTGGAGTTAGAATTGCGTTTACTACCTTTTTGTAGCCAGGCTCAATTGTTAAAGTTGTAACCTTGTTTGGCTCGTCGTTATAGTCGCTGTCGCTTATGAATATTCCCTCAACCTTTAGGTCTACAGCCTCTACATCAACAGTAGCTGTAACTCCGCTTGAAGCTGTAGCTGTGACTGTTGCTGAACCGAAACCATGTGGCTCTATTGAACCGCCTGTTGTTACTTGAACTACAGAAGTATCAGAACTTTTGTAAGTAACTGTATCGGTTGTTGGGTAGTCTTTTTCTGTCTCATAAACTACGTTGTTTATGTTCATCTCGTATGTATCATAGTAGCCTAGAGTAACACTCTCTGCATTTGGAGTCATGCTAGTAATCTCGTTTTTCTCACGGATTGTAAAATCATCAAGTGTTAGGTAGTTTGTAGCATCGTCATATCTAATGTCAATTGTGTCAAACTGGCTAATAATATCGCTGTCTAGCCAAGCACGGCTATCCATTGTGCCAACTACTCCATCATCAGATGTAAAGTTAAGCTCTAGTGTGTACCAGTCTGCACGGCTACGCATAGATGTTGAAGTAGAATTGCTGTATACGCCGCCGTCAATAATTTGGTATTGATATCCGCTAGTAGTGCCAAAGAAGTGAATTCCATCGCCTGTAGCTGAATCGATAAATTTAACATGTGTTGAACCTGTGCCTAGATCACGGAAAGCGAACTCAACGTATTTATTCTCTAGTGGCTCAGCAAATGTATACATTACTCTTGCAACTTGATTGCCGTCTACACTCTCGGTTGTTAGCTTATAGGCTTGTTCGCCGTAATTACTAATATTTGTATATTCGCCCCAATCAAGCTCACCGTTTATAATTGTGAACGGAAGAACTTTTTCTTCTACTTCGCCCTCAAAACCATAGATAATATTATCATCCATGTCTAAAACTAGTTTGTCTACAGCTGTTTGCAGAGCTGTTTGAGCATCGGCATAACCAGTTTCACTCTCAAGAGCCTCTAAAGCTTTGGCAAGTTCTACATCTAGGTTTGCGCTTGTCCAGCTTTCAGCAGTGTAGTCGCCCTCATAGAAATAGTTTGCGTGGTTATATAGATTTTGAAGTGATGCTTTAAAAGCTGCATCTGGCTCGTTGAAAGCTACATTGTTGCGTAATACTGCGCCAGCGTATCCGCCGTCTACAGCTTTTAAACGTACCATTACATCGCCTACTGCATGGCCTGTGTTTTCAAGCGGTTGTGGATTAGCTGTGCAATCTACAAAAGTTTCTCCGCCGTCTACTGAATACTCATAAAGGCTTATGTCGTCTTTTCCTTCTACATATGTAAATCCGAATGTCTTGTTTAGGTCGTCTGTTACAGCAGCTGTTGGAGCTAATGCAACGTCAATTTCTGTGCCTGTGTCAGATATTACCCAGTCATCATAATAAGAAACATGTTGTTTTTTTGTCCACCAGTCAATATAGTGAATAGTGTCAAAGCCGTCTGAATCACCTGTGTAAACTTCTATTCCATCGATAGAAACAGTACACTTGCCCTCGACAGTGTAGTCCCACTTAAATTCATGCCAACCTATTGAACGTGGAACATTTGTAATACTAGCACTTGCACCAAAGTCACGAACATAGTAATAGTCGAAACCGCCGTCTATATGCTCATAAACACCTAGTGCAATCTTGCCATCTTTACCGCTGTTAGTTCCGTTTGAATCGTAAGGTGCAACTAGTGCGTTTACCTCTGTAAAGTCTACACCCTCCATTAGGTCATAGTACCACATTGTCATGACTTTACCCTCGACCATTTCGCCAACTGGTTTTGTCATTTCGTATTGGTAGTCATTGCCTGTTTTCTCTGTCTCAGAAGCAACGGCAAAAGAAGTAAGTCCACTTCTTGAATATTCATCGCTTATAGCAATGGTTGTAGTGTTTCTAGGGCTATAACCTAGAAGATCTTGCTCATTTTCAAAAGTAATTTGTTGCTCACCGCTTTGAGTGTAGGCAACATTATTATAGATAGTATCTGCTGAATTATCACCTGTGATAATTCTAACGCCTATCATATTAGCATCATATGCGTTATTTCCTATATAAATAGAGTTTGAGCTACAAGTAGTATAAGTTTGTCCACCATCCATTGTGTACTCATAATGTCTTGCCTCATCATACTCTGGGAAGAAGTCAAAAGTAAATGTATTGTTAGTATCGTCTACCTTTACATTTTCTGCCTTAGGGCTAGGTCCTATAATTTGGAAGTTATCAATGTATACAGCTGCTTCAGCTTCTGAAAGTGTGCCTTCCCAGAAATTAACAAATTCAGCTTTAGTAAAGTTTGCAAATTCATCTTGATATTTTTCATTAGTAACAGTCAAAAGCTCTTCACCGTCTACTCTAAAAATTACCTTACCTCTTTGAGTGTAGTCAAGTTCAAAATTATGCCAACCTGTTTCAACATCGAAATACGGTTGAATATTTGTTGTACCTGTGCCTGTGGCTCTACACATAATTTGGCCACCGTTAATACCTATGTATATATCTCTTGAATGCACATCAGAATGTGTTCCACCTGATAGTTTTAAGTCGGCAGTTCTTTTTGAATTGCCGTCAACATACATATCAAAGCTAACTATCGCATTAGAGATAGGGGCTTCGTATGTTTTGCTAATGTAGAATTTGCTGTCGTTTGCAGAAGTTGGCAGAATTTTCATAGCTTGAACTCCGCCTGATACCATTTCAGAAGATAGTTCTACACCGCCGTTAATAGCTGAAAATCCGTTTAAAGGCTCATATGGGTCTCCACCAGCTAGAGGTTCAAAGTCTGCATGGTCTATGTAGATATAGCCATCAGGTAACTCTGCTGAAATTTGGGATACTATAGAAGTATCGCCGCTTGTGCTTTGGGCAAAAGATGCAGTAGCAGCCGACAAAAACATTGTTGTAGCTAAAAATGCACATATTACCCTTTTTAGGTGCTTTTTGTTCATCATTTTCACATTCCTCCATAAATTATACACTTTTGTGTGCAACCACGCACATTATATCATTATTTTTTTTAAAAATAAAGACTTTTACAATTATTAAAATTTTTTTGTATATATGCACAAAATCACATGTAGTTATATGTACATATCCACAACATAATATGTACAGTAGGGTTAATCGTCATATGCGGAAACCTAGTGAAAATTCTTGTGTGAATAAAAATAAATAATATTGTATTGCTAAAAATACAATTTGTTAAAAAGTACAAATTAATGTAGGGGCGGATATTCATAATCAACACGTCTGGTCTCTGTTCTCCCCTACAATTATCCATTATCAATTATCAATTATCCATTATCAATTATCCATTATCAATTA
>CAYJER010000008.1:26232-69494 GCA_964369225.1 uncultured Eubacteriales bacterium
ATTATCAATTATCCATTATCAATTATCCATTATCAATTATCCATTATCAATTATCCATTATCCATTATCAATTACGAATTATGAAAAAAAGTGTAGTGACATTAAGCCACTACACTTCTGTTTTTATTCTAATATATCTTCGTCTTCTATTTCATCAATGAAATCTTCATCTGCATCGTCTTCGATATCGTCAAAGTCTTCTACAAATCCGTCGTCTTCATCGTCAAAATCTATTAACGGTTCCTCATCTATTAGGTCGTCTGCAACCTCTGGCATTGTTGATTCAATCTCAACATCGCTATAGCACTGCATTCCTGTACCTGCTGGAATTAGCTTACCGATGATAACATTTTCTTTTAGACCTAACAATGGGTCAACCTTACCCTTGATAGCAGCGTCTGTAAGAACTCTTGTAGTCTCTTGGAATGAAGCCGCAGAAAGGAATGAATCAGTAGCAAGTGAAGCCTTAGTAATACCTAGAAGCACTGGTATAAATGTAGCCTCTTTTAGACCTGTCTCACCGTTTGCCAATCTCTCTTGGATTTTCTCATTCTCTGAGTATACGTCGTATCTATCTACAAGTGAAGTAACTAGAAGCTTAGTGTCTCCTGCATCGTCAACTCTAACTTTTCTCATCATTTGGCGCACAATAACCTCGATATGCTTATCGTTGATATCAACACCCTGTTGACGGTAAGTTTTTTGAACCTCTTGAATTAGGTAGTTTTGAACCGCTCCTGCACCGCTTATTGCTAGTACGTCATGCGGATTAACTGAACCCTCTGTTATACGAGTTCCTTTTTCTATATAATCGCCCTCTGCAACAGTTACACGAGATGAGAACGGAATCATATAAGCTCTTTCGTCTGCTACCTCTGTGCTTGTTACAACAACATGGCGGTTACGTTTAATTTCTTCAAAACGAACATTACCTGAAATCTCACTTAAGATAGCTAAATTCTTAGGTTTTCTGCTCTCGAATAGCTCGTCAATTCTAGGCAAACCTTGAGTGATATCTTCACCACTGGCAACACCACCGGTATGGAAAGTTCTCATTGTAAGCTGTGTACCAGGCTCACCGATAGATTGAGCGGCGATAATACCAACAGCCTCACCAACTTGAACAGGCTTACCATTTGCTAGTGATGCACCATAGCATTTCTTACAAACACCATGTTTAGCACGGCAATTTAAGATAGATCTAATTACTACACTCTTAGCGCCAGCACCGATAATAATCTTAGCATGGTCGTCGTTCATTAGTGTATCTTTAGAAACAAGAACATTACCATTCTCATCCTTAAAGTCTTCCATTAGGTATCTGCCTATTAAACGCTCATCCATAAGCTCAATTGTCTCATGACCAGCTGTGATATCGAATACCTCTAAGCCCTCTTTAGTGTTACAGTCTTCCTCACGGATGATAACATCTTGAGAAACATCAACCAAACGACGTGTTAGGTAACCTGAGTCAGCAGTTCTAAGCGCTGTATCTGCAAGTCCTTTTCTAGCACCACGAGAAGAGATAAAGTATTCAAGAATATTCAGACCCTCACGGTAGTTAGCTCTGATAGGAATTTCGATTGTTTTACCTGATGTATTTGCGATAAGTCCACGCATACCTGCTAGCTGTCTAATCTGACTCATAGATCCACGAGCACCAGAGTCAGCCATCATGAATATAGGGTTATATTTGTTAAGACCAGCTTGAAGTTCTGATGTAACCTCGTTAGTAGCTTTTTCCCATGTTTTTAGAACAGCGTTGTATCTTTCAGAATCAGAAAGTAAACCGAATTGGAAGTTCTCTGTGATAGATTCAATAGAAGCCTCTGCCTCTGCAATAATTCTCTTTTTAGCCTCTGGAATTGTAGCATCACTAACAGCAACAGTAATAGCACCAATAGTTGAGTACTTATAACCTTGAGACTTAATCTCGTCAAGCATTTCAGCAGCTTTTTCAGTTCCATGAACCTTGATACACTTCTCGATAAGTGGTCCTAACTGCTTTTTACCAACTAGGAAGTCGATCTCATATTTTAGGTAGTTCTCTTCCTTGCTTCTGTCGATATATCCTAGATCTTGTGGAACTGGATTATTGAATATCATAAGTCCTACAGTAGTATCAACTAGACCTGTATATACAGTTCCGTTAATTTCTACTGAACGTCTAATTTTAATCTTTGAGTGAAGAGTGATGTCTTTTGCATCATAAGCCATTAATGCCTCTTCAGGGTCTTTAAATGCCTTGCCCTCACCCTTTTCACCGTCTTTATCAAGTGTTAGGTAGTAAGAACCTAGAATCATATCCTGTGATGGAACCGCAACAGGCTTACCATCAGATGGCTTTAATAGGTTGTTTGCAGCAAGCATTAAGAATCTAGCCTCTGCTTGTGCCTCTGCTGATAAAGGAATGTGTATAGCCATTTGGTCGCCGTCGAAGTCAGCGTTATAAGCTGTACAAACTAGTGGGTGAAGTTTTAAAGCTCTACCCTCAACTAGTACTGGTTCAAAGGCTTGAATACCAAGTCTGTGAAGTGTCGGCGCACGGTTTAAAAGAACTGGGTGGTTCTTGATAACTATTTCTAGTGCATCCCAAACCTCTGGTTTAACTCTTTCAACTGCTTTTCTAGCAGCTTTAATGTTTCCAGCAGCACCTGTCTCTACAAGACGCTTCATAACAAATGGTTTAAATAGCTCAAGAGCCATCTCTTTAGGAACACCACATTGATACATCTTAAGTTCAGGTCCTACAACGATAACAGAACGTCCTGAATAGTCAACACGTTTACCAAGTAGGTTTTGACGGAAACGACCTTGCTTACCTTTTAGCATGTCAGATAATGACTTAAGTGGTCTATTGTTAGGTCCTGTAACAGGTCTTCCACGTCTGCCGTTGTCTATAAGTGCATCAACTGCCTCTTGTAACATACGTTTTTCGTTTCTGATAATGATATCAGGAGCACCTAACTCTAAAAGTCTTTCAAGACGATTATTACGGTTGATAACTCTTCTGTATAAATCGTTAAGGTCAGAAGTTGCAAAACGTCCACCATCAAGTTGAACCATTGGGCGAATGTCAGGCGGAATTACTGGAACAACATTTAATATCATCCATTCAGGTCTGTTGCCTGAAATTCTAAATGCCTCTACAACTTCTAGTCTTTTTAAAATTCTAACTCTTTTTTGCCCAGCAGCTGTCTCTAGCTCTTCTTTTAATTGCTTAGCAGTTACGTCTACATCAACACCTGCTAAAAGTTTTTGAATAGCCTCTGCACCCATGCTGGCATCAAAATCGTCGTCATATTTCTCTCTTAATTCTCTGTACTCTTTCTCGGATAGAGTTTGCATCTTTGAAAGTTCTTTTACAGAGCCTGGGTCTGTTACTATATAAAGTGCAAAGTAAATTACTTTTTCAAGCACACGAGGAGAAAGGTCTAGTATTAGTCCCATTCTTGATGGAATACCTTTAAAATACCAGATATGTGAGACAGGAGCTGCAAGCTCTATATGTCCCATTCTCTCACGTCTTACTTTAGATCTTGTAACTTCAACGCCACAACGATCACAAACTTTGCCTTTGTATCTAATTCTTTTGTACTTTCCGCAGTGGCATTCCCAGTCCTTTTGAGGTCCAAAAATCTTTTCGCAGAAAAGTCCGTCTTTTTCCGGCTTTAAAGTACGGTAGTTTATTGTCTCTGGCTTTCTTACCTCACCATGTGACCATCCACGTACTTGGTCGGGAGAAGCCAGTCCTATCTTTATAGAGTCGAATACGTTAAATTCCATTTAATTGTCCTCCCGTTATATAAATTCTTCTTCATTTAGTAAATCATCAATTGAGAAGTTATCGTCCTCGCCACCGAATCCGAACTCGTCCTCAGCACCAAACTCATCTTCATCAATGTCTTCAACTGAATAGCCTTCTAAATCATCGGCTACGTTCTCTTCTTCAAGTGATGGAACTACAGGTGTTAAACCTAGGTCGTCATCCTCGTCAAAGTTTTGTTTTAGGTCAATTTCTTGACCCTCTTTATCCATAACCTTCATGTCTAGTCCTAGTGCTTGAAGCTCTTTAATAAGAACCTTGAATGACTCAGGAATACCAGGTTTTGGAATATTTTGTCCTTTAACTATAGCCTCATATGTCTTAACACGTCCTACAACGTCATCTGACTTAACTGTTAGAATTTCTTGTAGAGTATAAGCTGCACCATAAGCCTCAAGCGCCCAAACTTCCATCTCACCGAAACGTTGTCCACCGAATTGAGCTTTACCACCCAATGGTTGTTGAGTAACAAGTGAGTAAGGACCTGTACTTCTAGCATGGATTTTATCATCAACCAAGTGGTGAAGTTTTAGGTAATACATGTAACCAACAGTTACAGGGTTATCAAAGTACTCACCTGTTCTACCGTCACGCAACATAAACTTACCGTCTTCTCTCATGCCTGCCTCTCTAAAGCAGTCTCTGATATCTGACTCGTGAGCGCCGTCGAATACTGGTGTCATAACATGCCAACCTAATGCGCATGCAGCCATACCTAAGTGAACCTCAAGAACCTGTCCGATGTTCATACGTGATGGAACGCCCAATGGGTTTAGAACGATGTCTAGCGGAGTACCGTCTGGCAAGAATGGCATTTCTTCCATTGGTAAAATACGTGATACAACACCCTTGTTACCATGACGACCAGCCATTTTATCTCCAACTGAAATTTTTCTCTTTTGAGCAATATAACATCTTACAACCTTGTTTACACCAGGGCTTAGCTCGTCATGGCTGTTCTCTCTTGTAAACACTTTAATGTCAACAATAACGCCTCTTTCACCATTTGGAACTCTTAGTGAAGTATCTCTTACTTCTCTTGCCTTTTCACCAAAGATTGCACGCAGTAGTCTTTCTTCTGCTGTGTAGTCTGGCTCTCCCTTTGGAGTAACCTTACCTACTAGAATATCTCCTGCTCTAACCTCTGCACCTACTCTTATTATACCTCTTTCATCAAGGTCACGCAGTAGATCTTCATTAACATTTGGAATGTCTCTTGTAATCTCTTCTGCACCAAGTTTAGTGTCTCTTGCTTCCATCTCATATTCTTCAATATGGATAGATGTATATACATCGTCTCTAACGATTTTCTCGTTTAAAAGAACCGCATCTTCATAGTTATAGCCTTCCCATGTCATGAAGCCTATAAGTGCGTTCTTACCTAGTGAAATCTCACCGTTTTTAATACCAGGGCCATCGGCTATAACTGTGCCTTTTTCAACTCTTTCACCTACAGAAACTATAGGGTTTTGGCTGATACAAGTACTTTGGTTAGAACGAATAAATTTAATAATTGAGTAGTCATCAATGTCGCCGTTATCTGCTGTAACTCTAACAAAGTCAGCACTTACGCTCTTGACAACACCACCACGTTTTGCAAGTACGCAAACGCCTGAGTCAACACCAGCTTTGTACTCCATACCTGTTCCAACGAATGGACGTTGTGTTTTTAATAGAGGAACCGCTTGCTTCTGCATGTTTGATCCCATCAAAGCACGGTTAGCGTCATCGTTTTCTAAGAAAGGAATCATCGCTGTAGCTACTGAAACTACCATTCTAGGTGAGATATCCATAAAGTCTACACGGTTAGGAACTATCTCTATAAACTCACCTCTGTGACGGCAAACTATCTTTGAATTAACAAATGATTGCTCGGCATCTAGTGGCTCATTAGCCTGTGCTACTGTGTACTCATCTTCAACATCGCCAGTCATATATACAACTTCTGATGTTACAACACCGCTCTCTTTATCTACTTTTCTAAAAGGAGTCTCAATAAAACCATACTCATTTATCTTAGCAAATGTAGCAAGGTAAGAGATAAGACCGATGTTAGGTCCCTCTGGAGTTTCGATAGGACACATACGACCATAGTGTGTATAGTGAACGTCACGAACCTCGAAAGACGCTCTATCTCTTGAAAGACCACCAGGACCTAGGGCTGAAAGTCTTCTTTTGTGTGTTAATTCTGAAAGTGGATTTGTTTGATCCATGAACTGTGAAAGTGGAGATGAACCAAAGAACTCTTTAATAGCCGCAACAACAGGGCGGATATTTATTAAAGATGCAGGAGTCAAAGTGTCTTGATCCTGTGCTTGAAGTGTCATTCTCTCTCTTATAACTCTTTCAAGTCTTGAGAAACCAATTCTAAATTGGTTTTGTAAAAGCTCACCTACTGAACGGATACGACGATTACCTAAGTGGTCGATATCGTCTTTTTGTCCTATACCTACTGCTAGACAATTCATATAGTTGATAGTTGAGAATATATCATCAAGTAAAATTGTGTTAGGGATAAGATCCGCAATATTTGCTCTTAGGGCATCTTTTAAGTCTTCTTCATCCTCGAACTCTTCAAGAAGTGGAGCTAAAACAGAGAATTTAACTCTCTCGTTAATTCCGCACTCTTCTTTAGCATCGAATGAAACATACTTAGAAATATCAACCATTCCGTTAGAAATAATTTTAACCTCTTTACCGTTAAGGTCAACAAAAGCCTCTGTTACACCAGCGTCATCAATAGCCTCTGCTAGTTCTCTTGAAATCATTTGTCCAGCGTCTGCCATAAGCTCGCCTGTGTAGGCATTCATTATAGGTTGAGTTAGTTTTTGTCCTTGAAGTCTGCCAGCTAGAGCCAACTTCTTATTAAATTTATATCTGCCAACTCTTGACATGTCATATCTTCTAGGATCAAAGAATAACATATCGATATGAGCTTGTGCGCTCTCTATTGTTGGAGGCTCACTAGGACGAAGTTTCTTATAAACTTCAAATAGAGCTTCTTCTTTATTGCTACAATTATCTTTTTCAAGTGTAGCTAAAATTCTCTCATCTTCTCCAAAATAATCAAGAATTTGTGTATCTGTAGCAAGACCTAATGCACGTGCAAAAACAGTGATAGGGATTTTACGGTTTTTATCGATACGAACATAAAACACGTCGTTTACGTCGTTCTCATACTCAAGCCACGCACCTCTATTAGGAATAACAGTAGAACTAAACAGCTCTTTACCTGTTTTATCGTAATCCATTTTATAGTATACACCCGGGCTTCTTACAAGTTGAGAAACAATAACACGCTCAGCACCATTAATAACAAAAGTTCCGCTTTCTGTCATTAGTGGGAAATCACCCATGTAAACTTCTGTCTCTTTAATCTCGCCTGTAGCATGATTAACAAGTGAAGCAGTTACATATAAAGTTGTAGCATAGGTAGCGTCACGCTCTTTGCACTCTGTAACGCTATAGTTTGACTTCTCGCCAAGTCTGTAACCTTTAAAGTTAAGCTCTAGGTTTCCGTTAAAATCCGTAATGCCGGAAACATCCTTAAATACCTCTTTTAAACCCTCTTTAATAAACCAGTCGTAGGAAATTTTTTGTACCTCGATTAAGTTTGGCATTTCAAGAACTTCATCTATCTTTGAAAAACTCATTCTGGTATTTTTTCCAAGTTTTACAGGTTTTACATTTGCCATAGTACTTACAGCTCCATTCTTTTATAAAGTTTGTTTGTGCGACAACTTTTCTTCAAAATAACCATAAGAACTGCCGGTCGCTTTTTTCCAGTTTTACACGAGAAATAATCTCTTTTTAAAGCCTATTTTAGCCTAAAAAGGTATATATTCCCATGATTATGCAGTATAATATTATATAATGAAAATGTCAATCTGTCAAGACCTTTTTATGAACTTTTTAAAAATTATTAAAAAAATGCACCCCATGTTATATGGGATGCAATTTTTATTTCTTTGAATTACTCGAATATCTTCATTGGCATAGATTTAGTAAGTTCTTTAGCCTTAATTACATTGTAATCTTTATCGGTTGATAAAATATCAACAAACGGAGTTTTAAAACCTGCTTTAATTCCTGTATGAATAAAACCGTTTCGCTCGTAAAACGCTAGTCTTTTAACTCTTTGCTCATAGTTTTTTGCATTTTTGTCGTCCATTGTTTCTATAAAAAGTGTTATAGCTTTTTCGGGGTATTTCTCGAATAAAACATTTAACAGCTTTGAGCCATAGCCTTTTGAATGTATTTCATCATTTATTGCAATGTAAAACACAAACAAAGTATCTTTTGATTCTATCGTAAATAGAATTCCTATAAACAAATCGCCTTCATAATAGACTTTAAAATCGTAATTTTTCTTAAAGTATGTTATTAATCTTATAGCCCACATTGGAATAAGCTCTTCTTTTGGGAAAACTCTTTTCATAAATTTGCAAACCTCTTTGTAATTAGAAAGTTTTGTCGATAAATTTTTTTCTGTTAAGTACATATGATTCTCCTTTACTGTCTAATTTCTTTGAATTGTGTTAAAATTTTAGTTATCGTCCCCTATATTATCTAGCATCATAACAGATAAATACTCAATTATTTCACAAAATACATCTACTTTTTCTTTACCGAATTTTTCTAAAATATCACTTTCTATTTCATCTTCATACGCTTTTGTTGTTTCGTAATCTTTTGGGCTATCAGGATTAATAGATAGATAAAATACTCGTTTATCGCTTTTGCTTTGTGTTCTTAAAATATATCCTTTGCTGCAAAGTTGATTTATCTTCTCTGTAACAGATGGTCTAGTAATTTTTAGTATGTCCGCAATTTGTGAAGACGTATATTTATTGGGATGTGCCTCTATAATATTAAGGTAAAGTGTATCATGGTATGACAATTTGCTCTTTTTATCATGGGAATAAAGTCTTTTCAGCTCGTATAATGCTGTATCATGTGTTATTTTATTTAGTGCCTTTACTAATTTACCGCTCATTGTTATACTCCTCTTAAATTGATATATTAAACTAACTATATTACACTAACTATTTTACACTAACTATTTATTTTTGTCAAGTGAAAATTTAATCCTCTGTAGAAATACCTAAATTAAAAACCATGTTTTGTTAAAACGAACAAACTAATGTAGGGGACGGGTTTTCCGTCCCGTGGAAATTTAGCTAAAATCTCTAGTTTTACGGGACGGAAAACCCGACCCCTACATTGGTATTTATATAATCAACACGTCTACACAGAGACCCTCCCCTACCAAATTTTAATAAATTTATTTTTTCCATACAAGACTTTTCACTTTATTAAAAATTTATTCAAATTCTACTTGACAAACTGACTTTTTCATGCTAAAATACTTTTACACGTAAAAGCTTTAAAGCTTTTAAGCGATAAAGATTTAAAGGAGTGAACAAAATGGATATCCAAGTATTAATCGTATTAATAATCTATCTTGCTATAATGACGGGGATAGGCTTTTATTGCCGTGGAAAATCAAAAAATGTAGCAGATTTTGTCTTAGGAGGAAGAAGCCTTGGCCCATGGTTTACTGCTTTTGCATATGGAACTTCCTACTTCTCGGCGGTTGTCTTCATAGGCTATGCAGGACAATTCGGTTGGAACTATGGTCTTTCTGCCACATGGATAGGCATAGGTAATGCCCTTTTCGGAAGCCTTTTAGCATGGATAGTTTTAGGCGAGCGAACAAGAAAACTCACACATGAAACAGGTGCTGCAACATTGCCAGAATTTTTTGAGAAAAGGTTTAACTCTAAAAAGCTTAAAATATTCTCTGCACTAATCATTTTTGTATTTTTAATTCCATACACAGCCTCAATCTACAACGGTTTATCAAGAATGTTTACAATTCTTTTTGGAATAGACTACAGCCTATGTATAATTATTATGGCAGTTTTAACAGCAGCATATGTAATAATGGGTGGCTACCTAGCAACAGCAATTAACGATTTAGTTCAAGGTATAATTATGCTAGGCGGAATTATAGCTGTAATTTTCTTTGCACTTGAGTCACAAGGCGGACTAATGCAAGCAGTGCAATCTTTAGGAGAAATAAACCCTGATTTAGCAAGCGCCGCAGGTCCTGACCCACTAGATTTAATAGGCGTTATTATATTAACTTCATTCGGAACATGGGGTCTACCACAAATGACGCATAAATTCTACACTATAAAAGATAAAGCAGCTATTAAAAGAGGTGCTATAATATCTACAATATTTGCAGTTGTTGTCGCTGGTGGAAGTTACTTCTTAGGTGCGTTTGGAAAATTATTCATGACAGAAGAGTCTATAATAGAAAATGGCAAACCAGCTTACGACATAATCATACCTACTCTAATCAATGGTGTGTTGCCAGATATTTTACTAGGAATTGTAGTTGTATTAGTTTTATCGGCGTCAATGTCTACACTTTCATCACTTGTGCTAACTTCAAGCTCTACAATTACAATCGACTTAATTAAACCTATGATGAAAAAGGCAATGACTACACATAAAGAGCTTTTAGTAATTCGCATATTCATAGCAGTATTTATTGCAATATCTGTTATAATAGCTCTAAATCCAAGCGCTTACATTACTACATTGATGTCTATTTCATGGGGCGCATTAGCTGGCTCTTTCTTAGCTCCTTTCCTATATGGTTTGTTTGCAAAAAGAGTGCAAAGAAAAGCTATTGCCGCAAGCTTTGTATGTGGTGTTGGAATAACTGTTACTCACATGGTTTTGTTTAGCCTAAACCTATTCCCAGACCTAGTAAGTGTTGTCGCTTCATGGGATCTACCACTTAATTTGCTGTCCCCAATAAACGCTGGAGTATTTGCAATGTTAGCAGGTTTAATAGTAATTCCACTAGTAAACACCATTTTAAGCAACAAAAGTGCTATTACTTTAAAGTGATATATCAATTTTTTGTTAATTTACAATTTTTATATTGACATAACAAGAATATATTTGTATAATAAGTTTTGTGAATAGGGTGGTATAATTATACACTCAACTTTGCAAAACTTATTTTTTATATTATTAAAGGAGATTTAATTATGTCATATGTAGACGAAATTATTGACAGAGTAGTGTCAAAAAACCCTGCAGAACCAGAGTTTCATCAAGCTGTTAAAGAAGTTTTGAATTCTCTAAGACCAGTTATCGAGGCAAACGAGGAAGCATACAGAAAAGATGCTATCCTAGAGAGAATCACAGAGCCTGACAGACAATTCAAATTCAGAGTTCCATGGGTAGACGATAAGGGTAATATTCAAGTAAACACAGGCTATAGAGTACAATTCAACAACTCTATCGGACCTTACAAGGGTGGTCTACGTTTCCGTGACAATGTTAATCTAGGTATCATTAAATTCCTAGGTTTCGAGCAAATCTTCAAGAACTCACTTACAGGTCTACCAATCGGTGGCGGTAAAGGTGGTTCTGACTTCGATCCTAAGGGTAAGTCAGATCGTGAAGTTATGTCTTTCTGCCGTTCATTCATGACAGAGCTAGGCAAGTACATTGGTCAAAACCAAGACGTACCAGCTGGTGATATCGGTGTTGGCGCTAGAGAAATCGGCTACATGTATGGCCAATATAAGAGAATTACAGACCAATACGAGGGCGTTCTTACAGGTAAGGGCCTAACTTACGGTGGTTCTCTAGTTAGAACAGAGGCTACAGGCTATGGTCTATTATACTTAGTAGATGCAATGCTAAGAGCTAACGAGAAAACAATGCAAGGAAAAATTGCTGTTGTTTCAGGTTCTGGTAATGTTGCTATTTACGCAACACAAAAAGCTACACAATTAGGTGCAAAAGTTGTTGCTCTTTCTGACTCAGCTGGCTGGATCTACGATGCAGAGGGTGTTGACCTAGACGCTATCAAAGAGATCAAAGAAGTTAAGCGTGGAAGACTATCAGACTATAAGGCTTACAGACCAAACTCAGAGTACCACACAGAGGGCAACCTATGGCAAGTTAAGTGTGACATTGCTCTTCCTTGTGCAACTCAAAATGAGCTAGACCTAGAAGATGCTAAGAAATTAGTAGCTAACGGTGTTATAGCTGTTGGTGAGGGTGCAAACATGCCTACAACAATGGAAGCTACAGACTTCTTTATCGAAAACGGCGTTTTATTCGCTCCTGGTAAGGCTGCAAATGCTGGTGGTGTTGCTACTTCTGCACTTGAGATGTCACAAAACAGTGAGAGATTAAGCTGGTCATTCGAGGAAGTTGACGCTAAGCTAAAAGCTATCATGGAGAATATCTTTGATAAAATGGATGAGGCTTCAAAAAGATACAATATGCCACAAAACTATGTAATGGGCGCAAACATTGCTGGTTTTGAAAAAGTTGTAACTGCTATGGTTGCACACGGCGTATAATTTATACTAATAAAATTAACGGACAGGTTTTATGCCTGTCCGTTTTTTTATATTCTTTAAAACACTAATTATGTACTTAGAATTTAAGCCACCTTAATGCTATAATGTAGGGGCGACCCTGTGTGGCCGCCCCTACATTGGTACTGCATAAGAGGCACGTCTGCACTCAGACCCTCCCCTACAATCAGTTTTAAAGCTTTAATTTTTACATGGTACTACATTTATTATTTATCAATGTCTTTGTGTCAAATTACCTAATAATTCGATTTGTTTTGTTAGTTTATAACAAAATTCCTATTGTTAAAATACACATAGAATTCATTAAAAATAAATCAATATTTTAAGTTTTAAACAATTTCAACAGACTTTTCCACAGTTTTCAAGAGTTTCAACAATCACATTGATTCAGGAGCTGAAATTTTAAGCATGTCTAAAACATTTTTTATAACGGTAGCAGTTGCCACGCATAAAGAAATTCTAGCCTGCATTAACTTCTCTTCTTCGCCCGCAACACGGCAAGCATTGTAGAATTTATGGAACAAAGTAGCCAATTGATGTACATATTTTGTGATACTTGACGGATCGTAAGCCTTTGCAGCCGATACAATTTCATCTGTGTAAATTGAGATATGTTGAACCAAAGCTTTTTCTTCTTGTTCTACAAGCAATGTAAGTTCTTCTCTTGTCACTTCTCTTTGAGTTATCCCCTGAGTTTTCAACGATTTGAAGATTGAACATATCCTAGCGTGTGCGTATTGAACATAATATACAGGATTTTGTGAATCTTCACTAATTGCTAAGCCTAGGTCAAAGTCGCAATGTGTGTTAGGTTCTCTTAAATTGAAGAAAAATCTTGCTGAATCTATTGGAACTTCCTCTAATAATGTTGAAAGTGTAATAGCCTTTCCGCTTCTCTTAGAAAGTTTTATAGTCTCGCCCTCACGGACAAGTCTTACCATTTGCATAATTACAGCATCTAATTTATTGTCGTCAATGCCAAGTGCCTTTAGGCAAGCTTTCATTCTGGCAACATATCCGTGGTGATCTGCACCTAAAACGTTTACAGCCTTGTCATAGCCACGAGTCACTAGTTTGTCATAGTGGTATGCAATGTCTGGCACAATATAAGTTGGAATTTGGTTAGCTCTTACTAAAACTATGTCTTTATCAAGTCCAAATTCTGTAGCCTTAAACCATAAAGCTCCCTCATTCTCAAAAGTAAGACCTGTTTCTTTCATCAGTTCGATAATTTTTGTAACAGAGCCGTCGTTATGCAGTGTGCTTTCTTTAAACCATCTGTCATACTCAATTCTGTATGATAATAGGTCTCTTCTTAGACCCTCTATGTTTAGCGGTAGCGCATAATCTACAAGCGCATCTCTTCTAGTTTGACTGTCACAGCCAACAAATTTATCGCCGTTTATATCTGCAAAATTCTTTGAATGATTAATTATGTCTTCGCCGTGGTAGGCATCCTCTGGCATTTGTACAGTTTCATCAAAAATTTGTAGGTAACGAGTCTCAAGTGAAGTAGCAAATTTTTCAATTTGGTTTCCTGCATCGTTTACATAAAATTCTCTTGCTGTCTCAAAACCAGCTGTCTCTAAAACAGAGGCTAGGCAATCGCCTATAGCTCCGCCTCTTGCGTTTCCTATGTGCATAGGGCCTGTAGGATTTGCTGAAACAAATTCAACTAAAACTTTTTTACCGTTTCCATAGTCACTTTTTCCGTAGTCTTTACCCTTTGCAATTACATCTAAAATAATATCGGCATTAAGATAATCATTTAAAAAGAAGTTAATAAATCCAGGGCCTGCCTTTTCTGCCTTGTTAAAATATGTTGCGCTCAAGTCTATTTTCTCGATAATTGCGTCGGCAATTTTAGTTGGGGCAGTTCTAAAAGCCTTTGCTCCCATTAAAGCCACGTTTGTAGCTCTGTCACCGTGCTTTCTGTCGGCTGGAATTTCTATGCTAAAATTTGGAATTTCTGCCTCTATTAAAACTCCATCGTTCATGGCTGTTTTGATAGCCTTTTTAATTGCATCACTTAATTGTTTGTTTACTTCTTCTATTAAATATGACATTTATTTTAGTCCTTTCTTTACTGATTGCACTTGCACGAACAATTCATTACGACTTGAGTTAACTGAATTTATATCCAATGTGTATGAAAGACGAATAGTTCCTCCATCGTCATCAAGTTTAGAGTCTATCTCGTTTGTGAAAACACCCATGTTAAGACTTCCAAAACCTAAATCATATATACAGCCGTGCCTCTTGCCTTTTTCTAAAATTAACTTTGTGCTAGTTCCTGGGTTTGTAAGCACAACACTGTTATCATCTATTCTTAGCATAGATGATTTCGGTTTAGGCTCGCCACTCTCATAGTCTCTATACATTATATATCTTACTCCGTCTTTTATGGTGTATGAGCCTAGAGTATTTATATTTACCTCTGTGTTGTCGTCTTCGTAAAACTGTTTTCCTATAATGGAAATAATATGATCTTCTTTCATCGTGTTCTCCTAGTATTCTTCAATGTCTATCTTTGTTATGTTTCCGCTTATCGGAGCACCTAAACAAATGGTAGCGGTTTTTTCAAAGCCCTCAACGCTGTCACTAACAAAAAACTCTGCTTCATTGTTATTTTGTTGCGATAGCATGTTAAACTTTTCTAATATGGTCTTACACCTGTGTGCAATTTCTTTTCCGCTATTTATAAGCTTTACCTCATCCCCAACAATGTCACCAATTATCTCTTTTAAAATTGGGTAATGTGTACAGCCTAGAATTATGGTATCTACCCCATTTTCTCTAAGAGTGGCTAAATATTCTTCCACAACTAATCTAGTTACCTTGTTCTCTCTATCTATAAAACCATTCTCTACTAATGGAACTAACAACGGGCAAGATTTAGCAAACACCTCTACGCTGTTATCCATAAACTTTAACTTTCTCTCGAAAGAGCCACTTGAAATTGTTGCCGATGTCGCAATTACACCTATTTTTTTATTTCTTGTTACCTCTAACGCCTTGTCACAGCAAGGCTCTATTATATTTGTGTGAGGAACAGGTATTTCATCTAGTACCGCACTGGCATTAGAACTTACTGTTCCGCAGGCAGCAACTATCATTTTTACATCTTGTTTTAGAAGAAAATTTATGTCTTGTCTTGCGTATTTCGCTATAGTTTCGGCACTTCTCGTTCCATAAGGAACTCTGCCTGTGTCTCCAAAATATAGAATTTTCTCGTTTGGCAGTACTTTTTTAATCTCTCTGACGGCTGTTAGACCGCCAAGCCCCGAGTCAAATACGCCAATAGCTCTATTGTCCATTTTCACCTCTTAGCCATATCTATTAAAGGCAGTGTCAATAATTTTCGAGATTAAGTCAGTAGCAGTTAAACCAGTATGTTGCCATAGCTTAGGATACATGCTTATTCCTGTAAACCCTGGTAGGGTGTTAATCTCGTTAAGTACAAAGCTACCATCATCTTTTAAGAAGAAATCAACTCTTGAAAGTCCGCTACATCCTAAGAATTTATATGCTCTTATTGCTGTTTCTCTTAATTTATCTGACTGCTCTATGTCTTGTGGTATCAATGTTTGTGAGACACCGTTCTTATATTTATCGTCATAGTCATAGAACTGCGCACCAGTTACAATCTCGCCAACTGGTGAGGCTATAGCGTCTCTTCCACCTAGCACAGCTACTTCAACTTCTCTGCCTATTATTGCCTCTTCGACTAAAATTTTCACATCTTCTTTCGCCGCCTTTAAGATAGCAGTCTCAAGCTCATCCTCTGAATTAACTTTGCTAACACCTATTGACGAGCCAGCACTAGACGGCTTAACGAACACAGGATAGCTAAACTTTTTTGAAACTCTCTCTTTAACCGCCTGAGGATTAGCCTTAAAAGTATCCTCATAGAACCAAATATATTTTGCCTGAGCCACACCGGCAGCGTTTAAAAGCGCATGAGTATAAACCTTATCCATGCAAACCGCCGAACTAGTAGTGTCGCAACCAACAAAAGGAATTGAACTTAAAGACAGCAAGCCTTGAATAGTGCCGTCTTCACCATTTTTTCCATGAAGAACAGGAAAAACAACATCCAACGGAATAAACTGTGTCTTGTCAGGATAAAATGCGACCATGCCTTTCATTGCAGTGTCAGGACCTATAAAAGCAGACACATTATTAGGATGATTTATCCAATTTCCATTCTTTATACTCTCGGTGTCACCAGTGTATAAAATCCATTCTCCGTTCTTGCTTATTCCTAAACAAATTACATTATATTTACTTCTATCTATATTTTCAATAACAAAACTTGCAGAAAGCAAGGAAATTTCATATTCAGATGATTTTCCACCAAATATTACAGCTATATTTTTCATAATATGACCATGTCATTTTTGCCGCCCAAACAACGGTAAAAATTTAGGGTTTCTTCCCCGTGACTATCCTTTCTTAAATAATTTTCAAACTTAAGACCATGTCATTTTTGCCGTCCAAACAACAACAAAAACTTAGGGTTTGTTCCCCGTGACTATCCTTTCTTAAAATCTTAAGCTCTAAATTTATATTACATTAAAGTATATCATAAAAAAATATCATTTACAAGCATATTTTGTTAAAAGAAAAAGTAAATATGTAGACTTGCCAATTGCAATTGACACTTCTACATATTTTAAAGTTGTATAATTTATTTATTGTCATTTTGCTCAAAATACTCATTTGAATCATTCGGAGCTTCAACTCTTTCATTATAGGAGTATTCTCTAATAACTTTTGTAACCGAGATTTTATAACTTTCAAATAGTTTGGTTTTTCCCTCTAGTTGGCTCATTCTATGCTCTGTCAAGTTTCGCCATTTATGTAGCGCTTCCTCATTTTCCCATACATTCATAGACAAAATTTTTCGCTTGTCCACTAAACTCTGAAACCTTTCAGCAGAAACAAATCCATCAACTCCACTTAGCATAGGCTTTAGCATTGACGCTAGTTCTAAATATCTTGCTTTGCCTTCATCTGTTGGTGTTACCTCAAAAATTACGATATATTTACTCATTATGATCTCCTTTTTGGAAAACACACAGCATCCATCTGTGATTAAAATAAATTTCTCCAGCTTTTATATACGGTTCAAATCCTGTTTTTTCTCCACCATTTACATCTGCTTTCATAGCTTGTGTAATCTCTGCCCTCACAAGTTTTGGAGTCTTTGTTAATTCTAGCCATGAATCTAATTTCACAGGTACAAATATAGTTTCACAAAAATCTAGCACAAAATTTTGTTCTTTGCCTAAAACTATAAAGTCTTCCCTTGACAAACACCTTGTATGCGATGGGTCACGCAGCGTTTCAAAATGGTCGCTAATGTCACGCAAATGCTCTTCTCTAGCTTCCATATCTATAATTACAATTTTTCCATTAACCTTTACTACCTTAGCCATTTGTGCAAAAACATCACTAGGTTTAATAAAATGATGAAAAGCAAGCCTAGACATTACTAATTCAAAAGAGTTCTCTAAAAAAGGTAGCTCTTCTGCTACTCCTGTAACAAAAGACATATTATATATTTTTTGTTTTTCTGCTTCACTTTTTCCAACTTGAAGCATTGCAGATGTAATATCAAACTCTGTGATATGCCTAACAAACGTTGCAACACTTCTACCAAAACCACACGTTCCAGCGGCTACTTCAAGCACGTTTTCAGTTCCTGTAAGTCTCATGTTTTTTATAGCAAAGTCTGTTACATCTTGTTTGGAAAAATCTTTTTGATATTCGTTAAAATTTTCAGCTTGTTTAGCAAATTCAATTTTAATTTTTTCTATATGTTCATTCACTTATTTTCACTCTCCATATTAAGTAAAAACTCTTTCATTGTTAGCCCACCTGCATAGCCAACTAGCTTTCCAGATGCGCCTATAACTCTGTGACAAGGCACAATAACAGTTATTGGATTTTTATTATTAGCCATACCAATAGCACGGCTTGCCTTTGGGTTTCCTACAGCTATTGCTATATCCTTATAACTTCTTGTCTCTCCATAAGGAATACACATAAGTGCAGACCAAACTTTATTTTGAAATTCCGTACCAATTAATTTATATGGAACATCAAACTTCTTTCTTTTTCCGTCAAAATATTCTAATAGTTCTTCATAAGCCTTGTCAGTAAGCTGTGTTTTCACACCAAAATCAGTTACATTTTCAACATGTAACTTCTTAAAATATGTAATGTAATCATTTTCATATTTCATTATAAAGTAACCCATTTTAGTTTCATATATTGCAAAATCTTTCATAATTATGACCATGTCATTTTTGCCGCACAAACAACGGTAAAAACTTAGGGTTTATTCCCCGTGACTGTCCTTTCTCTTTTGTTTTTCAAACTTTCACCTTTTCTATAAATAAAATGCAGATAAACCACTAACTATAACAGGAGGTGTTGCATTAACGGGATTTTCGTTATTTCGGTTGAGTCAAGACTCAACCCTACAAATAAATTGTTCAAATTCACTTTACTTTTCAACTTGTAATTTCTTAAGTAATGCAGTTACGCCCTCTACCACATCATTATAAGTATCATCAAAATTACCTGTATACCATGGGTCGGCTATGTCACCAGGAGTCACCGAAAAATCTAATAGACGATAAACCTTATTTTTTGTGTCTTCACCAATAATATATTTTAGATTGCGAATGTTATAACTATCCATGCAAATTAAGTAATCGTAATAGTTATAGTCTGCCTTTGTGACTTGCCTTGCTTTGCGTGGAGAAAACGCTATATTTTCTTTTTGCAATTTTGCCTTTGTGCCACGGTGCGTGTCACTTCCAATTTCCTCACGGCTTGTTCCAGCAGAGGCAATTTCAAACTTATTTGCTAGATTTGCACTTGATACTAAATGTTTCATAACAAATTCTGCCATAGTGCTACGGCAAATATTGCCATGGCATATCATTAAGATTTTTATCATAAATACTCCTAATCTAGTTTTATATTAATCAATAACGTTCTTGTAAATAATCCTGTCAATTTATAGTATCATATATTCACTGTTTTGTCAAAACATACAAATTTGTTTTAAACCAAAAATACTAAAAAGCATTATTTTTTAAGAAATATCTTTTTCAATAAACTAAGGGATAGCTTTTTACGCTATCCCTTCAGACTATAGAAAAACCTAAATATTAAAAAACTGTTTCGTCCAAATTCACAAACTTAAATGATGAAATGTAATGGCTACCCTTATACTTGGAAACTTAGTGAAAAGTTAATTTGAAAATCTTGTATGGATAAAGATAAAGTCGTTAAACTATTGTAGGGGAGGGTCTCCGTGCAGACGTGTTGATTAGCAAATTTAGCCATGTAGGGGCGGATATTATCCGCCTAAAAATTTGGTGATTTTGCCTAAGTTTCATAGGCGGATAATATCCGCCCCTACATGGCTTTGTGAAATTTAACGAATTAAATTTTAACTAAAAAACGTAATCAACACGTCTGGTCTCCGTGCCCTCCCCTACAATCAAAATCATTATTTGTGTAATATTTTTTAAGAAATACCTTTTTAATAAACTAAGGGATAGCTTTTTACGCTATCCCTTTACGCTACCCCTTAACTTTATTTTACTATAGAACCCACTTCATGCTCTCGTTTTGAAGTCTTATCATATTTTCATAATCGGCAGATTTTTTTATGAGTTCACTGTGTGTTCCCTGTGCCGAAACTTTGCCTTCTTTTAACAGAACAATCTTGTTCGCACCAGCTATAGTCCTCATTCTATGGGCTATTACAATAACTGTTTTATCTTTTGTAAGTTTAGAGATCGCCTTTTGCACGGCACTTTCATTTTGAATGTCAAGCGACGAGTGTTGCATTACCCACATAATTTTCATTAGCATAAGTGACGCAACAGGTGTAAAAATTAAGTAAAAGAAAAAGCTTAGGAAAAAGTCTTGCATATTGCTTTCACCGTTTATCATAAAGATTGATGACAACACCAAAAATACCGGTGTGCTTGCAAGAAATACTTGAAACATTGTCATAGGCATTCTCATTCGGTACGCATATGAAGACACATATTTTTTGTATGAATTTATCACACCATGAAAACGCTCAAAAGAAAATACAGATTGATTAAAAGTCTTTACAACAGGCACGCCACGAACATATTCAGTAGCCTCGTTGTTCATATTTTCTAGTGCTGTTTGGTATTTTTTTATTCTTTCTGGCTGGTCTTTTCCCATGCCAGACATCATTGAAATTGCCGCAAAAACAAGAGGTGCAAGGCTTATTAACCCAAGTCTCCAATCGAACACAAACAACACAATAAGTACCGCAATTGGAGTTGTGTATGCGCCTACTAAATCGGGTAGTTGATGTGCAAGGAACGTCTCGGTAGCTCCGGCGCTGTCGTTTATAATTCTGCGAAGTTTACCACTTCCCATATTAGAAAAAAATCCGAGTGGAAGAGTCATTATGTGTTTAAGTGCTGTTTTTCGCATGTTTTTTGCAATTCTATAAGCTGCAATATGTGTACACATAAGCGCTATTAAGTACACAATCATAGCCCCAATTGCAGAAGCGACCGCAAGCCACGCATTTGTAATAATGCTGTCTGTGAGAGTGATATTAGGATAAACCTGAATTATTTCACTTACACCTAGATAAATAAAAATTATTGGGAGAAGTGTCATAATTGCACTAACACCTGATAAAATCATGCCCAAATTTGTTAGATGTTTGTGACTTCCCGCAAAGCTATACAGCCTTTTTAATAGTGATTTTTGCTTTTTCATAAATATCTCCTTTATATCTTTTTTAGTTAGTTTTAGCTAACTAAATCTTAAAAAAATATCGGAACGTATGCCCCAATATTTTAAAAAACCTAAATCAAAATCCAAGTATTTCTTTTGTTCCAGCGTAATAAAATTTTTGAATTTTGCCTATATACTCAAAGGCTTCCTCACGGCTCAAATCATGGTGAACGGCTTCAAGCATATTATTAATTCCAGAAGTTGCAATTACATGAACAAAAAACTTGTTTATCTCAGTTGCTTTGAAATTATCGTTCTCCATAAATTCAAGCGAGGATTTTTCTTCTACTTCTATAAGTTTATCTACAAATTTTTCATATTTTGTTCCCACTGAACAACAAAACAGCAGTTTTGACAGCTCAAAATCAGAATACAGATACTCTAAAATTATTTTTGTGCCTTTACCCATGTTTTCTGTAATGTCCGCACTTTCAAAATCATATTGCTCTTCTACTTCTTCGTGCGCCCTTTTATATAACTCTAGTAGATTTTCGGCAAATTCCCCTACAAGTGCATCAAATAAGCCATCTTTACCCTTAAAGTGGTTGTAGACAGCGCCTGTTGTAGCTTTTGCGTTTGTAGAAATTTCTCGTAAATTGGCGTTTATAAAACCTTTTTTCAGAAATTCCTCTTTAGCACATACAATAATTCGCTCTTTTGTAAGCTCTGACGAGTAGCTCAATTTCATCACATCCAATAACAGATATATCTTTAATAACAATGTTATCACAATTGTTTAAATTTGTCAAGAACAAATATTTGAACAAAAGATTATTGACTACTCACTTATAATTGATGCTTCAAAAATTAATTTTACAGTTATCTATAAATCTTCTTGACATTATGTGAATTTTGATGTATATTAAAAATAAAGTTAACATAAACTAACTTTATATAAGAAAGTGAGGTATTATGATGAACAAAGTGGCAGTAATATATTGGAGTTCCACAGGAAACACCGAAATTATGGCGAAAAAAATATTTGACGGTGTAAAAGAAGCAGGTAATGACGCCGATATTTTCTCTTGTGGTGAATTTGATGTTTCAACAGTAAAAAATTATGATGTAGTAGTTTTGGGTTGCCCCGCATGTGGCAGCGAAGAACTTGACGAAAGTGAATTTATGCCTATGTTTGAAACCATAAAAGAAGATTTAAAGGGCAAAAAAATTGCTTTATTCGGCTCTTACGGTTGGGGTGGCGGAGAATACATGAACACCTTTAAGGGAGAGTGTGAAAATATCGGCTTAACAGTTATAGCAGAACCAATACTTGCAGAAAACACACCTGATAGCGACGCCGAAGAGCTATGCAAAAATTTTGGTAAAACCTTATAAATTTAAGAAAATAGAACGACATAAGAAGGCGGCTAGTATGTCGCCTTTTTGTTTTAATATTATTAAGATTGGAGACTAGACAGTAGAACATGGATATTTTATTTGCATTTGGACTAACACTTTTCGCAGGCTTATCAACAGGAATCGGCAGTGCTATGGCACTACTGACAAAACAAACTAATAAAAAATTCTTATCCTTTTCTTTGGGGCTTTCCGCTGGTGTAATGCTATATGTTTCGTTTGTAGAAATTCTTCCAAAAGGAATAGAGTCACTCGTTCCAACTTACGGAGAACGAACAGGCAATTTACTAGCAATTATAAGCTTTTTTGGTGGAATTTTACTTATTGCCCTAATAGATAAACTTATACCTACCATGGGCAACCCTCACGAGGTACACATAGTAGAAGAAATGGACGGCGAAAGCAAGGAACACAAAACAAATTTAATGAGAATGGGCTTATTTACGGCATTAGCAATAGCAATTCATAATTTCCCAGAGGGTCTTGCGACATTTATTTCTGCTATTGACTCCCCCGAAACAGGGGTAGCAATTGCCTTTGCTATAGCTATTCACAACATACCAGAGGGCATAGCCGTTGCAGTGCCTGTTTTTTACGCAACAGGAAGCAGAAAAAAAGCCTTTAGATTTTCCTTTTTGTCTGGCTTATCCGAGCCAATAGGTGCAATCGTAGGCTATTTTCTGTTAATTCAGTTTATAGGAGATGTGCTTTTTGGTGTAGTTTTCTCTGCTGTTGCAGGAATAATGGTTTATATTTGTCTGGATGAATTGTTACCTTCTGCAAGAGAATACGGAGAACATCATATATCAATTTACGGTCTCATAGTCGGAATGTTTATTATGGCTATCAGTCTGTTACTATTTATGTAAAACAAAAATGGTAAATGTTTTAAAGATTGAACTTGAGTTTTAAGGTAAAAATTTCTCTTAAAATGATAAATTTTCAAGTATTCTTTTCACTGTTAGCATGTTTTCATCTGGTGTTAATTTAGGGATTTCACATCCACCTGCAACTATGTTTGTTTTTGAGTTTTGAGCCAGACAATATTTCACTGCGTTTTCCACAGTTTGAGTTGAGCCTTGGAGCATCACACTTACAGGGTCGTAATTTCCGCTTACAGATGATATTCCATCTAAAGCTTCAATTGCCTTTTCAAGGTTCACCATATGGTCACAGTCAAAAATATCAGCCTTTACCTGTGCTATATAAGGCAGCATAGGCTCTGTATTTCCGCAGATGTGAAGTTTGACTTTTGCACCTGCATTATGTATATCTTCTGTCAATTTCTTTTGGTAAGGAAGTGCAAATTCTTCATAAAATGCTGGTGATAAAAGGGATGTCGCTGCATCTCCAATTCCAATTATATCTGCACCAGCCTTAATTTGCTCAAGTGCGAACAATTTTGCTTGATTATAGCAAGTGTTCAACATTTCGTGCATTTCCTCTTCATAGTCATACAGGTTACACATAAATTCGCTCATATCCATTATGTCACAGCTCATGGCTACAGCACCCTCTACCCAACCAATAACGGGAACTTCACCCATTGATTTTTCTTTAAATAGCCTTATAGCCTCCAGTCTATCGTTCATTCTTCTACCCTTTGATGGGTCAATTATCTTAAGTTTTTTTATGTCTCCTACAGTTTCAATAAGATGTTTTTTAGCATAAGGTACATTGTCCTCTGGCATTTCCACTTCGCAGCCTAAACCCTCTGCCTCTCTCATCGGGTCCGAAATTGCACAAAAACAGTCAATTCCAAATTTTTCATGGCAGACCATATTTCCCTCTACAAGTTTCTTATAGTCGCTGACGTATTCACGGTAGGAAACACCAATTTGTTTTGCCGCAAGAAACATGACAATGTTAAGGTTTGGAACTCTATCCACGGGTTTTCCTGCCATTCTGTTATATAATCTTTCGTATGAATTCATTTTTGACACTCCTTAAATGTAACTTTTCTAAGTGTAGTTTTTGCAATATGTTTAAGCAATTTTTCTTCGTATTTGTTTGTTATTTTATTAAATAAATTTACTTCAATCTTGTCGCCTTTTATTTTGGCTTCTGTTATCTCACCGATAATGTAATTTAAGTAATCATCGTTTTTAGGGCTACAATAAATGTCATAAAAGCCATCTATCGGATGTTTTTTAGATATTTTTTCATCAAAATCTATATCTAAAGCAAAAAGCATATCTTTGTATGTGTAAAAATTATCTCCAACTAAATCAGTTTTTACCATTACATCTGCAACAAATTCCACAGTAAATTCATCATCACAGAACTCTCTTTCAATTGTTAAAATGCCATTTTCAATTCTAGCATTTTCACTGCACTTCACATCTTTTGCATATGACGGAATTCTTATAGAAATGCTTAAATTTATTTTTTCGCTAGTTTTAACAATGTATTTCAAAACATCTTCATAAGGATAGTTTGAAATTTCTTTTATATTAATTTCCACATCGCCAATTTTAGTGGATAAAACGCTGTCGCCATGGAAAACTTTAAGCAATTTATTAGAGTTTTGATACCACATATGCTCATAAAAATATGTGTAAATTCTGCCGGCGTTTGGCACACAACACACGGCTGCATCTTGGTGTGTTGGGGAATATTTGTATCTTAATTGTTTGGAATTCTCGTCTTCTGTTTGGAAAATCCCACACATACTGTAAGAATTATCTGATTTTAGATAAGATATAGAACTGTGCTCAGTTATTTTTGATTCTCTGAACTGTGCACCCATTGCAGCATTATAAAATAACCACTGAGCTTTGTCTATATATTCAAAATTACCTGTCGTTTCGTAAAGTTTAATATAGGAGTGCATGAGTTCTTGCAAAGAGCAGTACTCATAGCCTGTTTCGGTGGCATCAGCCTGTCTTTCTGCTATATATTCATCACCTATGCCAGCACCGCTAGGACAAATGCAAGGTTCAAGTTTCTCTAAAAAGTGTTTTACATGTTTATCATAAGATTTATCCAATTTATAAGCATAAATAATACCCCTTACTTGCTCATAAGTGTGGACGCTATGATCGCTAAATTTTCTATCGGTATCAAGTGTTTTTGCACTTGCATCTGTATTAAGATGTGGTGTAACAGAGAAACAGTCATAAAGCCACTTGCAATAATTTAAATAAGTTAAATCTAATGTAAGGCTATATGCTTTCTCGAACACATCTACAATCATCAAAGAGTGTCCCACGCCACAGCCATAGTCATTTCTTTGGTCAAGGGCAGCAAATGGGCTTTTTCCACCTATTTTATATGAACTCATAATTACATCCAAGGCTTTAAGAACTTTTCTAAGAATTTTTGTATCGCCTTTATATTCATAATAAGCCAATGCCGCCCTAAGAATTGTAGCTTGAGCCCACATTTCACCATTTTCATCTTCGTGATTAAATCTTAGATCCTTGTCATAAATTCCTATATATCCATCTTCGTCTGCACTATCAAGATATTTTTCCATATATGAAAATGCTTTTTCTTTCATCTTTTCATCTTCTAAAAGAATGGCAGTTCTTAAAAAACCATCGAGCCAATTCCCCTGTGTTTCGCAGTTCCACCACATATATTGCGACATAAAGCCTTCGCCGACATCTGTCGCTCCAACCTCTACAGGAGGAGTATACTTTGTCCTCCTGTCGTTACCGTAAATGTCGTCGGTTTTAACTAAATCGGGTACTAGTTCATCCAAATTTCCAATAAACCCGTTTAAATCTGCTTGCATGTTCCTTCTTAAGTATCCAAGCGGTTTAACTTTCGAGAAATTGACATTTTTATATTCCACTATTCATATCCTCCATATTGATTATTCAAGAATTAAATACTCTAGCGCATTAAGTTATATTTTATCAACTGTGTTGATTACGTTGTAATTCATTAAATCTATAATTGTTTGTAAACCTTTAGGTAAGTTTATCTCTTTATACTGATCATTGTTTAATATAGTTTTTTCTGCAGTCTGCAATTTTTTAGTTATGTGTTAATTTTGAGCTGTTTAACATAAATAAATTATACCATCTAACACTGCCAAAAGATATATTAATATTAAATTTTTTACAAAAATTTCTCTTTTAACGGCATAAAAAATCACCTAATCTAAAACTCTAAATTAGTTTTAAAATTGGGTGATTTTGAGTAAATATACGAATTTTGCCAATCGAGACATTAAGCGGACAATAAACATACCGTTTCCACATGTGAGGTCGCTGGGAAAAGGTCAAAGGCTTGTGAGTTTTGTAGCATGTAGCCTTTTTCCGCAAAAACTTTAAGGTCTCTTGCTAAAGATGCTGGGTCACAGCTTATATACACAATTTTTTTAGGGTTCATTCGGCTTACTGTGTCGATAAGTGCAGTGTCACAGCCTTTTCTAGGTGGGTCAAGAACCACTACATCTGGTTTTTCTCCTCTTTCCTCCAGTATTTCTACTGCCTTGCCAGCATCTGCACAGATAAACTCAGCGTGGTGTATGTTGTTCATCTCTGCGTTTATTTTTGCGTTTTCAATCGCCTGTGGAATTATTTCAATTCCTATAAGTTTTTTTGCCTTGCTTGCCATACATAGACCTATTGTGCCTGTTCCGCAGTAAAGGTCAACTAAAGTTTCTTCTCCTTTTAAATCTGCAAACTCAATCGCCTTTTGATATAATCTTTCAGCCTGATTTCTATTAACTTGGAAGAATGATAAAGGAGAAATATTAAAGTTTAGTCCGCATAAATTTTCACTTATAAAGTCTTTTCCCCATAAAGTTTTGCAGGTTTTTCCTAAAACAACATTTGTCTTCTCTTTATTCACATTGATTATAATAGAAGACACATTCTTAATCTTTTCTTTAATTGCAATACATAGTTGTGTTGCAAACGGTAGCTCATCTGCATTAATCACTATGCAAACCATAAGTTCATTGTTGCCCATTCTTAGGTACAAATGCCTTAATATTCCTTTATGGTCTTTTTCGTTATAGACTGATACCTTTGCTTTTTTATACCAATCTTTAATTATTTGCATAACTTCTGTAAATTCAAAAGGTTGTAATAAACAATCATCTACAGGAATTATCCTGTGAGAATGTTTACCGAAAAATCCCATTGTTAGCTCGCCATTGTTATCAACTCCAAACGGAATTTGAGCCTTATTTCTGTATCTATCTCTTGTATCACAGGCTCTGATTTTCTCCATGTTAAAATCTTTGTATCCGCCAATTCTTGTTATAGCATCTTTTACTCTAGTTTCTTTTATTAAGGCCTCTTCCCCATAATTAATATGCCTAAAAACACAGCCACCACATTTTGAGAAAACCTTACATTCGCTTTCTTCTCTTGCAGTAGATGCTTTAATTATCTTTTCTACAATGCCAAAACAATAGTTTTTTAGCACCTTTACTATCCTAACTTCTATCATATCCCCTATCGCTGTAGATCCTACAAAAACAGCAATATTATTTATTTTGCAAATTCCCATTCCCTCGGAACTCATTGCAATTATTTCGGCTGTATAAATATCATTTTTCTTCATCTGATTTCTCCTAATTATAGTTTACTAAGTATATCATATATAGTTATAAAACACAAGTAAAAAGCTTTGTTTTGACACTTCTTTTTAAAAATGCTCAATTTGTTGTGCAATTTCAACATATTTCAAATATAAACTTTGTCAAAAATATTTTATAAACAAAACTTGACAAAGGGTATTGACAAATCGTTTATATTGATATATAATATAAACATAGCAAGGAACAAAACAAAAAACTAGATAACAAGACTGGCGATAAGGATTTATCGCAAGCTTTTCAATACAACTCCTCCCTAAAACAAGAAGACTGCCAATAGGCAGTTTTTTTGTGTTTTCTAACAAAAATTTGCACAAAAATTCATCACAATCACAAAATGGTTTATGTTGACTTTAACGTGTTGCAATGATACAATATTACATATCAGCAATGATATATTATTTTAAAGGAGAATTGTATGAAAAAACTAATTAAACGTTTAATCTCGGGTGCTTTGTGCTTATCAGTATTAGTACCGGTATTGCCTCAAACACTGGCGTATCAACAAGATGTGTACGCAGAGCAAACATTTACACAGGCTAGTACACAAGCAAGTGTAAATGTCGGTGTCTCTACAGGGCATGATTTTGAGGCTTTGGCTGGCGGAACTATGGGTAGTCCAACAGACGGACTAGGCTCTAGAAAAGGCTCTTATGAATTGTCTCAAAAGTACAACAACACAATAGGCGGTGACACCTGCCTAGAAATCAAAAGAGCTAGTGGACAATTTGAGATCACAACAAATTTCCAAAGTACTGAAAGTCCTAAAATAGGTAAAACTGTTTCTTTCGACGTTTACTATGAAAATGTTGAAAATCAAGGCGCTAACATGATATATCTTAGAGGTTATGCTCCTGATGATGATAAATCAAAAGAAATTTATTTCGGTTCAAACTATAATGGTAGTTTAGGTCAGCAAACAATTTTTTACAGATATAAAGGAACTACCACTGCTAACACACAGGTACATACAACTATTCCTGTTAAAGAGGGTTGGAACAATTTCGTTGTCGATTATTCCAAGAAGGGCGAGGTTAGCCTTATATGGAATGGAGATGTAGCTAATAAAATTGTTATTCCTACAAAAGATGGCGAATTCAGCGGATTTATAGATGCCTCATTTGTAGATTTTTGGTCTAATTCAAGCTCTACTGCTAGTATGTATGTAGATAATGTAACGCTAACAACTCCACCACAAATTCCAACTGACATAATAGTTGATGATGTAAACAATACTTTAGATTGGACAAATTATTATGGTTTTAACGATGTTTCTCAATATGAGTACACAGTTGACGGTGGTTTAAGCTATAACATTTGTGACTCTAAACCTGAAATTATAGGAAATATAGATGCAGATAAAGTTGGTGTTAGAGTTAAAACTCCAACTGATGATGTAGTTAATGAAACTATATGGGCAGAAGATGAGTTCACTTATTCTCCTATGCAGACTGTCATGTTCGAGGATGAGTCTGATTTAGCTGCATTTAGTGTTAGAAGTGATGGTGTTTTTGAACTTAGCACAGATTATTCAAGAAGTGGACTATACTCAGCAAAAATCGGTTCTGAGTCTGTTGCTCAAGGCTACAACCAATGGCAGTTTGAGATAACTCAAAATCTAGGTGAAACCCTTGAGGGTAAGGTTGTCAACATGTGGATGTATGACGAACAAATACAAAACAATCTTCTAATGACAACATATAACACAGCTACTGGAAACACAGATAAAGTAGGCTTAGGTATTGGTAATGGTATAAACAGCGGTAAGGGCGAAGACTATTACTATTATAGACTTTTTAACGATGGCATCCAAACTACATCTAATGTAGAGCGTACAGATGATTGGCATCAATTCACATGGGACTACACAACTGCTGGTAAGTGTATGATATATGTAGATGGAATTAAGGTTGCTGAAACTGCTGTTGATGGTTTCAACGCTTTCCAAATGATGGACTACTGGTCAAACCAAAGTCATAATGTTTATATAGATGACTTCTCTATAACAGATGGAAATACAACTGTTGAAGTTCCTTTAGCTCCAACTAATCCTGTAGTAACTGATACAGAAGAATCAGATAGCTTTGGTTTTACAGTTGTAGAGGGTAGTGAAGACCTATCTTTATATGAATATTCTGTAGACGCTGGAAAGACTTTCTCTACTGTTACTTCTAATCCAATTATTTTAAGTGGTAACGGATACGACGTAGGAGAAGTCATGGTAAGACTTAAAGCAGAAGATGGTAAACTTCCTGGTGCTGTTTTAAGAAATGATAAGATATTCACAGACCCAGATTATGCCTATAGTACACAGCTTCAAGCTATGTATGATAGAGTTGCATCTTTCTATGAGAAAGATTACACAGCTGAAACATGGGTAGCTGTAGAAACAGCACTAGCTAAAGCAGATGAAGCATTTGCAAATAAAGCTGGCTACCTTGATGCTGTAAACGCATTAAAAACTGCCGAGGATAATCTAGTTCAACAAATTCCAGATTTATTAGAATACGGATTTGATTCAGAAGAAGAAGAAAATCCATTTAGATTAATTTATGGTACTCCAGATTGGGATGAAATAACTAATTTATCTGTTCACGGAACTCAAGCTTTTAGAGTATATCCTGAATACATCAACGGACAATATATCATTAAATATTCATACTCATTTGCTGATGTTCTAACAGACAAAGTTCTTGATATGTTTATGGTTGAGACAGACGGTTCTTATGAGCTAACTCTTAAAGACTCAACAACAAACAACGGAATTATACTTTATGTTGGCACTACAAACTACATGGCAAAGACAATAGTAGACGGAGTTGAGTCAGCACCTATCGACACAGGTATACGCCGTAGCGGTTGGAATAGACCTGAATTTAACTTCACTTTAAACGAGGGCGTAAAATGCTATTTTGAAGAGAGAAACTTCCTTAACACTGATGTTATAAACGGCTTTGACACAATAGAAGTTGAGTATACACATTCATCTGACGCTGGCTTCTTTACAATGGACGAGCTTAGAATAAGAGAAGAAAACCCTATCACAGAGATTATCTTAGATGATACATCTGCTGTAATCCCTTATTATGATTCATACGAGATGAACATAAACAATTGGGAGACTAAAACAGAGAAAGACTACCCAACAACTGATAAAATCACATGGGTATCAACTAATCCTGAAGTTGCATTTGTAACATTAGGTGGCTCTATTGAAAATCACGGCGTAGGAACTGCACAAGTTACTGCAACTGCTACAAGTGGCACTAGTGCAACTATGAATGTAGAATGCGTTGATTTAGGTGTAGAGCAAGTTCAAATATCTGTAAGCGACTATAACGACACTCCAAACTTCTCTGAAACAGTAACAATCGAGCCAGGTTCAAAGAAAGTTATCAACGCTATTTTAACACCAGCTGGTGTAACAAACAGAAGTACTTCATGGCAATCAGACAACACATCTGTAGTTACAGTAAACGCAGGTGAATTAACAGCGGTTGGAGTTGGTGAAGCTGTAGTTACAGTTACAACAGAAGACGGCAACAAGACCGACACAATTAATGTAATTGTTAAAGAAGATGATTTCAATTACGGCACAGAGCTTTACGTTGCAACTAACGGTAACGACTTCACAGGTGACGGAAGTATTGAAAACCCTTACGCAACTATCGAAAGAGCAAGAGACGAAATTCGTACAAATTCTGATCTACCTGAAAACGGTGCAGTAGTGTATATCCGTGGTGGAAAATATACTATATTAAACGGAATTGAATTTGAAGAGCAAGACCAAGGCTCTGACTCAACACCTATAAAATATGAGGCTTACAACGATGAAGAAGTTTCATTTGTAGGAACTATAGATCTTACAGCTTCTGACATGTCAAAAGTTACAGATCAAAGCATAATTGAAAAATTACCAGAGGCTTCAAAAGATAAAGTCTACACAGTAGATCTAAGTTCTTATATCAATACTCATAAAGACCTACAATATGTAGGACATTCAGCTGGTGTTATCTCATGGCTATTAGAAGAGCAAGAGAAAAACTACCTATATCCATACTACTCATTGTCATTTGGCGGCGAAATTCAAACACTTTCACGCTGGCCTAATGAGGGTGAAACTCCAAGTGGTTCATCATATGCAGGCTACACAAGAATTAACACAGTAATAAATCCTGGTGCTAATGTAAGATACTGGCAAGACGATGTTTATGGTAGAGACGAGTGGGTTCACCCAGATGACAGAGACCCATATGACACATTTGAAATCGCTTCAACCGAGCTTAGCAAGAGAATGCAAAATTGGGTAGGTATTCCAACAGATGGTTCAGATATACTAGACATGGATATCTATATGTCAGGTTATTGGTGGACAGATTTCTCTGACCAGTCTGCACAAGTTAGATACATCGACGGAGTAAACTTAAAGTCAGATGTTCCATCTGCTTACTCTGCAAGAAACTCTCAATCTTATAACAGATTCTATGTTTATAACCTAATTCAAGAGCTTGATATTCCAGGCGAGTGGTATTTTGATCAAACAGATTATCAATTATACTTCTATCCACCAGAGGACGCAGATATGACAAGCGATACAGCTTTACAAATTTCTGCACTTGAAGAAGTAATGTTTACATTTACAGATACTAAAAACTTAACAGTATCAGGAATAGACATTACAGGTGTTCTAAACTATGGTATTATCATTGAAGGATGCGACGATGTAGCATTCAAAAACTCAACAGTTAAGGCTACAGAGCTAAGAGCTGGTACAATTAGAGATACTGCTGAAAACGAAGTATTCAACTGTGGTTTTGAAAATGTTGAATTCTTTGACGTAAACGGTGGTGTAAACATTTCAGGTGGAGATGAATTTACATTAGAGTCAAGAAACAACTATGTAATTAATTGTCACTTTAAGAATTTCGCAACTGTAAATAAATCTTATAACCCTGCTGTAAACTTAGGCGGTATAGGAAATATTATTTCATCTTGTATAATGGAAGAGGGTCCACATAATGCGATTATGTATTACGGACAAGACCATGTAATTGAATTTACAGAGATATTTGATGTTGTTACTGAAGCTAAAGACCAAGCCGCTATTTATACAGGACGTAACGCCCTACAAAGAGGTACAGTCATCAGAAACAACTATATCCATGACATTCCTAAGGGAACAGGTAATCCAAACTCTGCAATTTATCTTGATGACGTAACCGCTGGTGTAGATATTATCGACAACGTATTCGAGAACGTAGGCTGGGGTGTATTTGTAAACGGAGGCCGTGATACTCATATACAAGACAACACATTTATTAACTGTGGAAACGGTGCTGTTATAAATGACTGGGGCTATATTGGTTGTAACGGTTGGTATGAAACAGCTGTTGGACTTCTAAAAGACCCTAACTCACTAGAACCTACTACAGTTCCATGGAGAGATGAGACTAGCGTATATGGAAAATATGAGCATTTAGCTACATTGCTTGACGATTCTCCATACCACAGCAAGTACAACACAATTATAAACAACACCTATATAACAGGTAATGACAGTATATCACTTGTAAACTACATGTCAAGAGGTGTACAAAAAGATGCAACATCAGCCTTACAAGACTGGTATTTCGAGAAAGACAATATAATAGAATAATACTTAAATGGCTTGTGGCGATATCGTCACAAGCCGTTTTTTCGTTTAAACCAATTCGTTAAAACGCACAATTTGATGTAGGGCAAGGGCTCTGCTCTTGCCGCAAGTCAGTTAAAAGTCCTAGTTTTCGGCAAGAGCAGAGCCCTTGCCCTACATGGATAAATTTTCTAATAAAAAGTAAAAATCTAAAACATTTTTTGATTTACTATTTACATTTATGTAAATTAGTAGTATAATCATGGCATAAATATATAGGAAAGGATTTTGTTATGAAGCTTACAAAATTATACACAGTTGAAATTCCAAACACTGTAAACTTTAAAGAGACATCACAATTATGCGGAGACATTGGCGATCAACCAAACCAACCAACAAAAGGTGCGCATTTATTCATAAATTCTAAGATAGAATTGCAAACTATGGCAGGTATCGGAGGTTCATTTAGTGAACTTGGCGGAAAGGCTATAAAATCACTTGATGAAGCTGGACAAGCTAAAGTAGGAGAAAGCCTATTTAAAGATAAGTTTAACTTTTTTAGACTTCCTGTCGGTGCTAGCGATTTCGGAATAGACGCTTACAGCCTAAGCGAGACAGCAGACGACTTTGAAATGGAGCATTTTTCATTAGAGCGTGATGAAAAATACCTTATCCCTTACATGGAGATTGCAAAAAAATATTGTGAAGACATGAAAATTCACGCCTCACCATGGAGTCCTCCTCACTGGCTTAAAGACAACAACCAAATGGGTTCAGGAGGTAGCGTTATAGACAAACCTGAATACTATAAAGCATACGCTAAGTACTTTGCTAAGCTTGTAGAAAAACACGCTGAAAAGGGCTTTAACATAGCTAGAATTAACATTCAAAACGAGCCAGATGTAGACCCGCTATATCCTAGCTGTATTTTTCCACCTAAGCAAATGGGCATGTTTATCACAGAGTATATGAAACCTTATTTTGAAGAATTAGGTTTAGACACAGAGATTTTCGCAGGAACATTCAGATCTATCAATGGAGCGTCTGCCTGTGACTTCCTAACAGAGAACGATGGAATCGAGAATGTTATTGACGGCATTGGCGTTCAATACTGCATGATGCAACCAATACATAATATTTTTGCTAAATATCCAAACCTTAAAATCATGCACACAGAGAGCAACTGCTTCCACGGTGAGAACTCATGGGAACAAGCTATTACTCTTTACATAAATATTGTAAATTACCTAAGTGCCGGCTGTGACGTGTTCACATACTGGAACATGATTCTTAACCAAGAGTCTAAAAGTTCATGGGGTTGGAATCAAAATAGTCTTATCACAATAGACGAGAACGAAAAAACTATAAGATATAACCCAGACTACTATATCATGACTTTAGCAGCCGAGTGTATTAAACCAAATTCTGTTAGAGTTTCATACTCAAGCATGAACAAGATTGGTTTCGCTGTAAAAAATGAAGATGGTTCTATTAACTTTATGGTAAGTAATTTCTCTGACAAAGAGGAAAAAGGCGATATTACAGTAGATGGCGTTAAGCTTGACATTACACTAGCTCCAATGAGCATTGAAACATATAGAATAGATTAATTTAAATAGTGAAAATCACAAATTAATGTAGGGGAGGGGTTTTCCATCCCGAAAAAACCAAGGGTTTAGCTAAATTAACAGGGAACGGTCAAAACCGTTCCCAACATTTGAATTTTATAAGCGACTCCAGTGGATATTATCCGCCTGTGAAACTTAAGCAAAAACTAAAGCTGTGACACGTTTTGTGTCACAGCTTTTATATGTTTTATACCACTGTTGAGACTACCGCAAATAATGCTAGCACATCTAAATTATTTATTGTACCGTTTTCATCAATGTCAGCATGTTCTAACACTATTGATAATTGACTGTCTGAAATATAATTTATTAGAGTGACTACATCTACATTATTTATTCTTCCGTCACCGTTAATGTCGCCTAAGCTACCACTTACGGCATCGCTTTCCATGTTAATTATATAAAATCCATTGAAATCAGCAGTATTAAAGCTGTCTGTTTTTGTCACAAATCCGTCAGCTTCTACAGTGAAAGGAATATTTGAATAGTTATCTAATCTTAATGTTACAACTCCGTTAATGTCGGCTTGGTAAACTTGTCCGTCAATAGTGATTTTTGCGTTAGGTATTGCTGTATCATTGTTTTGAACTCTTAATTGAATTTCACTTCTTTGTATTTCTGTCTCTAGGCTGAAAAAGTCAATGTCGTATTCAAGTGTAGTAGGTTGTCCGCTTGAAGTATAAAGTCCGCTAACACTTACATTAAAGACATCGCCGTCTTCAATAAACCCTAGGCTGTCTAAGTCAGGTCTAAAAGTTATGGCTTTTTTCATTCCATAACCGTCGTCATCGACTGAAAGATGCATACCACTTGGAAAATATTCTCCACTATCGCCTAATGCAGGAGTATTTTTATCGAACACCCATACTTCCCCATCGCTTTCTCTTGTTAAAGTGATTTCAAGATTATTTTTTGATGGAGCTTGATATTCTGAACCTAAATTTATTGACCACGGATAAGAAACACCATTCGGATAATAAGACGGCCAGTTTTCATAATTAATTTCTGAATCGAATTGGAAATATTCTAAAGGAAAAGCGCCCTCAGATGGCCACGCTACATAAGATTGCGGAGTTCCTAAACCATCCTCAAACACGTGCATTGAAATTCTATTTCCACCATATGAGGCACCATCATACTGTGCATAACCTATGCCAAACTCTGTAGCATTAGGTCTTAGTATCCATCTTCTGTGGCCGGCTCTATCTAAATTATTCGAGCCCTCATCTGCAACAAAACCTAATACTGCACCTGCAAGATTATTCACACCTGCCGAAATATTAGCCTCACTACAACCTAGATATCCTAAGTCAAAAAAGCTTTCTTCCATAGCCGAATCAGTCTTAATCGGAAAATGCGTAAACTGATTTGTTGCAGCCATTAAAACTGCTCCATGCTGTGAAATATTGTTAAGCTCATCAGTAAACTCTATATTTTCGTAAGGCACATAAGCTAAATATCTTACCATTTTTAAGGCGTTTAGGGCATCGTCTATATATTGTTGTTGAATAGATCCCGCTGAATATGGAGCTGTAAAACTAGGTTCAGTCTCATACTGAGCTACATAACTCCAGTTAAATCCATAGTGAGGATACAATTTCGCAGTGTCTACAACATCTGTAATGTCACGCTCTGTTTCCACATAGGTAGATATTTCTGCAAATGGTATAATATCATTAGAGGCTGTTTCTACAGCACCTACTTGCACAGTGAAAATAAAAAGCAAACTGACTAAACAAGCAATAATTTTTTTCTTTAACATAAATTTCCTCCATATTTTTCATTAATTTCAATCGCCTACATTATATATAATGTAGGCGAAATAATTATTAAATTTCTACAGTTCCCTCGAAAACTTTTTCGCAATTACCAGTCATTAACACTCTCTTATCGTTGTAGTTAATTACTAGGTCGCCACCTTTTAGAATTACTCTAATGTCTGTGTCTTTTTTGCAGTATCCGTTGAGTACAGCCGCTACCGCCGCCGCACAAGCTCCAGTGCCACAGGCTAGGGTCTCGCCTATGCCTCTTTCCCAAACACGCATTTTTAATGTGTTCTCATTTACAACTTCTACAAACTCTGTGTTTACTCCTTGTGGGAATACCTCGTGCTTCTCAAACTTAGGTCCTGTAGTAGCAAGCGCTAACTTATCTACTGAATTTGTAAACACTACACAGTGTGGGTTGCCCATAGATACACAAGTAACGCTGTATGGAATGTCATTAACCATAAGTTCACGGTTAATAATGAAGTCTCCGTCGAGTGTTGTAGGAATTTCAACATCTTTAAATTTAGCCTTACCAAGATTTACTCTTACTTTGAAAACTTTAGAATTTTTTGTGAAAACCTCACAATCCTTAATTCCTGTCGCAGTCTCAACCTTGATTAAGTCTTTAACTACCATTCCTGTGTCATAAACGTATTTAGCTACACAGCGAATGCCGTTTCCACACATTTTGCCCTCTGTGCCGTCACGGTTGTACATTAGCATTTTAACGTCTGCTGTCTCTGATGGGCAAATCAATATAACGCCGTCTCCACCAACGCCAACTGCTCTATCTGATAAATAGATCGATAAGAACTCAGGAGAAGTTACTTCCTCTTTAAAGCAATCAATATAGATATAGTCATTGCTTGTTCCGTGCATTTTTGTGAAGTTTAGCTTTAATTTTTCTTGTCTCATGTTGTTTATGTCAACAATTTCCATATTATCAACATTATAACGGCTCATTAGGCTGTCAACAAGTGCATTTGCAGTGTCAAGCGCTGTAAGGCAAGGAATACCTAAAAGGCTTGCTTTTCTTCTTATCTTAACGCTGTCTCTCTCTGGATTTCTACCCTTTGCAGATGTAGAAATAATATAGTCAACACTTTTACTCTCTAGAAGTGTAAGTGTATTTACTTCACTTTCGTGAATTTTATCTACTGTCTTAACTGTTAAACCAGCCTTAGCAAGAACAGAAGCTGTACCCATTGTAGCGTATAATTCAAAACCTAGTTTATTGAACTTCTTAGCAATTTCACCAATTTCTGCCTTATCTTGCTCACGTACTGTAATAAATACACGTCCGCCGCTTTTCTTCATTTTATTTCCAGCAGCGATAAGTCCTTTATATAAAGCCTCTTCCATGTTGTTGCCTATTCCAAGAACCTCACCAGTAGACTTCATTTCTGGTCCTAGTTGTGTGTCAACGTCTGTTAATTTCTCGAATGAGAACACAGGAACTTTAACCGCAACATATGGTGAAGTCTTGTAAAGACCTGTTCCGTACTCCATGTCTTTAAGCTTAAATCCTAGGCTTACCTTTGTGGCTAAGTCGCCCATTGGAACACCTGTTACCTTTGAAAGGTAAGGAACTGTTCTTGAAGCACGAGGATTAACCTCGATTACATATAAATCGCCATCCATAATGATGTATTGTAGGTTCATTAGACCGATTGCACCCAAGGCACGGCAGATTTTTTCTGTTGTTTCAATAATTTCAGCAGTCATTTTGTCGTCAATATGACTTGCAGGATAAACAGCGATACTATCACCAGAGTGAACACCAGTTCTCTCTATATGCTCCATAATTCCAGGGATAAGTATTTCCTCGCCATCACAAATCGCATCAACTTCAAGCTCAAGACCGCTGATATACTTGTCGATAAGCACAGGGTTCTCTTGCTTTTGTCTTAGGATGATCTCCATATACTCGTTAATGTCGTCATCATTGTAGGCGATAATCATGTTTTGTCCGCCTAAAACGTATGATGGACGCATAAGAACTGGGTATCCTAGGCTCTTTGCTGAATCTAAAGCCTCTTCCGCTGTAAAGATTGTAAAGCCCTTAGGTCTTTTGATGTTGCAAGACTCTAGAACCGCATCAAAACGCTCTCTGTCTTCTGCGGCGTCGATATTATCGGCAGAAGTACCAAAGATAGGCACATTATTTTTGTCTAATGTCTTAGTTAGCTTGATTGCAGTTTGTCCACCAAATGCCACGAACACACCCTTTGGTTTTTCAATGTTTATGATATTCATAACATCTTCAGGGCAAAGTGGCTCAAAATATAGTCTATCGGCTGTGTCAAAGTCTGTAGAAACAGTCTCTGGGTTGTTGTTGATTATAACAACTTCATAGCCTAATTTTTGTAGTGAATGCACACAGTGAACAGAGGCATAATCGAACTCTATTCCTTGACCTATACGGATAGGACCTGAACCTAAAACAACTATAGTCTCTTTTTTAGAGTTCTCAATAAATGGTAGAGCCTCATTTTCTGCGCCTTGCTCAGCTGTTAAATATGTTCCATAGAAATATGGAGTTTTAGCTGTGAACTCGGCAGCACAGGTATCAACCATCTTATAAATTGCTGGCATATGTGAGTTTAGCTTATTGCCAGAAACTCTCTCGATTGTTGCATCTGTAAAGCCGTATCTTTTACCCTTTATATATTGCTCTTCTGTTACAACTGAATTTGCAATCTCTTTTTCATAGTTTAATATATTGTCAATCTTTGATAAGAACCAAATATCAATCATTGTAAAGTCGTGGATAGCCTCGATTGTAACTCCACGTCTCATAAGCTCTGCAATAGCGAAAAGTCTTTGGTCTGTTGCATCTTTTAGAACTTTCCATAAATATTCGTCGCTCTTGCTGTGGAAAACATCTAAATCTAGGCTATCTAATGAGATTTCAGCACCTCTTACAGCCTTCATAAGAGCCATCTCAAAGTTGTCAGCAATTGACATAACCTCGCCTGTAGCCTTCATTTGTGTACCAAGATTTCTCTTAGCGTAAACGAATTTATCAAAAGGCCATTTAGGGAACTTTAACGCTACATAGTCAAGTGTTGGCTCGAAAGACGCATAAGTAATTCCTGTAACTGCGTTAATGATTTCATCTAAATGGTAACCAATAGCAATTTTAGCAGCAACCTTAGCAATAGGGTATCCAGTAGCCTTAGAAGCAAGTGCAGAAGATCTTGAAACACGTGGGTTTACCTCGATAACTGCATAATCAAATGAAGTTGGGTGAAGTGCAAGCTGAACATTACAACCACCCTCAACGCCTAGAGCCTCAACTATATTAATAGACGCACTTCTTAGCATTTGGTACTCTTTATCTGAAAGTGTTACAGCCGGAGCAATAACTATACTATCACCTGTATGAACACCAACTGGATCAAAGTTTTCCATAGAACAAACTGTTATAACATTGTGTTGAGAGTCTCTTATAACCTCAAACTCAATCTCTTTCCAACCAGCGATGCTCTTTTCAACAAGAATTTGAGTGATTGGGGAAAGTGCAAGTCCGTTCGCTGCAACCTCTAGCATTTCTTTTTTTGTATCAACAATTCCGCCGCCTGAACCTCCAAGAGTAAATGCAGGACGAATAATTACAGGGTAGCCAATAAACTCAGCAAACTCTAGGGCATCCTCTAGGTTTGTAACAACCTTAGATGGGATACAAGGCTGACCTATGCTCTCCATAGTGTCTTTGAAAATTTGTCTGTCTTCTGCTTTGTCGATAGTTTCAGGAGACGCACCTAAAAGTTTAACACCGTTTTCCTCTAGGAAGCCCTCTTTCGCTAACTGCATAGAGAGAGTAAGACCAGTTTGTCCGCCAAATCCTGAAAGGATGCTGTCTGGCTTCTCTTTCTTAATAATTCTTTTGATTGTAGTAATTGTAAGTGGCTCTATATAAATTCTATCCGCCATTGCGTTGTCTGTCATGATAGTAGCTGGGTTAGAGTTTACAAGAACTATCTCAATTCCATCTTCTTTAAGCGCACGACAAGCCTGTGTTCCAGCATAGTCAAACTCGGCAGCTTGTCCGATAACTATAGGACCTGAACCTATTACAAGTACCTTTTTAATATCCTTATTAAGTGGCATCTTATTTTCCCTCCTTTATACGAGCTATGAATTTATCGAATAACCAAGAAGTATCAAGTGGACCACCACAAGCCTCTGGGTGGAACTGAACACTCATTGCATTAATGTTTTTATACATTACGCCCTCACATGTCTTGTCATTTACGTTATAGAAATATTCTGTAGCTATATCTGTATTGATAGACTGTGAATTAACCGCATAACCATGGTTTTGGCTAGAGATATACACTCTGCCTGTCTCTAAATCTTTAACCGGTTGGTTTCCACCTCTGTGACCATATTTAAGCTTGCTTGTTGTAAAGCCATTTGCTAAGGCTAAAAGCTGATGTCCTAGGCAGATACCAAATATAGGAATATTAAGCTCCATAATCTCTTTAAGGTTTGCTATAACCTCTACATTCTCGGCTGGATCTCCAGGGCCGTTAGAAAGCATAATTCCATCAACATTCATTTGTTTAATCTCTGCTGCTGTTACATCATGTGGACAAACTGTAACCTTACTGCTTCTTTTAAGTAGCTCGTTAGCTATGTTTTGCTTTAGACCAAAGTCTAAAAGTGCAATGTGTAAGTCTTCTGCCTCGCCCTTGTACTCACTTTTTTCTGTAACAGACACAGACTTAACTGCATCTTTAACTACATAAGAGTGAATTTTATCGAAATCAACGTCATTAGGGTCGCTTACGATAGCACCATTCATAACACCTTTTTCACGGATAATTTTAGTCAATGCCCTAGTATCGATGTCGTAAAGACCTATAATACCCTTGTCTTTTAAAAAGGTGTCTAAGTCCCCTTCACATCTAAAATTGGAGGGAACTTGACACCATTCTTTAACTATATAAGCCATAGGACCAACTGAACCACTCTCAAAATCATTAGGAATAACTCCATAATTTCCGATTAATGGAAAAGTTTGAACGACGATTTGACCGAAATAGCTCTGATCGGTTAAAGTCTCAAGATACCCTGTCATACCTGTTGTGAAAACTACTTCTGCTGTCACCTTGCCTGTTGCACCAAATGATTTACCTGTGAAAACAGTTCCATTTTCAAGCACTAAATACGCTTTATTCATAAACAACCTTCTTTCTATAATTTTTTTACATACTAATCAAATATTATACATCATAATACGACATTTGAAAAGAACTTTTTTTACATTTTGATAAATTTCGGCAGATTAAATATATTTCAAACTAATAATCTGTATATTTTTTGCGTGAGCCTAGTCAATATCACTAACCAATGTAGGGGACGGGTTTTCCGTCCCGAAAAAACTAGCGGGTTTAGCTAACTTCCCACGGGACGGAAAACCCGTCCCCTACATTAATTTGTGCGTTTTAACGAATTAATGTTAAATCAAAAATCCGCAAGGATTTTCACATCAACTTTTCACTCTTCACTATTACCTCTTCACTAAATTTTATTTACACAAAACACTCTTGTTCGCAATATACGCAACGATATTTTCTGTCGCTTTCTTTAGATAATACAAAAACTTGCTCTAAATCTTCTTCAACAAAACTAATACAACGTGGATTTTTACATTTTACCACATTAACTAATTTTTTAGGCAACACAATCTTCTTTTTATCGACTCTTGTTCCATTCTTTATAATAGAAACAGTTGCGTTCTCTGAAACAAATCCTAAAACCTCCAGATTAACCTCGAACATTGCATCAATTTTAATTATGTCTTTCTTGCCAAACTTTTGACTTCTAGCATTTTGAATAACTGCTACACAGCAGTCAAGCTCTGATAAACCTAAAAGCTCATAAACTTTCATGCCTTTTCCGGCTGTTATATGGTCTATTACTATTCCATTTTGTAAACTTTCAATATTCAGCATAACACGTGACTATCCTTTCTCTTTTATTTTAAAGCTTTTCCCAAACGTGCCTCTAGGAATACCATTATAGGGGAGGGTCTTAACTTTTAGAACTTAAGCTAACTTAAATGTACATTGTAGGGGAGGGTCTCTGTGCCCTCCCGAAACCTAGAGCTTATCCGTACTTCTCGGGAGGGCACGGAGACCCTCCCCTACAATATTTAAATGAATTTATTTTTAAATATACAAGTTTTTTATTTAAAAACCTTTAATCAAAAAATCCGCAAGGATTTTCACATGAACTTTTCACTATTC
>CAYJER010000009.1:0-34316 GCA_964369225.1 uncultured Eubacteriales bacterium
TGTAGCAGCTATCGCTACTACACTTTCAAGTCCAACTTTTGGGGGTCACTTCAAACCGATAGTTTTCGGGCGGTCACACAGGACCGCCCCTACCACAATTAATGCTAATCAACACATTTGCACGGAGACCCTCCCCTACAATCAGTTATAAAGTTTTAGTTTTAACATGGTAGTAATGTATGCAAAAAATACGTCCCACGAATTTGTAGGACGTATTAATTTTATTAATGTATTAAGTTTGATTATATAGTCTCGGTCGCAGGCGATAAAGTTTTAAGTTATATGTAACTTGGTGTGCGAATTGCCAGCCCGGGCGTCCGGGCCTATTTTGTGTGGACGTCGAGTTGTGGGAATGGAATTTCGACTGAATTTTCGTCGAATTTCTTTTTGACTTCTTCCTGCATGTGGAAATATAAAGGCCAGTAATTGTCTGATTTTACCCAAACTTTTGCAACTATTTCAACTGAACTATCGTTGTGTGCACCAACTGCAATTAATGGCTCTGGCTCTGTTATTACCATTTCATTAGCACTTAATATATCAGCGATAATTTTCTTTGGAATATCTGTGTTTATTCCGTATGAAACACTGTAGCTTAAATCTAGCCTTCTTGTCTCTTGTGAAGTGAAGTTTACAACAACGTCTGTTGTCATCATTGAGTTTGGAATAACAATCTCTTTATTGTCTATTGTGACAAGGGTTGTGCTTAAAACTGTGATTTGTTTAACCGAACCTGAATGTTCACCAACGCTTAAAAAGTCATTGTTCTTAAATGGTTTAGCGAATATTAATTGCATTCCGCTAACAAAGTTTGATAAACTTCCTTGAAGCGCAAAGCTTGCTGTAAGACCAGCTGCACCTAAGGCTGTAGCCATTGTGCTAATTGAGTCGCCAGATGCAACTATTATCGAAATAATTACAAGAACTACTCTTGAAACTGAACATATAAAACTTGCGGCTGCTGAGTCGATTTGTGCCTTGTCTAAGGTTTTTCTAAGTAGCTTACAGACATATTTTGCAAGCCACCAACCTATTGCGACTACCACTATAAAATATATTATAGGTAGAACAAAAGATAAAAAGGCAGAGACTAAAAAGTCCCAAAAGTTTACTAGCCATATTGGCCATGCTGTGGTTGTTTGAACGGGCATATTTCCTCCTATAGGCTGAATTCATCAGCATCATAATTTTTAAGAGGTAAGTTAGAGCCAGGTCTTCTTTTGAGTGGATCATATTCATAGAATTTACATACACTTCCGTCTCCACGGTTGCATTCAATGTCGTCTTCTGATGTATTGAATTTGCAGTGGGAACAGCTTTCTTCTACATTTTGACCGAACATCTTTTTCTTAGAGAAAATCTTAAAAAATCCTTTTAACATATTGTACCTCTTTTTTTAGAATACATATATTTTAACATAGATTTTTATTTTTTTCCACACTTTTATTCATATAAATGTAAGAACATACTAAAAGCACTAAAGATAAACTAGCTGTGGAAGTTCCTTTGTTAATACTTAACGAAAAGCTAGACATTACCGCCTGCTCAATAGGGCAGAAATAGCTTATTGTACTAAAACTTAGCACCGTTATAATACTATAAATAACTCTTGAAATGTAAAATTTCCTAAAATTTATTCTAAATTTAAACAATGAAAAAACCTGCATATGTACGCAAATTCCTGCAAATGCAATTCCGAAGACTATCACAGTAAGGCTTGCTGACATGTTTACCGAGTTAATTATTCCTCTTGTAACCTCAAATATGAAAAACACTGTGGAAGTTATGTCTCGAGTGTCTATAACTGGAATTAACAATACGCCTGAATATGAAATTATGTACCTTAAAAGTGAGCTAAAGCATGAAAAAATGCTTATATAAAGGCACATTGTAAGAGTTGAAGAGAGACTGTTGGTTGCACTTTGTGAGAGTATCTCTGTTAGATTAAGACTTTTTTGTGATCTAATTTGTTCTTTGTTTAACTTTTGTCCAAACGAGAAAATATAACCAGTTAGCAATGAGGCGATGACAGTAGAAACGAAAATGTATATGCCTATATTTATGTTTCTAAAGACAGAGCCTCCCACGAAAATCACGCAGAATGGAAACCCTGGATTTATGCAGAACAGTAAAAGCCTAGAAGCTTCTTGTTCTGATATTTCACCGTTTTTAAGCGCTATTGATGTAAGTTTTGCGCCCACAGGATAACCGAATAGCATACCAAATATTATTGGGCATGCACAGGCGGAAGATAGCCTAAAAAAGCATCTGCAAACAGGTGAAAAAAGTTTTGATACTATCTTTTTTGCTGGTGAATTAATGAACACGCAAGAAATAAATATCATTGGAAAGAGCGAAGGTATGAGTGTAGAAAGGCTGTAATCGACTGAAAAATCGATTGCAGTCATCACATTTTCCCTTTCTACAATCAGGTAGATTAATAAAAATATTAACACTAAAAAGTAGGATACTGGCTTAATATATCTTTTCACAACAAAACCCCTTTATTCATATACATAATATTTATTGGGGCAGCATAGAAATTATGACAGAAACTTAAGGGGTGGCTTGTGTGAAAGAATACAGTTTAACCACGGAAATACAGGGAAATAAACGTGTAATTATAGATGGTTGCGAGAGTATTATAGATTTTTGTGACGAAGAAATTATTGTAAAGGCTGGCAGGCTTAACATAATTGTTAAAGGAAGAGACCTTAAAATTAAGTTGTTAGCCGAAAAATCTGCAGTAGTTGAGGGAAGGATATCTTCTGTAAATTATGTGATTTAAGTTGTGATGTGCGAATGTTTGTATTACGTTTTTTGATTTAAAATAAAATCGTTAAAACGAACAAATTAATGTAGGGGCGGATATTATCCGCCTATGAAATTAAGACGAAATTACGGACTTTTAGGCGGATAATATCCGCCCCTACATTGGTATTTATATAATCAACACGTCTGCACGGAGATTCTCCCCTACAATTAAGCATTAAGTTTGCTTAAGGTTTAAGATTAGAGGAATGCATCAATATGGATGAATTTTTTAAAATGAACATTCTATGCAGAGCAAAATTATAGTAGTATATCAGAGTTTAAATTAGGGGTTGTATTATGTTAGAAAAAATAGTTCATAATTCAAAAGGGTTTGTGCAAGTTGAAATATCTGGAGACGACAAGGCAAGATTTATTAATTCAATGATAAAACAAAAAATAAACATATGGGATTATAGACAAAAAAACGGTAATTATATAGTCGCAGTGGATATCAAAAATTATAGGAAATTAAGAAGAATACGACAACGTTACAGTGTCCAAATAAAGCTAGTTGGTAAGAAAGGTTTTCCTTTTAAGCTGAATTTATTAAGAGGCAGGTGGGGTTTATTAAGTGGTGCAATTTTAGCTATTGTGCTATATGTTTATCTTTCTTCTTGCTATTGGGTTATAGATGTTCAAAATAACGGAAATTACACAGATGAATATATTTTAGAGGTGGCAGAGGAATGCGGTTTATATGAGGGAGTTTTAAGGTCTAGCATAGACGAGAGGAAAATAATTAATAATATGATGATAAATTTGCCTGAGGTGAGTTGGATAAGTGTAAATACCTATGGTTCTGTAGTAAGCATAGAATTAGTGGAATCAGATAAAAAACCTGAGTTTTTCTTAGGTGAAGAGATAATTTCTGATCTAGTTGCTACAAAAACAGGTGTAATAAGACTTGTAGAAGCACAACAAGGGGTGCCTCTTGTAAAAGAGGGAGATGCGGTGAAACCTGGCGATGTTTTGGTAACTGGGCTGTGGGATTCTAACAGAGGATTGGATGAATGGTCTGTCGTGGAAGATCCAATAGAATTTTTTTCAAGGTCAAGAGGCAGAGTTTTTGCCGAGGTAGAAGAAACTCTAGAGCTTAAAATACCAAAAATTAAGACAGAGTACGAAAATGGCAATTTGTACACTAAATACAAATTTAATTTATTTTTCATTCATTTTCCACTTAGTTTGAGCCTTGTCCCTGATGGTGAATATATAGAAGAAAACCATGAAAATAACCTATATTTATTCAATGTAAAACTACCAATTTCAGTAGAAACAGATAGCTTTACTAGGTTAGAGCCTTACTATGTCGAAATAACTCCAGAACAAGCAAAAAATGAGATTTTAGAGCTTTTGAATGAAATAAAAAATAACCTAGATGATGGTGAAGAAATAATACACTCAGATGCCCCTGTTTTAAGTGAAGACAAGGATTTTTACTATGTTAGCCTAGATTATACAGTTTTAATTAATATAGCTGAAGAGCAAGTGAAAAATTAATTTAGGATACTTGTACACTAAATGTACAATAAACAATAAAATGTACGAAAAATGAGCCTAATATTTGTGCAATATTCCGTTTTGAAAAATATAAAAGTATATGTTATAATATACATGTAGAAACGCAATACGTGCCGAAGGGAATGCTCAATTGGAAAAAAATGTAAACCTAGTCAATACTGAATTTATTGCGGAATTATTTGGTAATCTTGACGAAAACAGGAAAATTTTAGAAAAACATTTAAATGTCCAAATTATCTTTAGAGAAGATAAAATTAAGGTCATTGGTGATGACGAAAATGTAGAAAAAACTGTAAAGGTATTCAGTCAGCTAATTTCCATTTTGGAAAAAGGTGAGAGCGTTGGTATTACCGAACTTAGATATTGTATGGATTTAGTAGCAGATGGCGAAGAGGTACAAATGTCTGCATTGTCTGATGACATTGTGTGTATAACTAGTAAAGGTAAGCCTATTAAACCTAAGACAGTTGGTCAAAAGAAATATTGTGAAATGTTAAGAAAAAACACAATCACTTTCGGAGTAGGTCCTGCGGGAACAGGAAAAACTTATTTGGCTGTGGCGATTGCGGTAAAAGAATTTAAAGCAGGAACTGTAAGTAGAATTATCTTGACAAGACCTGCGGTTGAAGCGGGAGAAAAACTGGGTTTCTTGCCTGGTGATTTGCAACAAAAGGTTGATCCATATTTAAGACCTTTGTATGATGCTCTTTTTGATATGTTGGGATCAGAAACATACATGAAATATGTGGAAAGAGGGAATATAGAGGTTGCACCTTTAGCATACATGAGAGGTAGAACTTTAGACGATAGTTATATTATTTTAGATGAGGCACAAAATACTACTCCAGAGCAAATGAAAATGTTTTTAACAAGGCTAGGCTTTGGCTCTAAAATGGTTATAACAGGCGATATCACACAAATTGATTTACCTGACGGGAAAAAATCTGGTCTCAAAGAAGCTATCAAAATATTGACAGGGGTAGACGATATTGCAGTGGCACGCTTTAACGAAAAAGATGTAGTTAGACATAAATTGGTTCAAGACATCGTAAAGGCGTATGAAAAAAATACTAATCAAGATGTAAAAGAGAGGCATAATTATGGTAGAGATAGAAAAAAAATTACCTGAAAGGACAAAGGTAATTATAACAAATAAGCAAAAGGAAGTGAAAATTCCTACAGGCATAAGAATGCTAGTTAGAAGAACTTGCAACGCAGTTCTAAAACTAGAGAAGTTTGATTCAGCGGCAGAAATTAGCGTTACTATAGTTGACAACGATGAAATCAAAAGTTTAAATGCACAATATAGAAATAAAGACTACGCAACTGATGTTTTGTCATTCCCATTAGGTGAAAACGGTGTTTATGACATCAACCCTGCAACTGGTGCAAGAGTTTTAGGCGATATTGTTATTTCGATGCCTAAGGTTTTAGAGCAGGCCTCAAGGTATGGACATTCACTAAACCGTGAGATGAGCTATTTAACTGCACATTCTATGTTCCATTTGTTAGGTTACGACCATGAGGACGACGGGATGGACAAAGTTAAAATGAGAGAAAAAGAAGAGACTATCATGGCTCAAATGGGTCTTAATACTCAGTCAAGCTATGTATTCAATTAAATAATTATGAAAGATAGTGGCATAAACCCTATGCCACTGGGAAAAATTCATGAATAGTTATAAAAATCGCTCTTTGCTTCAAAGTTTTAAGAACGCCTTTAAAGGTATTTGGTTTTGCATAAAGAGCGAAAGGAATATGAGAATACACACAGTAGTAGTGGCATATCTGCTCTTTTTCTCACCTTTTTTAGAGGTGAGTAGGAGTGAATATGCCCTGCTTTTTGCTGTTATTGCCTTGGTTATTTCAACAGAAATGATGAATACTTCTGTTGAAAAACTAAGCGATTTCACATGCAATAAAAGGGATAGAAGAATTGGTGTGGTAAAAGATGTGGCAGCGGGTGCTGTTTTTGTAAGTTCTATAATTGCTGTTATAGTAGGCTTTATAATTTTATATAAGCCTGAGCTGTTAATAGATTTAGTGATAATTATTTTTTCTAATGTGTTTTATATAATAGTCTTAGGGTTAAGCATTGTGTTTGCCTTGATTTTTATTTTATTTGGGCCAATGGGAATAAAAGTATGGTTTCACAATAGAAAACATAAAAAAAAGTAAGGTACATAGTGTGCCTTTTTGAAAGGATTAAAATGCAGAATAATCAAAAAGCCGCATTTATTGCGATAGTAGGAAAGCCAAATGTAGGAAAATCTTCAGTGCTTAATAAGCTCATAGGTGTGAAACTTTCTATAGTTTCTAAAAAACCACAGACTACAAGAACCAGAATTATGGGCGTTTGGACAGAAAATGAACATCAATTAGTGTTTATTGATACACCAGGCTTAATAAAACCTAAAAATTCATTGGGCGAATATATGCTAAAGGCGGTTACGCAGTCTGTAGCCGGTGTTGACATGTGTATGCTAGTGGCAGAAGCTGGACAAAAAATTTCACCAGCAGATTTAGAACTTGTTAAAAGATTTAAAAGCTTAAACATACCTGCTGTTTTGGTGCTTAATAAAATAGATTTAGTCACAGAAAAAGAGACTATTATGACTCAAATTTTAGAGTATACAAAACTTTATGATTTTGAGGCGGTAGTTCCAGTATCTGCAATTAAAAATGATGGAATAGATACTTTAAAGGATGAACTTAAGAAACTTTGCCCAGAGGGTGAACACTTTTTCAGTGAAGATACTTTAACTGACGAGCCTGAAAGAGTGATAGTTTCTGAAATAGTAAGAGAGAAAATACTTAGAATACTTCATAAAGAAATTCCGCATGGTGTCGCTGTTGTAACAGAAAAAATGAAAGAGCGTGGCGAAATTACAGACATTGATGTCACAATTTACTGCGAAAAAGACAGCCATAAGGGCATAATTATAGGCAAAAAAGGGCAGACATTAAAAGAGATTTCCACAAAGGCTAGACTTGATATGGAAAGATTTTTAGATTGCAAAATTAATTTACAGACTTGGGTTAAGGTTAAAGAGGATTGGAGACAAAGACCTCAAATTCTTCACACTATGGGATTTAATGCGGACGATTTTAGTTGATAATTTATAAATTATAATTCATAAATTATAATTCATAATTATTGATGTATAAATATTGTAGTATCACGTAAAATTTGAAATTTAAACCATGTAGGGGCGGATATTATCCGCCTGTGAAATTTAGATGAAATTAAAGGCTTTTTAGGCGGATAATATCCGCTCCTAAATGGATTTGTGAAATTTAACGAATTAATTTAAACCCAAAAACGTAATCAACACGTCTGCGCAGAGACCTCCACTACAATAAGTTGCAAAGTTTTAGTGCTGACAAGGTGGTAATGGATATATAGTAGCAAAGATTATTTATATAATGGGAGGGTGAACGTATGATTATACCACATTTGCATTTTTACGGAAATTGTGAGGAAGTATTTCCGCTTTATGAAAAGGCATTTAATACAAAAGTTGAAAACATAGTTCGCAATAGCGAGTATTCCTCAGAGCTATATGCTGGGGATAGTAGAATTGCTCACGCAACCATGAAAATTAGCGGACAAACAGTGTTTTTAAATGATAATGAAGAAATGTTTAACGATACTGACAAGACTTTGGATTTCCCGATTCACATCATTGTGTACTTTAAGACGTCAAGAGAATTGTTAGATTGTTATGAGATTTTAAAACAAGAAAATGAATTTCTTCTTCCTTTTGTAAAAACACCTTACAGTGAGTTGACTGGTAATTTTAAAGATAAATTTGGAATAATGTGGGGCTTTATGGTTGAATAGATTACTATTATTAAGTGAGGTATTGTTATGGAATTACCAAAACGAAAATCTATCAGGCTGAAAGATTATGATTATTCGCAAAATGGTGCGTATTTTGTGACAATCTGCACCCATAATCGTGAATGTATATTCGGCGAAATTGTTGTAGGGCAAGGGCTCTGCTCTTGCCGATTATCACCAATCGGAAACATTGTCGAGGAAGAAATTAATGCGTTACCAATACGTTACACCGTTATTACAATTTCAAATTTTATTGTTATGCCCAATCATATACATATGATAATGGAAATAGCACGGCAAGAGCAGAGCCCTTGCCCTACAGTTGGTGATGTTATATGCACATTTAAATCAATAACAACAAAAAAATCCAACCTATTTGACAATGTAAAAGGACGTAAAATTTGGCAATTCAGATACCACGACCACATAATCAGTAACGAAAAAGAATACCAAAAAATTTGGCAATACATCGACACCAACCCACAAAAATGGGAAGAAGATTGTTACCACACATAATGAGCATAATACATACTAGACACTAAATGATTATTTGTATAAGAGATGGAGGAATAGATATGAAATTAAAAGCTATGTTACCATATTTAACGCTTAATGCACTTGCGTTTTATTTGCTACCGCTTTTAATGCAAAACACAGGAATAGCAATTTTGATTATGCTTATTGTTATACCGATTATTTCTTTTTTATCTTCTTTGGTTTTTGGTATGAAAAATGGATTATCTTTGTTTTATCCAATTATAACCGCTATCTTATTTATACCTACAATTTTTATTTTTTATAACTACACCGCTTGGGTATATATTCTGGGATATGGTGTAGTTGCATTTATCGGTAACTTAGTTGGGAAACTATTTCATAAAGCTAATAAATAGTCCTTCACCTTTAGTTATTCGTCAAATAAGTCATTTATATAATGGAGGAGAAAAAATGTTAATTGAATTAATTGTTTTATCTATTATAGGTATTGTTTTTGTCAGTGTAGGGTTTTTAATTTGGAAAAAAGAAAAAAGTTCGCTTATTCACTCATATCATTATACCAAATTAAAAGAGCAAGACAAAAAAGCATATACTCAGTTAATGGGCAAAGGTGTATTATTAATGGGCGTTGGTATGATATTGACTGGTGTTATCGACTATGTTACAAAAACAGCTTATGGTTGGTTTGCTTTTGGAATATTTTTCGTTATGGGTTTTGTAATCATAACAATTGCTCAAAGAAAATATAATGGTGGATTTTTTTAAGATATATTACTAGAGGCTAAAAGCTAATGACTAATGGTGAATGACTATTTAGGCTAAAAGCTAATGACTAATGTTGTAGCTACTATAATAGTCCTTCACTATTCACCTTTAGCCATTAGTCTAAAAATAGTCCTTCACCTTTAGTCATTAGTCTAAAATAGTTATTACATTAGTTTTCCAATGATAAGTCATTTTTAAATGAGAATAATAAGTATGAAAAACAAAAGATAAATGACAGTCACGGGGAAGAAACCCGAATTTTTATTGCAGTTTGTGCGGCAAAAATGACATGGTCATAATTTAAAATGATTAGGAAGATAGATGGGTAATTATTATGAATGAGTATTGGGATATCTTTATTAAATCAGGGAAAATAGCTGATTATATCAACTACAAAAACAGTAACATAACAGGAATAAACTCAAATGTTAATAAAAATGAATGCCCTTGTAATCAAGGAACAAACTGTAGGTGAAAGTGATAAACTGCTAACTCTTTTAACAGCGGAAGAGGGAATTATTAAGGCCTTTGTTAGGCGTGCCAAAAATTTGAAAAATTCTAATTCCTCTGCTACTTCACTTTTGTCTTATTCTCGCCTTAGCATATATAAGGGGCGAGATAAATACATAATCGACGATGCCACGCCTATAGAAATTTTTTTCGGACTTAGAACCGATATTAGTTCTTTAAGCTTGGCTCAATATTTTTGTGAGCTGGCTGTAATTTTGGTGCAAGACCACTCCGACAGCACTGAATATTTAAGGCTTATTTTAAACTCAATTTCGTTTTTGTGCAAAGGAGAAAAAGACCCATTAATGATTAAGGCTATTACTGAACTTAGGCTTCTTAGCTCTTGTGGATTTATGCCGAATGTTGTAGCTTGCTCTGATTGCGCCTGTTATGAGAATGAGGAGTGGCATTTTATTAGGGGGCAAATTTACTGCAAAGACTGCGTTAGCAAAAACTATGGATTTAATCAATCTGTGCTAACTGCAATAAGATATATAGTATATTCTGATTTTAAAAAGATATACTCATTTAATTTAAACGGGAGAGACAATATTTTAAAGCTTTGTAAGATAAGCGAGGAATATTGCCTTGAAACTATTGGAAGAGTTCCTATGACTTTGGACTTTTTCAAGACTGTATCTGATGATAAGTATTAAAATAAAGAGAAAGGACAGTCACGGGGATTTAGTGAAGAGTGAAGAGTGAAAAGTTAATGTGAAAATCCTTGCGGATTTTTTGATTAAAGTTTTTTTAAATAAATAGAAAGGACAGTCACGGGGAAGAAACCCGAATTTTTATCGCAGTTGGGGCGGCAAAAATGACAAGGTCATATAATGAATAAAAATCATAAAACACTAGAATTAGACAAGATACTTGAAATGCTCTCTAAAGAGTGTAGTTGTGAGGATGCTGAAAATTTAGCGAAAAATCTTAAACCAGCTGAAAATCTTAAAACTGCAAAGAGACTGCTTAAACAGACAGACGATGCCTTTGTTTTGTCTGCTAAATTTGGGTCTCCATCTTTTTATGGACTGAAAAACACTGTAAATCCTTTAAGAAGAGCGCAGGCAGGCGGTGTATTATCTTTAACTGACATTTTAGCGGTTGACAGAACCCTCAAAAATATTAGAGGTGTAAGCGAATGGAGGTCAAAAAGCGAGGGTCTTAGTACTACTATTGACTATCTTTTTGCCAATTTGTCAAGCAATAAATTTTTAGAGGAACAAATTTCTTTAGTTGTTCTTAACGAGGATGAAGTTGCTGACACAGCCTCTAAAACTTTGGCGGATATCAGAAGAAAGATGAAAAATCAGGCGGCTAAGATTAAAGACCAACTAGATAAAATGTTAAGATCTAGCCAATATCAAAAATATCTGCAAGATAGCATTGTAACTCAAAGAGACGGAAGATATGTAGTTCCTGTAAAAAGTGAATTTAAGTCGGAAGTCAAAGGTTTAGTGCATGATAGCTCTGCTAGTGGTGCGACTTTATTTATAGAGCCTATGGCAGTGGTTGAGGCTAACAATGAAATTAGAATACTTAAATCTAAGGAAAATGAAGAAATTGAACGAATTTTAAGAGAACTTTCGGCTCAAATTGGTGAGTTTTCTGACGGAATTATTACAGGTTATAATTCTTTAGTGGAATTAAATCTTATATTTGCAAAGGCACATCTAGGCTACAGAATGAAAGCTGTTATGCCTTTATTTGAAGAAGACGGAATTATAGATATTAAAGCTTCAAGGCATCCGTTAATCGACCCTGAAAAAGTGGTTGCTACTGACATAAATTTAGGAATTACCTTTGACACACTTATAATTACAGGACCTAACACAGGTGGTAAAACAGTGTCGCTTAAGACTTTAGGTTTGTTTACACTTATGGCATCTTGTGGGCTTTTGTTGCCTTGTGGTGATGGAAGTAGACTTTCTTTCTTTGACAAAATTTTAGTTGACATTGGTGATGAACAAAGCATAGAGCAAAGTTTATCTACTTTTTCATCTCATATGACAAATATAGTTTCAATTCTTAGCAAGGCAGATGAAAATTCACTGGTTTTAGTGGATGAATTAGGAGCTGGTACAGACCCTGTTGAGGGTGCGGCTCTAGCAATGGCGATTATTGAGACTTTAAGAGAAAAGGGTGCAACTTTAGCGACTACAACTCACTATGCAGAGCTAAAAGAGTATGCGATAAAGACAATTGGTGTAGAAAACGCCTGTTGCGAATTTGATGTTAAGACTTTAAGTCCTACTTATAGGTTGCTAATTGGAATGCCTGGTAGATCAAACGCTTTTGCGATTTCTAGCAAATTAGGTTTAGGCGATGATGTTGTAGAAAAGGCGAAAAAATTAGTCACTAAAGAAAAGAGTGACTTTGAAGAAATTGTACAAAAGCTAGAGTTACGTCGTCAAAAAATAGATGAAGAGAAAAAACAGGCACTAGCTCAAAGGCTAGAGGCTGAAAAAATGCTGAAAGAGGCACAGGAGAAACTCCAAAAAGCAGAAAAAGATGCAAAGTCAGCCATTGAGACGGCGCACATGCAGGCTTCAATGATGGTTTCAAAGACTAGGGCGGCAACTCTTGACATGATGGACGAAGTTGAAAAGCTGAAAAAAGCTCAAAATATGTCCGCTGCGGATAAACTCAAATTGAAACAAAAACTTAAGCAGATTGAAAATTCATCTGACCCTGTTCAAAGTAAAAAGACAGACGACTACAAGTTGCCTAGACCGTTAAAAGTTGGTGATAATGTTCTGATTTTCGACATAGATAAACAGGCGACTGTTCTTGAAATCTCTAACAACATGGCCACGGTTCAAGCTGGAATTATCAAGACTAAGGTTAAAATATCTAACCTAAGGCTTGTTGAAAATAAAAAGCAAGAGCGAAAAGTTTCTAGTCATAGATCTGTTGGCAGAGACTTAAAAGTTGAGGCGGTTTCATCTAGCGTTGATATTCGAGGTATGACTTGCGACGAGGGTATTATGGTTCTTGACTCGTATATTGACAGGTGCGTTAGGCAAAACGTGAACACAATCACTATAATTCACGGCAAGGGTACAGGCGTTTTAAGGACAGCTGTAGGACAACACCTTAAAAAACACCCTAGCATTAGAACTCACAGATTTGGAAACTTCGGTGAAGGTGAAATGGGCGTCACAATCGCCGAACTAAAATAGTCGGTCGAGTAGCCTCGACGGGCAAAGTCGGTCGAGTAGCCTCGACAGGCATGTCGCACACATAGTTAGTTGGAAATTATAGCTTTATTGCCTGCGTCATACTATAATTTATATAGTATGGGAGGGTCTGAGTGCAGACGTGCCTCTTAGAAAAATTTAGCCATGTAGGGGACGGGTTTTCCGTCCCGAAAAATTAAAGGTTTTTGCTAATTACCACGGGACAGAAAACCCGTCCCCTACATTAATTTGTGTGTTTCAACGAATTTATATAAATATTTTGTGATTATAATAATTATCCATTATCCATTATTCATTATCCATTTTAAAAGGAATTTTATGTATCAAATAGATTTAAAAGACATCTGTTATATCAAGGGTATTGGCCCTAAACTAGCCGAACTTTTTCATAAAATCGGAATATACAGCAATGTAGATTTGATTAGGTATTACCCTAGAGCCTATGAGGATTGGAGTAAACCTGTACCAATTGCAGATGCAAATGAAACCTGTGTCATTAAGGCCACAGTAGATATAAAACATCATAATGAATATACGAAAACCGGAAAGCTTATGAATAAGTTTATTATTTCTGATGAAAGTGGTAGCCTTGTTCTTGTGTATTTTAATAATAAATTTATCTCTAAAACCTTGCAAGAGGGACAATGTTATTTTTTTAGAGGTAAGATTAGTTATGACAATCACTCGAATAAAACTATGCTAAGTCCTGAACATTTTACGCTTAACAAGGCTTATAATGTGTTGCCAATTTATGGGCAGACTATGGGTCTTAATTCAAAACAAATTTCAAGTAAGATTCTTAAATACTTAAATGAATTTCCTTTTGAGTTCGACGACATTTTAAGCGATGAAATTCGTGAAAAATATGATTTATGTAAAATCAATTATGCCATTAGAAATATTCATCTGCCAATTTCTGCCGAAAGTGTTGACATAGCTAAAAAAAGATTGATTTTCGATGAAATGCTTATACTTCAATTAGGCATGAAAACATATAAAGATCAATCAAAAAAAGAGACTTCGCACGTTCTTAAAAAGACTTACTACAAGGAGTTTATTAGTCTTTTGCCTTTTGAGCTTACAAATGCGCAAATTAATGCCATTGTAACTTGTCTTAAAAATATGAAAGAGCCTGTTCCTATGAATAGGTTGCTTCAAGGTGATGTTGGAAGCGGTAAGACTGCTGTTGCGGCGGCTCTTTGTTTTAATGCTGCTAAAAATTCTATTCAGTCCGCCATGATGGCGCCAACAGAGATTTTGGCAGTTCAGCATTATAATTCTTTAAAGGAATTACTTAAAAATACAGAAATTAAGTTAGCGTTATTAGTAGGTTCTATGACACCGAAACAAAAGGCTGAAGTATACGAAAACTTGAAAAATGGATCAGTAGACATTGCAATTGGAACTCATGCCCTAATTTCACAGGGGGTCGAGTTTAAGAATTTAGGCTTAGTAATTACAGATGAACAACACAGATTTGGAGTTAAACAGAGAAATGCCTTAAGTGATAAGGCGAAAAGTCCTCATTCGCTTGTTATGAGCGCTACCCCAATTCCTAGGACGCTTGCAATGTTTATTTATGGCGATTTAGACGTTTCTGTGCTTGATGAAATTCCAAAAGGAAGACAAAAAATTGATACTTATTGTGTTAAATCTGAACTAAGACCTAGAGTATATAAGTTTATTCAAAAACATCTTGACGAGGGTAGGCAAGCTTATATTATCTGCCCGTTAATTGAAGAGGCTGAAAGTGATTTGCTTAGTATTGAAGCTTATTACGAAAGTTTATCGGCTTTTTTTCCGAAAGATATAATTGCTATTCTGCATGGTAAAATGAAATCTAAGGAAAAAGCTGAAATTATGGAGAAGTTTTCTAAAAATGAAACTAAGATACTTCTTTCAACCACTGTTGTTGAGGTCGGCGTTGACGTGCCTAATGCAGTAATTATGGTAATTGAGAATGCTGAAAGGTATGGTCTTTCTCAACTTCATCAGTTAAGAGGAAGAGTAGGCAGAGGTAAACATAAGTCTACTTGTATATTAATTTCTGACTCTGAAAATGAGCCGACAAAAGAAAGATTAGACTTACTTTGCAAAAATTCAGACGGATTTATGATAGCTCAGGCAGATTTAACGGCGAGAGGCCCAGGTGACTTTTTTGGAAAAAGACAACATGGTCTACCAACTCTTAAAATTGCAAACATGGTTGCAGACATGGAAGTTTTGCAAATGGCACAAGAATGTTCTAGGGATATTCTTGAAAAAGACCCTGAACTTAAAAATAATGAATTACTAAAAAAAGAAATTGCTAATTTGTTTAGAGAATACTAATTAGTGAAGAGTGAATGGTGAAAAGTGAAAAGTTTATGTGAAAATCCTTGCGGATTTTTTGATTAAAGTTTTTTTGAATGAAAAATTTGTATATATAAAGATAAATTTGATAATCAACACGTCTGCACGGAGACCCTCCCATACTATTCCGTGTCATCAAAAACTTTACAAACGCTAGTAGGTAATTTACAAGACCAATGATGCTTCTTAGTATTTTTGTTTATAATAAATTCGTTAAAACGAACAAATTAATGTAGGGGACGGAAAACCCGTCCCCTACGATATTTTAATAAATTTATCTTTATCCACACAAAAATTTTATTTAAAGAGCCTTTAATCAAAAAATCCGATAGGATTTTCACATAAACTTTTCACTATTCATTTTTCACTCTTCACTAAGTTCCCGTCCCATACATTGTTTTTGTTAAATTAACATGTAAGTAAAATGTTAATTTTAGGCTTTTTGTATTGAAAAAGTCAACAAAATATGCTATGCTTTTGTTATGATACTAAATTAAGGGAGACCAGAATGTTGAATATTTTAATAGTTGATGATGAAGCCAAAATAAGGCTTATAATAAAAAAATATGCCGAGTTCGAGGGGCATACTGTAACAGAGGCGGAAAATGGTATGCAGGCTGTAGAGATAGTTAGAAGCCAGCCAAATAAGTTTGATATTGCAATTATCGATGTTATGATGCCTGAATTAGATGGTTTTTCAGCTGTTTCAGAAATTAAGAAAATTTCTAAACTGCCTGTAATTATGCTTTCAGCAAGAGGTGAAGAGTATGATAAAATCCATGGGTTTGAGCTAGGTGTTGATGATTATGTTGTTAAACCTTTTTCACCTAAAGAATTAATGATGAGAATTAATGCAGTAATTAAGCGTTCAGGAAATACTGTGCAACAACATGATGTGTTCACAGCAGAGGGATTAAGTGTTGATTTTACAGGTAGAATAGTTACTGTTGATGGTAAAAGAGTTGATTTATCGCCAAAAGAATATGAACTGCTTTTCTACATGGTTCAAAACAAGGGCATAGCCCTAACTAGAGAAAAATTAATTACAAATGTTTGGGGTTACGATTTTTACGGAGACGACAGAACCCTTGACACACATATAAAATTGCTCAGAAAAAATCTTGGTGCTTATAATAAGTTTATTGTTACACTAAGAGGAGTGGGTTATCGTTTTGAAATTTAAAGGATTAAAGATACAACATCAAATTTTAATAGGTTTTCTTGCCTTTACTGTTTTAATAGTAGTAGTGCTTTGGTTTTTTCAGGTAGGCTTATTAAATACTTTCTATAAGGCAATTAAACATTCAGAAATCAAACAGATGGCGATAACTGCAAGTCAGTTTACAGATGAAGAAGAGCTTTTAGTTTTTCTTGAAGACATAAACAAAAATAATAATATAGATATTAAAATAACAGAAGCTGATGGCCAAAATATTGCCTCGGTTACTTCTTTCTCTAACATTACATTTAGAGGACTTAGTGCTTCTTTATGTGCTGGAATTTATGCGCAAACTTTGGCAAATGGCGGAGAATATCTTGAATGGGTTACACTAGATAATATTGGCGGTGGATATGAAGAGCTTGTTTATCTTTATGCTACACCGGGCGATGATGGAAAACTGTACATTCTTAATTCAAGAGTTACTCCTGTTGATGCAACTGTCGATACATTACAAGTTCAGCTTTGGTGTGTAACAGCAATTATGATTGTGGTGTCGACCGCACTAGCCTTATTCTTGGCAAGGAAAATTTCAAGGCCTATTATGGATATAAATGAGGCGGCAAAACAGTTTGCGACTGCGGATTATTCTATAAAGTTTATACCACAAGGAGCTAGGGAAACTCACGAACTAGCTTATACTTTAAATTATGCGGCGGCAGAGCTTTCACAGGTTGAAAATTTAAGACGTGAACTAATTGCAAATGTTTCACACGATTTGCGTACTCCTTTAACCATGATTACAGGATTTGCAGAGGTTATGAAAGATATTCCAGATGAAAATACTGCTGAAAACTTGCAAATAATAATAGATGAGTCTGACAGGCTAAGAAAATTAGTAAATGATTTGCTTGATGTTTCAAGGCTTGAGAGCGGGAGTGTAGAATTTAAGCAAGAAAGAGTAAACATTACAAGGCTAGTCGATGACATATTAATGCGGTTTGAAAAATTGGTTGACTTTGAATTTGAGTTTTATAGAGGAAATGATATAAATGTTGTAGGCGATGAACTAAGGCTTACACAGGTTATATATAATCTTATTAGCAATGCTGTAAATTATTCTCTTGATGATAAAACAATTATAGTAAGGCAATCGGTTGTAGATGGAGACTTTGTTTTAATAGAGGTTGAAGACCGAGGCGAGGGAATAGAGCAAGACAAGCTTAAATATATTTGGGATAGATACTACAAAGTAGATAAAAATCACCAACGTGCTATAGTTGGCAGTGGAGTAGGGCTTTCTATAGTAAAGAAAATCATTGATTCACACGGTGGTAGTTATGGTGTTAAAAGTAAGTTTGGTGTTGGTAGTACGTTTTGGTTTAAGTTAAAAATTGATCAAAAATTGTTAGAAGACACTAATATATAGGTATAACTTATTAAATGTTGTTTAGATTTTGTCTGAAATGTAGAAAAATAAATCTGTGCTTTTAAATGTATTCAGTTTATGTTATAATCATTAAAAGTATGTCAAATAATTTGTTGAGATAGGATTGAGGATAAAATGCCATATAAAGAAGTAAAGCGTTATGGGTTTACAGAAAAATATAATAAAGAAGAATGTGATGCAAAGATGATGGCTATTCTTGATGCTATGCCGCTTTGTGTTAATTTGTGGAACAGTGATACTCAAAATATAATGTGTAATCAACATGCGTTGGATCTGTTTGACCTTAAAAGAGAAAAAGACTATCTCGAAGATTTTTTCAGGTTATCTCCAGTAGTTCAACCAGACGGAAGAACTACTGCCGAGGCTTCACTTGCCTATATAAATGAGGCTCGTGAAACAGGCCATTGTAAGTTTTTGTGGTTACATCAAAAGCTTAGCGGTGAAGAAATTCCTTGTGAAATTACTCTTAATAAGGTTGACATTTTAGATGATAAGGGCAAGCAAATGGTAGCCGGGTTTACTCGTGACCTGCGTTCACAGATAGCTGGAGTAGGAGTAACTGAAGATATTGATGGTTTTTTCCTTAACCATATTTCTCACAAGGCTTTGTTTAATACGGTAGCAGAGCTTTCTTCTGAATGGTTTTTTGCGTATGATATAAAGACTTCAATGATTCAGTACTTTGGAAAGGGTTCAGAGATTTTAGGCTTGACTGCCGAAAAACAAATGTATCCATCTAATATGCTAAATGCTGGAATGGTATTTGAGGAAGACATGGATAAATTCCGTGAGATGTGCGATGCTATGAGAGTAGGATATAAACACCCTTGGGACATAAGGTTTATACTTCCTGATGAAAGTGTCAGATATTTTAGAATTACATTTAAGATAATATATGATAAATTAGGTAAACCAATTCATTCTATAGGTAAATGTGTTGATATTAACGACCAGAAATCGTTCGAGATTTTGGCGCAAACTGATTTGCTTACAAATTGTTATAATAAGATTACCTCAGAAAATTTAATTAAAGACACAATTGCGAGATCTGAAGAAAATGATTGCCATGTAATGTTCATTGTGGATATTGATAACTTTAAGGCTGTTAATGATAATTTAGGGCATCATTTCGGTGACTTAGTGTTAAGCACTATTGCTTCTAATTTAAATGCGGTATTTAGAAATTGCGATATTGTTGGTAGAATTGGCGGAGATGAATTTATTGTATTTGTTAAGAATATTTGCAATAAAAAAATTATAGAGTCAAAGGCAGAGGCGATAGCTGATGCGTTTAAAAATACTTATTCTAGTGAAAGTGGCGAGTATAAAGTTTCGGGAAGTATTGGTATAGCTATGTATAAAGAGCATGGAATTACATATGAGGATCTTTATAAGGCTGCTGACAAGGCGTTGTACCAATCTAAACTTAAGGGTAAAGATTGTTATACTTTCTATTCAGAAGAGTTTGCAGATGGTACTATGCGTAACCACACAATCTTAGAAAATGCTAATAGAATTGCGAACTCATTCTTTGACACAAAACTTGTGTCAACTGTGTTTGATTTGCTTTATGAGACAAAAGAGATTTATTCTTCTATTGATGCGATTTTGGCTTTCATTGGAAAACGCACAAGGGCAGACAGATGTTATATATTTGAAACCTTTGATAATGGCATAACTTACGACAATACATATGAGTGGTGCAAAGATGGAATACGCCCTGAAATTGGAAATCTTAAAGGTGTAACTGGCGAGGTGCTGGCAGACTTTTTTGAAGATGCAGACGGAGACGGCGTTTTATACAGTAATGACCTTACAGTTCTTGACACCGAGGGCGCATATGAATTGATGGCAGATCAAGACATAAAATCATTCTTGCATGCTCAAACTCGTGAGAATGGATATGTTAAGTTGTTCTTAGGCTTAGATGATTGCACAAATACAAGAATTTGGAGCGAGAAAGACATAAATAGTTTGATTTATGCTGCGAAGATGATTTCTATTTTCTTATCATCGGATGAAAGAAAGCTAATTAAATTTAGAGAAGAGTATAAAGATTTGCTTTCAGAAGAAGAAATAGCAGTGCTTAGAAAATTAAAGGCTCAAGGCATAATATATTAGTAATACGCCTATGAACAAATTTGTTCATAGGCGATATTATATAAGGAAGGTTGATTTTATGAATTATAAAGAAAACTATTTGAGAGCGGTGAATTTTGAGAGGCCAGACTATATTCCTGTTTCTTTTCATATAAATCCTGCTTGTTATGATTATTATGATAACGATATCTTGTTTGCGTTAATGGAAAAACATAAATTGCTTTTTCCTAATTTTGATAAAAATGATTTCATTAAATTTAAACTATCAAATTGTTGTGTAAAAGATAGACCTTATTTAGATGACTTTGGCTGTTTATGGAAGACTACATGTGATGGAATTGTTGGAACAGTCATTGAGCATCCATTAGAAGATTTAAGTAAATATAAGGAATATAAATTTCCAAATCCTGAAATATGTATGGGTATTGGTGAGATTAATTGGCTCGAAATTGAACAACAATTCAAGAACTCCCCGAAACAACTACACAGAGCTGGTTTAAGACATGGACATACATTTTTACAATTATGTGACATTAGAGGCTATCAAAATTTAATGTTTGATATGATGGATGAAGAACCAATAATATTTGACATAATTGCTAAGATTGAAGAATTTAACATGCACATCGTGAATAAGTATGTTGGCTTTAATGTTGATGTGATGTGTTATGCAGAAGATTTAGGAATGCAAATAGGTCCGATGATTTCACCTGATCTTTTTAGAAAATATATTTTGCCTTCATATCAAAGATTGATTAAACCTGCAAGAGACAAGGGGATTAAGATACATATGCACTCTGATGGAGACATAAGAACGTTAGTGGATGATATTATTTTTGCAGGAGTAGACATTATTAATTTGCAAGATCAAGTAAATGGAATTGATTGGATTGCGAATAAATTTAAAGATTCTACCTGTGTTGACTTAGATATTGATAGACAAAATTTGAGTCTTTTTGGATCAGAGAAAGAAATTGATAATCATATAAGAAATGCGGTTAGTAAAATAGGGACAAAACATGGAGGTCTTATGATGGTGTATGGTTTGTACCCTGGAGTGCCTATAGAAAATATTGAATATTTAATGGATGCTATTGAAAGATATATGACTTATTACAGCTGAGTCTTTGCTTTGTTTCATGTATAGCGGTTTCATTTCTTTTCCAATACAAATCGATTATTTCTTCATCGCTCATTATAGTGCCTCCTTTCTCTACTTATATAGAGGGCAAATATATTCAAAAGGTTACAAAAAACTGCCTTAAATTTTAAGGCAGAAGAGAATTATTTTGTTGTGTATATAACAAATGTGGTACAAGGTAAAACTAAATTTGTTAAAATATTGTAGGGGCGACCCTGTGTGGTCGCCCGGAGGTTTAGCAATATTCCTAGTTTACGGGCGACCACACAGGGTCGCCCCTACATTAATTTGTGCGGTTTGACGAATTAATTTAAATCAAAATTGTAAGAGGTGCGGACGACCACAGGTCGCCCATACAATATAACTGCATTTTGGGACTCAGATGACAAGGTATTAAGTTAGCAGAAATTAGGTGTGTGACTTTGCTTACCGGGGCTTCCCGGTTAGCGGAAGATTTCTATGCGGTCGGCTTTGTCTTCAATTTGAGAGATTATTTCATAGCCTATAGTTTCGCAAATTTCTGCCATTTCATCGATAGTTACATTAATGTTGTCGAAAATTGCTACTTCGTCGCCAACTTTTATGTCGCCGACAATGTCCGTTATATCTATCATGCTTAAATCCATGCAGATAGAGCCAACAATTGGAGCTTTTTGTCCGTTGATTACATAACAGCCATTTGTTTTGTTGTTTGGGTTGAATAATTTTCGGAAAAGTCCATCGGAGTAACCTACTGCAACAGTTGCAATTCGGCTTTTCCTTGTTGTTGTGAATCTTCTGTTATAACTAATTGATGTACCAGCCTCGTATTCACTTATCTGTAGTATTTCAGAAACGAATTTGAGTGATGGTTTTAAGTTTACCTTTGATTTTAGAAGTTCATTTGGGTAATAGCCGTAAAGCATGTAGCCAGGTCTTACCATGTCTAGGTGTTTTGCGTTTTCATTAAATATTGCAGCGCCTGCGCAGGCGTGTCTAAACTTCACATCTTTTAAATAATTCTGCATTACACAGCATGAATTTATAAAAATATCAGTTTGATTTTGTGTGAACTTTAAATCATCATCTGTATAGCTATCTGCACAAATATAGTGCATGAACAATCCATCTACTTTGATATTTTCAAGTGTAGATATTTTTTTTGCAAAATCTTCACATGATTGCGGTTTTACTCCAAGTCTTGCTGAACCTGTGTCTATTTCTATATGAATTACTGCGGTTTTGTTTTGAATTTTAGCCTCATTATTCAAGGCTACTGCAAAATCTATGTCACTAACCGAACAAATATAGCCTTGTGAGACTATCTCTTTAATGTGTTTTTTGCTTGCTTGGTAGATGATTAAAATATTTGCATTCGGTAGTACTCGTCTTATCAATGCGGCTTCTTTTATGTCTGCCACTGATAAAAATTTACTGTCTTTAAATATATTTGCTACTATATCAGTGCCTGAACCGTATGCGTTTGCCTTTACCATTGGCATTATTTCAACGTCGGTTCCGACTGCCTGTTTAATTTGGTGGTGATTATGTTTTATTGCGTTTACATCTACATAAAGTTTTGTCGGGCTAGATGGCAAAGGTTTTATGTCTGTTAGAACTGCATTGATACATGCCTTTAATAATTCGTAAAACTCTTCCATTTTTACGGCTCTTGAACCCTTAATCAAGATGACATCACCCGAATTTAAACGGCTTACATAGTTAAATAGAGATGCAGTTAAAAGAGTTCTTTGTTCAGCCCCGAAAACTTCTGATTTACCGAAACCCTCTTTAAAATTTTGGTGGTTTTTGCCTATAAAGAAAACTTTGTCTAAGTTTTTAAGCTTGCAAGTTTCGGCTATTGTTTTGTGTTCGTGTGAACTAAATTCGCCTAATTCGTGTGTTTGCCCTAAAATAGCAATCTTTTTTCCGTGAGAGTTGTAGTTAGAAAGCACTTCTAAAGCGACGCGGGCAGATTCTGGCGAAGAGTTATAATAATCTTTAATAATGCTTATACCCTTTACATGTGCTACTTCTGTTCGCATTGGTGATACAACATAGTTTTTGAGAGCCTTTGAACATTCAGATAGGCTAACTCCCAATATATTTGCACAATGTATTGCTAAAACTGCATTGTTAATATTATGCTTGCCAAATGTAGGCAGAGTGAAATTAATGTTATCCATTGTAAATGTGCTTGGCTGTTTTTGTGAATTTATTTCACTTAAATTATTGGTTCCAATTTGTATGGCATTAGTAAGAGTGCTTAAATATTCATCGTCTGAATTAACAATTAAAGTTCCGTTTTTCTTTAAACCGTCTGTGATTTCTAGTTTTGCCTTAAATATATTATCTTTAGAGCCTAAAAAGCCTATGTGAGCCGTGCCGATATTAGTTATTATTGCAATATCTGGTTTTGCAATCTTTGAAAGAGTGCTAATCTCGCCTTGATGGTTCATGCCCATTTCTAAAAGTGCGACTTCATGAGTTTCATCTATAGAAAAAATTGAATGGGGAAGACCTATTTCGTTATTATAATTTTTCTCGCTATAATAAACCTTATATTTTGAAGAAAGTATTGTAGCTAGCATGTTTTTTGTAGTGGTCTTGCCGTTGCTACCTGTGATTGCTATAACGGGTATATCAAGCTTAGACCTGTAAAGGCTTGCTAAATCTTGATATGCCTTTAAGGTGTTTTCCACTAGTAAAATCATGATATTAAGATTTGGTTTTTTAGAGCAGATAACAGCACTAGCACCCTTTTTAATTGCAACAGAAATAAAATCATGTCCATCAAAGTTTTTTCCTGTAAGAGCTATAAAAATATCTCCTTTTTTTATGGTTCTTGTGTCTGTGCTAAAGCCTGTAACTTTAAAATCGTTTTCTATTTTCTTGTGTCCGAGACAGTTTAAAACCTCTGACATCATTAAATTTAACATTGCATACCTCCCAAATAAATAGTCATTCGCCATTAGCCATTAGTCTAATAAATAGTCCTTCACCATTCACTCTTAGTCATTAGTCTATAATAGGTTTATTATACCACAATATTGGTATAAATCAATCTGTTTTTTCTTTGTTTATACTTGCATTGAACAAACATCTAAAAAAGCGTATGGTTTTTTGTGCGTTTAGTAGAAATTGATGAAATGACACAATCTTATATATAAATAAGACGATATTGTATATATTATTTTAAGTTTTGTGTTATAATACAGAGGACAGCAAAATTTTAATAAATATGTCTTGAAAGTGGACAAGTTGAAATTTAGCATTAATAATTTATTTGGAGGAAAATTATGAAATTTAAAAAGATTATCGGATTACTGCTAAGTACTGCAATGCTTGCAGGTAGTGTTGTAATTCCGACAGTAGCTGTAGAACAATCAGACCCTATGGTTGTTAACGAGCAAACTGAAAGTGAGCCACTTCCTGTTTTAACAGAGTTTTCAGAAGTTTTAGACTTTGAGACAGGTACAGAAGGTTTTGCGGGCAGTGAGTTTTTCACAACTGAAATATCAAGTGATAATGTACAAGTGGGTGAAAATGCACTTAAAATTGTAACTCAATCTGCAAGAAGTTACACATTTGAAACCGAAATTACACTCGATGAAATGCAAACAGGTAAAAAGGTTGGTTTTTGGCTATATGATGATGGCGATGCTAACAGACAGCTAATATTCAGATTTTCAGACGGAACTGTAAATAAAGATGAATCAGGTTACACAAGCTATACATCTGAGATGTATTTTGGTATTCATCGTGATAATGTTGGCAGAAAATACGCAGCGTATGCGAGGAGAACTAATCCAACAAATGGTCTTGATTATCAACCGGGTGCTGATCAATTAGCATATCGTACAACTTCAAAGGGTTGGCATTACTTTGAAATGGACATGACAACACCAGGTGAAGTTAATTACTATGTTGACGGCGTATTAAGAGACACTATGGAAATTTTTGACGGTGAATTAGCAGATTTTAAGACACTTACAATTATGGATACTTGGGGTTCAGGTGCTACTAATATCCCAAAAACTGGTATATATTACATAGATGATATTACAATTTCTAGTCCAACTCCTGTAGCGACAAACCCTGTGTTTGATGACGCTACTGACACATTTACATGGGACTGGGCTCCTGGTTATGATGAGGTAGGCTTATACGAATACAGCCTAGACGCTGGTGAGACATGGACAACTTGCCAAAGTAGACCTATTTATGTAGGCAATGAGAATTATCAACCAGGCGATATTAGAGTTCGTGTGATTTCTGATAGCGATGAATATGTATTCCCTCATGTTGAGAACGAAGAAGAGGGTGTATATGTAGAGAATATCAGTTTAACAATGGAGAGAGATGAAGACCTAACAGATATAGTAAACTATGGTTCTGCGGCTCCGACTGTTACAATTTCAGATAATTTCTCTCGTTCAGGTTTGAACTCAATGGAAATTTTACCTGCGAGTTCAAGTAACTATCAAATTCACTACCTAACAGACGAGTTAGTTGCTGACAAGGTTGTTACAGTTTGGTTCTATGATGAAATGTTAATGGGTTCAAACGATACAAGACGTTTAGGTTTAGTTTCAGTTGAAGACTTTATTACAGACAGCAATAAGAATTCTTCTGCTGTTATGGGACTAGATTCACAACATGACGGCGGTATGCACTACATGGCTAGACCTAACTGGGGTGGTGGTGTAACTTCTACTGCGGATAGATTTGAGGGTTGGCACTCATATCAATGGGATTTCAGTGACGGTGAAAACTGCTCTATCTACATTGATGACGTGTTTATAGCGAAATATTCATCTGATGGATTTAACAGAATTCAATTTATAAATACTTGGACTAGTGCTACTAATGCCATTTATTATGACGATTTAACTATCACAGATACAAGAGAAGAAGTTCCTATGTATGCAGCAGCTCCTACAGCTCCTGTAAATGATGACACAGCAGACACATTCGGCTTTACAATGGTAGATGGCTATTCTGAACTTTCTAATTATGAGTATAGCACTGATAGAGGTCAAACTTTTACAGAAGTTACAGCTAATCCAATTGTTGTTGGCGACTTCTCATACGATAAAGGAGATATTATTGTAAGAGTTAAGGCAGAGGCAACAGGTGAGAGCGCTGGTATAGTTTTAAGAAACGATGTTGAGTTTAAGAGTACATATGCTGATAATATCGGCGAAATTGCAGAAACTCTTGACTTTGTAAAAGGTTTCTTTGAGCTAGATTACAGTGATGCTACTGCTTGGGCTAATTTTGAGACAGCGGTAGCTTATGCAGAAACTATTGACAAAGAAAGCACAAAAGATGAGTCAGATAAGGCGATTGCTGACTTAGATACAGCAGTTGAGGCGTTAAAGGCTTGCTTTAATCCTCCTTCAAATGCAAGATACGACTTTGAAGAGAACGAAGCAGACTTAAACCCATTCACAGCTGTAGAGGGCGTTCTAACTAAGGGTGAGTCAGACTCACTTCTAGGTAAGACTATAGATGAGCCTTTAGATGAGAAAAAGGGTGCTTTAATTTCTACTAGTTTAGAAGATGGTATGCATTTATCAGAGGCTGTATATAGCTTCCCAGTTTCTCTTGATGATTACATTATAGAGCTAGGCTGGCAAACAACTGCTAAACCAACAGGCGTTACAGAATTCTTCTTAATGGATGAAGAAGAGTTAAACGGGTTTGGTTTACGTTGCTCAAGCAGTGTTAAAAATTATCAACTTGTTACAATCATTAATGGTAAAGAGACAATAGTTGATACTGAAATTAAATATGACGGAAGTCACTTCCACGCAATGCGTTGGGATTTTGCTAACCCTGAAACAGGTGTAGAGTTCACAATTGATACTCGTGAAATCGTTACAACTTCTATAGAGGAAGATGCAGAAGGACTAAGAACTTATATTATTGAGGGTCTTAACCATGCAGATGTTGAAAGCTTTGATAAGATTGTTGTTAGATCAACAAGCTCAAAAGAAGATTCAGTTAAGTTCGATAGACTTCTAATGATGAAAAAGAACCCAGCTGCGTCAGTTACAATTGCTGACGACGTTGCAGAAGTTGGTTATTTTGAGACATACAATCTAGTTGATATTCTTCTTGATATTGTAGGCGAAGATCCTTCTTACGACAGCACAGACACTATGAGCTATTCTGTAGACAAAGAGGGTATTGTTAATATCACAAGCGACGGACTAGTAGAGCCAATGGAGTTTGGCGAGGTTAATGTTACTGTAACTGCTACAAGTGGTGCAAGTGATACAGTATTAATTAAGGCGATTGACGCACAAGCAGAGAGCGTATTTATTACAGATGCACCACAAATTGACATAGTTGCAATGGGCGCACCTGGACAAGACACAAACAACTCAATGCCTGTTGAGAAAATTTCAAGTGTTGATTTAAATATTGGCGAGTCAAAAGTTCTAAATGCAGTTATCACACCTGATAACACAACAGAGAGAACAGCCGACTGGACATCAAGCAATGAAAATGTTGCATATGTTAAAGATGGTTTAGTTACAGCAGTAAACGAGGGTACAGCAGTTATCACAGCAATAACAAGAGATACAGGCAAGACAGACACAGTTGAGGTATATGTAGGACCTGACAAACATGTTTACGGCAGAGAAATATTTGTAGCAACAGATGGTAGCGACACTACAGGTGACGGAACTATGGAAAATCCATTTGCTACAATCGAGATGGCAAGAGACGAAATAGCAAAATCAGAGCTACCTGATGGCGGTGTAGTAGTATACTTCCGTGAGGGTACATACCAAATTTCTAACACAATTGAGTTTGATGCAGACGATAGTGGTGAGGCAGACAAACCAATTAAATACACAGCATATGAAGACGAAACAGTTACATTCTCTGGTGGTATATCTATTGGAATGGACGAGATGGAACTAGTAACTGAAGATCATATCGGCTACAGCAGATTGCATGCAGATGCAGTAGGCGAGGTTTATGCAGTTGAGGTTACATCTAAAGGTATTACTCAAAAGCCTTTACAAATTCTAGGACACAGTGCGAGTGTTTTAGTTCCTAGAGAGCTATTTGATCACATGAACTTTAGTGATGCGTATTACATGTTATCATTTAATGATGACCCAATGACATTAGCTCGTTTCCCTAATGAGACTGACGACATAGACGGCAAGGGTGCGGGTTACATAGACTTTGATGTAATTGATAAGGGTAGATCTCCTAGAAACTGGGCAACAGATGCTGTTGTAAACGGTTGGGGTTATGCCTATGAGCCAGGTTTTGAGGATGAAGTATTTACAATTACAGCTCACGAGCTTTCAGCAGCTAAACTAGCTACATGGAGTGCGGCTCTTGACTACGATGCAGATAAGTCTAACTACGGTGGACAAGGCGCTTGGATGAACGGTTACTGGGGTACAAACTACTCTACACAAACTCTTCCTCTAGCATCAATTAGCGGAAACCAAATAACTTCTGGTATGGTAAGTGCTTACGAGTTATTAAGAAACACAGACGGACACGAGATGTTCTATGTATATAATTTATTAGAAGAGCTTGACATTGAGGGCGAGTGGTACATAGACCAAATCACAGACAGAGACGAGTTCCAATTATATTTCTACCCACCAGAGGGTACAGATATGACAAGTTCAGAAGAAACAATCAGCATACCTCTATTAGAGGAAGTTGCAATTCATATTGAAAAAGCAAGCTACATCACATTTGACGGCATCGACATGAAAAATATGAACGCTGGTGTATTTAATGTGTACGGCGGTAGCTACAATGTTCTTGAAAATTCAGACATTATGAATATCGGTGGTAGACTTTCTGCAATCGGAAATTCAAGTGACGGAACAGTTGGTACATTTAATGGACTAAACATGTGTACTATCAAAAATATTGATGGTGGCGTTTCACTAAGTGGCGGAAACAACGTAACTTTAGAGCGTGGTTACAACTACATTCAAAACTCAACTATCACAAACTTTAGTATGCAAAATAGATCATACAACCCAGGTATTAATGTTGGCGGTACTGGTAACAGGGCTTCAAATGTTATACTAACAGATGCACCGCACAGTGCTATTATGTTCTCAGGTCCTGAGCAAACATTAGAGTTTATAGAGATTTATGACGTTGTTACAGAAGCTGATGACCAATCACAAGTATACACAGGTCGTGACACTCTAAACCGTGGTACAATAATCAGAAATTCATATTTCCACGACTTATCACCAGCAGGTTATGATAAGAATGCTGGTGTTTACCTAGACGACTCAAAGGGTGGCGTTGCACTTTGGGATAACGTATTCGAGAACCTAACAGTTGGCTTAAAGAGTGGCGGACGTAATGTTGATTCTATAGGAAATGCATTTATTAACTGCCAAACAGGTATGTTAGTTGACACAAGTAATCTATATACTACAGGTTCAATTTGGCTACATGGTTATGGGCTAATTTCAGATTCTGGCGACTTCACACCTACAACAATCGATTGGCAAGACCAAGATGGCCCTTATGGCAGATTTGACATGCTATGGGCAACTTATGAGGATAGTCCTTTAGAGAGCAAATACAGAAAAGCAATTGATAATGTATTTATAAATGTTGAGCGTGATGACGTTGCAGAAGCTAGAAGCCACTATTTTGGTGACAACATTGCAATCTATTATTGGGAGCAATTGCCTTATCTATCATTAGCAATTGACCATATGTATGACGGTACATTCACTAAGAACAACAATGGACAAGATTATCCTGAATTAGGTCTTGACCATAACCCACGAGTGTTTGATGAAGCTTATGACACAAGATATTCAGTTACAACACAAGTTGGAACAGGCATGGGTACAACAGCTGGCGACATCAGAGATTGCGTAATAGAGGGTATGACAAGAAAAGTTACTGCTGAGGCGGATTCTGGTTATGAGTTCGTAAACTGGACAGATGCAAGCGGTAAAGTAGTAAGCGAAAATCCAATACTATTCTTTGATGTATACTCAAACAACACATTCACAGCTAACTTTGCAGAAGAATCTAATGAAGTATCAGGCGATGCTAATGCAGATGGAAGCACAAATAATAAAGATATTTTCTTAATGCTACAATATATTGCAAATTCACAATCAGTTGTGATTGATGTTTTAGCAGTTGATGTAAATGGAAACGGCGTTGTAGATAACACAGACGTGCTACAATTGTTTGCTTTAGTTTCACAAACATTCTAATAAAAAATATTTTGGGGAGGGCTTAATTGCCCTCCTCAGCTTATTGAAAAAGGGAAAATTATGTTGTTTGTATGTAGTGGCGACATTCAAGCTTTAGAAGTTAGCGAAAAGTTCATGTGAAAATCTTTGTATGGATTATAAATAAATTTGATAAAATATTGTAGGTGAGGGAGACCACACGAACCTCTTAGGAAAATTTAGCCATGTAGGGGCGGATATTATCCGCCTAAAAAGTCCGTAATTTCGTCTTGATTTCATAGGCGGGTAATATCCAGACGTGCCTCTTAGGTTTAATTCAAAATCCTAAGAGGCACGTCTGCACAGAGACTCTCCCCTACAAATAAGCATTAAGGCGGTTTAAGTGTACTCAGTTTTTTGTGTTAATTAATGCAAAAAAACAGTTGACAAATAACTTTGTTTGTGCTACAATCAACAGGTAGAAAAATATTTAAATCAGCACGACATTTATAAAATTTCATGAATTGTCAAAGACGACGTTGCGTTTAGCAAGTTTAGTCTTTGGCAATTTTTATTTTTGCAAAGGATGTGTTGTTTTATGGAACTTTTGATAAATTCAATGTGGGTATTACTCGCAGGTATTTTGGTTTTCTTTATGCAGGCAGGATTTGCCTTAGTGGAAAGTGGTTTAGCTAGACAAAAAAATACTATAAATATTTTAATGAAAAATATTATGGATTTTGGCTTAGGTACTATAGCTTATTGTCTTGTAGGATTTGGTATTATGTACGGTGCAGATCATTTTGGTCTTGTTGGTAGTACTTTGTTTTTAGATCCGCTAGGATATGACACTGGTGGAATACTTTACAGTGGTGCGTTTTTCTTCTTCCAATTAGTTTTCTGTGCAGCTACTGCAACAATTGTTTCTGGTGCTATGGCAGAGAGAACAAAATTTGGTACATATTTAGTCTTTAGCTTTTTAATTAGTGCTGTGGTTTATCCTGTTTCTGGTCACTGGATTTGGGGCGGTGGCTGGTTAGCTCAATTAGGATTTTTAGATTTTGCAGGCTCAACTGCTGTTCATATGGCAGGTGGAGTTGCAGCTTTAGTTGGTGCTGCTATGGTAGGACCTAGAATTGGTAAATATGGTAAAGATGGAAAACCAAACGCATTTATGCCAAGTAATATCTTTATGGCTTGTCTAGGATTATTTATATTGTGGCTAGGTTGGTACGGATTTAATCCAGGTTCAGAGTTAGCATTTAACGAAAATGTTATCTATACAGCTGTTTCTACAACGGTTGCAGCAGCGGCTGCTGCTTGTGTAACACTAGCTTTATCATGGATAAGATATAAAAAACCAGATTTAAGCATTTGTATAAATGGTATCTTAGGTGGTCTAGTTGGTATTACAGCTGGTTGTAAATATGTTGATTTACTTGGTGCTTTGATTATTGGTGCGGTATCAGCAGTTATAGTTACTTTCAGTGTTGAATTTTTTGATAAAGTTGTAAAAATTGATGACCCAGTTGGTGCAATTAGTGTTCATGGAGCTTGCGGTGCTTTTGGAACTATTTGTGTAGGTTTATTTGCTGCTCAAAATACAGATAAACTTGGTCTTTTCTATGGCGGTGGATTTGAACTATTAGGTATTCAAGCGTTAGGTGTTTTATCTGTGGCAGTGTGGGTTGCCGCAGCTACAGGAATAATTTTCTTTGTGCTTAAAAAGACTATGGGTCTTAGAGTTCATGCAAAAGAAGAGAAAATTGGTCTTGACATTGCAGAGCATGCAGCCGAGGCATATGGCGAATTTACAATGAAATAATTTGAGGAGCTGTTTTTATGATTTACTTGGATAAAAGCTTGAAGACATCCTTATATGAGCAACTTTATAGTAAACTTAAGGATGATATTCTTAGTAGTAAGCTTAAAAAAAATTCTATGCTGATTTCGGTTAGAGTATTGGCAAAAGAATTAAATGTAAGCAGAAATACAGTTGATAGGGCGTATCAACAATTGTTGTCAGAGGGTTATGTGAGGGCAGTTCAAGGTGCCGGTTATTATGTTGAGGACATATCTGCAAGCTATATTAATAACTATACTCCAAAGAATAAAAGTACAATAAAAACGGCTTCAAATGCTAAATTAAAGTACGATTTTAAATACACAGGAATTGACTCAGAGGCTTTTCCGTGGAGCAAATGGAGAAATTATATACAAAATGCTATTCTTTGTGAGTCTTACAATAAGAGTATAGAGTATGAAACATCAAAAGGTAATTTGAATTTAAGGGAAAGTATAAGGAGTTTTTTAAATATTCACAGAGGCGTGAACTGTGAAGTGGAACAAATAATTATTTGCCCAGGTACACAACATGGAATGGATATAATTACAAATATACTTACACCTAATGAGTATAAAGTAGCTTTTGAAGACCCAGGGTTTACAGCCATGAGAAATCTTTTTATTCAAAAAGGTTATGAACTTAAAGCAATACCACTGCATCCTGACGGAGTTGATGACAAGGAACTATATAATAGTGATTGCAACTTACTTTATATTACACCCTCGCATCAATTCCCAACAGGTGTTGTAACAACTATAGAGAAAAGGCAAAAACTTCTTGAATGGGCATTAGAAAAAGATGGTTATATTATAGAAAATGATTATGACTGTGAATTTCCTTATGGACAAATGCCTATTCCGTCGTTGCAGTCTATGGATATCTATAAGAATGTGATTTATCTTGGCACTTTATCCAAAATTCTTTCGCCGTCGCTTCGATGTGCTTATATAATTTTACCTAAGAAATTACTTTATCAATATGAAAAAAAGTATATTCACTATAATTCGTTTATTCCAACTTATCATCAAATTGCTTTGTCTGATTTTATCAACGATGGTTTTTTAGAAAAACATATGAGAAAGATGATATTAAAAAACGAGAGAAAATATAAAGTTATGTGTGAATCGGTTAATACTTATTTAAAAGACTATGTAAACATAATTAAAACTCCGTCTGGGGTTCACACTCTTATTAAGATAAATACAGACCTACCTCAAGAAAAAGTAATAAAAATTATGCGTGATAATTCTATTGGACTATATGGCACAAAAGAATATTGGCACAATGAACTTTTTGCCAATGATAAAATATTTTTGCTCGGGTTTCCGTCTATGGATGAAGAGCAAATTGTTAATGGTTGTAAGTTAATTCGTAAGGTGATTGAAGAAAATATAGAGAGGAAATGTTGATTATGTCAGAAAAAATGTATAAAATATCTATTATAACTAGAACAGAAAAATTCGATGAATTAAGAGAGGAACTGCTAAGAATTGGTGTGCAGGGCTTAACTGTTACAAATGTTGAGGGCTGTGGTGTTCAGCAAGGAACAGACTTAATTATTCGTGGAGTTAGAAAAAGACTTCATGTTGTTCCGAAGATACAAATTGATATTTGTGTTTGTACAGTGCCTGTCGAAACAGTAATTGATGTAGCGCTTAAGACTCTTCAAACAGGAGATTTCGGAGACGGTAAAATATTTGTTTCAGAGGTAACACAGGTAGTTAGAATTAGAACAGGTGAAAGAGACAAAGAGGCATTGAAAAACCCTGAAGATGATTAAGGTGGGGGATAAGTTTTAAAAATAAAAGAGAAAGGATAGTCACGGGGAACAAGCCCGAAGTTTTTATCGCAGTTTATGCGGCAAAAATGACATGGTTAAGTTTTAAAAATAAAAGAGAAAGGATAGTCACGGGGAACAAGCCCGAAGTTTT
>CAYJER010000009.1:34416-66958 GCA_964369225.1 uncultured Eubacteriales bacterium
TATCGCAGTTTATGCGGCAAAAATGACATGGTCATATAATGGAAAATTTTTCTTTTGAAATTGATAGCAGACAATTGTTAGAGCTTGATATTGTAGACATTGATGATATAGTGTCTGAGATTAAAGGAGAGAGAGTTTTAAAAAGAAAACAGTCAGAGGCAATAGATTTTGCAGGTGAGAAGTTTTTATCTGGCTTAAAAATAAAGGCGATAGTTAAAACGGATAAAATACTTAAAGTTGATGATGAAAAGGTTACTTTAAGCTCTAACAATGAGCTTAAAGGTAAACTACCTGTATCACTTCTTGAAAAATCTGACTATGTGATTTCTTATGTTTTGTCGGTTGTAGGCTTTGACGATGTTTGCTTAAATATTGATGATATGCTATCTAAATACTTTTTTGATTGGATAGGTTCTTCCTGTGCGATTAAATCTCATAGAAGACTTTATGATATTATAGTTAGCAAACTTAAAGAGTTAGAGTTATCATATACAATTTATTGGAATCCTGGACAGTTTAGTTTTCCTTTAGAAAATCAAGTGGCTTTGTTCGACATATTAAAACCTGATGAGATTGGATTTGAACTTTCTAGTACATATCAAATTATGCCTACAAAATCAGTTTCAGGCATAATTGCGGTTTCAAAAGGTGAACAAATAGATTTTATCCCATGTAGTCTTTGTGAAAATGCAAAGTATTGCAAAAGTTATATGAATTTCAAAGAATGTCCTTGTTATATGTAAATCGAATCCATCGAAGTTGATGTTATGCTCAATTTCGATGGACTTTTATTTTAAGCTAAATTGCACCTTTGAAAAATTAGTTTATCAGAATATAATTATACTTATTAGACTAATGACTAAAGGTTAAAGGTGAATGGTGAAAGACTATTTTAGGCTAAATTAGTCTTTCATCATTAGTCATTAGCCATTAGTCTTTAAAAAGGAGTTGATTTATGTGAAAATTGGAATAGGAATTGATACTGGTGGAACTTGCACAGATGCAGTTGTGTATGATTTTTACGAGAAAAAAATTTTAGCCTCTGCTAAGGCGTTGACTACCAAAGATGATTTATCTGTTGGAATTACAAACGCTTTAAAGCGTTTGCCTAAGGAGTTTCTTAAACTAGCTAAAATAGTTTCGTTATCTACAACGCTTGCCACTAATGCTTGCGTAGAAAATAAAGGTGGTAGGGCTAAAGTTATTTTTGCTGGAATAGATAAAGAGCATTTAAGTTTTATAAATAAAGAATATATAAACCAAGATAATTCTTTTGTTTTAGAGTCTAAGACCTCATATAAAGGTGAGATAATAAAAGAACCAGATTTTAACTGCTTTGAAAATACCGTGGAGGATTTATTCGGTGATTGTTGTGCTGTTGGAATAGTAGAAAAATTTGCTGTGAAAACCGGTGGCGTATTAGAAAAAAAGATAGGCAAGATTATTAAAAATGAACTTGATATTCCGGCGATTTCTGCAAATAAAATGTTCTCTAGCCTTGACATGATAAAAAGAGGAGAGACAGTTTTATTAAACGCTAAGTTAATTCCTATAATAACTGAGTTCATAGATGCTGTTAAAAAATCGTTAGAAGAACTAGAGATAGACGCTAATATTGCTATAATGCGAAGTGATGGCTCTTTAATGTCAGAGAGTACAGCACTTAAAAGACCTATAGAGACAATTATTTCTGGTCCTGTTGCTAGTTTGATTGGCGCTGTAAATATTTTTGGTATAAGTGATTTTCTTGTGGTAGACATGGGTGGAACTACAACTGATATTTCTTTTTATGAAAATTCTTCTCCTAATTTTATTGAAGATGGAGTTAAAATTGGTAACTGGGATACATTTGTTAAAGGAATTTTTGTTGATACCTTTGGCTTAGGTGGAGACAGTGAAGTAAGTGTAGAGAATAAACTAGAAATTGAAGATAAAAAGGCTATTCCGTTTTGCTTGCTTTGCGAAAAATATCCTGATGTATTAGAAAAACTTAAATCAATGTATCAAAGTGAAAAAGCTATTAAGGAATTTCCTAAATTATATGTTTTGCAGAAAAAACTTGATTTAAGCTTATACACTGAACTAGAGCAAGAAATAATTAAGTCTTTAGAAAATTCTCCTAAAACTTTAAGTGAGATTTCTGAATACATTGGAAAAAGAATTTCTAAAAGTAGTATCACAAAGCTTATAGACGAAACGGTTGTCATGGTTTCTAGCATTACGCCTACTGACATTATGCACGTTTTAGGTGATTATTGCGAACACGACAAAAAAGCCTCTGTTTATGCTGTGAAGATTGCTGCAAAAGTGCTTGCCAAAAGTGAGGATTTTATTTGCAGTGAGATATATAATCTTGTTAAAAAGAAGTTATACATTAATATAGTTAGGATATTGCTTGAAAAAGAGCTTGAAAGTTTTGATTTTAACGCAAACAAAGAAATGATTATTAGAGCATATGAAGATAGTAGAAACGGCAAGAAAAATTCATTGATTAAATTTACTTGTCCTATTACCTTAGTTTGTGCAGGAGCGCCTACTCATATTTTCTTGAAAGATGTTGGTGAATATTTAGGTGCAGATGTGCTACATTCTGATTATTCTAAGGTTGCAAATGCGTTAGGTGCGGTGTCTTCAAACATAACTACAACATTTACAGCCTTTGTGCGTTATGATAATAATAAAGATGAATATGTGGTGTATGGTGAGAGTGAAAAGTTTTTTACAAAAGATTTAGATTTAGCAAAAGAAAAGGCAATCAAAATTGCAAATGAAAATGCAGTGAAATTAGCTTTAGAATACGGCTGTGGAACTGATATAAAGACAGAGATAAGCGAAGAAGAAAAAGATGCAATAAGCTCGCATGGAAAAATTTTTATTGAATACAGAGCCACTGCAAAAGCAGTAGGTAAACTAAAGATTAAAGAGGTGTAAAATGAGAGAATTATCAAATGAAAACAGAATTATGTTTGTAAACGCACAAGAAAGTGAGAGCAACAGTGTAATTGTAACTGCAATTATCAGTATGCTTATGAAAAGTGGTAGGAAGGTATCATATTTTAAGTGTGGGTCTGATTATATTGGTTGCACATTTAATAAAGAGATTTTTGGAATAACCACAAGAAATCTTGACTCGTTTTTAACGGATGAAAACACCATTAAAAATATATTGTCTAGACATAGCAGAAGCAGTGATATAGCCGTTATTGAGGGCAGTGGTTATGTTTATGATGAGCTTTATTTTGACTCGAATAATATAAGCCTAAAGACAAACACACCAGAGATTTTAATTGTTGATGAGGCAGAGGATTTAAAATCTTTGCTAGAAGATATTCAAGCTAAAAGACGCAACAATATAAAGGGTATGATTTTTAATGGGATATCTGATGAAGAGTTTGAAACTTATGAAAGAGTAGCAAACGAGTGTTGCAGTATTGCTGTGCTAGGGTTTATTCCGAAACTAGATTTATCTAATTTTGAAGTCAGGGCAAATGGGTTTTTATCTGACTTAGAGAAAACCGTTGTAAACAGGCTTATTGATAAAGTGGCAAAAGAAATTATGGCTAATGTTGATTTTGATGTAATTAAAAAGATTGCAAAAGACACAAAGGCATATTCTTTTGAGAAAATTAAGATTGCTAAAACTCATGAGAAAATTAGAATTGCTGTTGCAAGAGACAAGGCTTTCTGTTTTTATTATGAGGATAATATTGAGTTGCTTGAAAAGGCAGGTGCTCAAATTGTGTATTTCTCGCCTATGAATGATGATAAATTACCAAAGGACATAGACGGAATTGTTCTGTGCGGTGGGTATCCTGAACTTTTTGCTAAAGAATTGTCAAATAATAAATCTATGCTTAAAGAGATAGCTAATGCTGTGCAAAATCATGTTCCTACTATAGCTGAATGTGGAGGTTATATGTATTTAGCTAACTCTATTAAAGACATAAATGGGGCTAAATATGACATGGTTGGAGCTTTAGATGCGAACATAACTATGACAAATGGTTTTATAGGTTTTGGTTATGAAACTGTTGTTTCTAAGAGAGATAGTTTACTTCTTAAAAAGGGTGAAGTTATGCCTGCGCACCAGTTTCACTTCTCGAAAAGTGACAATGTTGGCTCTGATTTTTACGCTTATAAGAATGAACATGAATGGGATTGCGTGTTTAGCAATGAAAATTTATATGCAGGTTATCCGCATATTAATTTCTATGGGAACCTAAATTCGGTTAAAAACATAGTAGAAAAGTGTGTAAGCTATAAAAAACGCAAAAAATTACAAAAAATAAGTTAAAAGTACAAACTGCCCACCATATTTAATAAAAAATTGCACCTTTAAAAACAACAGTACAGGTATTATAATATAGTTGTTGGTGTTGATAGTAAAAAAACTTACTAAACAATATTTTTCTACAAAAAATTATAAAAAATGCTGACACATTAATGAACATACAAGGAGGAAATTAAAATGAGTAAAGAAACAATTTATGCAAAATTAAGAGAAAGCGTTGTTGATATGGATAGTGATCTAGCCATTGAAGCCGCTAACGAGGCTCTAGCAGAGGGGCTTGATCCTCTTGATTGTATCAGTGGAGGCCTATCAGAGGGAATGAATGACATGAGTAATCTGTTTGATGAGGGTGAAGCTTTCGTTCCTGAATTGCTAATGGCATCAGAGGCATTCGACGAAGCTGTAAAAGTTCTAACTTCAAATCTTAGCGAAGCCGAAAAAGACAGTGCGTCTCAAGGTACAGTGGTTATCCACACAGTACAAGGTGATATTCATGATATCGGTAAAAACATTGTTAAGACAATGTTCTCGGCTAATAACTTTAAAGTTTTTGATTTAGGTCGTGACGTTGCAGTTGAATCAGTAGTTGAGAAAGCTAAAGAAGTTAATGCAGATTTAATTATTGGTTCTGCTCTTATGACAACTACAATGCCAGCTCAAAGAGATATAATTGATCTTCTAAAAGAAGAGGGTATTAGAGATAGTTACATAGTTATGTTTGGTGGAGCTCCTGTTTCAAAAGAATGGTGTGATCAAATTGGTGCAGATGCCTATACAGATACAGCTAATGAGGCTGTAGAAGTAGCAAAGAGCTTAATTAAAGCTAAAAAAAGCGCTTGAGAGTCTGTCGCAGATGCGATAAAATCATGTAGTTGTTCTCTTTGTAAGAGTATTCCTAAATAAGAATTATTCTTGCATAAGTGTACATATAACAAATATTAGAAAGGAAAGATTACTATGAATGCTATAGGAAAAAGCTTAACTGTTTTTGATGTGTATGACAGAGCTAAAACCGGCAAAAAAGTTTCTGAGAGTGATTGGGATTTCAAAATTGTTCCTCAAACTGCCGCAGCTTTAAAGAAAAAATATAATATCAAAATGGATAAGAAAACAATTATCCCTGAAGATAAAGAGTTGATAAATAACTTGTTTAACGCAGGTTTAGACATGTTAGTTGAATGCGGTGTTTACTGCATTGACACAGGTAGAGTAATTAAATACACAAGAGATGAGGTTTTACACGCAATAGCAACTGCTCCTCGTCAATTTATATACGGTGAAGGCAAAGAGGCTATTACAGTTGTTCCTCGTAGCGGTTCTTCAAAGAAACCTCCAGTAATTCAAGGTGGTCCTACAGGTTCTCCTTGTTCAGAGGAAATGTTCCTAGCTATTCATCAAGCATATGCACAAGAGCCAATAGTTGATACAATTGTTGATGGTGTTATGCAAACAGTTATGGGCAAAGACCCAGTTCCAAATTCTCCATGGGAATTAATGGCTGTTAGATCTGAGGCTTTACAAGTTCGTGAAGCTCAAAGAAGAGCAGGCCGCCCTGGTATGGGATTATAGGGCAACGAAACATCTTTAAGTCCTGCCGCAGTTATCGAAGCTGACTTCGATGGCGGGATGCGTCCATCTGACTCACATGAGGTTTCCCAGCTAAATGAGCTAAAAATCGACGTAGGTGCGTTGGTTGTTGGTGCTCACTATGCACTAGCTGGTGTAAATGTTATGGTAGAGCAGATGCCAATATATGGCGGATATGCTGGTGGTCTTGAGGCTACTACTATTGTGGACGTTGCAACTACAATTAATACTTTTGTTATGATGCGTGGTACATGGCACTTAGATGGTCCTGTACATGTTCGTTGGGGTATTACAACTGCAAGAGAAGCACTATGTGTTGCCGGTCATGCTGCTAAAGCTATTGAAGAAAACTCAGATTTAATGCTAGGTAACCAATATTACACATTAGCAGGTCCTTGTACTGTTATGTGCCTACTAGAGACTGCCGCTCAATCTATCACTGATACTATTAGTGGACGTGAAGTTTTATCAGGTGTTGCCTCTTGTAAGGGTGTTACAACAGACTTATTTACTGCTATGGAAGCTAGAATGATGGGTGAAGTAGCTCATGCTGTTGCTGGTATGGATGTTAGCGAGGCTAATGTTCTACTTGACAAACTAGTTTCAATGTATGAAGGTGACTATAAGACAGCACCAACAGGTAAAAAGTTCCAAGAGTGCTACAATGTTAAGACATTAGTTCCAACTGATGAATACATTGCAGTGTATGATGAAGCCGTTAAGATTTTAACTGATCTAGGTTTAACATACTGGAATAAATAATAAATTTATCGTGTTGGGTTTAAGTATAAGAATGAAGGTGTTTTCTAAGGTTAGTTAATTACTATGTTGTTATATTTTCCCAACATGATTTTATGGAGAGTGAATCGAAGAGATTATGCGGACTCTAAATCCGTACAGTCGGGTGCAACACCGGAACTTTCCGCCAAATTACATCAAATAGAAGTATAGATAATTAATCTGTGCTTCTATTTTTTTATTTTAAATAACAGAAGAGGGGATTTCTTATGAAATATAATGTTACATTTGAGCCATCTGGTATAAGAACAGTTATAAATGAAGAAAAAGATATTTTATCGGTTGCTAGAGATTGTGGAGTAGAAATTGAAGCGTATTGCGGATCAGGTAAAACTTGCGGTAAATGTAAAGTTAAGGTGTTAAATATGGACTCTGTTACAGCTGTTACAGAATCTGAAAGAAATGCTTTAAGCGACACCGAACTTAATAATGGAATTAGGCTTAGCTGTGCTACTAAAATAATAGGCGATGTTATTATTGATATTCCAAAAGAGAGCCAAACAGGAAAACAGGTTATAGTTGAAACAGGCAAAGAATTTGATTTTAATATTAATCCAGCTGTTAGAATTTATAATGTAAAGCTTGAAAGTCCTACAATTGAAGACAACACAGACGATTTTTCAAGAATTAGTAAAGCTTTGGATATGCAAAATTTAGAAGTGGATTTATCTGTTTTAAGAAAATTAACGACTGTATTAAGAGAAAATAATTTTAACGTAAATGTAGTAATATTAAATAACAAAATAATTGATATTAAGTCAAATGAAAAAGTTTATGGTGTAGCGGTTGACATTGGCACTACAACAATTGCGGCGTATCTTTGTGATTTAAGTGATGGAAAAGTGTTAGCGAAAACGTCTCTTATGAACCCCCAAATTAAATACGGCGACGACGTTTTAACAAGAATTTCATATTGTAACAATGAAAACGGGCTTGAAACTTTAAACAAAGAAATTATTAACGGTTTAAACCAAATAATTTTTAAGCTGTGTGAAAGCTCAAAAATATCAAACAAAGATATAGCAGAAGTAGTTGTGGCGGCTAACACAGTTATGGCACATATCTTTTTAAACATTAACCCTAAATACATAGGCGTTTCGCCATTTATTTTAACTCTTAATAAAAGTGTAGATGTTAATGCAGAAATATTAGGTATCGATATTTTAGAAAGTGGAAATATTCATGTATTGCCAGCTATTGCAGGCTTTGTAGGTGCTGATAATGTAGCTGTTTTGATAGCCGAAAAGCCATATAATCAAGAAAAAACAAAACTGATTATTGATATTGGAACAAACAGTGAAATCTGCCTTTGGGATGGTAAAAAACTTTACAGTAGTTCATGTGCCACAGGTCCAGCACTTGAAGGAGCAGAGATTAAATGCGGAATGAGAGCTGCCGAGGGTGCAATTGAAGCTGTTGAAATTGATATAAAAACACTTGAGCCGAAACTTAAAGTAATAGGCGATTTAGACACACCGATAGGTATTTGTGGTTCAGGAATAATTGATGCAGTAGCGCAGTTGTATCTTACAGGAATAATTACACCAAACGGGAATTTTTCAAAAAATCTAATCGCTAAAAGAATTAGAGGTAAAGAGTATGTCCTTTATTTTGCTAAGAATGAGCATGAAAAAGATATAGTAATTACTCAAGAAGACGTAAGGGCAGTTCAATTAGCTAAGGCGGCACTTTTTGCTGGTGCTAAGGTATTAACAGAAAAATGTTCAATTGAGAATGTTGATGAAATAGTTTTAGCTGGTGCATTTGGTAGTTATATAGATAAAATAAATGCCTATGCCTTAGGAATGTTTTTAGATTGTAAATATGAAAACATAAATGTTATAGGAAACGCCGCCGGAGTTGGAGCTAAGCTCGCTTTGTTATCGGCCGACGACAGAGAAGAGGCTAACAGAGTTATTGAGGACACCGAATTTGTTGAGACAGCAGCAGATGAGAATTATCAAAAATATCTTTCACAGGCGATGACTATTCCACATAAAACTCAAACGTTTATTAAAAATGTAACAGGTAAATATACTTGCACTGGAATAGACAAAAGAGAGCTACCGACCAAAGTTTTAGAAATGGGTTCTGTAGTTTTAACGGATATAGAACAAATGCAGAACGCATATAAAATAATCAATAGCTTAAACAAAACAAATTATTCAAGAATGCCAATTATGCAGAATATTGAAACCACTGCATTTGGTATGCAGGTTAAAGTCTCTGGTAATTGTTATGTTCCTAATGGTTATATGTTTAGTAAATTAACAGAGCTTGAAGATTTAAAGGTGTTAGATGTTAAAGCGGTAAATTCTGTGCTGGAATTTATTAAGCTAAATGACAATGTTATTTTAGATGTTGAATGTCCGTTTTCAATATTGGCAGCACTTATAAAGCCTACTGTGCTTTATGTTTCGGCTAGAAAAAATCCTGAACTATTAAATAAGACTTTAGATTTTATAACAGATTTTCTTATAAATTATATGAAAGAAGCCATTGAAAATGGGGTGAAAGTAATATCAATTGCCGACTCAGAGGGAGCTTTAGAGCTTGTTGGTGAGAAATTTTTTAATAATTTTAGCGGTAATTATGTGTTTAAAATGCTAAAAGGGATAGAGAAAAATCTGCGAAACACTGTTGTGCATATTTGTCCTAAAACTTCTAATGCACTCGAAAAAAATGGATATTTAAATCGTTTTATATATAGGGTTTCAGAAGATGTTAGTTATCAAGAAATAATAATTTCTTGTGCTAACAACAGAAATATAAAATTTATTGGACACAACTGTATTAATAATAAAAAACTTTCAAAACCTGTCATTGACTGTTTTGAACTTAAAGAAAGGTAAGTACACTGTGAAATTAACTGCAATACTTAATAAAAGTAAATTAGGAATAGATTTAAGCTATGATGAAATTCTGTTTTTGTTGAACAGAGAGAGCAAGGCAGAGATTGAAAGAATACTTGAAACTGCTAGATTTGTAAGAGATAAGTATTTTGGAAATAAAATCTTTATGTATGGATTTGTTTATTTTTCTAATCATTGTAAAAATCTATGTTCATTCTGTCTTTACAGAAACGGAAATAACATGGTTGAAAGATATAGAAAAACTACCGATGAAATAGTTAAGACAGCTGTAGAGCTTAAAAATTCTGGTGTTCATTTAATAGATTTAACCATGGGTGAAGATGAGTACTTTTTGAATAATCCTGAAATTTTAGTAGATATAGTAAAAAAAGTTAAGGATGCTACTTCTTTACCTGTGATGGTTTCTTGTGGTGTTGTAGAAAATAAAATTTTAGATAAATTTAAAGAAGTTGGTGCAGATTGGTACGCACTTTATCAAGAGACAAACAACAGAAAGTTATTTAAAAGTTTGCGTGTGGACCAAGACTATGACAGTAGATACAACGCAAAAAAATATGCAGATAAAATTGGTCTTTTAGTAGAAGAGGGTATGTTAGCTGGAGTTGGAAACTCAAAAGAGGACAGCGCTAAATTTATTTTAGAGATGAAAGTGTTAAACGCATCACAGGTGAGAGCGATGACATTTATTCCACAGTCGGGAACTCCACTTTCTAAAATTAAGCAATCTTCTTTTATTGATGAAATTTTGCTGATTGCTGTGATGAGATTAGTTCACAAAAATGTGCTTATTCCAGCATCGCTCGACGTTGACGGTTTAAATGGTCTTGAAGATAGACTAAACGCTGGTGCAAATGTTATAACTTCTATAATTCCACCAAAAGAAGGATATATGGGTGTTGCAAACAGCTCATACGACATTGACAACGGAACTAGAACAATTGAGGGTACAAAGGCTACTTTGATGAAACTAGGTTTAGAAAAAGCAGATTTATCAGAATATGAAAACTACATCGAAGAACGTAAAGGCGGTTTTTTAAATGAAAATAGTAGTTGTTGGTGCTAAGTTACAGGGTCTTGAAATTGTTTATTTAGCAAAAAAGGCAGGGTACTACAGCATATTAATAGATAAAAATGAAAATCCACCCGCTAAAGCTTTAGCAGATGAATTTCATCAAATTGATATATTTAATGAAGAAGCCATGATGGAAATACTTAATACAGCTGATGCTTTAATTCCGGCTCTTGAAAATGAGCCAGTACTTTTAAAGCTTTTAGAGTATCAAAAGCAAACTAATATTAAGTTTTTGTTTGATATGGACTGCTATAAAATATCTTCATCTAAGAAAAAGTCGAACGAATTATTTAAAGAATTAAAATTGCCAATGCCTAAAGAGTTTCCAGATTGTAAGTTCCCGATGATTGCTAAACCGAATAGTTTAAGCGGAAGTGCTGGAGTAAAAAAAATAAACAGTCAAGATGAGCTTGAAAGTTTAGATGAAAATTATATTGTTGCGGAATATTTAGAGGGTGACTCTTATTCACTAGAAGTTATAGGTGATGGCGAAAAATATTATTTCTCCCGAATCACACAGGTTATTGTAGATGAAAATTATGACGCAAAAAGAATTGTTTCACCTGCTAATGTAGATGGCGACAAGCTTTATTCTATAGGAAAAATTTTGGCAGAAAAATTAAAGATAAAGGGCATTTTCGACATTGAGGTGATAGACCACAACGGTGAAATGAAGTTGCTTGAAATTGATGCAAGATTTCCAAGTCAAACTCCGATAAGTATTTTTAATTCCTGTGGTTTGAATTTGCTTGAAATTATGGTAGATGGTAAATATGAGAGAAAGTTTGAAAAGGTTTGCTATTATCAGCAAATTGAAGTAAATCCTGAAAAAATAACAGTTTTGGGTGAGCATATAATTTCAGACTGCAAGGCGGTTTTAGTTTATAAGAATATGTTTGGTGCAGATGAAATAATAACTGACTACAAAATAGGGGAGAAGTGCTTTAATGCGATTGTAATTGTTACTGAAAATTCACATAAGACGGCTTACAAGAAATTTTTAGACTGTATAGAAAATATAAAAAAGGAATTTAACATTCCGCAATTTATTGAAGGATAGGTGATTTTATGTCAAGGCTTGTAGAATATGATATCTGTAACATAAAGGCTAACATGATTAGCTATGATAAGAAGTTTTTAAGACAGACTGGTTTGAATATAGTAGAGCTTGCGAAAAAGTCTGTAAACTATAAATCGGAGAATAATTTTAGCGTTGCAATAATTACTGTAACTAGTGGGCTTGGAGTTATCGGCGGTTTTTCAAACTCGATTAAGGCTATATTTGATTATGCAAATATAAAATCTGAAATTATGCTAAATACAGATGTTGCAGGAGTGATGGAGGCATATGAGAAGTCTTATGACTTTATATTTATGGCAGATGATTTAGTGTGCGGAATGTTCTCGGCGATTAAAAAAGTTTGTTCTGATAATGGCTATGCTACTGGAATTTCATTTGCACAGGCATTGATTGAGACTGTCAAAAAAGATGAAAAGGTATTGGTTTTAGGTGCAGGTCCTGTTGGAAAAGCAGCAGTTTTAAAGTTTAATGAGAACAATATTTTAACAGATGTTTATGACACAGACATAGAAAAAGCTAATAAATTAAAAGAAGAGATGAAAGTTAATGTCTTAGAAAAAGCTCCAAATTATAAGGAATACACAAAAATTTTAGATGCCACAAACACAGGTGGATTTATTAAAAGCACAGATTTAAACGACAACACTATAATATCAGCTCCAGGTATGCCTTTGGCAGTTGAAGAAAATTTGTCAGACAGTGAGCAGTTAATACATAACCCATTAGAGTTAGGCGTTCTAGCAATGTATTATGAGACTGCTAAAAAGATGGAAGGAGAAATATGAAATGGCTGAGGTAAAAAGATATATCTATAAAAATCAAAGATTATCAGACTTAATAAAGAAATTAAAACTCTGGCCCTCAAGATCAGGCATTATCCATGGAATAAAGCTAATTGAGGATCACGGAAACAAGCTTATTATTACCACTCATTGCGGTGAAAGTTTTGAGGTTTGGGACTCTAAAAATAGTAGAAGTGCAAGGTGGCTAAGAAATTCATTTTGTAAAAATCCTTGTCCAAAGTGTAAAGTTCCTGATTGGAAGATGGAGAAATATACTAAGACTGTATTTACTGACAGCAGAAAGGTGTAATATGGACGTAAAATTTTCAGACATTCAGATAAATAGACTTCTTGAACTAGGTGCTAAAGAGGCAGAGTTTTCTTACCCTGATAAGCAGACAAGAGATAAAACTTATCAGAAAATAGAGAAAAACGCTATAGCAGAGAATAGGTCTAATTTATTAGATTTAATTGAGAATACACATCAGCCGAAGTTATGTGAGTTTCAAACTAAACTTGCTACAATGCTTTGTGAAAACGGATTTACTCAACTAACAACACCTACAATTATATCAAAAAAGCTCTTAGAGAAAATGACTATAGATGAAAGTACAGAGCTTTTTAATCAAGTTTTTTGGCTTGACAATAAGACTTGTTTAAGACCTATGCTTGCACCGAATTTATATGAAGTTTCACGAAAATTGCTAACTATAAAAAAAGATGATAAACCTTTAAGAATTTTTGAGATTGGCTCTTGTTTTAGAAAAGAGTCAGAGGGTAAAAACCATTTAAAAGAATTTACCATGCTAAATTTAGTTGAATGGGGAACTCCTTTAGAGGAAAGGCTTGAAACTTTAAAAAAGTTTGCGTCTTTAGTGCTTGAAGAAGTTGGGATAAATGATTATCAATTTATAAGTGAAAACTCTACAGTTTATGGCGATGCACTTGATATTGTAGGCGAAAATGACTTAGAGCTTGCCTCTACGTCTTTTGGTCCTCATAAACTTGATGTTGGCTTTAATATAAATAGTTCGTGGGTTGGCATTGGTTTTGGGCTTGAACGACTTATAATGTATAAAGAGAAGTCTAGCAGAATTAATCGTTATTCAAAGAGTGTTTCGTATCTTAATGGTTCAAGCTTGAATATAAAATAACACTCTTAGTGAAAAGGTAATAGTGAAGAGTGAAAAGTTGATGTGAAAATCCTTGCGGATTTTTTGATTAAAGGCTTTTTGAATAAAATTTTTGTTTGTATAATAATAAATTTGTTAATATATTGTAGGGGAGGGTCTTATTTGACTAAGGACTAAAGGTGAAGGGTGAATGACTATTGAAAATTTACTTTGTGCTTCTTAGGATCTTTGATTTAAACCAAATTCGTTAAAACGCACAAATTAATGTAGGGGACGGGTTTTCCGTCCCGTGGGAAGTTAGCTTAAATCGCTAGTTTTTCGGGACGGAAAACCCGTCCCCTACATTGTTTTTTTCCTAATCAACACGTCTGCACTCAGACCCTCCCTACAATAAAGTTTATAGTTTGTGCTTTTTGACAAAACAGTATTTTTTGATTTAGGTTTTTATACAATCTGAGACATTCACTGAATGTAAAATATTAGTAATTTAAAAATAACTGACACCTACATATGTATTTAAATTGTCACTTTAATTTTCACCCTAAAAATAGTATAATTTTAGCATAGATAGAGACTAACTATTTTAACTGTAAAAGTAAAGAAAGGGATGAAGTTTATGAATTCAAGAGAGAGAATTACAAAGATATTACAACACAAAGAGGCTGACTATGTACCTGTTTATCCACTAATTAACAGTATATCAAGAAATTATGTTGGCATTGATTATGAGGAGTGGTCAAAAGACTACGAAAAATGTGCCGAGGCTATTATCAAGGCAACTGATGAACTTGATGTGGATGTTATCTGTTCTTTAGTAGACTTATCTGTTGAGGCAGAAGGTTTTGGTATGGAAGTTGTATATTATAAAGATCAAGCTGCAAGCCCTAGTGAAAATAAATTTATTAATAATGTTGAAGAATACTCAAAAGTTGTAGCTGTAGACCCTAGAGAAACTAAGCGTATGGGCGATCACATTAAAATGGTGAAGATTTTAAAAGAAAAAAGAGGTGACTCTAAGCCGATTGTAGGTTTCGTTTTTGCTCCATTAGGCGTTTTGAGTATGTTAACTGGTCTTACTGCTTTGATGAAAGATTGTATTAAAAATAAGGCTATAGTTCATGAAGCTGTAAAAAAAGTGTCTAAAACTATTTTAGATTATTCATTAGCTTTAGTTGAAGCAGGTTGTGATGCTATCATGTTTGATACATTGTTTGCCTCTAAAACAATTATGAGAGGTAAAATGTGGGATGAGTTTGAGGGTGTCTACATGGAGGACATAGCTAACAAAATTCATGAGGCTGGTGCTATGGTTATGATTCATAACTGTGGAGGTGGTATTTACTTTAAAGAGCAAATAGATAGAATGAAGCCAGAAGCTATTTCGTTCCTGCATTATCCACCAGATTGTGCTTCTATGGAAGAACTTAAAGAAAAATATGGAAATGTAACTACACTTATCGGTCATGTTGACCCTGGTTACTTAATGGCTTGCACAGAGGAAGACTTAAGAAAACTATGCAGAGGGCAAATTGATGCATATAAAAAAGACGGCGGGTTTATCCTTGCAACTGGTTGTGAGTTCCCAGCTTTACTAGATGATACATTTGCTAAGGTTATGATTGAAGAAGCGAAGACATACGGTAAATATTAATAATTTAAGGCATGGAGAAAATCCATGCCTTTTAAAACTTAGTGAAGAGGTAATAGTGAAGAGTTAATATGAAAATTTTTGCGGATTTTTTTGATTAAAGGTTTTTTAAATGAAAATTTTTGTATGGATAAAGATAAATTTGTTAATATATTGTAGGGGCGACCTGTGGTCGTCATAAAACTAGTAATTAGTTCTAAATCTTCGGACGACCACAGTTCTCCCCTACAAATAAGCATTATATTTTAAGTTTTCTGTATTTACTTGGGGTTACGCCTTGAATTTCTTTGAATAGTTTGCTAAAGTAATATTGATTATCAAGGCCTATAGCTATGGCAATATCATTCATTGATAAATCATTTTGCCTTAGAAGAGTTTTAGCCTTGTTGATTTTTAGCTTGTTTATATAGCTTAGAATTGTGTCGCCTGTGTTTTCTTTGAACAAGGCACCGCAGTAAACAGGGTTAATACTTAGCTCTTGGGCGATATCGGAAACTGTAATTTTTTCGTCTAAATGACTAATAATATAATCTTTAATTTGTGCAATATGAATATTAGTATTTTTGTTTTTTTCAAGATTAATTATCTCATAAATTATTAAATTTAAAATAGCGCTACATTTTAGTTTGTAGCCGTGTCCACGTTCTGTCCATGTAGTGTGAATTTCTTGAAAATAATCAAGCAATTTGTGGTTGTTTTCCCAGTTGAAATAAGTAGGCAAACTTAAGGTTTGGTTTTCGGGCAGAAAAAAATTAAAATCAACAAAAGAAAGTAAATTTTCTTTAAATGTATTGGCTTTTCTGATGGAATTTATTGGGAGAAAAATTCCGCATCCTGGTTTCAACTCGTATTTTACGTTGTTAATATAATAGTCTGCGCTTCCCTTTGTGACAAAACAAATATCGTAAAAATCTATTTTTTGAGTTACTAATTGCCATTTGTCTGTGCAATCTTTAATGATGTGATAATCAAGCGAACAATTTAGTAAATTTAAGTTATCCATAATACTCCTTTTTTTTTTAGCTAAATAGCTTTAATTTATATAAAAAAATATTTATTTACATTTACTCTTTTATATATTTATTATAAAATAAATTCATAGATAAATCAATAGTGATTATAGCTTTTTTTAAGCTTTTGTCAAAAAATATTGATTAACGAAAAATAATGGATTTATTGGAGGAAAAAATGAAAAAGAAAAAGATTTTAAGTCTAGCTTTGAGTTTAGCTATGCTTGCTAGTGGTTTCGTTCTACCGGTTTCAGCAGTAGAGCAAAAATCGGAGCCTGTTGTTGTAAACGAGCAACAAATTTTAGCAGATTTACCTGTTAAAGAAGATGGTCCTGTAGCGACAAACCCAGTGTTTGATGATGAGGCGAACACATTTACTTGGGATTGGGCAGTAGGATATGACGAAGTAGGCGTTTATGAGTACAGCCTAGATGCAGGTGAAAATTGGATTGCTTGTTCTAGCAGACCTATAGCTGTAGGGGATGCAGAGTATGCCCCTGGTGACATTAGAGTGCGTGTTATCTCTGATAGCAGTGAATATGTATTCCCATATGTTTCTAATGAAACCGATTATAATCTTAACCTTTCAATGGAAAAAGATGCTGATTTAGATTATATTGAGGATTTCGGTTCACGTGTTCCAGAGGTTGAAATTTCAGAGGATTATTCCCGTTCAGGTGTAAGTTCTATGAAAATTACTCCTGATAGTTCAAGTAACTATCAAATAAATTATTTATCAGATGAGCTGATAAAAGAAAAAGTAGTTACAGTTTGGGTATATGATGAAATGTTCTCAGGAACTGGCACTAGCAGATATATTGTTTTAGCTTCCGTTGAACACTGGATAAGCGAGACAGATAAACCTTCTTCAACAGTTATGGGTATTTCATCTTCTCATGATGGTGGAACACACTACTATTCAAGACCTAACTGGGGTGGCGGTGTAACTTCTCCTGTAAAGAGAACAGAGGGTTGGCATGCACTTCAATGGGATTTCACAGATGGTGAAAATTGTGACTTGTATATAGATGGAGTTTATTTATCAAGCTATCCGTCTGAAGGTTTTAACAGAGTACAGTTTATAAATACTTGGGAAAATCTTAATGTTCCTGTTTATTTTGATGATTTAACTATAACAGATACAAGAGAAGAAGTTCCTATGTATGCAGATGCGCCTACAAAAGCAGTTGTAGACGACACAGCAGACACATTCGGATTTACTATGGTAGATGCCTATGCTGAGCTTTCTGATTATGAGTACAGCACAGACGGCGGAAAAACTTTTATCGAGGTTACTTCTAACCCTATAGTTATAGGTGATATAGCCTATGACGAGAGCGATGTAATGGTAAGAGTTAGTGCATTAGCTACAGGCGACTATGCAGGTATGGTTCTAAGAAATGATAAAGAATTTACTAGCACTTATTCAGAGAAACTAGATCAAATCTCTGATAAGTTAGATTTTGTAAAAGGTTTCTTTGAGCTAGATTACAGTGATGCTACAGCTTGGGCTAATTTTGAAACAGCAGTAGCTTTTGCAGAGAGTATTAATAAATCAAGCACAGAGGCAGAGTGTGACAAGGCAATTGCTGACATTGAAACAGCAGTTGAAGCTTTAAAGACTTGCTTTAATCCTCCTTCAAATGCAAGATACGACTTTGAAGAAAATGAGGCAGACTTAAATCCATTCACAGCAGTTGCTGGTGTTCTAACAAAGGGTGAGTCAGACTCACTTCTAGGTAAGACTATTCAAGAGCCTTTAGATGAGAAAAAGGGTGCTTTAATATCTACTAGCCTAGAAAATGGCAAACATTTATCAGAGGCAATTTATAGCTTCCCGGTTTCTCTTGATGATTACATTATAGAGCTAGGCTGGCAAACAACAGGCAAACCAACAGGAGTTACAGAATTCTTTGTAATGGATGAAGAAGAGCTAAACGGTTTTGGGTTACGCTCTACAAGTAGTGATAAGAACTATCAATTAGTTACAATCATTAACGGTGAAGAGACTGTTGTTGACACAGAGATTAAATACGATAGTAACCATTTCCACGCAATGCGTTGGGACTTTGCAAACCCTGAAACAGGTGTTGAGTTCACAATTGATCAACGTGAAATCGTAACTACATCAGTTATAGATGATACAGATGGATTAAGAACATATATTATAGATGAGCTTAACCATGCCGACATGGAAAGTTTTGATAAGCTTGTTGTTAGATCAACTAGCTCAAATGCTGATTCAGTTACATTTGACAGATTTTTAATGATGAAAGAAAATCCAGCAGTATCAGTTACAATTGCTGATGATGTTGCAGAAGTTGGTTATTTTGAGACATACAATCTAGTTGATATTCTTCTTGATATTGTAGGCGAAGATCCTTCTTACGACAGCACAGACACTATGAGCTATTCTGTAGACAAAGAGGGTATTGTTAATATCACAAGCGACGGACTAGTAGAGCCAATGGAGTTTGGCGAGGTTAATGTTACTGTAACTGCTACAAGTGGTGCAAGTGATACAGTATTAATTAAGGCGATTGACGCACAAGCAGAGAGCGTATTTATTACAGATGCACCACAAATTGACATAGTTGCAATGGGCGCACCTGGACAAGACACAAACAACTCAATGCCTGTTGAGAAAATTTCAAGTGTTGATTTAAATATTGGCGAGTCAAAAGTTCTAAATGCAGTTATCACACCTGATAACACAACAGAGAGAACAGCCGACTGGACATCAAGCAATGAAAATGTTGCATATGTTAAAGATGGTTTAGTTACAGCAGTAAACGAGGGTACAGCAGTTATCACAGCAATAACAAGAGATACAGGCAAGACAGACACAGTTGAGGTATATGTAGGACCTGACAAACATGTTTACGGCAGAGAAATATTTGTAGCAACAGATGGTAGCGACACTACAGGTGACGGAACTATGGAAAATCCATTTGCTACAATCGAGATGGCAAGAGACGAAATAGCAAAATCAGAGCTACCTGATGGCGGTGTAGTAGTATACTTCCGTGAGGGTACATACCAAATTTCTAACACAATTGAGTTTGATGCAGACGATAGTGGTGAGGCAGACAAACCAATTAAATACACAGCATATGAAGACGAAACAGTTACATTCTCTGGTGGTATATCTATTGGAATGGACGAGATGGAACTAGTAACTGAAGATCATATCGGCTACAGCAGATTGCATGCAGATGCAGTAGGCGAGGTTTATGCAGTTGAGGTTACATCTAAAGGTATTACTCAAAAGCCTTTACAAATTCTAGGACACAGTGCAGATGTTCTTCTTCCTAGAGAGCTATTTGATCACATGAACTTTGATAATAGCTATTATTCAGTTTCATTTAATGATACTGCAATGACATTAGCTCGTTTCCCAAACGAGACAGATTTACTAGATGGTAAAGGCGAGGGATATATCGACTTTAACATAGTTGATAAAGGTAAATCTCCTAGAATGTGGGCAACAGATGCTGTTGCAAATGGTTGGGGCTATGAATATGAACCAGGCTTTGAAGATGAAGTATTTACATTCTATGCTAACAAGCTATCAGCTGAAAAATTAGCTACATGGAGTGCTGCTATCGACTATGATGCAGATAAGTCTAACTACGGTGGACAAGGTGCTTGGATGAATGGTTACTGGGGTGCTAACTACTCTACACAAACTCTTCCTCTAGCTTCAATCAGCGGAAACCAAATAACTTCAGGTATGGTAAGTGCATACGAGCCATTAAGAAACACAGACGGACACGAGATGTTCTATGTATACAATTTATTGGAAGAGCTTGACATTGAGGGCGAGTGGTACATAGATCAAATCACAGACAGAGACGAGTTCCAATTGTACTTCTACCCACCAGAGGGCACAGACATGACAAGTTCAGAAGAGTCAGTCAGCATACCTCTATTAGAGGAAGTTGCAATTCACATTGAAAAAGCAAGCTATATCACAATTGATGGCATTGACATGAAAAACATGAACGCTGGTGTGTTCAATGTTGAGGGCGGTAGTTACAATGTTCTTGAAAATTCAGATATAATGAATATCGGTGGAGATTTAGCAACTATCGAAAATGCTAGTGACGGAACAGTTGCTACATTCAACGGATTAAACATGTGTACTATTATGAATATTGATGGAGGTGTTCAATTAAGTGGTGGTAACAACGTAACTTTAGAGCGTGGTTATAACTATATTCAAAACGCTACTATCACAAACTTTAGTATGCAAAATAGATCATATAACCCTGGTATTAATGTAAGTGGTGTGGGAAATAGAGCTTCTAATATAATTTTATCAGATGCACCACATAATGCAATAATGTTCAGTGGCCCTGAAACAGTATTAGAGTTTATAGAGATTTATGATGTTGTTACAGAAGCAGACGACCAATCACAAGTATATGGAGGTCGTGACACTTTAAGCCGTGGTTCGATAATCAGAAATTCATATTTCCATGACCTAGCACCGGCTGGTTCAGACAAAAACGCAGGTGTATATTTAGATGACGCTAAGGGTGGCGTTGCACTTTGGGATAACGTATTTGAGAACCTAACAACAGGTTTAAAGAGCGGTGGACGTAATGTTGATTCTATAGGAAACTCATTTATTAACTGCCAAATTGGTATGTTAGTAGACACAAGTAATCTATATTCCACACGTAATATTTGGTTGCATGGATACAAATTAATATTAGACCCTCTAACATTTGAGCCTACAACAATTGATTGGCAAGACCCAGACAGTCCTTACGGCAGATTTGATATGCTATGGGCAACTTATGAGGATAGTCCATTAGAGAGTAAATACAGAAAAGCAATTGATAATGTATTTATTAATGTTGAGAGAGATGACCCAGTTCAAGAAAGAAGCCATTTCTTTGGCGATAACATTGCAATCTATTACTGGGAGCAATTGCCTTACTTATCATTGGCTATAGACCATATGTACGACGGTACATTCACAAAGAACAACAACGGATACGATTACCCTGAACTAGGACTTGATCGTAACCCACAAGTGTTTGATGAAAAGTATGACACAAGATATTCAGTTACAACACAAGTTGGAACAGGCATGGGTTCAACAGCTGGCGACATCAGAGCTTGCGTAATAGAGGGTATGACAAGAAAAGTTACTGCTGAGGCAGCTGCTGGTTACGAATTCGTAAACTGGACAGATGCAAGCGGTGAAGTAGTAAGCGAAAACCCAATACTTTTCTTTGATGTATATGCAAACAATACATTCACAGCTAACTTTGCTCAAGAGCCAGAGGCACAAACTTATGAAGTAACAGTAACAGACGGTACAGGTTCAGGCTCTTATGAAGAGGGAACAATTGTAAACATCACAGCTGACACAGCAGAAACAGGCATGGAGTTTGACAAATGGGTAGGTAATGTAACATTTGCAGACGAAACAAGCATGACAACAAGCTTTGAAATGCCAGCAGAAGAAGTTTCAATCACAGCAACTTATAAAGCTAAAGAGCTTCCTCCAGTTGATACAGATTCTACAATCATTATCGAGACAGAAAAAGCTCAAGCAGGCGACGAGGTTATGGTTGACATCACACTAGAGAACAACCCTGGTATCACATCAATGAAATTAGTAGTTGATTATGACGAGGACATGTTAGAGCTAGTAGGTGTAACATTTAATAAAGAGTTCGGCGAAATGACAAGCGCTTTCGAGACAGCAGATGCAAATTCAGTTTTAATTCTAAACTGGGTTGACGGAACAAAAGATTTCGACACAGCTGACATGACATACGCAACACTTAAGTTCAAGGTTAAAGACACAGCAACAGAGGGCGACTTAAGCATTACAGCTTCTTACGACCCAGAAGATGTATTTAACATGAACCAACAAAATGTAGCTTTCGACATTACAGAAGGTAAAGTTGAAGTTGTAGAAGTAGTTATGGGTGACACAAACTCAGACGGATTTATCAACAATAAAGACGTTATGGCGCTACTACAATACACATCAAACATGGGAACTGATATCGATATGATGGCAAGTGACCTAAACGATGACGGCGTAATCGACAATAAAGATGTAATGGTACTATTCTTAATGGTTTCAGAAAGCTTCTAAAACAAATAATTTTGGGCAAGGATAAACTCCTTGCCTAATTTTTTGTGTATGTAGGGGCGGATATTATCCAGACGTGTTGATTAGGATTAGTGATGTAGGGAACGGTCTTGACCGTTCCCTACATCAATTTGTGCGTTTTAACGAATTAATTTTAAATCAAAAATCCTAAGAAGCACAAAGTAAATTTTCAATAGTCATTCACTCTTCACCTTTAGTCCTTAGTCAAATAAGACCCTCCCCTAATATATTTGAGCAAATTTAGCTTTAATCCGTACAATAATTTTCTTGCATAAACATACTACTCGATGTATAATAGTAACAAAACAATAGTTAATTGTTGATATATAACAAGAAAGAGGCACGTAATATGTTTGATGATATAAGCAAAAAAGTATTAGATAAATTGTCGTACACATCTACCTTGGGAAAAAGTTTAAAACAAATATCACTTTCAAAAACACCACTTATTTAATTTTAGAAGATATCGCAAGATATAGGTCTACATATGTTGAAACACTAATCAGTGAGAATATTATAGGTTCAAGATTTAAAAGTGATTATTCAATAATACGTAAATTCAATTAAACGATTACTGTTGGTGGCGGATTCAAACAATGCTTTAATGATGTTTTGGGTTTTAGAATGAAACTTGACAGTTATCCTACTGAATTTCCTGAGTATTTTAGAGTAGCTGATTTGCGAAACGGAAAACAAAAAGATGATGGTTACAGGGCAATACATCTTTATTATCAAAGAGATAACCTAGCATATCCAATTGAAGTACAGTTGTGGTGCGGTAAAGACTTTGATTTTAATATTTGGTTGCATAATTCTGCCTATTTCTATTGGCGCTATGCTTTTAGTTATTGGAAGAGAAATAAATTTTATAAGTTTATTTGGAGGAATTACTATCGCTATTCAATTGTTTCTATTATTTATTACAATCCTCCCAACAGAAAGAGCATTAAGAAAAAACTTTGATAAATATGGTAATCGAAAACAATGAGCTTAATGCACAAATTAATCATCCGTTATCCCTAATAAATAATCTGATGTTGTATCCAAAATTTTCACAAATATCTTAAGTTCAATATCTGTTATAAATCTTTGTCCTGATTCAATTCTTTGGATTGCATTTTTATCTATATCAAGTCCTGCTAATTGGAGTTTTTTTGAAAGTCCATTTTGAGATAATTTAGGGTTTACTTGTTTTCTTAAAAGTGCAATTTTTTTACCACTAATATTACATGTTCCATCTATATTTTTATTTTTATACATATTAACTCCTTTTTGACATTTACTGCTTGTTTTTATTTTATTATGTGCTATAATAAAATAAAAAAGACATTTACTAGATGTCAAAAGAGGATAATATGAAAATAATTAAATTAATTACAGATTTATTTCCTAAAATTGAAAAAGAGCTAAGTAATGTATTTATTTTTGAATTAATTTCTTGTGATTTTTCGTTTTTGCATAGATTTCATTTCTCATTAGGTTTATTGATACGAAATAAATATATAGGCTGTAATATTGTTTTGTTTAATGAATTTGTAAAAATAGGAATAATTCATGAAGATGATATGTCTGCGTTTATTATAGAATTATTCTATATTTATTGTAAGGAAAAATATTGTAATTAACTAATTAAAGTAATTTAGATTCTTATTTAATATAAATCAACTACTCCACAAAACAATAAATTTTATTATTTACAGAAAGTTAATTAATTGCTATTACTTATTTCATTAGTTATATTGTATAATACTATGGTGAAAAATATATGTAAATAATATTATTTAGGAGTGAATCAATGTTTTCAAAATTTAGCGTAAAAAAACCTCTTACAGTCTATGTTTCTGTATTGATGGTAATTATTTTAGGCTTTGTGTCGTTCTCGAGCATGACACCAGACCTATTGCCCGGAATTAACCTGCCATATGCAGTAGTTATCACAACAAATCCTGGTGCAACACCCGAGGAAATAGAAGAAGAAATAAGTAAACCACTAGAGCAAGCCATGGCAACGGTTGAAAATATCACAGCAATAAGTTCGACGAGTTCCGACAGTGTGTCTATGGTTATGTTAGAGTTTAACGACTCTGCTAATATGGATGCCATTGTACCCGATGTGCGAGAACAAATCAACTCGGTTTCAGGTGCATGGAGCGATATGGTTTCAACTCCTTATATTATACAAATTAACCCTAACCTACTGCCTGTAGGTGTTTATTCTGCCTCATACGAGGGAATGGACAGCATTGAGTTAACAAGCTTTTTAAACGACACTATTTTAAGCGACCTTGAGGGTGTAACAGGTGTTGCGAGCGTTGATGTTAGCGGTAATGTAGAAGAAGAAGTAAGCGTATTAATCTCACAAGAAAAGATTGATATTCTAAATGTGAAAATCAAAAACGCTTTAGACAAACAATTTGCCGAGGCAGAAATTGAACTAAACGAGCAAGAGCAAGAACTTGAAGACGGCAGAAACGAACTTGAAAGCCAGTCAGATTTATTAGACGACTCTCAATCAGCCGTAGAAGAAGGGCAAACAGTTCTAGCACAAGAGACAGCCAAGGCTCAAGCCGAATTAGTCGACCAAAAAATCGAGATTGAAAACACTATAGTAGAACTAAAAAGCCAAATTAGCACTGCAAATCAGTCTTTACCAATGCTAGAGCAAATTTTAGGTATCTTAGTTGAAGTTGGAATGCAGTACGACGACGCACTTGAAAACAAGGCAACACTTGAAACAAAACTTGCCGAGTTAGAGGCAATCGAGGCTCCAACTACAGAGCAAACTGCGGAAATCGCAAACATAAGAATACAACTAGGTTTACTTGATACCACAATAAGCGCATTAAACGCTACACTTTCTGCCTATGGTTATGAAATGGCTGACTTAGATGAAGCAATTGCCCAATATGAAGCCGACATAAAAATGATAACTGATGGTGTGGCTCAAATGGAGGCTACAATAGTAGAGCTTGAAAAAGCCTCTGTGCAAATCACAGCGGGCATGGAAGAGTTAAACAAGCAACAATTAGACGGCTCTATGGATCTTTCAGCTAGTCTATCACAAATAGTTGCTGGGCAATCTGCACTAGACTCCGCCCTACTTCAAATGGATTCAGCCCAAACACAAATCGACAGTGCAAAAGATCAAATTGAAGAACAAAGAGAAGCTGCCTACAAACAGGCTACACTTGATATCACCATGGATATGGTGTCTCAAATTCTTACAGCTCAAAACTTCTCAATGCCAGCTGGCTACATCACAGAGGACGGCGTTGACTACCTTGTTCGTGTAGGTGAAGAGGCTGAAAGCCTTGAAGATTTTGCACAATTACCTATACTTAACACAGGTCTTGACGACGTTGGAATTGTAAGACTAGAGGATGTTGCTGATGTATTTGTAAGCGATAATTCGGCAGAGGTTTATGCAAAAGTAAACGGAGACGACTCTTTAATGCTTTCTTTCACAAAGCAATCTACCTTTGCTACAAAGACAGTTTCAGACAATTTATCTGTTGAGTTTGAAAACCTTGAAGAAGAGTTTGAGGGTTTATCTTTTGCAAAACTTAACGATCAAGGCGACTATATCGACGTTGTTGTTGGAACTGTTATGAACTCACTTATTAGTGGTGCGGTCTTAGCAATATTGATTTTGATATTCTTCCTAAAAGACTTAAGACCAACATTTATTATAGCTTGTTCAATTCCAATTTCTTTACTTTTCGCAATTGTTCTTATGTACTTCTCTGGAATCACACTAAATATTATATCACTTTCTGGTCTTGCGGTTGGTGTTGGTATGCTAGTTGATAACTCGGTTGTTGTTATCGAGAATATATACAGAATGCGTGCAAATGGAGAGTCTGCCTTAAACGCCGCCGTTAAAGGTGCAAGTCAAGTAGCAGGTGCAATTGTTTCATCTACCCTAACTACTGTTTGTGTGTTCTTGCCTATAGTTTTTATAGAGGGAATTACAAGAGATTTATTTGTAGACATGGGTCTTACAGTTGCTTATTCACTGCTAGCTAGTTTGATTGTCGCCTTGACTTTAGTTCCGGCTATGGCATCTGACATGCTTAAAAAAGAGAAGAAACCTAAAAGCTTTATATTAGACAAAGTTACAAACGGATATGAAAGATTAGCAATTAAATCACTTAAACACAAATGGGTCTGCCTAGGTCTTTCTGTGGTTCTATTGATTTCAAGCACAGCAGTGGCTCTTTCAAGAGGATTTATATTCATGCCTAGCATGAGCGGTACTCAAATTTCTGTAACGGTTACAGGCCCTGAGGATGCAACTTTTGAAGAAATGACAGAGCTAGCAGACGAGGTTAGCGCAAGAATTATGGAGATAGACGAGGTAGTAACCGTAGGTGCTTCGATAAGTTCAGGCAGCACAGGTTCAATGTCAATGATGTCTATGACGGGAGGTAGCGGTTCATCGGCTAGTATATATGTGACAATCAGCGAAAACTCTTCAAGAAAAGACAGCGTTATATCTGCCGAGATTGTAGAAAAATGTGCGGATTTAGATGCCCAAGTTGAGGCACAAGGTGCTATGGACATGGGCTCTATGCTAACTTCTATGAGTGGCGAGGGTATATCTGTTAAAGTTTATGGTGAGGACCTAGACAACCTTATAGCAGAGTCAGACAGACTACAAGAAGAGTTAATAAAAGTAGAGGGAATTGCAGAAGTCACTACAAGTATAGCAGATGCAAACCCTGAAATCAGAATAGTAATAGACGAAGAAAAGGCTATGGAAGAAGGCATAATGGTAGCCCAAGTGTATGCAGAAGTTGTAGCACAAATCCAAACAGAAATGCCTTCAAACACTGTAAACTTTAGCGGTGAGATAACCGACTTAGTCATATACAGTGAAGCTAATCAAGAGGTAAATGTGTCTGACATTGAAGACATGGTAATAAGCTACAGCACAATGACAGGCGAGAAAAAAGAGATAGAGCTTTCTAAGATATCCAATATAGTAGAGACTAAAAGCTTAAATTCTGTCGAACGTGAAGATAATAAGAGAGTTTTAACAGTTTCTGCTATAATAGAAGAAGGGCAAAACATCACTATAGCAACAGACAGAGTTAATTCATTTATTGCAGACTATGAACCACTAACAGGAAATACCCTAGACGTTGGCGGCGAGAGTGACACAATCATGGAGGCAATAACACAGTTAGGTTTAATGCTATTATTAGCAGTTGTTATAATCTATTTTATAATGGTAGCACAGTTCCAATCATTTAAATCACCGTTTATCGTTATGTTTACAATTCCTTTAGCATTTACAGGCGGATTTTTAGCACTGCTTGTCACAGGCAAAGAGGTAAGCGTTATTGCAATGGTAGGCTTTGTAATGCTAGCAGGCATTATAGTAAACAATGGTATAGTTTTAATCGATTATATAAACATTCTAAGACTTGATGGTGTCGAAAAGACAAGGGCTATTGTAACAGCTGGTGTTACACGTTTAAGACCTATCTTAATGACATCACTTACAACAGTATTGGGCTTGTTATTTGTAGCTATCGGAACAGGATTCGGTTCAGAGATGATGCAACCTGTGGCAATAGTCTGTATAGGCGGATTGCTATATGCAACCTTAATGAACTTGTTTGTTGTGCCGGCGCTATATGATATATTCAACAAAAAAGAAATGAAAAAGAGATTAGTAGATTAAAGGAGAGAAAAATTATGTTAACTAAAAGTAAAATTGAGTTCATAGAGTTTATGATGAGTGCAGACGTATTACGTTTTGGAAACTTTGTGACAAAAAGTGGAAGAAACACACCATATTTTGTAAACACAGGAAACTACAAGACAGGCGAGCAAATGGCTACACTTGGAAAGTATTATGCTGAGCTTATTAAAGAGAGCATAGGTGAAGAATTTGACTGCATGTTCGGTCCTGCATACAAGGGTATACCACTAGCTACAAGTGTATCTTGTGCATTGTGGAACGAGTACAGCCTTAATCGTCCTTTCTTCTTTAATCGTAAAGAGGAAAAAGACCACGGCGAGGGCGGTAGCATTATAGGCTATAAGCCACAAGACGGCGACAAGGTTATAATCATTGAGGACGTTATCACAGCCGGAACAGCAATAAGAGAGGTTATGCCTATACTAAAGGGTGTTGCCGATACTAAGGTTGAGAATATGTTTATTTCAGTAAACCGCTGTGAAGTTGGCACAACTGAGGGCATTACTGCAATAGACGAGGTGAGCCGTGAATTTGGTATTAAAGTTCATGCAATTGTAACTGTTATGGACATTAAAGAGTATCTATCTTCTAAGGATGAGTTTAAATCACTTGTTCCTTTAATGGAAGATTATATGGCTAAATACTGTGTAATATAAAGCAAAAGGAGCTAGGTTTAAAACCTAGCTCTCAGCCTGTCGAAAAAGGGATATCTTAAAAAATATTACACAAATAATGATTTTGATTGTAGGGGAGGGTCTCTGTGCAGACGTGTTGATTAGGATTTTGGGTGAAAAATAAATTCGTTAAAACTCACAAATTAATGTAGGGGACGGGTTTTCCGTCCCGTGGAAATTTAGCTAAAATATCTAGTTTTTCGGGACGGAAAAAACTAGCAGTTTTAGCTGAGTCCTCACGGGACGGAGTACCCGTCCCCTACATTGTGTCGCATTAAATAAAATGCTTATACTAAACACTTTAATTATTGATTAATAAACTTAAATTCTGATACATCAAACAATCCTTTATCCGTAATCTTTATTTCGGGAATTACAGGCAATGACATAAATGATAACTGAACTATTGGTTCTTCTTCGGTAATTCCTAAGTTTTCATGACAAATATTATGAATTTCTTCAAATTTAGTCTGAACCTCTTCACCTGTTTTGTCACTCATAAGCCCAGCTATTGGCAATTCTAACTGTGAAAGCACCACTGAATCTTTAACAACCACAATTCCTCCACCAATTTTTTCTAATGTTTTTACAGCTAACTCCATGTCTTCATCAGACATGCCTATCACCACAACATTATGTGAGTCATGAGCTATTGTTTGTGCAATTGCACCAGATTTTATACCAAAACCTTTTATAAGCCCTACTCCAACATTTCCAGTGTATTTATGCCTTTCTACTACAGCAATCTTGTTTATGTCAGAGTTTTTATCATATACAAACTCATTTTTATCATTAATATTTACATTAATTTCCACTTTTTTAGTTACAACACCATCACTTAAGACCTGCATTGCGTAAACTTTTGAATTTTTGCAAGTAAGTTTTAGTTTGTCTATGCTAAAATCTTTAATTTTCATAGAATTGCTGACAGATTGAATGTCTGTAGTTTTAATTTTTTTTAAATATTTACCGTTTTCAGCCACAATCTCGCCCTCTATCATGACTTTTTCTACACCGAAGTCTTTAAGATTATTAAGCACCACAATATTAGCCAGTAAACCAGGAGCTATTCCCCCTATTTCATGCAGTCTATAACACTCCGTCGTGTTTATTGTAGCCATTCTAATTGCAGATATCGGGTCAAGACCTTCTTTTACACAAATACGCAAGCAATCATCCATATGCCCCAGTTTAAATATAGTGTCTGGTTCTCTATCGTCGGAACAAAGCAGACAGTATCTTAAATTCTCTTTTGTTATGGCTGGAATTAGTTTTTTTAAGTCTCTACAAGCAGAGCCTTGTCTAAACTCGACATACATTCCTCTTGATATTCTGTCGTTTACTTCTTCTATTGTGCTACATTCGTGATCGGTGCGAATACCGGCGGCTGCATAACCATCGAGTTTTTTCCCTAGCACTTCTGGGGCGTGTCCATCAATAATTTTTCCTGCTAGCCTAGCCGTGAATATTTTAGACATATCCTCGTCTACACAGTTATTTACGCCAACATGGTTCATAAATTCGCCTAAACCTAATACCTCTTTGCGGTTTATATAATCGCACATATCACTTGAGCTAAATATAGCTCCTGTGGTCTCAAAAGGCGTACAAGGAACACAAGACGGCAACATATACTTTATGTCTAGCGCTGTGTCACAGTTTATCATATAATCAAGCCCTTTTTTTCCGCAAACATTTACAATTTCATGTGGGTCAGATATAATTGTTGTTGTTCCTCGTGGCACTAACAGCCTTCCTACTTCAGACGGCGAAACATAGGTTGACTCTATGTGCATATGCGCATCAATAAACCCAGCAGACACATAAGAACCGTTAAGATCAATCTCTATTCCGCCGTTATAATCACCTATGCCTACAATGTATTTTCCACAAATTGCAATGTTACCCTCTATAATTTTACCTTGATAGACATCTACAATTTTGCCATTTTTAAGAACCATGTCTGCTTGTCTTCTGCCATTTGCCACGTCAATAATATTTATCATTTCTAATCTATTCATTTTATATATTCCTTTCGTGATTTAAACAAATAAATGTAAAAAATCCCACTTACAAAGATAACAGAGTGTCATCTTCGTAAGTAGGATTTAGGATTCCTGTAGAGACCCCTGAACCATTTTTACAGGGTTATACGAAATATTATAGTATATTTATATAATCAGAATACACTATTTATTTACATTTGTCAATAGCTTTTTATTGAACAAATTTATTAATATGTTTATTATTGATTTTCATAATTATTAATCCAGCAAATGCACACAAAATTGTGGTAATCAAAAACACATGCACAGGTGTAAGATTTAATTTTAGAACTCCAATAAACAACATGTTTACAGCCATAATCACTAACGGATGTGCATAATACGACACATTTGAAAGTATTTTAGTAGTGTTAGAAAGCTTTTCTCTTCCAGGTAAAGGGTGTTTAAACAACAAGATCAAAGTCAAGCAAACTACTGGGTATAACATAATAGTAGTTAAAACGTGGGTTTGCAATTCAAAGTAATCGATTATAAAGACCTCTGCAACCTCTAGTGAGCATAAAATTAAAAATACAATAACTAGCCAAATTGCGTTAAATTTTTCAAACCTATTCTTAATTAGCTCTACTACATAACCAATCACAAAAAACGGAAATCCCATAAACACAATTCGTCTTATCGCCTCAAAGTCAGAAAAATTATATAAACTACCTAAAACAGGAATATTTGTTCCTAACTCATAATAAGCCGAGCCTAAAACACTTATTAAGTATGCTAAAATAGATATTGGAACTACAAATTTAAAACACTTAATTTTGTAAATTAATGTTGTTATGCAGATAGAATATATAAGCGCTGGGAAGAACCAAAAATGATACCAACTGCCATAAAAAATAAAATCTATAAAAAAATCTATAAAAAAACTAACTGTAAGCTCTCCGCTAATAGACTTCATCAGCACTTCTTCTAATAAATAGACTGCACTCCAAACTGCATATACAAGTATTATTCTGGATATATACTTTAAGAATATTTTTTGACCTGTAACTAGTTTTTTTATATAGAAAAAGCCTGCTACAGCAAAAAAGAAGGGAACTGTGGTTCTTGAAATTATTTGAATAAGAGTATAACCTTGTTCAGCAGTAGTCGTGTCTACTAATAAGGTGTGCATTCCTATAACCATTATTGCACATATGTACCTAAAAATATCTATTGAATTATTTCTTACTTTTGCCATTTTTTCTTTCCTTTAAATTATAATATTGGGGTGGATAATATCCAGACTTAGACATGTTTATTAAGATTTTGGATATAAATAAACTCGTTTAAACGCACAAATTAATGTAGGGAACGGTCTTGACCGTTCCGAAAACTCGGAGTTTTAGCTAAATTTCATCGGAACGGTCAAGACCGTTCCCTACATCACTAATCCTAAGAGGCATGTCTACATAAAATTTACTCCTAGCAAAACTTGGAGTGATACGGGTGTCGAGCCTTCTCGACTAATTATCCGCAATTTAGCTCTTGCTTTATTTCGGGCAAAAAATTTACTCCTAGCAAAACTTAGAGTGATACGGGTGTCGAGCCTTCTCGACTAATTATCCGCAATTTAGCTCTTGCTTTATTTCGGGCAAAAAAATTCGCCCCTAGCTAAAACTTGGAGCGATACGGGTGTCGAGTCTTCTCGACTAATTATCCGCAATTTAGCTCTTGCTTTATTTCGGGCAAAAAATTT
>CAYJER010000010.1:0-63772 GCA_964369225.1 uncultured Eubacteriales bacterium
TAACCGACAGTTTTCGGGACGGAAAACCCGTCCCCTACATTGCTAAATTTCTCTATTCAACACGTGTGACCACAGGTCGCCCATACTTAATTAATTAATTTATTCATTACAGCAATTAATAATAATTAAAAGAACGAAATCTGATTTTCTACAATAGAAAAACTATCTCTATTAGTAATTATAGCATCAGGATTTACTTCTCCTATTAAAACAGGCAAATTAGGGTTATGCCTTGCCATGTTATAAAACGATGTTTTCTCACTTGTCAAGGCATAGCAATAGCTACATCCATTTGCACAGCAGTTATAGGTTCCAATGTCGATACTATCTACACAGCCACATTCTTTGCGTTGGTTTTTATCTTTTTTCGCATTTATTCCAACACCTAAAATTTGCTCAATCAGGTCTTTATCTATACATGCCCCATGTTTTATATCGAAAAGGCTTAAGTCTGTCTCCTCTGAACAGGTGAAAAGCTCAATATTTGTTTCTTTAGCAATTTTCGAGAAAATCTTAGCCAGTTCAAAAATATTCTTTTTAGTCATTTTATAGGCTGGGTCTTTACCCATTCTTGCAGTCACATTTTTATAGCTATCCACAAAACTTATGACACATCTTTCAGTGAATGCAGATAATTTTTTTGCTATATAAGAAAAGCGTTCCGCATGATAGTCGATAGTATAAATATCTGATATTATTATTGGGTCATATCGCCAAACTACTCGCTTTTTGCCTATCCTTTTACTTAAATCAATAAAAGTTTCTAGTAGTTCCCCTTTTGTTGGAAGACCTTTTTCAGTTTCTTTTCCGTATGGAGTTAATGTAAACTGAAAATAATACGGGTAGCCCATTTCTTCTATTATGTCTAAGTGTTTAATAAAAGGCTTCGGATTTTTAGTCCAAAAAATAATTATGTCAACCGCCTCACGATTTAAACAAGCCCTTGAATAACGGTTATTGTTGTATGGATTTTGGATAAGCACATACCCATCTTTCAATCTATTAACAAACCATTCCCCATAATACGACGGTATATCGGTTCTTCTAGTTGCACTAATTATCATTTTATACCTCTAAAAACACTCTAATAATAATTTAGTAAGCTCCTTTTGAATAAGTTACCTCATAGCTATGAGTATAAATTTCAAATACAATCCCAAATGGGTCTTCAACATAACACATTTTGTATGGTTTTTCATTTGGGTAGTATTCTTTAATTGGCATACGTTGTTTGCCACCATTAGCTACAATCTTTTCAATCATGCCTTCAATGTCTGGATCTTGTACAGAAAAATGGAAAAGACCTGTGTTTTTAAATTCAAAAGCTTGCTTCTCTTTGTTGTTATCTACAAACTCAAATAGTTCTATTCCGATAGCGTTTGAAGTAACCATGTGGGCAATTTTAAAATCGCCATGACCTTTCCCAAATACTTCCTCGCACATAATTCCAATTGCAGAAGTATTTTCTTCCTTGATAACAGATGGTTGCATTACAACATACCAACCCATTACCTCGCTATAAAATTTAACTGCCTGTTCTAAGTTAGGCACAGACAAACCTATATGTGAAAATGCTCTAGGATAATTCATTAAAATTACCTCCTTATTGTTATATTTATATTATAACCAAATTCAGAGGTTAATACAATAACGTACTTTTTTGTACCTATGTATCTTCAAGCGTTATTTCATTTAGACTAGCATATTCTTTTGAAAAATCACAAAAGCCCTCTACAAGTGGTATTAATCCCTTGTAGTTTGTCGAGAGTGAATACACTACATTCAGTGGTTTTTCACACACTACAGTCCTTATAAGTATATTGTTTTGTTCTAGTTCTTTTAATTGTGTTACTAGCATTTTGTGTGTTATATCTGGAATACCCTTTTGTAATAACGAAAAACGATTATCTCCATGTAAAATATGCCATAAAATTCTCATTTTCCATTTTCCACCTAATAAATCCATTGATAAAAGCAATGCGCAAGTATATTGTTTTTTAATTTTCATATCATAACCTTATTATATCAATAATATTTTATTACATTTACTACATAATCTAACTCAAACTCATGTTTTGCTATTAATATTATGAGAATAAACGATTTCATCTTATATTATTCTTATAATCCTAATACTTGTTTTTTCTTAATACTAAATTCCTCTTGAGTAATTATGCCTGAATCAAGCATTTTTTTATATTCATTTAGCTTTTGTAGGTCTAGAAGTTCTTGTTCTTGGGCTTTTCTATTTTCATTCTCTGTTTGTTTTGCTTTTTCTTCTTCAACTAGTTTAAGTTTTTCTAAGTCTAATTGTTTCATAATATCAGCTTTTGTCTTTCCGCATCCACAAGAGCCTACATATGAAACGTGACTAGTTCCGCAACTGCATTTCCAACCACTGCCTGTTTTTGCAGTCTGCGACGCATTAGAATTGTATGGACTTGCCGAATACTGATTAGCATCAGGTTTTGACAAAGCCACAATCAAAGCTATAATCCCAAAGAAAAATCCCCACCAAAACCAGTTCTCATTATAGCCACGATTTATAAGAACCATATTGGTTGCAAATCCGAACACTACTCCTATCACTACCCATGAAATCAACATAATTAACATATTTTTTCCTCCTTGTACAAATAAAACTTTGTTTATATTATACTATATAAAACAAAAAAATGCAACCATTAATTGACTGCATTTTAGCTTAAATTTTATTATTTTTTACGTATAACAAGAATTAACGAATCATTAGTTTCATATTCAGAATAAGAAATTATTTTCTCTATTTCTAAATCTTTTGGAATAATCTCCTTTAATATTAATTCGTTATAATATACAAATCTTAATTCTCCATCAAATTCAAATTCTTCTTTATATTTGCCAGCCCATAGTGTAGCAAAAATTATTCCATTATTTTTTAAATGACTAAACTGATTTACTAGTGATATAATAAAATCTTTTTTTGTTAAATGTTGTAGAACTTTATTTGAATAAATGCAGTCGAAATTACGATTGATACCTACATCTATTGCATCTAAAACTGTCACTTCTATATCACTTTTACTCTTAAAGTCCTCAATAAAAAAAATTGAATTATCACTGCCAACAACATTATAAGTTTGTGATAACGAGATTAAATCAACCCCAGTTCCCATGCCTAGCTCCAGAACACTTGAGCCATTAGGCAAAATTTTATTCACCTGATTTATCACAAAACTATTATCATAGTCCGCCATCATCTTAGTATATAAATCTACATTTTTTCTATTTTTAAAATATTTCATAAACACCTCACTACTAACTTAGTATTACCAGTAAATTAGTTTATTAAACTAATTTACATGTTTCAAACACATTTATCAACAAAAAACTGAACCCAAATAAATCGAGTTCAGTGTCGCATTTTGATTCGTTAAAAAAATTATAGAAAAATCGACAACTCCTTATAGGAACTGTCGATTTTTGCTGGCGGAGAAGAAGGGATTTGAACCCTTGCGCCAGTTACCCAACCTACTCCCTTAGCAGGGGAGCCCCTTCACCACTTGGGTACTTCTCCAACTTTCCTTTTTATTAAAAAAGAATAAAAAAATGGCGGAGAGGAAGAGATTCGAACTCTTGGTCCCTTTCGAGATCACTAGTTTTCAAGACTAGCTCCTTAAACCGCTCGGACACCTCTCCGTATTAATATTAAGTTATTAAATATAGTCTTTGCTTGACTACAAGAGATATTATATCACAAGAAATAACAGTTGTCAAGCTTTTTTTTATAAAACAAAACATTTTTTTGCTTAAACTTATAAGATTATTTCTGTGCAGATATCCCTATTAAAAAGTCATTCTTGTAATGAATAGATTTTCAAACCCGTGGGAAGTTAGCAAAAAAACTAGCTTTAAGGACGGAAAACACAAACGTGCCTCTTAGGAAAATTTAGCCATGTTGGGGCGGATATTATCCAGACGTGTTGATTACGTTTTTTGATTAAAATTAATTTGTTAAAACGCACAAACTGATGTAGGGAACGGTCTTGACCGTTCCGATGAAATTTAGTTAAAACTCCGAGTTTTCGGGACGGAAAACCCGTGCCCTACATTAAATTATATGTATTAAAAAATTTTTGCAAGGCGGATAATATCCGCCCCTACAAAATTTGTGCGTTTGCATTTTCCTAATTATCACATTGTCATAAATGCCAACAAAAAATAAATTATTGAGTACACAATGTTTGTTACTATTGAATCTTTTACCGTATATGTAGCAGCTACGCTTGCCTTAATTGAATTTAATATCATTCCAACTATAACAGAAACAAAAATCATTCCTGCCCATATACAAGCATATAATAAAAATCCGTTCGAAAAACTTGCAGTCGGAATTCCCTCTGGTGAAATTGCATTAGATGAACACAGCAACCAACTTATAACAAGAAACAGTGTTGCGCTCCAATAACAATGTCTTATATAGGCAGCTTGATCGTAAAAATCTGGAAATACTATCCTAGCTGTTGGCGAAATACTCTTTCTTGATTTTGCTATTATTAATAAAATATATGACATTACAAGTATAAACAAGGCAAAAATATTACCTACATGAAAAAAAATCTCTAACAAATTATACATTACCATAATTAATTACCTCCTGAAATAAATTTAGCAGTTTCTTCTGCCAACCCGAAAACATTATCTATAGGATTATAATGATCTAACATAGTTTCAAGCTCACGGCTTAAGTTATCTATAAACCTAGGAGCTAAAAGGTCTTCACCCTCTTCTGTTTGATATGTTAATGCTATATATGAATTAACTACCTTTTCTTTAAACTCATCTTGAACCTTTATAAAATCTGTATTGTCCCAGTTAAACGCACAAACCACTACCGCCAATATAACCGCAACAAAAATTAAAGAACGCATTACTATGCTGGCTACTTGAGCCGTCATTATGTAAATTTTTGAGAACTTAATCTCATTTTTTTCTTTCTTTTTGCGTATTCTCTCTCTCTCTTCTATGGATTTAGTATATTTTGAAGATGAGCCTGCTCTTGCGCCATCATTTTTCGCATCTTGTTTGCTTATTTCTCCCTCTCGTTTTTTACGCAGTTGCTCCATTTTATACTTTTGCTCTGCTAAGGCTTCTTCATCTTTCTTATTTTGAATTGCCTTTTGCTTGGCTTGTTCTGACATGGGACTTCCGCACGATACACAAATCCTTTTTTGGGGATAGGGGTTAGTTTCGTCACATTCTTCGCATTTCCAATACATCTGCATAACTAATCACCTGCTTTCTTACACGAATTTATCTTCTTACAAGACTTTTAAATTTTACATAAAGTAATTTAGTGAGTTTGTCAATATCAGCTTGTTCTGTTAACTCTCTGCTTTTTTTTGCAAATTCAACTACTCTGATAAGATCTTCTGCCGATTTATCGGTAAACCTTGTTAAGTTATCAGGCACGGCAGCTAGTATTTGATCTAGCTTAGAAAAATCAAGCTCAACCACATAATTTTTGTCTACCTTCAAGCCGTTTAATGCGTCTGTCAACGCTTTTGAATATTTATCTATCGTTTTTTGATCTGCTGACTCTCTACCCTCTTCTATTTTGTCAAGCACCTTTTGCAGTTTTTTAACAGTTCTATCCTTAAATCTTTCTAAGTTTTTTGGAACATTTTCAAGCGCTTGATCTAATAAAGTAAAGTTAATTGTTTGCATTATAACTTTTGCTCGCTCTTCTATGTTGCCTTTTGAAATTATCACAGCATGAACTTCTTCCATAGTAGGGCGATCTTCTGGGAGTGAACTTAACATTTTTTCTATTAATTCTTTAAGCCAATCTGGCAAAGATTTGTGTAGCCCGTACTGCTCACCTGCCGCAATTGCCTCATACACAAACTTATCACTATTTTGACACCTAGGCATTTCACCACACCAATATTGATGAAAAATAATTCCGCTTGCAAAAACATCTGAGGAACAAGTAAGCCTTTGTTTGTACTTCACATTTCCTCTTTTATAAGCTGCAAGTTCGGGACTTTGATAGGCATCTGTAACCACTGTAAGTTCTGGAGATAGTGGTTTCTTTGAAAAATAGGAATCATCAAAGTCTATAATTTTTGCTACAGGGTTACCCGACGCACTTCTTCCTATTAATATGTTTTCTGGCTTTAAATCGCCATGAATTATATTTTTGCTGTGTATTCTCTTAAGTGATGACGAATAGGTGTTAAGTAGCATTACTTTATCATTGTAGTCATATTCTTTTATTTTGTCAAGTGAATCTGTTTGAATTTCTATCCAGTGAGTAACTTGATAAAAGCTTTGTTTGTGTCTAAACACTTCTCTAGGTGAAATAATATTTCCCATTCCGTTTCCAAGGTCGTCAAGTGCAGCTATAAGCTTTTTTTTAGCGGCTAACCACTCTTCACACTCATGTTTTTTAAAATCAAAAATATCTTCACTTGCAGTCTCTAGCGGATATTTGGGTTGCATAAACTTTTTTAAGAAAAACGCCTTTCCGTCTGCCGTGGCATAATACCATATGCCATTTGCAGAGGTATGTGCCTTTAATTTATCATATTGATAACCGTTTACTATGTCCATTTCTCGATTACCCTTTCCTTAACTTCTATGTTTTTGCTATATAGTATCCATTATATAATTCATATAACGGCTTATATTCTTTCCATAAATCATATTTTCTAACCTCATATTTTTCAATTTGATAAGTTAGTTCATCTCTTTTTTTCTCGTGTTCCTGTATTATATCTAAATAATCTTTGCAAGCAAACTGATTAGATACCCCTTTTGTCTGTAAAAACCTTCTAATTTCAGGCCAATTTTCCTCTAAGTATCTCTCGAAATTACTCAGTCTATCTTCTTTTGACAAGGCAAAATATTCTTCCATTCTTGTTTGTAGACTAACATACTTATCGTACTCTTTACAGATATCTTTATACTTGTTGTCTTTTGGGTCTGTCTTTACAAAGCCTTTTGATAAAGCCTGCTTAAACTTGGATTCTATATCTTTATTTTTTTCACGAAAATGCAATCTAAGCGCATCTTCTGTTTCTTGCAACTGTGTTTTGATATCTACTAAGTCAGAAAATTTTTCTTCAAATTTCAAAAAAGATTGAGATTGCTCTTCAATATTTTGTATGTTTTCGGGGTTTTTCTTACCTAACTGTTGCATGCTAAACATGCTATGTTGCAAGTTTTTAGAGTAGTCTATTTTCACTTGTTCATATTCTGTAACAAGTTCGCTATACTTTTGAGCTAACTTATTTCTTTGAGAATTAAGGTTGAAAAACTTTGAGAAACTAAAACCCAATAAATCATTTACATATTCTCTAAACATGAGTTCTTCATACATTTTTCTAAGCTTATCATACCCTACACTGATTTCAGTGTTTCTAACCAATCCTTTTTCTTTAAATACATTTACTTGCTTTATATAGTTTCTATAAACATCTAAAGTAGCTAGCGCATACCTTAGTTCTATAATTATTTCTTCATCGTCATATATATTTTCTGTTATGTCGGTATCAATTTGATAAACCCTTGTAACTAAAGATTTTAGCTCTTTATAAACTGGTACATCTAGTTCAGCTATACACGAGTCTAGCTCTTGGAATTTATGTGTGTTCTCTGCTTTTCGCTTCACTACTTTTTTGTCGTACAATAAATATTTATTTCTGTACTGGTCTTGAACAAACAACGCCCTTCTATTAAGCATCATCTGCATTTCAGAGCATTTTTTTTCATCTACTATTATAACTCCAGCCATGCTACAGTCGTCTTGTTGCCCATAGTTTGTAAGCACATTACCTAAAGTCTCTTCAAACCTTGTTACATCTTTTCTAGTAAGTACTTCTGTTTTTAAAACAGCATATTCTACCCTGTATTCAAGATCCATAGGAGTACTTAAATAATCGAAACAACCATCAGTACAAGTAAACAATATGCAGTCACTAGGAAGATCATCATAATAGCAATAATTTAGATGAAAATCACCGTCTTGCCTTATATTGTTTGACATAAGCGCCGATTTTTCATAGGCATCTGTGTCGTATGGTGTATCATCTACTGTTAATTGTTGCAATCCCCTAGTTTCTGTCAGTAAAAAAGCCCTTGAGTCTCCTGCCCAAATGACTAATGCTTCTGTCCTATTCTCAAATTTTGCATATACTATCGCTGTAAGAGTTGTAGGTAACATTTGAATAGACTTACCAATAATTAAATTGACCAGTCCATTTTCTTCTACAAATTTGTCTAGCTTATTTGTTATATGCTCTTTTAAACTAATTATGTATTTTTCAGGCTTGCCCATATGAATACATATCTCTTCATAGTTTTCGTGCAAAAAATTTTGACAAGTACTTGAAACTACTCTTGATCCTAGATATGCACTGCTTTTTTTCTCATCGCCCAATTGATATTTATTTTGACCTGCACCGCCCAGACCGTCACAGACAATAAGAATTTTATCATCAGCAAAGGCAGGCGCATCTTCATCATGCCCACTAAGAGGTTTATTAATGACAAAATTCATCTCAAAATTTTCTCCTTATCTCATACTACCGCTAATTGTGTTAATTATAGTCTCACGTCCTACCTCTGTTCCACCCTTAGCCGCCGATATTGGAATTACCGCAGCATAGTCTATATCCTCTGCAATTTTATCCCACGGATATGAATTTACAGGAGCAAAAACAATTAATCTCTCTGCATTTCTATCCATAACATATTCTCCACCAAATGTTCCATATGAGCCTTGGCCGCACCACGCCTCATATAAATCATTATAACTTTTCAGCATATCTGCCGGGTAATATTGATTACTACTTTTTTTAGACTTTTCAAAAGGATGCGCCGAGGCATCTGTAAACACAACAACAACATTTCGTGCCTTTTCAGTGTTTGGATTATTAACCCTTACCCACTCAGATTTCATTGCAAGTGCTATTGCCTCTAATGCGTTTTCAGGTTCGTCTCCGCCCCCTACCGCTTCTAATGCTGCCACAAAATTACGAAACTCAGCTTTATCATTTGGAAGTGTAAAAAAATCGGACTGTTGCATTGCATATTCTCCATCGCAATAATAGTCTCTAAAAGCAATAACTCTAACTCTTAACTGTGTAACAATTCTGTTTCTTGAGTTTCTCATCTCTTCTATTAAATCATCATATAAATCTAACGTTAAGTTTTTAACTGTATTTATGATAGGAGCCATACTAGCAGTAACATCTATGCAGAATACTATATCAACAAATGTTGTAACTCCTCCCAATGCTTCTTGTATTATTGCCTGTGGTTTGCCTGTGGTTATAAAATCATCTATTTCATCAAGATCAATATTTTCTATGTCATCTAGTTCTAAACTGCCTAATTCTTTTTCGATATCGCTCATGTTAACGACCTTTCTATTAGCATTATTAAAATTAATTCCTATTATATTATACACTTTATATTTATATTTTTCAATATGATTTTTCATAAATTCTTAATATGTAGTCAATTATTGTAAATAAAATTTTTATAATATGCTTTTTTTTTTAATTTTTATGTGATATAATTACTGTGAAAGTTAAAATTTCAACTTAAGGAGATATATATGAAAAAAAATTTATTCAAAATACTACTTCTAACAATATCTAGTGTGTGCATTTTAACAGCATGCGGAAGTACAGACTCAGACCCATCCGCAGATGGAAGTTCTCAAGGTTCTGAAAGTTCAGAAAATGTACTTGCTACGGCTACTTTTCCTGAAAACACTATAGTAAACTCTGTTTATATAGGTGAAAAAACGCTGGACGAAGCCATAACAACCATCGAAACTAGCCTTGATTCTGTATACAATAAGCTTTCAATCAAGCTAAATTTTGGCGATGAGACAAAAACTATTAATGCTAGCGACTTAAATTTTACTAATAATATTGAAGAAACACTCACAACAGCTTTAGAAACAGGCAATTATGCGAATTTAGAATTTGATTATAATCCAGATGAAGAATCTGTTATGAATACTATTCAAGAAATTGCAGATAACTATATAGTAGAAGCTCAAGATGCCTCTGTTGACTATTTTGACTTTGATACAAGAACTTTTGTGTTTAAAGAGGGACAAGCAGGGCAAAGTATAGATGTAGAGCAAACTACAGATAAAGTTTTAAGCTATCTTAATCAGCAAAAAAGTGGTGATATTTCTGTTGTAATTACAGAAAAACAGCCTGAAACAACAATTGAAGACATTGAAAATTCTTATGGTCAGCTCTCAACTTACGACACATACTCTACAAACACAGAAAACGGCACACATAACATGAGACTTGCACTTGAAAAAACAAACGGCACTACTTTGCAACCAGGCGAAGAATTTTCGTTTAACGGAATTGTGGGTAATACGTCTTATGCGTCAAGTGGTTTCTTGCCAGCCGGTGGTTTAGTCAACGGACTTTCTGTGCCTATGTATGGTGGCGGAGTTTGTCAAGCTGCAACAACTATTTATGTAGCTGCCTTTAAAGCAGACATGGAAATTACATCCAGAGAATGCCATGCTACTCCGTCTTCTTATGTTCCAATTGGAATAGATGCTACAATTAGCTATGGTTACTATGATGTAAAATTTAAAAATTCAAGCGATGAACCTATATATTTAGTAACATATATGGACGGACTAACTCTTTATGCTACATTTTACGGAAAATTTAGTGAAGAATGGGATGAAATTATAGGTCAAGGTTGGGTAGATGAAGTAGTTCCTATTCCTTCACAAATCGAATATATAACTGACTACAGCCTAGCATCGGGCGAATATGAGTTAGTAACTAACGGCTATCAAGGTTATTTTGCAGAAGCTGAAAAGATATTCTATAAAGATGGTGTTGAAGTTAAAAGAGAGGCTCTTTCTGACTCTGAGTACTACGCAAAGGCAAAAACTTATAGAATAGGTCCTGGAACAGACACAAGCAAAATTACAGGAAGTTCAGGAAACACAAATACAGTCGCTCCAACATCTACACCAACTGCTACTGCTACTCCTGCTCCAACTGTGACAACTGCTCCTACAACATCACCTACAACATCACCTACAACATCACCTACAACAGAGCCTACAACAGAGCCTACAACAGAGCCTACTACAGCACCTACAACAGAGCCTACTACAGCACCTACAACAACACCTACAACAGACCCTACTACTGAACCTACAGAATAAGGAGATTTTATGAATTTTTCAGAACTTTGTTTAAAACGAGAGAGTACACGAAGCTATATAGACAAGCCTGTTGACAGAAAAATCATCGAAGAAATATTAAAAGATGCCATCAACAGTCCATCTGCTTGCAACTCACAACCATGGAAATTTGTGGTTTGCGAAAACGGAAAAACTTTGGCAAACTATATTACAAGAGAAGATTTACCGATAAACAAATGGGCTAATCAGGTTCCTGTATATATCGTTCTTTGCGAGACCAAAGCAAAACTTATGTCAATACTTACATGTGATTCACAACATTACGCTGCTTTTGATGCAGGCTCTGCGGCTACAACAATTTGTTATTCTGCCACAGAAAAAGGAGTTTCAAGTTGTATCATTGGCTGTTTTGATGAGCAAGGTATAAAAGATTTCCTTTCAATTCCAGAAGATGTAAAGGTCAAAATGCTAATTGCCCTGGGCTACTCTGAGAGTACAGAACCTAGAGCAAAAATGAGAAAAGATTTTGATACTTTAGTAAGTTTTAATAAGTATTAATAATTTAACTGGCTATGACATTTGTTGTCATAGCCAGTTCAACTTTTTGAAAAAGGGTTTCTCTTAAAAATATTGCACTAAATAAAAATATTGCATGTCATCTAGTAATACTTTTTAGTAATTCTGGTTTATAACAAACTCGTTAAAACACATAAATTAATGTAGGGGACGGGTTTTCCGCACACGTGTTGATTAGAAAAATTTAGCCATGTAGGGGCGGATATTATCCGCCTAAAAAGTCTGTAATTTTGTCTAAATTTACAGGCGGATAATATCCGCCCCTACATGGATTTTGGGAATTACAACGAATTTAATTTAATCATTAAATCGTAAGAGGCACGTCCCCTACATTGTGTTTCATTAATTTATTCGTTTTGACAAAACAGTGTTTTTGAATTAAGGGTTTTATACAATCAGGGCTGTGACAAAATTTTCATTTCATCACAGCCCCTCTTTTTAATTTATTTATGTTTATGTCCTGTGTAAATACACATTAGCATTGCAAAAACTGCAAGAATAGACCAAAACTTATGTTGTTTCATTTTTCTTCCCCTCCGGCAATGTTATTCTATCTTCTTTTTTCATCATTGGTTTTGCTGAATTTATCGCTAGTGCAATTGTAGAAGCATTGTGTAGCCATGCGGAAGTATTTGCCATTATGACCCCTACAATGCCTAAAGCAATTAGCGCAGTATTGAATGTAACAATTATTCCATATTGCCTGTATATCTTCTGCATTAACTTTGTTGCAAGTCTTCTAGCCTCTACTATTTTAGTCAGTTCATGAGACAAAACAGAAATATCAGCTACCTCTCTTGCTATGTCAGACGAACCATTAAGAGTAAGCGACACATCAGATGCACTAAGCGCCGGAGTATCGTTTATTCCGTCGCCTACCATGAGTATGGTTTTGCCCTGCGCTTTTAATTTTTCGATTATTGCTGCCTTGCCATCAGGCAAAACAGAAGCATAATATTTATCTATCCCTAACAAATTACAAGTATATTTAGCACTACTCTCGCCATCTCCTGTAATCATAAAGATTTCTTTGACACCCTCTTTTCTTAGCATATCGATTGTTGGCTTTGCGTCTATTCTTGGTGGATCATTAACGCAAATAATGCCTATAAGCTCGCTATCTACCGCAAGATAAACCGCACTGTCACTTCCAATTTGCTCGTTTATCCACTGCTCTTTTTCACTAGGATACTTAACCTGTTCATCTTCAAAAACAAAATGTCTGCTACCTATAACCGAGTGTTTGTTGTTATATATGCTAGCTATTCCGTGCGCTACAATATATTCAACTTTGCCATGCTCTTCTGGGTGATGAATATTTCTCTCTTTCGCCTCTTTCACAATAGAAGCGGCTACGCTATGAGGAAAATGCTCTTCAAGACAAGCGGCTATTTTTAGCACTTCATCTTCTGTATAACCGTCTGCTAACGGAATTATCTTAGATACTTTTGGAACTGCATTTGTGAGCGTTCCTGTTTTGTCAAATACAACAGTATCTACTTTTGATAAAAGCTCAAGATATTTACCGCCTTTTACAAGTATATCATGATTAACGCTTTCTTTAAGCGCCGATATAACCGTAATTGGGGTAGTAAGCTTAATCGCACACGAAAAGTCTACCATAAGCACAGATAACGCACGAGATATACTCCCTGTTAAAATTAAGGTTACAAAAAACAGACCAAAACTAATAGGTACAATGTCATCTGCTAAGCGTTCTGCCTTGCCTTGAACCATGGCTTTTTCTTTTTCGCCCGTGTCAATTAAATCTATTATTTTTGCAATGCGTGAGTCACTTTGTAAACTTAGAACCTCTACATCAATTTCACCATCTTCTAAAACAGTGCCTGCAAAAACAGTGCTGTCGCAAGTTTTATGCACTGGAATAGGCTCGCCTGTCATTGTAGCTTCATTTATCAAGGCATCTCCTAGAACAACTGTTCCGTCCATAGGAATTAGACTGCCTTTTCTTATACGAATTACATCGCCTACTTTAACATCACTGTGATGAACTTCATGCTCTTCACCATTTTTTACAAGCCAAACTTTGTCCACGTTTATAGAAAGACTTTGAGCCAAAGCATGTTTCGCCCTAAGGTTCGAGTATTCAAGCAATAAGTCTGAAAGTTTTAATAAAAATAGAGTAGATGACACTGTTTTGTAGTTCCTTGACAACAACGAGGCAGAAATTGCCGTGCCATCTAAGACCTCTACATTAATTTTTTTGTTGCCAAGAGCCTTAAGTCCGTTCACTATATAAGGAATAGCCCTAATAATAGTATAAATTTTGTGCGGATACGCAGGCATAAAAAAGCTTCTTAGCAAATGACATACACAATGTTTGACTATTCTTCTTTTCATTTGAGTTTCTAAAATTATTGCACTTTGGTTCTGTGTTGCTACACCATCTTTAATATCCGAAAGTGCCAAGTGCGATATTTTTTTTAATAATAAGTCTCTTACATTTTCAGCCTTGTTTTCATATTCGATAAGCACCGAGCCGTTTATCTCGTTTGCTGAAACATTTTTTACACCATTAACACAAAGGAGCAGTTCGGAAAGTCCGTAACACTGCTCCTTAGTTAATATGTATTTACCGAATCGAACTCTGAGGCGGTTAGGCTTATCACAAACTATGTGATATTTCATAAGCTTCTCCTTTAAAATTATTCCTCTGAGCAGTCGCAGTTTCCACCACAGTCACATTTAGCAGCTACCTTAGCTTCTGCACAAATATCCTCTGCCTCTTCTTTTAAATTGTTCGCAGACTCTAAAACCTTATCTTTAAGCATTATTCCACCAGCTACACCTTTTACAGCTAACTGACGAGCCTTTTTAGTTTTCATTAGGCCTAATACTGCAATACCTGTTGCGGCACCCGCTGCGAATATTAACTTTTTCTCTTTTGTTATAAATTTTAACATAAATACACCTCCATATGTTGTTTATAATATTATAGCATATTACATACTATTTTTCAACTGTTTTTTAAAATTATCTGTTAAAAGTAAGAATTGTCTAAAAATATTGCTCAAAATAATTATGTTGCTTTTCATCCAGTAATACTAATGTAGGGGACGGGTTTTCCGTCCTGAAAAAACTAGCAGTTTTAGCTGAAATCTTACGGGACGGGGAACCCGTCTACATTGTGCTGCATTAATTTATACATTTTAACAAAACAGTGATTTTAAATTTAGCTTTTTCTACAGTCTGAGCTATGACAAAATATACTTTTGTCATAGCTCTTTCATGTAAAATAAAACTTAAACTAATTTCGCTCCACAAGCTTTGCAAGCATCTTGTGCATCTTCATCTGGTGCATCGTTGCACATGTAAGTCTCTACACTCTTAGCCTTTGTCTCTTCTTCCCAGTTTCTCATCCACTCGCCATCACCCCAGCCGTAAGAACCGAATAGTAGTACGTCTATAGTTGCTAGACTATCTTTAACACCGTCCCACATTGGTTGGAACTCTTCTTCCTCTAAAACTTCTGCACCCATAGATGGGCAACCAAAAGCTATTGATTTATAGTTAGATACCATATCTGCTGTGAATTTGTCTGAAGTCATAACATCAACTTCAGCTCCACTAGACTTTGCACCTTCTGCAATGTAATTTGCCATTGCCTCTGTGTTTCCTGTTCCGCTCCAATAAACTACTGCTACTTTACTCATAATAAATTCTCCTTTAAAATAATTATATATATTTATGCTACTGATCTCTTTTTAACAGTTAGCCTTAAAATATCTCGTCCATCTTGCCATAATCTTTTATATACGGCTCTGCATTTATCATATTTTTCAAATTTTGATAATGCTTCATCTTTGTCGCCATAGACTTTCCAGTATCTGCAAAGGTTACAGTTCTGCCCCTTATTGCATATAAATCCCTCAACATCTTCTGCTGGATAACCTAAAAATAAACCTATTTCATGCGGAAATTCTTCATATGTATCAAACCTTTTAATAAGCCTGTTTATAGCCTTAGCGACACTTAAATTATCGTAACCATAATTCATTAAGATTTTCTTAGCTTTAACATCATTTATGTCTTTTTTAAGCATATCTTTTCTATATAGATAAATAAGTGCCGAACCATTACCCACTCTTAATAACTCAAGTTTAATGCCTGTTTCATTAAATTTCTCATTCCAAAATTCAATATCGCTAGCTAAATCATCACAATTTACAAATTTTACTGTAAATAAACTTGCAGTTTTAAGTGATGACAATGTAAGCGAACAATGCTCTATAAGAGATTTTTCAGTTATCATATCACATTGCCTCTAAAATATTTTTTAGTGCAGTTAGTGAGCTTGAATGACAACGCTCAACTCTAGCATTACAACGTTTAGCCTCACAGTTTGCACAGGCTACAAGCTTGTGTGAAACAGTATTTGTAAAAAGAATAATCATGTCTGGTGAACCGAATTTTCCTCTTACATCGCCTTTCATTTTTGTAAAAATTTTAGCCTTACATCCATACTCTTTGCATGTGTCAATATATCTTCTCTCCATGCACTCATTGCCACCAACTATTACAACGCTCATCTTTATCCCTCTACTTTCTTTATTCAAGTTAGTTTCTACTAACTGTTATTGTTTTATCTATCCGCTACTATTAAAATAGCGGATAGAATTTTATTCTTACTTAAGGCCAACGCCCTCTTCAATGTTTGTAATCATTTGATCCATAGCAGTGATACCGCCGTCGCATAAGTACCAAGAAGAACCTGGCTCTCGGTATACGATTTGATCGTTTTGATATGCAGTTGTTTGTTTAATGATATCATTATCCATTTGCTCTTTAGCTGCTACAGCCTGTGGAGTTTGTGAGCAATCTACGATTAATAAGATCATAACACCTGCTAATCTATATATGTTAGTTGATACTAACATATATAGATTAGCATACCCTAACTAAAAAGTCAACGTCAAAATTAGGCAAAAAAATATGTTAGTTAAATTTAACTAACATATTCTAACTAATGACTAATTATATAATCTATATTGATGGTGGATATTTTTACTAGTGAAGCTCAAATCTGGGACCTTAAGCTAGCTTATTGCTTATTTGTAGGGGAGGGTCTGGATGCCAGAGTGTTGATTAGGATTTTGGGTGAAAAATAAATTCGTTAAAACTCACAAATTAATGTAGGGGACGGGTTCTTTCTTAATCAATACGTCTGGTCTTGACCGTTCCCTACATCAGTAATTCTAAGAGGCACGTCTTGGCAGAGACCCTCCCCTACGAAATTTTAATAAACTTATCTTTGTCCATACAATGTTTTTATTTAAAAAATCCTCAAAGATTTTCACATGAACTTTTACTAAGTGTAATAGCTTCTACAGGGCAATTTATCAAACAGTCTCCACATTCATCACAGCGGTACTTACTGATTGAATATACATTATCAACTTCATTTATAGCCAAAAAAGAACACTTTACCTTACATACGCCACAAGATATACATTTGTCTTGATTAATTTTAAGCCCTTTATATTTAGGAACAGCATTATTATATGCAAAATATATTCTCTCTAGCTTGTTTTCACGGCTTATTTTTTCAAAGTCATAGTCGAATATGTCTCCCCTACCGTCTGTAATGCAGAACACAACCATAGCCTTATAAATCTCTTGATCTTTTATGCAAAAATCAAAGATAGGATTATTTTTAGCCTTAAGGTCATCAATTGATATTTCCTTTACATTACCGGTCATTCTAATGGCATAACCACCCTCAAAAATCGGGAACCCGTTTTCATCATGTTCAACCTTTGTGTCGGCACATAGACCGCAAATTGAAAGCTTTCCATTATTTTTTAAATGCTTATAAAAGTCTTTGGTAAACATAGTCATAAAGTATATGCCATCTTCGTCATAACCCCTAAGGTGGGCAATTCGTGACTCTGGCTCGCCTAGCTCGTTTACAGTTGTGAAGCTTAGACAACCTATTTTATCAAATTTTTCATATATTTCTTTAATTGTCATATTAAAACTCCTTAATTTTGTAATCATGTAGGGGCGGATATTATCCGCCTAAAAAGTCCTTGATTTTACCTAAATTTCTTAGGCGGATAATATCCGCCCCTACATTAAGTTTGTACGTTTTAACAAATTGGATTTAATTTCAAAATCCTAAGAGGCACGTCTGGGTCTTGACAGTTCCCTACATTTAATTATCCGTTTAACAAATGTATATTTAATTGCTAAACCCCAAAAACTTTTTAAGTTCTAAAGTTTTTGGATTAGTTAAGACTGAAATGTCTCCAAGCTCACATATTTTTCCGTCTTTCATGAATATTATATAATCGGCAAAGTCTTTTAAAAACGAAATTTCATGAGTAACAAATATAAATTCACGTCCATCTTTTTTAAGTTTTAACACAGCCTTTAGAACTTCGTCGCTTAATATCGGGTCTAAAGCTGCTGTCGGTTCATCTAAAAAAATAAGCTTTGGGTTTGTTGCAAGCGCCCTCACTATAGATGCCCTTTGTGCCTGTCCGCCCGAAACCTCGCTAGGTTTTTTGTCTGCCTCATTTTGAATAAACAACTGCTTTAATAGTTCGTCTGCCCTATTGGAAGCCTCGTTTTTGTCTATTTTTTTGATTTTGTGTAATATTAAAGTTATATTTTGTTTTATTGTTAAATGCGGAAATAGATTATGTTTTTGAAAAACTACCGAAATTTTTTCACGCAATTCTTTTTTATTTTCAATTGGAGAAAGTCCGTTGATATTTATCATACCACTGTCTGGATTTTCTATTGAAGAAAGAACTCTTAACAAGGTAGATTTTCCACAGCCAGACTCACCTATAATTCCAATAGCAGGGGCAGATTCAATCTCAAAATTCAACGATTTTAAAACCTCTTGATTTTGATAGCTCTTTGTTAAATTAGAAACTTTAATATCCATTATGCCACCTTCTTTGTCAATTTTTTTGCCAATAATGATAATGGAATGGTAATAATCAAATACATTATCCACATAACATAATAGCCCTCAATTGCCGCCCAGTTTTTGTTTGATATCACAGTTAGCACATATGAAATCTCTGTAACTGACACAATTTTTAGTAAAGCCGAACCTTTTATCATGCTAGATAAATTACTTATAAGCGACGGTAAAAACGGCTTTATCATCTGTGGAATTATAACATATCTATATTTTTGATATGTAGAAAACTCGTAAATATCCATTACTACATATTGATCTGAATCGACAACCGCAACCGCCGTCTTATATGAGTTTGCAAGATACGGCGACATATAAAGGGTCATCGCCATTATCCCTAACGTGAACTTGTCTGATATTCCTATTAAATCGCCTATAACATATACCCCTAGAAATATCATAACTAGTAGAGGTGTACCCATAATAATCTCGTTAAACACAACCGAAAAAGCATGTACAAGACTATTCTTAGATTTTTCCGCTAAAAATAGTATAAATCCAAAAATCATGCTGAATACAAGAGTTAAAATGCTTATCAAGACAGTTCCTATAAATCCATCTATAAGCATATTTACGTCAAGTAATATCAAATCGTACCTAGGACTATCTACTGTGAAAATTAGCGCTAATGCTATTCCTACTGCAAAAGTGAGAATAGCTACAACATAACTTAATTTCTTCATATGACTGTAATAAAATTCAGGGTTTCTTCCCATAACCAGCAACTTAAGCAATCTTAATGTTTAATTGTAGGGGAGGGTCTCTATGCCCTCCCGAGAAACAAGGATAAGGTCCTAGTTTCGGGAGGGCACAGAGACCCTCCCCTACAATATTTTAAGAAATTTATTATTATACTTGTAAAATTTCACATTAACTTCTCACTCTTAACTAAGTTCCCAAATTTAGGGCTTATTCCCCGTGACTGTCCTTTCTTCGTTATTCTAAACTAATATATATTACTCCGCTGGAAAAATTATGAAATCCAATCCTAATTCATCGTTTTGTAAAAACTCACCAATTTTTTCATCATATTTAGTTCCAGCTAACTCATAAAATCCCCCCTCGGCATACATCGTGTCTATAAATTCATTTGCTAACTTTAACAATTCCTCGTTGCCCTCTTTTACTGCAAAACATGAGCCTGTCGAGTCTGTAATCCCGTCGTATACTATGGTTGTTTCTTTATTTGCCGCATGGTCACCGTATACAGTGTTTGCGCCTATTAATGCATGTGAATTTCCTCTAGCTACTTCCATAATCGCAGAAGAACTTTCTGTATACTCGTCAACATGTGCGCCATATTCTAAAGGTTTAGTCGCTGCAATTGTGCCTACTATGCCTGCAAATTTCATTCCCTCAATTGTAAAGAATTCCTCTTGAGGCATGTCTGAATTAATTCCATGCTCTGTCGCAAAATCTTTGTTTACAAGTGCTAAAGTTCTGCTGTATCTGTATGGATCTGTGAAATCTGCCTTTTCGTCTCTTGACGGATTGGAACTCATGTCACTTATGATAATATCAACATCGCCTGTGTCTAGTGCCGGCATAAGCATAGAAAAATCTGTATTTACTATCTCTATCTCTTTTCCGATATACTCACCAAAGGCATGCGCTATATCGACTTCAAATCCTGCCGGATTTCCGCTATCATCAATATACATAAATGGGTAAAACTTAAGGTCTACTCCAACTCTTAAAATATCTTCCTCTTGTAGGTTGCTAGAACAAGCAGTAAATAAACCTACTAACATTGCACCTGCTAAAATTGCAGTAATAATTTTTTTCATTTCAAACTCTCCTCTTATATTTAATAGATAAATTATTTCCTATATTTAGTATATTATCACAAAAACTCTAAAATGTAAAGTAAGCACATTTTAGAGCCATAGTTTCTTTTTGATACCATAGTTATTTAGATGCTTATGTTACATTGTAGGGGAGGGTCTCCCTACAATATATTAACAAATTTATTATTATACAAACAAAAGTTTTATTTAAAAAGCCTTTAAGCAAAAAATCCAATAGGATTTTCACATGAACTTTTCACTATTCAATTTTCACTTTTCACTAAGTATCCGTCTATGAGACCCTCCCCTACAATGTTTTAACAACTTTATCTTTATCCATACAGAATTATTAATATAAAAAATATTTATTATTTCTGCATTCTTATTTCTTATTTAAATATATTTATTTAAATAAGAAAAACAGGAACAAACAAAAAGTTCATTCCTATTTTTTAAATTTAGCTATCTCCTTTTAACTTAAAGACAACTAAAAAAGTTTTAAGTATAATCTTAATTTCATTCTTTACACATCTGTTTTTTATGTATTCTATGTCCATGTCAACCCAGCCATCAAAATCACATTTTCTATTGGATATTTGCCATGTGCAGGTTAGTCCTGGTTTAACAGCTAATCTTTTCATATGATGTACATTATATTTCTCAACTTCATTTGGAAGCGGTGGTCTAGGACCTACCAAGCTCATATCTCCAATCAAAATATTTATTAGCTGTGGCAACTCATCAAGGCAAGTCTTACGAAGTAATTTTCCTACTCTTGTAACTCTAGGGTCTTTTGATATTTTAAATACTGGTCCTGAACGCTCATTTAAGTGTTGTAACTCTTTAAGCTTATCTTCAGCATCTATACACATGCTTCTAAATTTATACATTTTGAAAGCTTTACAGTTTTTCCCCACCCTTTTCTGTCCAAAAAAAACTGGTCCACTAGAATCTATATTAATAGCTAATGCTATTAATAAAAATAACGGAGATAGTAATATCAAAAAAGTTAAGGCAAATAAAACATCAAATGTTCTTTTAGCCTTCGGGAATACAGAAATCTTAGCTCTGTCAGTGCTTACTCTCACCGAGCCGTACTCTAATACTCTTACATCATTATAGTCTATATCATTCCTCATTTATTACACCCCTTTTCATTAATCAATCTTATTGTAAAATAGCTCAATTACTAACTCCCTAAGGGTTTGTTCATCTACATAATACTCCATGTATTCTTCTGCTACTTTCGCTTCTCCTAATATTGTATGTGTTTCGCCAAAAGTGTACTCTGATACCGAATCTATCAAATTATTTAGTTGTTGAATACTACTATCAGTGAATATATACTCACTTGCGCTTGATATCAAATCAACCACAAACTGAGGGTTAGTAGCTATTTCTGCAGTAGCTTTTTCTTCAAAAGCTTTAATAAATTGGTCTTGCCTTTGCATACGTTCTATATTTGTATTGTCGCCCACATCAACTCTGTGTTGTACATATTTTAGTGCTTGATCACCACTTAGTAAAACTGTTTCCCCTTGTACCATGCTAGGATCTACAGATGTAAAATCATGTAAAATCTCAAGCTCTATCCCACCTAATAGATCTGTTATCTTTGGAACTAAATCCATTGTGAAAGATAGATAATTATCAATTTCTTGCTCGTAAAAAAGATTTGTAACTGCCCTTACTGTGTTCTCACTTCCCATATATGGATCAATTCCATACGTAAAAGCTAATGTCAATTGTGCATTTACTGTAGTTCCCAGTAGCTCTCCATCAATCGAAATCCTATCAATATCTGTCATTGTATCACGGTTAATTTGCACCATATCATAACTTTGATTATTATTATCAATTATCACTAGTGTCATAAAATCAGTCTGTGATGAAGACATTGCGTTAGGTTGGTTTAAAACGTCTAGGGTTCTATCTATACCCATAAGTAACCACGTTTCTATTCCGTTTTTTTTCTCATAATATTCACCATTATTATATATAGCGTTACTATAGTCTGTTACCTTTGAGATTTCAGAAGAACTAGGTATTTGTCTATTGTTCTCTAAACTCGTGCTTAAAAATGTAAAACCTACTATCACCGCTGTGATAGCAAAAAATACAATAATGCCTCTGCAGATGGTTTTAGTGTATTTCTTCTTCTTTTTCTTCATCTATATTCCTTTCTGCAAAGACATATCTTAATTAAAATTATCTAACCTTTTTGTATATTACAAAGGCTACAGTTGCTACTGTCATAAATAATGCTGCTGCTATTAAATACTCTGTTGTATGTGTTGTAACACCTGTTTGTGGTGACTCAATTGGAGCTGTTGTTAGGAAAACAAATGGTGAAAACTCACTTGAAGTAATTGAAACATTACCGTTTCCTAGATTTTTAACATCCTCTTTTGGAAGTGCAGTCCACTCGCCATCATCACTTCTGTGTAAAACAATAACTGTATCATTTGCGCCTATGCCAAGATTTAATGTGATTGTGATTGAGTTGCCGTCTGCTGCCATTAATGAAGCTCTTATATCATCGCTAATATCAATGTTGATAACTGAAGAAGCTACTAGATCATCAGAGCTATCAATATCTGCATATTGTGCTAATATTGAAGCAAAATTAGGTACAAGTGTTGTAATATCATCTGCTGCCTCAAGCTCTGCTATTGCATCCTCGAAGTTAGCCTTTGAATATGGATCTGAAATCTCATCTGCGTCTGCTGATGATTTGATCTCGATATCACCAGGTGTTACTGGTGCTAATACGTTTCCGTCTTCATCTAGTACCTCTGTGATATTGCCAGAACCATCTTCCGGTAATACTATCTCAGGAGTTGGTCTACCCTCAACACTTGGAGTAAACTCTGCCGCAAAAATTGCTGTTGCTGATGTCATCATTAATAGGGCTACTGCTAATGTGGAAATAAGTTTTTTCATAAATTCTACCTCTTTTCATTATTTTTATTGGATTTGTTCAACTGCGAGTACTAAAAAACGTTCTCTTTGATATTCGTCAGATAGACAAGTAGACAACACTACAATTTCATCTCCAAACTCAACTTTTATTTCCTCGTTGAACACGGCTTGCAAACTTCTAACAGAATAAACGCTTTCAATAAAAGTGTTAAACATGCCTTCATCTGCAAAATTATAATAATGTAGAATATGCAAATCTCCGTATGGTACAGCCGCAAAAATTTCATACGTCTTCATACCATCTTCTGTATACACTTCTAACATATTATTCTGATTAAGTAATTCAGGGTTACTATAGCTTAATCTAAGATTTCCAAAAAAATCTCCTGATGCCATATTATGCCCATATATTATAGTTACAGGATCACTAAAATCTCTGCTATTATAATCTTCTGTAAACAAAGAACCTGCTACTGAATAATCACCTAGATAATTATGATCTAAATAAAATTCATTATCACCCTCACGGTTTAAAACAGGGTACGAGATATTTGTGTTAGGAATATTAATCCACGCATAAATATCAGGATTTTCTGATTTTAAACTCTCAAAATCAATAGGTGATACATAAGGCTCTTCTGGTTCTTCAGATTGTACTTCTTCACTCGATAAATTATCGCTAACTTCTTCACTGCTTTCTAACTCTTGTGGTTCATTAGACGATGAGGAAAAAGGGTTTGATGGAATATCTTCTTCTTTAACATAGTTAGCTTCGTTAAAAGCTAACAATAATAGTACTATCGTTATAATAACACATATAGCTGAAACAATCAAGGGTAATTTTTTCATATTTTAGTTGCCTCACCTAAAAATCTTTCAAACAATATTTTTTCTTTTTGCTCAATTTGCTCAATCATTGAAACCCCAAGTTCTTTTATTATTTTATCTCTTGCCTTATCTATATTTGGCGGTCTAGAAATTAAATTATGTGTATCAGAACCCAAAACATCTGCTAAGTCTTCTTTAAACATTTTTATTATTTTTCTTGAACCAAAGAAAGTCAGCAAGGAATCTGCATTAATTTGAACAAATGCTCCATTTTGCTTAAACGCAAAGGCTGAATCATAAATATTTTGATATTTAGTGTATCTGTCGATATGAGCTATCAAAGGTATTATACCCCTTTGTGAAATTTCATACACTTCTTTGTATATATGATCTTCCCAATGGTTGAATGGTAGTTCTAGCAATAAAATATTTGTGCCATTAATACAAAGTCTTTCAAGGTCATCTGATTCGCTAATATTTTTACAATATAATACTTCTGCACCCAAAAATAAATTTAGTCCCAAACTTTCTTCATTTATGTGTTGTTGTAAATTTTGTAATGACTGCTCTCTTTTTTCTAAAAAATCTGAGACATTGCTTTTTGATGGATAAAAATGTGGCGTAGCAATCAAAGCATCAACGCCTTGCAATTTAAGTCTTTGTAACATTTGTAGTGATTCTTGCTCTGAACTGCTTCCGTCATCTATTTTAGGTAAAACATGGCTGTGAAAATCTATCATTAGTAATACTTATGGTACCTTTTATTTCTTTTGTATCTCTTATCGCTATCATCTGGTGTTCCAGAGTACACATAACCTAGAATTTTAATTCCTGAATACTCTAGTTGCTTAACTGAATCTTTAACCAAAGGTTTTGCAGTGTAATTATGTCTAACCACTAAAATCATTCCGTCAAGCACATCTACAAAAGTTAGTGGGTCAGAAACTATTCCTACTGGTGGAAAGTCAACAATTATATAATCATATTCTTGTAATAGCGTTTCAGCTAACTCTTTCATCTTATTTGAGCCTAATAGCTCAGAAGGATTAGGAGGTGTTTTTCCAGCAGGCATTATATCAAAATTAATTTTCTCGCTTTTTGGGCATATAACTTCTCTATAATTTTTAATCTCTCCTACTAGGTAGTTAGATAAACCAACATCGTTAGGGAAATTTAGCTTTTTACATATTGTAGGCTTTCTAAGGTCAGCCTCTAAAAGCAATACTTTTTTATCTACTAAAGACACAGAGTTTGACAGATTTATAGATGTCATACTCTTTCCCTCGCCAGGAATTGAACTAGTTATTCCAATTATACGTGACTTACCAGTATCACTAAAAGAGAAAAATATATTTGTTCTAAGCTTTTTATATGCCTCGTTCGCTGCGAATCCTAGTTCTTCACCAACAACACCAAGTTCGCCTTCTTTAAGCACTTTAAGTCTTTTCTTGTTATTCATTAATAGTATCCCTTTCTCTTTTTATTGCCTGAATAGTAGTTGTAACCTGTTCTACTGTCTGTATCAGGTATAACTGCTAAAATTGGAAGTTCAGCAATAGAAAGTAAATCATATTCACTCTTTAACTCTTGAGCTGTCAAGACTCTGATTATTATAATAGCCGAACTGATCAATAGTCCTACCAAAACGCCTAACAAAGTGTTATTTCTTAAGTTCGGTGAGTCAGGAGCGGACGGTGTAACAGCTGTATCAACTACTCTTGCAGATGTTTCATCTATAATAGAAGCAATTTTTTCAGGAAGTACTTCTGCTATAGTGTCTGCTAAAAGGGTTGATATGTGCGGATTAGGGGTTGTAACAGTAACTGAAAAAACCTCTGTATTATTTATAGGAGAGGCACTGATCATTGAAGAAAGCTCTAATACTGTATAATCAACACCAGTTTGAGCTATTATTTCATTCAAAGTATCTCTTGTATTCAATATAACTATATATGTTTGAACCAAGCTCTGAGAAGCAGATATATCACCACTAGTTATGCTAACACTTGTGCTTCCTATAGATAAAGAGCTATTGTTTACATAGAATTTTACATCTGATTTATAAAGTGGAGTCACCATCATAGTAGTATACGCCATTGCCGCACCGCCTGCCAAAACAGCAGCTAATATTAATATCCAAAGTCTTCTCCATAAGGTTCTAAATATAAGACCTAAATCTATTTCTAATTCTTCGGTTTGATTTGATTTCACATTAAATCTCCTTTAATTTATGTATTGTGTATTGTCACAAAAAACAATAATTGTTTTATTAACTTTAACAAAAGCATAACACATAACAAGCTTAAAGTCAAGTCAATTATCAAGGAAAATTGCAGTAATCTTTCTTATTTTCTGAAGCATAATTTAAACCTATAATATTGCACAAAAAAAGAATTTGCTTTATTTAATAGAGTAGTAACTATTGTCATTTTTTTTTAAAGTTGGCACTTACTCATTTTCGTTATTATCAATATAAAACACGGCTAAATTTTGACACATATATAGAAATTATTTTCATCATTAATATTACATTTACATTTTATTAATATACTGCTATAATGGTATAGTTAAATTCTCATAAAATGAGAGGAATTTGAAGGAGGTTTTTTCTATGTTGAAAAAAATCAAAAATTTTGTAGCAGTAGCCTTAGCTGCAACAATTCTATCAAGCAGTTTCGCGGTTGGTTCATTTGCCCAAACAACCACAGACGAAGCACCACAAACTCAAAGCGAGATACCTGTTGTAACAGAAGTATCAGAGGTTACTGATTTCGAGACAGGTTCAGACGCAATTCAAGGCAATCCACTTGAAGATGTAGGCACAAGAAAGGGTACTTTCACTACATCTACAGAGCAAAACTTTACAGAGGGTGGCTCACAAAGTTTAGCTATCACTGGCATAGCCGATGGTACTTATGAAGTATTCAAGAGTTATTCTGAATTCCAAGTAGGTAAAAAATTATCAGTTTGGCTTTATGATGATGGTGATGCAAAAAGAACTACAGTTATGAGAACTGTAAGTAATGTAGAAGCGTCTGACGGTTGGACTATTTATTTCGGAATTAAAGACAACTCTTACAAAGCTTATTCACAATCAAAAGCTACAGGTTCACCTGCATATACAAGTTTCAACGCATCTACTTCTACTAGAAGTGAAGGTTGGCACGAGTTCACAATGGACATGACAAACCCAGGATATACTATATTCTTAGTAGACGATGTTGAAATTGGCAGACTTACTTTAGGTTCAGAAGAAGAGTACGGCGCTTTTAAAGAAGTTGCTTTTCTAAATTTCTGGACAAAACCTAGCACACTTACATCATATGTTGATGATATTACAATTTCAGAGCCAGCTCCTGTTGTTACAGAGATAACAGAAGATGACACAGCTGACACATTAGACTGGACATATGCAGACGGCAGAACAAACCCTGCCGACTATGAAGTTTCATTCGATGGCGGAGTAAACTTTAGCGACGTAACTGCAAAACCTTTATATGTTGGAAACAACGACTATGAGGCTGGTCAAATTGTTCTAAGAGCTAAATCAAATACAGAGAGCTATACTTTCCCTGTAATTGCTACAGATTCAGCTTATACAGCTACAATAAACCAAAACCTACCAATGGAGAGAGAAGAAGATTTACTTTACTTCCCTGATATTGGCGGAAGCTACGGTGCACCTACAGTTATGATTTCTGACGAAAAATCTCGTTCAGGTCTAGCATCTATGAAGATAGTTCCAGCATCAAGCAATAAATTCCAAATTGGTACAAATTATGGAACTGATGCACTTGTAACAGATAAAGTAGTTACAATTTGGTACTATGATCAAATGGTTACAAGCACAAGCTACTTTAAAGGTGTTTTCGGTGTTGAGCATGTTGCAGAAGACGGCTCAAAGCTTTCAAGTTCTGTAATTGGTGTAGATACATACAAAACAAAAACTAACTATACCATTAGAAGAAACTGGGGAAGCACAGTTGACACAGGTGTTCAAAGAACTGAGGGCTGGCATAGCTTCCAATGGGATTTCACAACAGAAGGCAAGTGTATTGCCTATGTTGACGGTGTAAAAATTGATGAGTACGATTCACTAGGATTTAACCTAGCATCTGCCATGGACATGTGGGCTATGGCTAACTGGACTCATTACTTTGATGACTTCTCAATTACAGACACAAGAGAAGAGTTAAAAGTAGTTCCAAATGCACCTACAAACCCTACAACTGATGACGCTAACAACACATTCGGTTGGGATTATGTAACAGGTTACGAGTCACCTGAACTATATGAGATATCTATAGATAATGGCGAGACTTTCACTACTTGTACTGCAAACCCACAAACTGTTGAAGAAACATTACTACCTGAGGGTACAGTAATGGTTCGTGTAAAAGAAACTGATACAGAACTAGCTGGTTCAGTTTTAAGAAACACTGAAAGATTTACAGACCCAGCATCTATCGTTAAAGAGAAATTAAGCTTACTAGTTGATTTTATCAACTGTGCAAACCCAAATGACTACACAGATGAGTCTTGGGCTATAATGAATACAGCTTTAACAAATGCTAACACAGCAATGGATTCAGACACCGGTCTTCAAGAAGCTTTTGACGCTGTAGAAGCTGCCAGAGATACTTTAGTTTTCGACCTAGCTCCACAAGTTAAATATGAGTTTAACGACGGTGTAGTTCCTGTAGAGCCACTTTATGGAACTGCTATATGGGATGATGATAAAAATATTTCTTACATCACAGAAAAATCATACAAGATTTTAACAGAAGATTTAAATGGAAACCAATTCGCACAACTAAAGTACACATTCCCTAAAGCTTTAGAAGACAAGCAAATTATCTTCTATTATTTTGATAACCTAAAAGCTGGTGGCGGTTTCGACATTGCCTTTGGTAATTCAGAAACAGGCTATGGTAATGTTATTTCTTCAAACAATGAAGACGGAAGTCTTAACAGACGTTACCAATTCTATGATTTAGTAGAAGACGAAAAAACAAACAGAAGAGATCTTGGCATCAGACGTAGAAACGATCTACATAAAATTGAGATCAACCTAACAAACGGTAACGGAATGCAAGTATATATGGATTCTATATTAATATTTGCTAACCCAAATGTTACTTCTTTAGATTATCTTGACTTCACAGTAACAAGAGCTGGTTCAACTCAATCTGACATCTCTGTTGACGAACTTTATATCAACGAGAAAAACGCAGTTACAGACATCATCCTACCAGATGAAGTAGTAGATATCGGTTACTATGATACATACGAAATCAACTACTCAAACAATGAGCATGTAACTCCTTATGATTTTACAACAACTGACAAATTCACATACTCAGTATCTGACCCATCAGTAGTAAAAATCACAAAAGGTGGTTCTATTCAGCCTATGGCTATGAGCGGAACTACTACAGCAACAGTTACATCTTCAAACGGTGTTTCAAAAACAATTACAGTTAATGTAATAGACTACAAAGTAACAGGCGTTAAATTAAGTGATGCCCTAATCACTCAAGAGCCTAACTTTATCACAGAATTAACAATGGAGCCTGGCACAATTGATATAGTAAACGCTATTATCGAGCCAGCACAATCTACAAACCTTAATAAAACATGGACAACTTCAAACTCTACAGTAGCAACTGTTGAAGACGGCGAAATCACAGCATATAACGAGGGTGAGGCTGTTATCACAGTAACTACAGAAGACGGCGGACACCAATCTTCAATAAAAGTAATAGTTAAAGAAAACTCACATGAATATGGAAAAGAGCTTTTCGTTGCAACAACAGGTAGCGACCTAACAGGTGACGGAAGTATCGATAATCCATATGCAAGCGTTGAGAGAGCAAGAGACGAGCTAAGAGCTTACTCACAATTAATTGAAAACGGTGCAGTTGTCTACTTACGTGAGGGAACTTACATAGTAGGAAATACTATAGCACTAGAGATGCAAGATCAAGGTTCAGCAGAGAGTCCAATTAAATATGCAGCATATAACGGTGAAGATGTATCACTAACAGGTGCTGTAAGTCTTGCTCCATCTGACTTTACTTTAGTTACAGATGCAGACGTTCTAACAAATTTACATGATGATGCCGAGGGCAAAGTATATCAAACAGATCTTTCAGAGTATATTACTGGTGAAGTTCTAAAACAATTAGCAGTAGGATACGGCGGTGCTACTTATGGCGACGGTATGTCATACCAAGCTGAATGGCTAGTAAGAGACGGCTTTAATGTTATGACTCCTTACTATGCAGTATCTTTCGAGGGTTCATCTATGACTTTAGCAAGATGGCCAAACCCAGACGATAATATGGGCGCATATTCAGCGGGCTTTACAAAAATTACAAGTGTTCCATATGCAGGACAATCTATCCGTGACTGGAACGACGACCAAATCGGTATGCCAACATTTATCCCAGAAGAAGAGCGTGATATCTATGATTCATTCAAGTTCGCCTCAAGCCAATTAACAGAGAGAATGAAATCATGGGAAGGCGTTCCAATGGATGGCTCTGATATAACAGACCTTGACATTTGGTACGAGGGTTATACAGGTGTTGACTACGCTACTCAAACTTCTCCAATTAGAAGCATTGAGTCTAACGGAGTTCTAACATCAGAAATCGCTTGCCATTACTGGGCAAAAGTTGCAAGTTATACACGTTTCTATGTTTACAACTTAATTCAAGAGCTAGATATTCCTGGCGAGTGGTATATAGATCAAAATACAAAAATGCTTTATATCTATCCACCAACAGGAACAGACATGACAAGTAATGAAGAGATAGTTTCACTTTCAATTCTAGGTGAGCCAATGTTCGAGTTAACAGACACACAATATATCAATATTGATGATCTTACTCTAACAGACATGCTAGGCGCAGCTTACATGGTACACGGCGGAAACCACAACACATTATCAAACTCAACAATCACAAATACTTCTAGCCGTATCGGTGGAGTATACGATTCAGAAAATCAAGTTGGTATGTACAACGGTATTGAGTATTGTACAGTTCAAGACGTAAACGGTGGCTTTGATATTAAGGCTGCTAAAAATTACGAGACTTTAGAACCAGGATACAACTTTGTACACGGTTGTCTATTTGATAACTACCAAACTCTAAACAACGGATTTAACTCAGCGGTAGTTCTACACGGTGTTGGAAACTATGTTTCAAGCACAGAGATTAGAAATTCACCAAACAATGCTATCATGTGGCAAGGTAACGATAACGTTATCGAGTTTAACAACATTCACCATGTTGACTTAGAAACTACAGATACATCAGCTATCTACACAGGTAGAAACACACTTAACCGTGGTACAGTTATCAAAAACAACTGGATTCACCACCTAGGAAAAACAGCAAGTGCCGCAAGCCATAATGCAGCTATCTATATAGATGACGTTGCAGGCGGTATCACAATCTATGACAATGTTATAGAGGGCGTATACTGGGGCGTATTTATAAACGGTGGACAACACAACTATGTATACAACAATCTATTTAAAGATTCAACATATGGTGTTGTAGCTAATGACTGGTCATACTGCTGGCTATCAAGATGGTATCAACATGGCTATGGTCTAATTAAAGAAGGCACATGGCTAACACCTACAACAGCTGAATGGTGGTTACCAGACAGCCCATATGCTAAATATCCAAACCTTCAAACAATCTATGAGGGCGATGAGATGAACGACAGTAAGTACAACAAGGTTATAGGAAACGAGATGGACAATGTCTACTCACTATATAACTACATGTTACGTGAGGTTCAACCAGATGCTAAAAATGTAATTATAGACTGGTTCTTCACAAAAGACAATGTAACAATCTAATAAAATTAAATTAGCTACGGCAAATGCCGTAGCTAGTTTTTTTGTTTATTTTTGGGATGGATAAAGATAAGTTTATTAACATATTGTAGTGGAGGGTCTCTGTGCAGACGTGCCTCTTAGCAAATTTAGCCATGTAGTGGCGAATAATATCCAGACGTGTTGATTAGAGAAATTTAGCAATGTAGGGGACGGAAAACCTGTCCCCTACATCAATTTGTGCGTTTTAACGAATTAATTTTTAATCAAAAAAAGTAATCAACACGTCTGCACGGAAACCCTCCCCTACAATATTTAATCAATTTTATATTTATCCATACAAATTTTCATTAAAAAAAACTTTAATCAAAAAATCCGCAAGGATTTTCACATCAACTTTTCACTATTCATTTTTCACTCTTCACTAAGTTCTAGGTTATTCTATTTGGTTTGCTAGGAGTTGGGCAGTTGTTTTCATATAGGTTTCCATGTTTAAGTCTTTTTTATTGTCAAAATCTGAAACAATAATACACCCCATTGTGTCACCAGAGGCATTTATTGTTGCGATATATTCACTGGACTTTTCACTGCTGTCACAAATTTGTATGCTTTCCTTTGCAACTTGATGCCTGTTATAACTTAAGAAATCTCTTAGTTTATCTGTTATATTCTTACCGCTTAGCTCTTTTTTTGAAGAACCAGAGACCGCAACTACCTTGTCTGTGTCGCTTATAATGCAGGCACACGACAACACTTTACTGATTGTAGAAGCATAAGTTTCTGCAATTTCTGTCATTTCGCCTACGGGTGAATACTTCTTAAATATTACGTTTCCTTGAGCGTCTGTGAATATCTCTAAAGGGTTGCCCTCATTGATTTTTAAAGTCTTTCTGATTTCTTTTGGTATAACTATTCTTCCTAAGTCATCTATACGTCTTACAATTCCAGTAGCTTTCATTTTGCCCTCCAATAATTTAAAATCTTGATATTACCATTATTTACTCGGGCAAGAATATTATTCATTGATAGTCAAAATTTAATTTGAAAATTAATGTTAATTTTAGGAAATTAAGCGTTTTATATGGGTTGAATCTTGAAGAGCCTGAACATAATATAGAATTAATACATCGTCTGAATTAGCCGTTAGAATCTCAATGTCTTCTGTGTAAAATCTTAGATCTACCACATTTATTTTGTCGTAATATGGAATTAAAAACGGAATAAAGCTATTGGCAATAGAATCTTTTATAACTGTTATTTCTTTGCCTGTGTTGTTGCCTGTTTCAATCTGTATTAAGGCTCTGTTATGCCCCATAAAATATGTGTATTGATCTTTTACTTTTAGGTTTTCTTTAAAATAGACTGAATTTAAGGTTTCATCAGTTTCTTTTATATACATAGTATATGGAATGTCATAGCCTACTAAATCATACCTTAAAATATCGTCTGCCCTTACACCAAAAAAGCAAGACTTTGAATATGTCGTACCTAAGAAACCGTCTGACACTTTTGTAACATTGTAATCGTCTACAATGCTTAAATTAAGCTCTTTTGCAATCTCTTTAAAGCCGATATATGCACCGTTGCTAGTCCAGTGGTGGTCGGTTCTGTAGTAGATATCTTCGTTTCCTTTTAATGCGTCTGTAAGGTCTACGTATTCATCTTTCAACAATTCTTCTGCAAACTGTTGAAAACTCGTCTCGTCATAAACGTTTGCATATTCAGGCATTTTATCGCTTAACACATGTGAAGCAGATGGAACTACGCTTATTACAACATTTTTATCTTTATTTTCATTTGCAAATTCATAAAAAACCGCTAAACTTTCACTCATATTTTCATCGGTTACATCTATTTTTTGAAAAATATAATCGTCCTCGCCTATATAAGCTCCGCCAATTTCTTTATAACCTAGAACCTTTTGTACCTCTGCCTTAGCGCCTACAAAAAAAGTTCTAAGTGGCATATGATCGTTAAGGTACGTTTCAAAGTCTTTTGTCCAGTCGCCGTCTGTTAGTTCCTGGAATGAAAACTTGGGGAATTTTTGCAAAGGGCGATTTTCCGCCGCCGAAAAACTTTCTTTTTCAGTTACAACCAACGCAATAAAGGCAGTAAAAATAAATATTATAAAAGAAAAAGTGATTACTTTATATTGTGTTTTCTTATTCATTTAACTCACCTTAAAACCTAAAATATAAAAACGGATTGAATGTTTCACTAACTAAAAAGATTATTGAAACAAAGAAAAGGAACGCTACTACACAGTAAGAAATAACTCCATAGACTGTGCTATTATTGAATTTAACATTTAGTTTTTCAACTGTATTTTTGACTATAGGAGTAGAACCAATAACACCCAATACAATTAAAACTAAAGCCGACGTGAAATAATAAATAAATGTTTCATCGAAAATTGCTACAAAATCTGCACCAAAACCCTTAGAAACAAAGGCGAAGCACTCTGCTATGTCGTCATAGGCTAAAAATAACAAGCCTATGCACATTAGTATGTTTGTGTATAACAATGAAACAATTTTAGGTACTTTATCTAGTATTTTTAAAAGGAATGCCCTTTCCATTACTATAAATATACCGCTCCACAAGCCCCAAAACACGTTTGTGAATGTAGCACCGTGCCACAGGCCTGTTAAAAACCATACAAAGAAAAGGTTAAAATATGTTCTTGCAGGAGATTTACGATTTCCACCTAGTGGGAAGTAAACATATTCACGGAACCATGTTCCAAGCGACATATGCCACCTTCTCCAAAACTCTGTTATACTGTGTGATATAAACGGATAATTAAAGTTCTCGACAAATTTAAACCCGAACATTTTTCCTAAACCAATTGCCATGTCGCTATAACCTGAAAAATCAAAATACAACTGCATTGGGAAAAGAATTATACCTAGCCATGCTGTCATCACAGAGACATCCTCTAAATTCTGAATTGATGCCCAAAAATAGCCTAGGTTATTTGCTATTATCATTTTTTTAGAAAGACCAATTATAAACCTCGTTATACCTTGAGCAAAAAGTTCAAAGCTTTCTTTTCGGTTGTCCATTTGGTCTTGAACGGTGATATACCTAACTATAGGACCTGCAACAAGTTGCGGGAACAGGGTAACATAGGTTGAAAAAGTAATAAAGCTCTTTTGTGGTGTTACCTCTCCCCTATAACAATCAATTGTATAAGACATCGATTGGAAAGTATAGAAGCTAATTCCAAGAGGTAGACCTAGGTTCAGCAAGGTGATTTCACTGCCGAATAAAGTATTTGTATTTACAATAAAAAAGTCTGCATACTTAAACGTAGCAAGCAGACTTAAATTCACAATTATGCTAAAAAACAAAGCTCCTCTTTGAAGAAGCTTATTGTTTTTCTCTTTACCTTTTCCTATAAGCCGTCCACAAGCGTAGTCAACTGTGGATGAAAATAGCATAAGTAAAATATATATAGGCTCACCCCACGCATAAAACATAAGACTACAGGCAAACAACACAAAGTTCTTTGCCTTTCGTGGCACTATATAATATATTAAAATTGTAAGTGGCAGAAATAAAAATAGAAATAATACACTGGAAAAAAGCATGGATCTCCCTCTTTATTCTGTTACACTGTTGTTAAATGCTGTAACTATCTCGTCTTTAGTCTCGCTATCAAAAATTAGGTACATAACATATACACCAGATTGATAAACAGAGGCATTTTCAACGTTCTCATATTCTTCTGGTAAATAATCTGCATATGTTTGCTTAATATCAGCTTGATTTTGCATAGAAGTTTCAACTTGTGACTTTAGAGTTTTAGCGTCTTCCTCTGAATTAGCCTTAATAATTCCAATTTCATTTAATGAAGTGCTAACGGCTGATGTATTCACGGCAAAAGACTCAACTATTTCAAAGTCAACGTCTGATAAAGCCTCTGCCTTAACTCTTGCATCGTCCATAGTGGCCATGCTGTTTAATTCGTCTTCAAAATCTTTCATAGTTTCAGTCATAACTTCGCCCGCACTTAAATCACTGCGGTAAGAAACTTCTGCGCTACAAGCTGTGAAAGTCATGATAATTGCTATAATTGGTAAAATAATTTTTTTCATATTCTATTCCTCAAATTTATGTGTTTTTATGAAGTCTAACTCCGCTTGTAGACCTGCCGGACTAAGGTGCAATTCATCCCCATTGTGTAGTTCATATTTCAAATCACCGTTTTCATTTTGGAAAATTGGTGCAGAATTTAAGAACTTAATTCCCATTTGATCGCACATCTTAGCAAAAAGATAGTTAGCTTTGTTTATTCTTGTGTTTGAAAGGCTTATTTTATACTCGTAATTTTCTCCAACTGGGAATACAGATTGAACTATTATTTTAGTATCTGGTGATGCCTCCATTATTGAGTTAAGAAGTTTTACGTATTCTCCTACATAATATTCAACATCATCTTCAATATAGAATCCAATTCCATTTAGACCTAGAGTAATTACCATATATTCAGGCTTATACATTGCGGCTGCATCTTTAATAAGCATATCCTCAGAATAACCTGTGTCTATATTGTAAGTATTTATTTTTCCTATGTCATTGTTTGCATTTGTCAGCATTAAAGTTCCGCTAGTTGGTGTCCAAACTTGCTCTTTTCCTGCACTGTCTGGCAACATATCATAGAACATTAAACCATAAGTAGTTGACTCTCCAACGAAAACTATGTCTCTGATATAGTCGTCTCCTGCGTCTTCTGTTTCAGTCAATATTGTGTCTGGGAACATGCCATCTAGGCTAAATACACCTTGTGTAAAATCTATACCATCTGTAGAAATATCTATTTCAGACATGTCTGTGATAGTTTGAGTTTTTTCAGGTTCCGGTGTAGGCGTTGGTGCTACACTTGATTGTGGTTCTTGTGAGCTTTCGGTTTCTTGTTGTGAAGATTCTTCTTGACTACTCACGATAGGCATTTCACTACTTTCTTGCAAAGGCATTATTTTACTAAAGTCAAATAATAAAACAAATGCCAAAAAAACGCCCGCTACTAATATTACGCATATCTGGAATATAATAGCCGCATTTCTTGCGAAAAAGCCACGTGAATATCCATAGCTATAATCATTATCTTTATCGTATTTTTTTTTGTTAAACATTCATATTCTCCTATGTGCTATTATTCTACTTAATTCTACATTATTTTATTTTCTTTGTCAAGGAAAGATGAAAGTTTTAATTTGTATTCTCTGTTTATACCATAAACTGGTTTTTTTTGTTATATAGTGTCATGTATCCTAAATAAAGAGACATAAAAACAGACAAACAAACTACGGCAGAAATGCAAATTAACACAGATATTTGATATACAATTGCATTTGTTGGTAATTCGCCTGATAATATCTGTCCTGTCATCATGCCTGGGAGTGAGACTATTCCCATTCCTAACATTGAATTAAGCGTAGGCAAAAGGGCTGTCTCTAGTGCAGAGTTTACCATTGGCAACAAAATTTTCTTAGGAGTAGCCGATTGATTTAGTAAGGTTTCAATTTGAAGTTTTGATTCTTTTATTTTAGCCATAAAAGACTTTACCCCTAAAGAAATTCCTGTCATTGCGTTTCCTAAAATCATTCCGCTAATAGGTATGATATACTGTGGGTTAAACACGTTTTGTCCTATTACCACTCCAACAAAGAAAAGGATTATCAGCAATGCCGAACTTATAAGACTTAAGGCTATAATTAACTTAAATTTTTTGTTAAGCCCCTTATTAACAGAGAAAATTCTGCTAAGGGCAAAACCTAGCATTGCAACAATATAAAGGCTTACTAATATCTCCGATGGATTTTCTATTAAATACATTAGTATGTAGCCAGCAATTGTCAGTTGCAATGTCATTCTAATGCTTGCAATTACAAGTAGTTTAGTTTGTTTAATCTTTGCTATTTTCATGATTATGCTTACAATAATCAATAATATGTATATCAAAACAAAATTAATTAGGCTTATTACAACTGCGTTATCCACTAACGTCACCTCCAAGTAAAATTATATTCTTAGCAAATTTATCTACTATATCTTTATCGTGGCTTATGATTATAAGAGTTTTCTCTTTTGCAAATTCAATTATGTTAGAAAGAACTCTTTGAGCTACCTCTTTATCGAGTGCGCTTGTTGGTTCATCTAGCATTATTACATTTGATGGCATAGAAAGACAAATTGCTATGTATACTCTTTGTTTTTCACCACCAGAGAGCGAGTCACAGTTTTTATCAAGGTCAAAATTTGCCTCACAAATATTCAGATACTTTTTCATCTCTTCTTCTGTAATTTTACAATCGCAATAATTATTAAAGCTTACAAAATTCTCTTTTATAGTTTCTGCAAACAAAAATGGTGTCTGTGATATTAGTTTAATTTCTTTTCTAAGTTTTATAGTGTCATATTCATCAAGTAATTTTTCATTGTAGTAAACCTTTCCTGCACTAGGGTTTGCAGTGGCATTAAAAATTTTTAGAAGAGTGCTTTTGCCACAACCGCTAGGTCCTACTAAAAAATTGACTGTATTCTTTTCTATTAATATATCGGGATACTCAATAAAATTCATAAATTTTAAATTTTTTGTCTTAATCATAAAATCCCCATTCTTTCACTTGATTTTTAACTTTTTCTGTTGTATAATATACGTAACTAAATTAGATATCGGTTTTCGTTATTAATATAATAACATACGGAGGATAAAAATGCAAGACCCAATTTTAAGAAAACTTTTTTTAGGTTTTATACAGATACATATTCTACACCACGCAAAAAAAGCACCTGTTTTTGGTGCTTTTATGACAGAAGAACTTAAAAACCACGGCTATGACATTAGCCCTGGAACTTTATATCCTATTTTTCACAATCTTGAAAAATACGGGCTTCTTTCGTCTTACACACAAGTGGTAGACGGAAAAACACGTAAATACTATAAAATAACAACACAAGGTGAAGCCACCTTAAAAGAAGCTAAAAACAAGGCTGAAGAACTCACAAAAGAACTTTAATTATTATAAAAATTTATCAAAATTATTAAATTCTACTTTCAGCTTATCGATGGCTCTTTTTTCTAATCTTGACACATAAGATCTTGAAATTTTCATATGTTTTGCAACCTCTCTTTGTGTTAAAGGTTTTTGTCCATATAGGCCATATCTCAAAATTAAAATTTTCTTTTCTCTGCCAATTAAATTCTTTTCTATGAATTTGTACAGATTAGCAGACTTAATTTTTAAATCTATGTCGTCTACAATATTATCATCATGATACATTGTGTCTATAATTGTCAAGGCGTTTCCGTCTTTATCGCTGTCTATTGGCTCGTTAAGAGATATATCTTGCGAACTTTTTTTAAGGCTTCTAAAGTGCATTAAGACCTCGTTTTCTACACATCTCGAAGCATAACTTGAAAGCCTAGTTCCTTTGTCGGGTTTAAAGCTATCTATAGCTTTTATAAGACCTATAGTACCAATAGATATTAAATCGTCTTGTTCGCTTCCTGGAGTATAATATTTTTTTATTACATGAGCTACCAATCTTAGGTTATGCTCAATTAATTTTTGTCTTGCGTTTAAGTCTCCTTTACTCATAAGCTCTAAGTACTTTTTCTCATCACTAGCAGACAACGCCTTTGGGAACGACCCTGCCCCAGTAACGTGAAGCACAAACATAATCAGCGACGAGAACAATTCAAACAAATTATATATCATTTCTACACCTCATTTCATAAACATTTATATGCGTTTTATCTTAGAATTTATACGAAATAATATATCTTCAAAAATAATATATAATTAATACTAAATATACCTGTATAGTATGTATATGTTTGTATTTACACACAATTTATTTTTTAGGTTGAGTATGATATAATTACTATATATCTTAATTTATAATCTAATGGAGTTTTCAATGTTAAATAAATATAGAGACTGGTTGCAAAATACACCAGTACAAAAAAAGTTTTTACCAACACAAATATTAATAGTTTTGTTCGTTGTAATGATCAGCCTAGGTGCAATTTGGTCTGTAGTAACAATAAATCAAATGTCACATAAAGTATTTACCGAAAATGTAGAGAATACAGAACAATTAAATGAGATAATCAGAACCATGTATCGTTGTAGAGTTGGCGGAAGAGATATTCTTTTGCAAGAGGACGAGGAAATGGTTCAAGTTTTGTATGACCAATACATAGAGGATTTTAATACACTAGACACCTTAATGGATGAATATTTAGATAGACTTAATGGTGAAGATCAAGAAGTTTTTAGCTTTATTATAACAGAGAAAAATAAATATAAAGATAGCATGATTTTATCCGCAGATATTAAAATGGATGGCGGAGACTATGATTTAGCATTGGAAGCCTTGCAGATTGTTACCCCTATAGCCACCGCTTTTTTCGACAGCGTTGACAATTATTTAGCTCAAGAAAAACAAATAATGGAAGAAGTTTTAATCGAAAACGAAGTAGCTGTAAATATGTCTTTGATAATGTCTGTAATAGTGTTAATAGTGGTAATTATTCTTCTTTTACTATCGATGAGAATTTTCACTAAGAGCATGAGCCGTAATCTTGAAGAGCTTGAGTCCTCGGTTTCAGAAATTGCAACAACTGGAAACATGAGCGTAAAAATACCTGATCATCTATTCACTAAAGATGAAGTGGGAAGCATAGCAAGAGTTGTAGATGAACTTAAAACCATGTTGCTTGAATATTCTTTTAAAGATTCACTTACAGGCGGATACAACGCAAAAGCATATCACCATGAATTAGTAGAACTGTTCGAGAATGACGATAGAAAAAAATTCTGGTGTGCTATTTTTGATATGAATAACCTTAAAATGATTAACGACAAATTTGGGCATATTGATGGTGACCTTGTAATTAAAAAAGCTTACTCAATATTGATGTCTAGTTTTGGTAAATATGGAAAAATTTACAGGGTAGGCGGCGACGAATTTGTGGCTATACTTAAGGATTGTACAGAAGTCGATATTGAAGCTGCCGTTACTAATATGAATAATAAAATTGAGCGTGAGAATAGAGGCGCTGAATATTATTTCTCGCTAGCGTGGGGTTATGAAGAGTTCACAGGTAAAAGCAGAGACGAGTTCAACAAGCATTTCAATGATGTAGACAAAAAAATGTATAAGAACAAGAATGAACTCAAACGCCAAAGGTATCAATCGAGGGTATCCTCGACAATATAAGGAGAATTAATATGAGTCAAACTTGGTATCCTGTCATAGATTATGATAAATGTATAGGTTGTATGGCATGTAACGATATGTGTAAACATGGAGTTTATAAGCCTAAAGAGGATGGTTCTGCACCAAAGGTTGTTTATGGCAATGGTTGTGTGCATGGTTGCCATGGCTGCGAAAAACAATGTCCTGTAGAAGCTATTCATTATCATGGCGACGACGGTAGTTTAGATTTAGATTATGATTATGAAAACTATAAGCCAGAGATAAAGTGTGAGGGCAAGCCTAAAGTAGCCTTTGTTTGTAACCATAACTCATGCAGAAGCCAAATAGCTGAAGCCTTAGGTAAAATTTTGGCATCTGATGTGTTCGACAGCTATTCAGCCGGAACAATAATTAAGAGCCAAATTAACCAAGATGCAGTAAGGCTAATGAAAGAGATTTACGATGTTGACATGGAAAAGACACAGTTTAATAAGACTGTAGACGACATTCCACAGCCAGATGTAGTTATATTTATGGGTTGCAATGTAAGTTGCCCTAACGTACCCTGTCAGTACGCCGAAAACTGGGGACTAGACGACCCTAGCGGCAAAGATGATGAAATGTTCAAGTTCACAATTTCATCAATAGCACAGAACATGCAAAAACTAAAAGAAAAACTTAAATAATAACAAAGTGGCTATCTTAACCGATAGCCACTACATTTTTATTTATTTCTATTTTTTATAGCCTCTAGTAAATGTTTAAACTCTGCTGTTTTAAATGTGAACAATATTACTATTACATTAGGCACTACGGCACATATTAAAACTTTTACGCCAAACGCCAGATACATATTCTCAAGCCCTATTAACGAACAGAGAAACACTGTAGAAAAATACGCTATCAACATTATTAAAAACCTTAGAATATAAGTTTTAAAGTAATGCATGGCTGAAACCTTAAAATAATTCTTGAATATTATACAAGGCTCTTTCCACCAAGCGTACACAAAGTGAGCAAGAACAGTTCCTAGTATAATTCCGGCTAAGCCAAAATAATAGCCTAACACTATAGAGAAAACAAGGTTAAACAGCGCAGATGTAAGAGTTATATATTGAGTCATTTTAAATAGACCAGCTGTCTCTCTAAACACCCAAATAGTTTGGCGTATATTGGTCTTATAAAAGTTAAACATGCAAATAACAAGAACAGTTGTAGACAAAATATAATCTTCACCAAACATAATTCCAATAAAATCTGAAAGTGCTACAGCAAATGCTACAGTTATAAATGAGGTAACACAAAAGTTAAAATAATCAAGTATTTTATAGTAGTGAAAATGACTACTCTTATCTTTTTCTGTAACAATTAGGTTTCCAACTGTTGCCTTGATGCTCTCGAACACTATATTTATAACAGTTGTGAGCGATGAAAGAATTAGCAAATAGTTAGAATAATATCCAACTGTAACTGTTCCTACAAACAATGTTATAAGTAAGCTATCTGTATTAGTTTGAATAGTTCCACAGAATTTATACAAAAACAATGAGCCAAAATTCTTTGTAACTTCTTTTTTTTCAGCCGCTGTAAGTGTAGTTTTTGTTGTCTTTAAATAAGGGTAAAGCTTATGAGCCTTGGCGTTTAATATAATATTATTTGCAACATTCATCACTAAAGCAGCACTTATATAGATAAAATAATCTTGCAAAAAATACAGAATTGAAACTTGAACTATAAAATTAACTAAATTATAGACAATTTGAATTTTATTTACAACATAACTTTTTTGGTCTGCCTTAATTAATATAGACCTATAAACAAATAAATATGAAGATGCAGTAGTCAGCAAAACTATTATGTAATAAAGCTCTGTATTTGGTATTTCTACATCCATATTAATAAGCAAGTCTAAAAAAGGAAGAACCGCTAAACCTGCTACAACTATCGCTACCGCTATTCCTATAAATATCTTCTTAAAAAAGGCTATTAGTGCTGAAATTTTTGCCTCGTCATTTTCAGCCAATGGTTTATAAAGGCTAAACATTAAAGCTGTAGAAATTCCAAGGTCTGATAAAGACAATATTCCAAGAATGTTAGAAAAAAGTCCGTTTAAACCTAAGAAATATTCGCCTAACATGTGTATAAAAACTACACGAGACAAGAACATTACCAAAATGTTAAGCACAGTAAGTATAACCGACGAAGATATGTTCGCTACAGCTTTTGCCTGTGTGGATTTTTCAACATTTTTCAATTAATCGTCCTCCACTTAAACTATTTTATTACGCTGTCTAAAACTGACATAAGTTTCTTATAATTATCAGCAAAAGGAGAGTTATCATATTTTACATTTTCAAGTTCTAACAATTTATCAAGCGACGTTTCATCAAATGAAATGTTTCCATCTGTACACACAACATAAGGCACTGCATTTAAAGTAGCGTCATATACACCTGAAATTTTACGGCTTACATTGTCAAATGCAAGACAAGGTGAATTAGACACAACCGCAAAAAGCATTCCATGAAGTCTATCTGTCACTACAAGATTATATTTAGAGAATTGTGCAAATTTTTCTTTTACTAACTCATTTCTTTCTTCTACTGTGTAGATTTTACGATCTAAAACAGTGTCGGTATAGTTTATTTCATAGCCTAGTTCAATTAGTCTATTCTTAATTTCATCAATCGCCTTGTGCTCTAGCTTTTCTTTGTCTGTTCTAAAACAGAAAAGCACATTTTTTTTGTCTTGCTTGATAACATCCGCCTGTATGAACGTTACTAAATCACAATTCAAATGACAAATCTCTTTATTCTCAACTACTTGTTCAATCATAAATTTATAAGATTTTTCATCTCTTAAGAAAATTTGTATGTTGTTACACTGATTTATTCTTGTCTTAAATTTAGCTAGCGCCTTTGCACCATAATCATCTTTACTGAAAAACACGGTTTGTGGTAAAATTATCAAAGGGTTATTTTTACCAAACTCTAAAGCGTTCAAAACAGACATTTGTTCTAACCACCAAAGTGTGCCTATAAAGCCACCACCACTGATAATTAATACATCATCATTTTGAATGTTTCTTTTCACAACATCACTAATCTCAAAGCATAACTCAGTTGTAATTTCAACTATATGATATTTATCAACATATTTTTCGAGTATTTGCCTTTGTGCCACTGCAATAGCGTGATCGCCTAAGTTTCCGTGAGTCGGCGAATTAAAGATAAATATACATTTACCCTTTTCTTCTCTTGCTATTTTTACATCTTGCAAGAATTTTTTTGTCATAGCAACTCTTTGAGCATGCCCTATAAACAATACTTTTTTGACAAATTTGTCAACACTATAAGGAAGAATCATATTAGCTCCTAAAATTAAAAAATTATAATTTATCTTTTACTTTAATATATTATATCACATAAGTTCCAAAAATACAAGCTTATAATAACTTTTAATTCGTTAAAATGTTTAATGTTAAATAATTCTAAAAAAATTAATAATTTTCTAGTTGACTAATTATCAATTTAGTTATATAATATGTGTGTTCGAGCAAACTTCTAGTAAAGGAGGCAAGAATGTCTGTAACAATTAAGAAAATAGCCGAGATCAGTGGCGTTTCTCGTGGCACTGTCGATAGAGTTTTAAACAAACGAGGAAAAGTAAGCCCTGATAAGACAGAGAGAGTACTTTCATGTGCTAAAAAGCTAGGGTATACACCTAATCTAGCTGGAAAAGCACTGGCAGTTACTAAAAAAAATCATGTTGTGGGCATTGTGTTAAACTCTGAACAAAATGAGTTTTTTGAAGAAATTATATCTGAAATTAATGAAGAGATAATAAATTTTAAAAACTACGGCATTCGAGTAGTGCTTAAAACCATGAAAGGCTATGACCCCAAAAAGCAACTTAAACTTTTACACGATTTACCAAGCGAGCTTAGCGGACTTATAATAACACCTGTCGATGACAAAATGATATCAGAAAAGCTTAACGAGCTTTGTGATAAAAATGTGTGTGTTATCACACTTAACAACGACATTAAAGACTGCAAAAGAATGTGTTATGTAGGTTCAAATTACTATAACGGCGGAAAAATTTCGGCAGGTATAGTTAAACTGATTAAACCTAACGGAGCCAATATCGGTGTAGTGCAAGGAACTAAAAAACTTTTTGGACATAATCAAAGGCTTTTAGGCTTTATGGATGAACTTTCTAGCGAATTTAATCTAGTAAATGTTTGTGAAAGCCAAGACGATGACGAGATAGCCTATAACGAGACACTCACAATGCTAAAAAACAATGCTAGTATAGACACAATTTTTATAGTGGCAGCAGGAGTTTTAGGTGTGTGCCGAGCAATTGCCAGCACTCAAAGGGAGATAAGTGTTGTCTGTTTTGATGACACCAAGACAACAATAGAGCTAATGAATCAAGACAAAATAAAGGTTTTAATCTCGCAACAAGCAAGGGTACAAGGCAAAAAAGTTATGCAGATTATGCTTGATTACTTTGTTAAGAATGAGATAGCTAATGAGTTTATTGTAGAAAACCAAATCAAAATAAAGCAAAATTTTAATTAAAATACGAGGAGAATTATTATGAGTACTTATTTTAACGGAATTGAAAAAATCCAATTCGAGGGACCAAAGTCAACAAACCCACTTGCTTTTAAATACTACGATGAGAATCGTGTTATCATGGGCAAAACAATGAAAGAGCATCTACCATTTGCTATGGCATGGTGGCACAATCTTTGTGCTGAAGGTGCAGACATGTTCGGCGCAGGCACAGCTACTAAAACTTTCGGTGCTGAAAAAGGAACAATGGATCACGCTAAGGCTAAAGTTGATGTAGGCTTTGAGTTCATGCAAAAAATGGGAATTGAGTATTTCTGTTTCCATGACACAGACATTATTCCAGAGGGCGACTCTATCACAGAGACAAACGCAAGACTAGACGAGATTTCTGACTACATTAAGGCTAAAATGGACGAGACAGGCATTAAACTTCTATGGGGTACAGCTAACATGTTCTCTAACCCAAGATTTATGAATGGTGCTGGTTCTTCAAACTCAGCAGACGTATTCGCAGCTGCAGCGGCTCAAGTTAAGAAAGTACTTGATATCGTTGTTAAGCTAGGCGGTAGAGGCTATGTATTCTGGGGCGGTAGAGAAGGTTATGAGACTCTACTTAACACAGACATGAAACTAGAGCAAGACAATATTGCAAGACTTATGAAAATGTCAGTTGCATATGCAAGAAAAATCGGCTTTACAGGTGATTTCTTTATTGAGCCTAAGCCAAAGGAGCCTATGAAGCACCAATACGATTTCGATGCTGCTACAGCAATCGGTTTCTTAAAACAACACGGACTAGATAAAGACTTCAAGATGAACATAGAGGCTAACCACGCAACACTAGCTGGACACACATTTAACCACGAACTAAGAGTTTCAGCAATGAACGGAATGTTAGGTTCTATCGATGCTAACCAAGGCGACCTTCTTCTAGGTTGGGATACAGACGAGTTCCCATCAGACGTATACAGTGCAACAATGTGTATGTATGAAGTTATAAAAGCTGGCGGCATGGAGAACGGCGGATTTAACTTTGACTCAAAAAATCGCCGTGCTAGCTACACTGTAGAAGATATGTTCTATGGTTACATTCTAGGAATGGATACTTTTGCACTAGGTCTTATTAATGCTGCTAAGATCATTGAAGACGGCAGAGTAGACAAGTTCATCGCTGATAGATACTCAAGCTATAACAGCGGTATAGGCGCTAAGATTGTTGCAGACGAGACAAGCCTAGAGGAATTAACAGAGTATGCAATTTCACTAGGGCAACCAGCTCTACCAGGTTCTGGAAGACAAGAAAACCTAGAGAGCATTGTAAACGCAGTTCTATTTGGTTAATAAATAAATTACCCCGACAACAAAAGTTGTCGGGGATTTTTTATGAGTGTGCCTATAAAAAACCATAGTTGGGAATTTAAGCAAACTTAATGTTACATTGTAGGGGAGGGTCTGAGTGCAGACGTGCCTCTTAGCAAATTTAGTCATGTAGGGGCGGATATTATCCGCCTAAAAATCTGGTGATTTTGCCTAAGTTTGATAGGCGGATAATATCCGCCCCTACATTAATTTGTGCGTTTTAACGAATTAATTTTTAATCAAAAAATCCGCAAGGATTTTCACATTAACTTTTCACTAAGTTCCCGCTATGAGACCCTCCCCTACAATTAAACATAAGGATAAATTATCTTCCTTACATTTATTTTTGAAATTATTTTCTAACTCTTTTTAACATAATTTCATACATTAAAATCATTATTATTAATATTACACCTAAAAATACAGGATATAGGTTAAAACTAATTTGTTTGCCTATATATCCAAAAAGTGCCGGCATAATTAATATTCCTGCATTGGCAACAGCTATTTCTACTCCTGTTATAGCCTGTGAGTTTTCCACACCAAAGTTACTAGGTGTTGAATGTATAACGCAAGGAAAAACAGGTGATGAACCTAAGCCTACTAAACCTAGGCCTATAAACGCTGTGTACTCGCCAACTGGAACAAACAAAACAGCTATTCCTATTGCCATTATCACAGTTCCGCCCCTTATCATTTGCTTGTCGCTGAACTTCATGGCTATAAAACCACAAATTCCTCTTCCTACTGTAATTCCTAGATAAAAGAGTGCCGAAAATCCGGCGGCTATCTCTGCTTCTACTCCTCTTTCAAAAACAAGGTAGCTACTAGCCCAAAGCCCAGCGGTTTGTTCTATTGCACAAAAACAGAAAAACGCTATAGATATTTGCTTTACACCACGAATTTTAAATATTTGTTTTATAGAAAGTGCAGTTTTATTTTGTGCTTGGCTTACAGCGCTTTCAGGCTTTTTCTTCCATACAGGACTACTTGCAAATATAACTACAGATAATGCCGCTTGAATACCAAATAGAATTATATAACCAACCCTAAAGCCCATTCCACCTGTAAGGGCAATTCCCATAATGTATGGGCCTAAAGTAGCTCCTAGACCCCACATACAGTGTAGCCAGCTCATATGCTTGCTTTCAAAATTTACAGCCACATAATTATTAAGTGCAGTGTCAACACTTCCAGCTCCTAAACCATATGGAATAGACCACAAGCATAATACTAAAAATGACGGACTTGTAGCGTAACCTATTAAACTAATAGCGGTCAAAGCAACGCTTAAAGCGGTCACCTTATGTACCCCTATTTTGTTTATAAGTTTAGTACTGTTAAGGCTTGAAATAACTGTGCCAATTGAAATTATTATTGTCACAATTCCCATGTCTGAAATTGGAACACTAAATTCATTGCTTACAAGTGGCCAGGCTGAACCTAAAACCGCATCTGGCAGTCCAAGGCTTATAAAAGATATATAAATTAGTGCTAAAATTAAACTTATCATATTGCACCTCCATTTTTGTTATGTTATAATTATATCATCAAAACATACTTGTTTCTATTACAAAATCGCATTATATTATAATTATTTAACCAAAAGAGGATAATATGGAAAAGATATCTTGTAATCTTATATTAGATAAAAACAATAAAGAATTAAATCAAAAAGGTACACATGCACTGCCTGTTGCCGCTTACCAACTTGACCTAAATATACACCCTGTCCCTTATCATTGGCACGACGAAATAGAGCTTATTGTTGTTCTAAGCGGCGAGATGGAGCTTATCTGCGAACTTGAAAAACACGTTATTAAATCAGGTGAGGGCATTTTTATTAACTCTGGTAGACTGCACTCCTGCATAGATTATAACGAAAAAACTTGTATTATCAAGTCTTTTGTGCTTCATTCAAGGTTTATTTATGGAGATTTAAGTAGTGCTTTATTCGAGAATTATTTTCATAAGTTTTTAGGTGAAAAATCTGTTAGCACTTGTTTATTGTCTGACGAAATTTGCGAACTGATTATATCTGCCCATGACGCTTTTATTCAAAAAGATTTTGGATATGAATTTATCACAAGAGAATACTTAACAAAAGTCATGTTACATATTATTAAAACCGCTAAATATGCACAAACAACTATTGATTTTAAGGCGGTGAAACAGCTAATCCGTTGTAAAACTATGATGTCATTTATTCACCAAAATTACGGAAATCAAATCACTTTGTTTGAGATTGCACAAAGCGCCGATATAAAAGAAAGTGAAGCCTTAAGGTGTTTTAAATCGACCTTAAAGACTTCACCTATTAAATATTTAAAAAAATTCAGACTAGAGCAAACCGCATTTTTACTAAAAAGCACAAGCGAAAATATTATTGATATTGCACTTAGTTGCGGTTTTTCTGAAATGAGTTATTTTTCAAAAAGTTTTAAAGAAAGTTATGGAATTACGCCTACCGAATATAGAATTAGTGACTAAACAAGACTAAAGACTACTGGTGTCGGGAATTTAATCAATCTTAATGCTTATATGTAGGGGCGACCTGTGGTCGTCCGAGAATTTAGTTGAAACCGCTAGTTTTCGGGCGGTCACACAGGACGCCCCTACAATCAGTTAAAATTCCGAATTTTGCATCACACTACACAGTTAATTAGGACTTTATTTTCTTAAAATTTTCTCCATAGGTTTAGCCTTTGCAAGCTCGTCAATTAGCTTATCAAGGTAGCGTATTTCTTTCATTATAGGCTCTTCTATCTCTTGAATTTTAACACCACAGATAGAGCCTTTGATAAGATTTCTGTTAGGATTTAGGTTCGGTGCATTCCTGAAAAATTCAGTCATGTCTACATCTATAGTGTGAATATCTTTTTTTGTGTAGCCTGTAAGCCATGCAATAACCTCATCTACCTCGTCGCTAGACCTTCCTTTTCTTTCGGCTTTGGCAACATATAGTTTGTACATTTCTCTAAACTTAAATTCGTATATATTATGTCCGCTCATAAAATACCCTTTCATTTATTCGTCTATATTCATGAATTTTACGGCACTCTGACAACATTTTGAGGTAGGAGTGGGTCTTAGTGCAGAGGTGTTTATTCGGTAAACTGATGTAGGGAACTGTCAAGACCGTTCCCTACAATATTTTAACAAATTTGTTTTGTATTACAAGAATTTTAACTTTTCACTAAGTTCTATAATTTAAGGGGCGACCATGTGTGGTCGCCCCTAGAAATTTAGTTCATTGTCAAAGTTGAACGCAGGCAATAAAGCTTTAACTCATATTATACTATATGTGCGAATTGCCTGTCGGGGCTTCCCGACCTCGACTTATAGTCCTCTGTTTACATACTTAGTGTGAAGAATGTGGTGAGCTTTATGGCTACCAGGCTTCTCTAAGAATTCGTCATAGCATTTCTTAACGATTGGGCTCTCATGGCTTTTTCTTAAAGGCATGTTAGCGTCTTGATTGTAAAGAGCTGATGCTCTTAATGTCTTAATATCTGTAATATTTCTAACATTTGAGCTTACGATAGGTTGTCCACCACCGTTTACGCAACCGCCTGGGCAACACATAACTTCAATAATGTGGTAATCTGCCTCGCCGTTTTTAACTCTGTTTAGTAACTCGTGAGCATTTTCAAGTCCGCTAACAGCTGCAACTTTAACCTCGATACCAGCAACATTGTATACAGCCTCTTTAATGTTCTTTGTACCACGAATTTCTTTGTAGTCAATACTCTCTTGGCTCTCGCCTGTTAGAACATCTGCAGCAGTTCTAAGAGCTGCCTCTAAAACACCACCTGTAGCACCGAATATAACGGCAGCACCTGTTGACTCGCCCATAGCTGGGTCAAAAGTCTCGTTTGGTAGGTTTACAAAGTCTATTTTAGCCATTTTAATCATTCTTGCTAACTCTCTTGTTGTCAAGCTGAAATCAACGTCTTGTAGACCCTCTACTGCACTTTGGTGGTCTCTGTTTGTCTCGAATTTCTTAGCTGTACATGGCATTACAGAAATTGAAACTATATTTTTAGGGTCAATGCCCTCTTTCTCGGCGTACCAAGTCTTGATTAAAGCACCTGTCATTTGTTGAGGTGATTTACATGAACTTAGGTTCTCTATGAACTCTGGGTGGTAATGCTCGCAGAACTTAACCCATCCTGGAGAACAAGAAGTAATGATAGGAAGTTTTCCACCATTTTGAACTCTGTCTAGGAACTCTGTAGCCTCTTCCATGATTGTCATGTCAGCGCCAAAGTCTGTATCAAATACTTTTGTAAAGCCTAGTCTTCTAAGTGCAGCAGCCATTTTGCCTTCTACATTAGTGCCTATTGGCATGCCGAACTCTTCACCTAGAGCGGCTCTAACAGATGGAGCAGTTTGAACTACAACATATTTATCTGGGTCAGCAATAGCCTCTAAAATTTCGTTGATATAGCTTTTCTCTGTTAATGCGCCTGTAGGACATACGTTTATACATTGTCCACAGCCAACACAAGTATTTTCAGCTAGTTTAGAGTCAAATGCACAGCCGATTGCTGTATCAAAACCACGGTTGTTAGCACCAATTACACCAACGTGTTGATTTTGACATGCTGCTACACAACGACGGCAAAGGATACATTTTGAGTTATCTCTTTCTAGGTATAAAGTAGATGTGTCTTTCTCTGTCGCTGGTTTAACACCATCATATGCAGACTCATCATCAATACCCAACTCGTTACATAGAGTTTGTAATTCACAACTACCGTTTCTTACGCATGAAAGACATTTTCTGTCATGAACTGAAAGAAGCATTTGTAGTGTAGTTTTTCTTGATTTTTGTAGCTTTGGAGTATTTGTAAATACTTCCATTCCCTCGTTTACAGGGTATACACAAGAAGCTACTAGACTTCTAGCGCCTTTAACTTCTACCATACACATACGGCAAGCACCGATTTGGTTTAGGTCTTTTAAGAAGCAAAGTGTAGGAATGTTTATATTAGCCTGACGTGCAGCCTCAAGAACGGTGATACCGTCTTCAACTTCATAAGGCATATTATTAATTTTAATGTTTACCATAAATAATGTCCCCTTATCTTTTCTCGATTGCTTTAAATTTACATTTGTCGATACAAGCTCCACACTTAATACATGTAGCAGTATTAATTACATGAGCCTCTTTTAGTTTGCCTGAAATTGCAGAAACTGGGCAAACTCTTGCACATAAAGTACAACCTTTACACTTATCTTCAATAACATAGTAGTTTGTAAGTGACTTACAAGCACCTGCTGGGCAACGTTTCTCTGTAACGTGAGCTATGTACTCATCTCTAAAGAAGTGCATTGTTGAAAGAACAGGGTTTGGAGCAGTTTGACCTAGACCACATAGTGAGTTATCTTTAATATATTGACATAGCTCTTCCATTTTGTCTAAATCTTCAAGTGTACCGTTTCCGCTAGTGATCTTCTCAAGCATTTCAAGAAGTCTCTTAGTACCAATTCTACATGGTATACACTTACCACAGCTCTCGTCAACTGTAAACTCTAGGAAGAACTTAGCAATGTCAACCATACAGTTAGTCTCGTCCATAACGATAAGTCCGCCTGAACCCATCATTGAACCGATAGCTAATAGGTTATCATAGTCAATTGCTGTGTCGATTAGAGAAGCTGGGATACATCCGCCTGATGGTCCACCAGTTTGAGCAGCTTTAAATGTATGTCCGTCTGGAATACCGCCACCGATTTCTTCTACAACTTCACGAAGAGTAGTTCCCATTGGAACCTCAACTAGACCTGTATTAACAATTTTACCGCCTAATGCGAAAACTTTTGTACCGGCTGACTTCTCTGTACCAATTCCTTTGAACCAGCTAGCACCGTTTAATATAATTTGTGGAATGTTTGAGTATGTCTCAACATTGTTTAGAACTGTAGGCTTTTGGAATAGACCCTTAACAGCTGGGAATGGAGGACGGCAACGAGGCTCACCTCTTTTACCCTCGATTGAAGTCATAAGAGCTGTCTCTTCACCACAAACGAATGCACCTGCACCTAGTCTAATCTCTAAATCGAACTCAAAACCAGTTCCGAAAATATCTTTACCTAATAGACCATACTCACGAGCTTGGTTAATAGCAATCTCTAGTCTCTTAACAGCAATTGGGTACTCGGCTCTGATATAAACATAACCTTTTGTAGCGCCAATAGCGTAACCAGCTATAGCCATAGCCTCGATAAGAACATGTGGGTCACCCTCTAGGATAGATCTATCCATGAATGCGCCTGGGTCTCCCTCATCAGCATTACAACATACATACTTTTGATCTGCTGTGTTAGCAGCAGCAAATTTCCATTTAAGACCAGTTGGGAAACCAGCACCACCTCTACCTCTAAGGCCTGAAGCTAGCATCTCCTCAACTAATTGCTCTGGTGTCATCTCTGTTAAAACTTTACCTAGAGCTGCATAGCCGTCTAAAGCTATATATTCGTCGATAACCTCTGGGTTTACAACGCCACAGTTTTTAAGAGCTATACGCATTTGTTTTTCGTAGAACTTTGTCTCGTTTAGAGATTTAACTGTGTTATCCTCTGAAACTGTCTCTTTGTATAGTAATCTTTTAACTATACGACCCTTTAGTAAATGCTCTTCTACAACCTCTGGGATATCGTCTGGTGTTACCATGCTATAGAAAGCACCCTCTGGGTATACTATCATGATAGGGCCTAATGCACATAGACCGAAGCAACCTGTTCTTACAACATTAACTTCTTTCTCTAAACCCTTTGCCTTGATTTCTTCATTTAATTTACTGATTATTACTTCACTGCTTGAAGAGGTACATCCTGTTCCTCCACATACAAGAACGTTAGAACGAAACATATTTATCCTCCCTTATTTTTGAACTGCACCAATAGTATAGGCTGTAACAACATTGCCGTTTACTACATGGTCGTTAATTACTTGAACAGCTTTATCGGCATTCATTTTAACATAAGTTGTTTTCTCGCCGTTTTCCTCGATAACTTCCATTACAGGCTCATATTGGCAAATACCTATACATCCTGTTTGTGTTACCATAACATCTGCTAAACCTCTTTTTGCTACTTCTTCAACTGCTGCTGCTAAAACAGGTCTTGCGCCTGCTGCAATACCGCAAGTAGCCATACCAACCAAAATCTTTTTACCTGATCCGTTTTCAGCTCTTACATTTAAGTTTTGTTTAGCTTTATCTCTGATCGCTTGTAATTCTGCTAATGATTTCATAAACATCACATCCGTTCAATATTTGAACGTCCTTTCATTAATATAGAAAATTAATTTATTCAGCCGACATATTCTCAGCCAAGTATTCTTTCATCCACAACACAACTTCAGGCTCATTTAGTGAAACCTCTTCTCCTAAAACAGCCTTAATTTCCCTCGTATCAAAACTATTAGACTTAATCTCCTCGTTCTTAATAAAGGCACGAGTATAAAGAAAGTCTATAGCAGTATTAGAAGAAACAATTATCAATACAGTGTCAGATATATCCCCTAGTGGGGTCATATCTATATTAGAAGAGTTAAAACAAGCCTTTAATGTTGTTCCTACTCCTAAAGTAGAGTTAATCTCAAAATTTCCGCCTGTCATTTCCGCCGCCATTTTAAAGAAAGGTATACCAAGACCTACTTTTCTTGTAGTTCTTGTGGTGAAAAATGGGTTTGTAACTTCTTCTAATTGTTCTTTTGTCATACCCTTGCCATTATCGTCTATAGATATTGTCATGGTATTAGTATCAAAATTTTCTTCAATACTTATTTGAATTAAACTTGCATTCGCTTTAATAGAATTTTGAACTATATCTAATATATTTAGCGATAGCTCTCTCATCCTTTATATTTAGCTATAACTGCATCTACATCTTCTGGTAGTAGTCTTCCGTATACATCCTCGTTTACAGTGATAACAGGAGCTAGTCCGCAAGCACCGATACAACGACATGCAGTTAGTGAGAACATGCCATCTTCTGTGCATTCCTCTGATTTAATTCCTAAAATCTCAACTAATCTGTCAAGAACTTTGTCTGCACCCTTAACGTAACATGCAGTACCAAGACATACAGAAACATGGTATTTACCCTTTGGTGTAAGTGTAAATTGTGAGTAGAAAGTTGAAACTCCGTATACCTCTTCAACAGGTACATTAAGCTCAACAGCTATTGTTTTTTGAACCTCAAGTGGCAAGTAGCCGTAAATCTCTTGAGCCTCTTGTAGAGCTGTCATAACAGCACCACTTTGAGTTCTTAAGCTGTCAATAACAGCCATCAATTTTTCCTTTTGCTCTGGTGTGTCTTGAAAAGGTAGTGTACTAATTTTTTTAAGCATTATTTTTCCTCCTTGAATTTGAATGGAAATAAATTAAATTTAATGTTAAATAATTCACAAGTTATTATAACAAACATTATTGTATTTTTATTTCCTTAAAAGAAATAAAACAAATCTTGTGCCTCAAAACATAAAAAAATATTTCTTCATTTTTTGTGAATATTGACGAACAATCTCATATTATACACAATATCATTATTTATTAAGTTATTTTAGTGTAACTTTAATTAAAAAATTGCTTGACAAATCAAGCAAAAAGTTGTATGATTGTATCACAACATTAATACTTTAGGAGGTGGAAAAATGGCGTGGGAATTTACAAATGATAAAGCCATCTTTATTCAGATAACAGAGAGAATAAAGCAGGATATTGTAGCGGGAAAATATAAACCTAATGAGAAACTTCCCACTGTTAGAGATTTATCTATAATCGCAGGTGTAAACCCAAACACAGTTCAAAGAGCTTTTACAGAAATTGAGCGAATGGGTTTAATTAACACAAGAAGAGGTGACGGAAGATATGTAAGCGAGGACATAAGCCTTATTGCGTCACAGGCAACGAAAGAGCTTAACGATAAAACCCAAGAATTTGTAGCCTTATTAAGACAGATGGGTTTTACAGACGAGCAAATTATAGACTCAATTCACAAACACATTAGATAAACTAAAGGCTAAAGACTAAAAGTGAAAGACTAACTTTATAACTTATTGTAGTGGCGGATATTATCCGCCTAAGAAATTTAGGTAAAATCACGGACTTTTAAGGCGGATATTATCCGCCCCTACATGGCTAAATTTGCTAAGAGGCACGTCTGCACTCAGACCCTTCCCTACAATTAAGAATTAAGATTACTTATATTCCCTTCACCTTTAGTCATTAGTCAAAAAAAATAGGAGGTAGTTTAAGTGAACAATATTTTAGAAGTTCAAGGAATAAACAAACTTTACAAAAACATTTTAGCTCTTAACAATGTTAGTTTAAACATTGAAAGAGGTAAAATCATAGGTCTTTTAGGGCCTAACGGTAGCGGTAAAACAACGTTAATCAAGATTATTAACTGTCTTTTAACCGCAGATTCAGGCACCGTATTAGTTAACGGGCAACCAATAGGAGTACAAAGCAAAAAGATAATTTCGTATCTACCAGATAAAGTATTTTTAGATCAAAGCAAAACTGTAGAATACTCAATAAAGTATTACCAAGACTTTTTTGAAGATTTTAGACCAGAGAGAGCCTTGCACATGCTACAAAACCTAAACATAGACATCAAGGCAAAGGTTAGAACTTTATCAAAAGGAACACAAGAAAAAGTTGGTTTAATTTTAACTATGAGCCGTGAGGCACAGCTTTACATACTTGATGAGCCTATAGCAGGTGTAGACCCCGCTACAAGAGATTATATTTTAAACACAATAATAGCAAACTACAACCCAAATGCCTCAATAATTATTTCAACACATTTGATAGCAGACATTGAGCAAATCTTAAGTGATGTAATATTTATAAGCTATGGAAACATTGTTCTGCATGACAGTGTAGACAATATTAGGGCAAGAGAGCAAAAGAGCATAGACCAATTGTTCAGGGAGGTATTCAGATGTTAATTAAACTTTTAAAATATGAATTTGCATACATGTTCAAAATTGCGGGACTGTTTTATGCACTAACTGCATTAGTCACACTTTCCATGATTATTCTATCCAACATAGACATTACTAACAACGACCTTTTGTCTCAAGTAGCAGTTATAGCACTTATACTGTATGTAACAAACTTAATCGCCTTAGGCGTAGGATGTTTTATAATTCCTGTTATTAGGTTTTATAAAAATCTGTTTTCATCACAAGGCTACTTAAGCTTTACCATTCCAGTGACACCAACACAGCAACTTTTAGCTAAATTTATAACAAGTTTTACAATGATAATAAGCACATACATTGTAATTATGCTTTCTATCTCTGTGTTTTTTGCGACAGCACCTAGCGAGATTACATATTACAATACTACTGGCGTAGAATTTGATTTTGTTAAAATATTTGTAGCAGTTATTGTCTTATCTCTTATTGCTACTGCCTCTACCCTAATATGTCTTTACGCTGTGTTTAGCATTGGACAAAGATTTAGAAGTAAGATAGGCGCTTCAATAGTTGCTTATATAATCTATTATGTAATAGGTCAAATTCTTCATTTAGCAGTACTTGTACACACATTTACATCTAATGCCTCAACATTTATGTATCTAGGTCAATCAACTTATTTGGATGTAGCGACTATAGCAGATCAAGTTATAGGTCTTTACACAGAATTGCTTTACTATTTGTGCATTCCATCTTTAGCACTTGGAATTGCAGGATTTATTATTGCAAGACATAACTTAAATAAAAAACTAAATTTAGTTTAACATCTATAAAGTGTAGCTCAAGCAAAAATGAGCTACACTTTTTGTTAATCACGATTATAGATTTAAATTAATTTGCTAAACTTCACAAAATTTCAAAAATCAATGTAGGGAGGTGATGCCCAGACGTGCCACTTAGAATTAATTGCGGTAGGGGCGGATATTATCCTCCTAAAAAGTCCGTAATTTCGCCTAAATTTCTTAGGAGGATAATATCCGCCCCTACATTAATTTGTGCGTTTTAACGAATTAATTTAAAACCAAAAATCGCAAGAGACACGTCTGGTCCTGTGTGAGCAGCCGAAAACTAGCGGTTTTAACTAAATTTTCGGACGACCACAGGTCTCCCCTACTACTTTATTAAATTAAAAACTTTACAATTGATTATATTTCCTACATCGCTTTCCTTTGATTTGTGTGAACTGTAGAAAACACAATATACATTTTATGAATTATGCACAATCCCAAAAACGCTATGTTAAAAGATAGCGTTTTTTGTTACATAAGACAGCGTTTTTTGTTACATTGCTGTCTTGTCTTTTGTATTAAGATATTGTATAATACAAACAAATAATTAATTTATGGAGGAACTATTATGAAATCCCAAAACCTAAAGAGAATTTTGTCTATAGTTTTGGCGAGTGCAATGTTAGCTAGTTCAATGGTAACTGCAACATTTGCTACAGAGCAAACAAATAGCGGTGTTTCAATTATCAATGAAACGACCGAAGACAAACCTACAAACCCTGTTGTAGATGATATCTTCAACACATTTGGTTGGACACCTGTAGAGGGCAAAGAGGAATATTTGTCTTACGAGTACACCATAAACGGAACAGACTATGTAGACTGTACCGCTAACCCTCAACCAATTGGCAATATTGATGCAGCGGCTGGAAAAGTAGGAGTTAGACTTAAAGGTCTTACAGAAGATGTAGCTAGCCCTACACTTTTTAATGAAGTTGCTTTTACATCTAACGATGACATTATCATGGACTTTGAAGATGATGCTGATTTAGTTGGTTGGTCTGCTAGAACTGGTACAATTAAAAGAACTATGGATGTTTCAGCTAGTGGTTTATCTTCATTCTTTGTAGGCGGTAAATATAATAACAATGCTAACAACCCAGCCTACACACATAATGTAAACTACACAGTTCCGGGTGGAATACAAAACGATAAATACCTAACAATGAAGTTCTATATAAGCAGTGATCCAGGTGACAGAATGTACATTATGCCGGGTACAGTCTTAGGCGACTATCACCACGGAATAGGCTTTGCTATTGGTGGCAAGGGTTCAAATGGCAGCTACCACGACCAAAATGTGAGCATTCAAGTAGGTAAACACGAAACATTTATCGAGACTGCTAGTGTTGGTTGGCACACAGTAATGTGGGACTACACAGCTACTGATTCAGTTGACCTTTACTATGATGGTGAACTAGTTGATACTATAACTACAGAAGAAGCTATCAGTAAATCTGGTAAAGCAACAACTTCAGCCGAGGGCTTTAGTAATATTCTATTACTTAACTCATGGATGAAGACAGAAAACACTCACTACATAGATGACGTTATAATCTCTAGCAACAAAGATGTTGCAATAGATGTAGCAGATGCACCAACAAACCCTGTAAACGATGATACCGCTAATACATTTGGTTGGACAAATGTTGCAGGATACGATAACGCTACAGACTATGAATACAGCCTAGACGGTGGCGGAACATTTATGACTTGTACATCTAACCCACAAAGCGTTGGCAACAAAGAATTAGATGCTGGCATGGTTATGGTTAGAGTTAAAGCAGGAAGTAATCCGTATGCAGGTGCTGTCCTTAGAAGCACAGAGATGTTCACAGACAGCTTTACAGAGGAATACCGTAATCTATTAAACCTAGTTACTCTAGCTAATGGTTTCTTTGAGGGTGACTACACAGATGCTACAGCATGGACAAACTTTAAAACTGCCCTAGCTAGTGCAAAGTTAATACATGAAGACAGCGCTAATGACGACATAATGGATGCAAGCACCTCACTTATTACAGCGGTTGACGAGCTAAAGAACTGCTTTAGCCTAGGCGCTAACTTAAGATACGACTTCGAGAAAAACGAGTCTGAACTTAATCCTTTCTCTTCACTTATAGGTGATTTCACAAAGGGTGAGCAAGCAAGTATGCACGGCAAAAATTTAACTGATAAATACGATAACAAGTTCGGTGCAGCTTTAACTACAGTTCCTGTAGATGGAATGCACTCAGCATATGCACATTATACATTCCCTGTAGCGGTTGAAGACTATATTGCCGAAATCACATGGCAATCTATGGCAGAGCTAACAGGTACTACAGACATCATGCTTCTTGACGAAAGTGGAGAAAATGGTATAGGTCTGCGTTCAATTCCTGGTAACCAAAGTAATCTATTAATAGTAAAAATGGTTGACGGAGTTGTGACTACAGAAGACACAGAGATAAGAAGACTTAACAACAATGGCTATGCAATTCGTTGGGACTTCGCAAACCCAGATAGCGGTGTAACACTAACTCTTGACGGCAGACATATGGCTGATTTTGCTATGGATTCTTTCCAACAAATAGTAATCAAGACAGACATTACACATGATAACTTCGATGCAATAGCAGGCGAGGAAATTGCAATATTTGACAAACTTCTTTTAATAGAAAAGAACCCAGCAGTTTCTATTGAAATTGGTGAGGATGAGGCTGATATAGGCTATTATGACACATATGAACTACAAAGAATTTTACTTGACATAGTAGGACAAGACCCAAGCTATGATTCAACTGATTTACTAACATACACAGTAAATGAAGAAGGCAAAGATATAGTAGGCGTTACAACAAGTGGTAGCATAGAGCCATTTATGTTCGGCGAGGCTACAGTTACAGTAACTTCTACAAGTGGAGCAACTGACAGCATACTAATTAATTCTGTAGACCTAGTTTCAGAATCAGTATTCCTAACTTCTTCTCCTGTAACAGATATTATAGCGATGGGAGCTCCAGGACAAGACACAAACAACTCTATGCCTGTTGAAGATATAGAGAATGTTAGACTAAATGTAGGAGAGTCTATAGTACTTAACCCAGTTATCTCTCCTGTTGGCACAACAGAAAGACACGTAACATGGGAGTCAAGCAATGAGGATGTATTTGTTGTTAGAGATGGCTTAGTTACAGCTGTAAACTATGGTACAGCTATACTTACAATTACAACTAAAGACGGCTCAAACCTAACTGATACTTGCGTAATCACAGTTGGTGATGACACACATGTGTTTGGTAAAGAAATTTTCGTTGCAACAGACGGCGACGATGTAAGCGGTGACGGTACAATAAATAACCCTTACGCTACAATCGAAAAAGCAAGAGACGTTATAGCCTCTTCAGCATTACCTATGGGCGGAGTAGTAGTCTACTTTAGAGAAGGTATCTACCAAATTACAGACACAATAAACTTTAATGAAGAGCATTCAGGCACAGAAGAGTCTCCAATTGAGTATGCAGCCTACAAAGACGAAGTAGTAAGCTTTAACGGTTCTGTAACAATTGACGCAACTGACTTTGAGTTAGTAGATTCTTCAAGCGATATGTACGACAGAATACACACAGATGCAGTAGATAAAGTATATTCAGTAAATGTTTCAGACCTAGGCGTTAAAGAAAGAGACGTTAGAATGCTAGGACATAGCTCTGGCGGTATCTCTAAATGGGATTTCTCTGACGGACTAAACTTTAGCCTTTCATACTACAGCATGGCACTTAACAACGAACCAATGACACTTGCCCGTTACCCAGATGCTACTGCTCCTGACGACGGAACAATCAAGGTATCTAAGTACACAGAGGCAGGTAGTTTCTCAAGAGGTTGGGAAAACGACGCAATTATTGCTGGTTGGGGTGAGCCTTATGTAGAAGGACTAGAAGACTCTACATTTGCATTCACATCTTCAAGCTTAACAGCAGAGCAACTAGCAAAATGGCAAGCTTCAATAGACCCTGATACATCTGTTGAAAACGCTGGTGGACAAGGTGCTTGGATGTTAGGTTACTGGGGTTCATCTTTCTCTGACCAAACAGTTCCAATTCAATCAATAAATGGAAACGAGGTTAAATCAGCACTTATCAGCCACTATGAAGTAAACGCTAACAAGAGTAAATTCTATGCTTTCAATATTTTTGAAGAATTAAGTTCTCCTGGCGAGTGGTATATAGACCAATTAAGTGATCCAAACAACTTAATGCTATACTTCTATCCACCTACAGGAACAGACATGAGTGACGATACAAACAAAGTAAGCGTTCCTGTTCTTGACACAGTAATGATCAGCATAACTAACGCAAACTACATCACATTCGATGGCATCGACATGGCAAACATGAACAACGGTGTATTTAATGTTTCTGGCGGTAGCTATAACTCAATCGAGAATGCCGACATTACAAACATTGCAGGCACACTTTCAAGAATTGACAACAGTTCAGAAAATCTAGCTAAATTTAACGGCTTTAATATGTGTGATATCGACAACATAGACGGCGGAATTTCCCTAGGCGGTGGCGATACTTACAACCTAGAGCGTGGATATAACTATATTAAAAATTCAAGCATAACAAACTTTAGTATGCAGAACCAATCATACAACCCAGCTATTGGAATGGGCGGAGTTGGTAACATAGTTTCAAACTGTATTCTTTCAGACGCACCTCACAATGGTATGCAGTTTAACGGTCCTGAATCTCTAATGGAATTTTTAGAGATATTCGATGTTCTTAAAAAGACAGGCGACCAAGCTTGTATCTACACTGGTCGTGATACTCTAAATCGTGGTTCAGTTATCAGAAACAGCTATTTCCATGACGTAGCTCATGGTTCAGTTGAAAACTCAGGCGTTTACCTAGACGATGGTAAAGGCGGAGTATTAATAGTAGACAACGTATTTGAAAATACTTCATGGGGTCTAAAATCATCAGGCGGACGTGACGTTGACGTTATAGGCAACACTTTTATCAACCAAGATATGGGTTATGTTACAACACCTGTTGGATATGTAGGTTCAGGTAGCTGGTATACTCACGGATTAAACCTAATTTGTAGCCCAAGCAACTATGATGCAGTAGCAACAGCTCCATGGCAAGATCCAAATTCAGCTTACGGTAGATTTGAACTTCTTTGGGCAACACTAGAGGACGAACCTCTAAAGAGTAAGTACAGCTCAACAATTGACAACACATTTATAAACATAGACCGTACAAAGGGCGTAAACGATACAGAGGCAAGTATAGGCTACAATATCTGGTGTAAATACTGGAAACTTGAAGACTATGAAACAATGATGAGCTATATCTGGGACTGGATGTTCACAAAGAATAATAACGACTTCTCAAACCCAGAAGACGGCAAAGAGTTTAACACAGGTTCAGTTGATGCTTCTTACAAGACAAGATTTGACTTTAGCCTAACAGTAGGCGACGGCATGGGCGAGGTTTCAGACAGCTTTACTGGCGTTGTAAAAGGCGTTACTAAAACTGCTATCGCTACAGCAGCTAAGGGTTACGATTTCGTAAACTGGACAGATGCAAGCGGTAAAGTTATAAGCACAAACCCTGTATATATCACAGAGATGACTTCTAACGTTTCACTAACTGCAAACTTTGCAGAGAAGCCAGAGGCACAAACTTATGAAGTAACAGTAACAGACGGTACAGGTTCAGGCTC
>CAYJER010000011.1:0-59839 GCA_964369225.1 uncultured Eubacteriales bacterium
GACGGGTTTTCCGTCCCGTGGGAAGTTAGCTAAAACCACTAGCTTTTTCGGGACGGAAAACCCGTCCCCTACATTAATTTGTGCGTTTTAACGAATTTGTTTTAAATCAAAAATCGTAAGAGGCACGTCTGCACAGAGACCCTCCCCTACAATATATTAATATAATTATCTTTATCAACACAAAATTTTTATTTAAAAAGTCTTTAATTATAAAATCCGCAAGGATTTTCACATCAACTTTTCACTATTCATTTTTCACTCTTAACTAAGTTCTAATGCTCAACAATCAGTTATAACTAATATGCACGTCTGCTTTGACTATCCTCTCTCTTTAATTTTTGAACTTATAACCCCTTAACAAGCTCTTTAAGATTTGCAGTTGCTTTATCTATTTCTTTCGCCGCCAAAATAGCAGATACTACCGCTACTCCGTCTATTCCTGTTCCCTTGAGTTCTAACAAATTATCTTTTGAAATTCCACCTATTGCAACAACTGGAATACTTACAGCTTCACAAATGGCTCTTACCGTATCAAAACTTACATTATTTGCATCAAGTTTTGTAGATGTGCTAAACACTGCACCTACTCCTAGGTAATCTGCACCATTTTTCTGAGCATTTATCGCCTGCTCTACAGTTTGAGTTGAGACACCGATAATTTTATCATCGCCTAATAGCTCTCTGCATTTTTTAAGTTCTAGGTCGTTTTGTCCTATATGGACACCATCGGCATCTACAGCAAGCATTACATCTATATTATCATTTATCACAAAAGGAATACTATATTTATCTGTTATCTCCTTTATCTTTTTTGCTTGCGACACAAACTCCTCAAACTGTAATTTTTTTTCTCTTATTTGAACAAAAGTCACACCATTTTTCATGGCTTCTTCCACCTGATTTTCTAGCAAATTGCCGTTTAGCCAAGTTCTGTCTGTAACTAAGTAAAGTTCCATAGATTTATTATCTACTTTCAATCTTCGCACCGTCTTTCAATACCGAATTATTCATATTACTAATATGGTCAATTATTAAAGTTTTATAGCTACCTGTGCCTAAACCTTGTAGATTTTTGTATGCTAATTCACCGCTTAAACCCATTATGCAAACCGCTGTAGCTACTGCATCTATTATGTTTTCGTTAGCTCCTATATAGCTTCCTATCATAGAAGAAAGCATGCAACCTGTTCCAGTAACCTTAGACATTAGCGGATGTCCGTTTCTGATAACGTACGCCTTATCTTTATCTACCACTAAATCAATCGCCCCTGTAATCGTAATTACTGCACCTGTTTTTATAGAAAAATCTCTAGCAAAATTAATTGCCTCTTCTATATTTTTGTCGCTTACCATGTCAAGCTCACTTGCGTCCACTCCTTGAGTATTAGAGCCACCTGTAGCTAAAAACTTTATCTCTGAAATATTTCCTCTAATTACAGAGAACTTCACTTCTTCTAGCAATTTAAACGCAGTCTCATTTCTTAAAGCAGAAGCGCCAACTCCTACAGGGTCGAAAATAATAGGATTTGAAATTTCATTAGCCCTTTTGCCAGCCTTAATCATGCTTTCTACAGTTCTACTGTTAAGTGTGCCTATATTGATAACCAAAGCATTGCAAATAGAAGTTATATCGCAAACTTCTGCCTCGTCGTCTGCCATAATAGGAGATGCCCCACATGCTAATACAACATTTGCACAGTCATTTACTGTTACATAGTTCGTTATATTGTGAACTAACGGTTTTTTATTTTGAACATTATTAAATGATATATTTAGCATTATCTTTTTCCTCCTATTGTAGCTGGCATAATTTTAGTAGCTTTAAGTGCCGAGTTTAGCACGACTGCTAAAACTGTTCCACCTAATGAACTTATCATAAATGGGATTATATATGTAAACAAGGCGGCTTCTTTGCCCATAACTAAAGTAGTCATAGGGAATGCTAACATAGCTCCTATTATTCCTGTTCCTACAAGCTCACCTATATAAGCAAACCATTCTTTTTTAAAGTATTTATAAAGAAGACCAGCTAATAAAGCTCCACACATGCTTCCAGGGAACGCAAGAAGAGAACCAGTCCCCGACAAAACTCTTATTAAAGACGTTACAAAAGCCATGCCCACGCCATAGAAAGGACCTAAAATTATTGCCGCCATTACATTTACTAAATGTTGAACTGGGGCGCATTTCGCCGCAAAAACAGGGATTGCTAACGCTCCGCCTACTACCGATACCGCTATTAGTATACTAGCTAATGCTAATTTTTTTGTTGTTGTTTGATTTTTCATTTTGAGAAACTCCTTTAAATTTTATTTAAACGGTTTTCCCAATAAAAAAACGAGGGAAAACCGAAAAAACCAAGATAACTCTTAGTAAATTCGGTCGAAACTTAAAAGTTTCCTCTCATTCTGAAACACAGACTCCCTCGCATTAAGTTACACTCAAGGCGCTCCCCTTCAGTGTGATTATTCAATTATTCGTCAAAAATACTTACAATTTCACCATCTAGTATTCTGTTCATATTTTTAACTGCACAGAAGTTACCGCACATACTGCAAGTATCTTCTTTTTCTGGTTTAGCCGATTCTCTATATCTTCTAGCTTTTTCAGGGTCTATAGACAAGTCGAACATTTTCTCCCAGTCAAGGTTCTTTCTTGCTGTACTCATCTCATAGTCAATATCAGAAGCTCCAGGAACTCCCTTTGCAATGTCGCCTGCGTGAGCAGCTATTTTTGCTGCGATTATGCCTTCCTTAACATCGTCGATATCTGGAAGTCTTAAATGTTCTGCTGGTGTGACATAACACAGGAATGAAGCTCCGCTAGAAGCAGCAATCGCTCCACCAATAGCAGAAGTGATATGATCATAACCAGGTGCAATGTCTGTTACAATAGGTCCTAAAACATAGAACGGCGCACCATGGCAAAGTGTCTTTTGAATTTCCATATTGGCTGCAATTTGGTTTATTGGCATGTGGCCTGGACCCTCAATCATTACTTGAACGTCTCTTTCCCATGCACGTTTTGTAAGCTCGCCTAGAGTAATAAGCTCTTCAATTTGAGAGGCATCTGTAGCATCTGCAAGACATCCAGGTCTGCAAGCATCGCCTAAACTTAAAGTAACGTCATATTCACGGCAAATTTCTAAGACTTCATCAAATCTTTCATAGAAAGGATTTTCGTTTCCTGTCATTTCCATCCAAGCAAATATTATAGAGCCACCTCTTGAGACAATGTTTGTAAGTCTTTTATTTCTTTTAAACTTACCAGCTGTCTCTTTGTTAATTCCACAGTGAATTGTCATAAAGTCTACACCGTCTTCTGCGTGCATTTTAACTATGTCAATCCATTCGTCTGCTGTAATTTGCATAAGTGGTTTGTGGTAATAAACAACCGCATCATAAATAGGCACTGTGCCTATCATAGCTGGGCATTTTTCGGTTAGAAGTCTTCTGAACTTTCTTGTGTCACCGAAAGAGCTAAGATCCATTATAGCCTCTGCGCCCATGTCTACTGCACTTTGAACTTTTTCAAGCTCCATGTTAAGGTCAATACAGTCTCTTGACGTACCAAGATTAACATTTATCTTAGTCTTAAGCATTGAGCCAACTGCATGTGGGACTATAGCCTTATGGTTTTTGTTGCAAGGGATAATTGCTGTTCCCTTAGCAATGTATTCCATAAGTTTAGCCTCATCGATTTTTTCCTCTTTTGCTACTAGTTTCATTTCATTAGTTAAAATGCCTTTTCTAGCAGCTTCCATTTGTGTTGTGTACAAAATTGCACCTCCAAAAAATTAAGTGAAATACACCAATCAAGGTATATTTCACTGTTTTACAGAAAATTCCCTACGTTGGCATTATCCAAATCAGGTTTAGGGTCGAAGTTTAAACGCTTCCTCTCAGCCTGCTTCACAAGCTCCCCGTTTATTACATTCTATCTTAAATTCTAAAATTTGTCAAGTTTTAATTATAAACATATAAAATTAATTAAATTTTCTTTGACTTTTTTTATTTTAATATGTTATAATTAAACTATTAATAGGAAATGGAGAAAAATAGATGATTTTTAACAATTTATGCGATACTCACAGTCATAGTAATCATTCACCTGATTCTACTGCTACTTTACTTAGCATGTGTGAAAAGGCTAAATCCTTAAATCTTTTATACTATGCCTGTGCAGACCACTGTGAATGTGATGAATATTATGAAGACACATTCAAATATAATATAAATGCCGAAAACTCCTACATTGAGCAAATGAAACTAAAAGAGCGTTTTTCTAACCTTTATTGTGGTGTTGAATTAGGGCAAGCAATCACCTGCCCCGAAATCGAGAAAAAGGTTTTAGAAAATAGAAATTATGACTTTGTTATAGGCTCTATTCACAGACTAGACGGATATGATGATTTCTATTTTTTGGATTCAACTAAACATGATCCATTTATGTTGTTAGATAAATATTTTGACATGGCGCTCAACACGGTAAAATATACCGACTTTGATACTCTAGCTCACCTGAGTTATCCGCTTAGATACCTTAAAACTAAAGATGGAGCTAGCCTAAATTTCGATTCATATATAGATAAAATAGAGATTATTTTTAAAGAGCTTATAATCCGTGGAAAATCATTAGAGATCAACACCTCTGGACTTAGACAACCAATAGGTGAGACATTGCCAAATGAAAAATTCTTAAAACTTTACAAACAACTAGGCGGCGAGCTTATAACTGTAGGCTCAGATGCCCACAACCCAGACGATTTAGCAAAAGGAATTGACACAGCATATGAAATGCTTTTAAGAAACGGTTTTAAATATATAACCGTTTATAAACAAAGAAAAGAAACACTTATCAATATTGAATGAGAGGTAAACTTATGAACACAGAAAAATTATTAAGACTGATAGAGAATAACGCAAAGCTTACAAATGCGGAAATTGCTGTAATGCTAGGTTCTACAGAGTCGGAAGTATCTTCAAAAATCAAAGAACTTGAAAAAATAAATGTTATTAAAGGATATAACACCGTTATAAATTGGGATAACTGCAATATTCCTTATACTATGGCACTGATTGAGGTCAAGGTAACTCCTCAAAAAGACACAGGTTTTGATGACATTGCAAAGAGAATTTCACAGTTCCCAGAGGTTACTTCATTAAACCTTATGTCAGGTGGATACGATTTATCTGTAATGGTTTCAGCCCCAACAATGGCAGAAGTCGCAATGTTTGTTAGACGAAATTTAGCTACTATTGAAGGTGTTCTTTCTACTGCAACACATTTTATACTCACAAAATACAAAGAAAACAATACTCAAATGATAAGTGAGTTTGAAGAAATTGACGAAAGAGAGAGTAGTTTTAGTGATTGATTACAACAAATTGTTATGTCAGACGGCATTAAACATAAAGCCATCTGGCATAAGAAGATTTTTTGATATAGCAAACGAGATGGAAAACGTTATTTCTTTAAGCGTTGGAGAACCTGACTTTTTCACCCCTTGGCATATAAGAGAGGCAGCTATCGACTCGCTTGAAAAGGGAAGAACTAGATACAGTCCTAACCGTGGATATCAAGAACTAAGAAACGAGGTTTCAAATTTTCTTGATAGACGTTATGGCGTAAAATACGATGGCGACAACGACATATTGATAACAGTAGGTGGGTCAGAGGCTATTGATCTATTTATTAGAACTGCTATTTCAAAGGGCGATGAGGTTATTATTCCTCAACCGTCTTTCGTGTGTTATGTTCCAATTGTAGAAATGGTTGGCGGTGTGCCTGTTGTAATTAATACAAAGGCAGAGAACGACTTTAAACTAACACCAGAGGAGCTTGAAAGGCATATTACAGAAAAAACTAAGGCTATTATAGTGCCTTTCCCAAATAATCCAACCGGCGCTACAATGACAAGAAAAGAGCTTCTGCCTATAGCTGAACTTGTAAAGAAACATAACCTACTAGTTTTATCCGATGAAATATACAGTGAATTAAGCTATGACAAAGAGCCTCATTGCTGTTTTTCTAGTCTGCCCGACATGAAAGAGAGAACTGTTGTAGTAAACGGATTTTCAAAATCACACTCTATGACTGGTTGGCGTATGGGATACGCAGCAGGTCCTATGGAGATTATATCTGTAATGACTAAGCTTCATCAATACGCTATAATGAGCGCCCCTACAACATCACAATTTGCAGCAATTGAAGCTTTAAAAAACGGTGATGAAGACATAGCTAAGATGAAAGACGAGTACGACACAAGAAGACGTTATATAATCGATAGACTTAACAAAATGGGTTTAACCTGCTTTGAGCCAAAGGGTGCATTTTATGTGTTCCCATGTATAACATCTTCTGGGCTTAACTCTGAAGAATTTTGCGAAAAATTAATTTACTCAAAACAAGTAGCCATTGTTCCTGGTAATGCCTTTGGAGAAAGCGGTGAAGGTTTTGTAAGAATTTCGTACTGCTATTCTTTAAAGCATATTACAGAGGCATTAAATAGAATGGAAGAATTTCTATCGGAGCTTAAAATTTAATGGAAATAGTCGCTATAAACCGAGTAGAAACTTATGATATCGAGTCGATTAAAAAAGTTATACGAGAACAATTCAAGGCACTTGATGTAGAAATAAAAAAAGATATCACTGTTGTTATTAAAGTAAATTTAGTTATCCGCTCAAAACCTGACTCTGTAATTATTACTAACCCAAATGTCACAGCAGCGGTAGGGCTGATAGTTAAAGAGCTTGGAGCCAATGTATTAATTGCAGAGAGTAGCGGAGGCCCTTACAACAGTGCTATAATGAAAAATATCTTTTCGGCTACTGGTTATACCGATATTGCCGAAAAACACGGATTTGAACTTTACACCGACTGCAAACACAGAAATGTACATTTTGATAAATATATGGTGTGTAAATCTTTTGATATTGTAGAGCCGTTTATCGATGCCGACTATATAATTAACATAGCAAAACTTAAATCGCACTGCATGACAATGTTTAGCGGTGCGGTTAAAAATCTTTTTGGAGTTGTTCCTGGGCTTATGAAACCTGAACTTCACGCAAGATTTACTAAACTTGAAGATTTCTCTAATATGCTAGTAGACCTTTGCGAGCTTGTAAAACCTAATCTTTCTATATTAGATGCTGTCTATGTTATGGAGGGGAATGGCCCAACAGGAGGAAATCCTAGATTTTGTGGTGCAATTATTAGCTCTAAAAACCCTTATGCTTTAGATATTGTTGGAACAACCATAGCTAGTATGAAAAGTTCAGAAGTTTCAATGCTTAATGCCGCTATAAAAAGAGACCTTTGTGTTAAGTCATATAACAATCTTAAAATAGTTGGCGATACTTTAGAAGAATTTATTATAGAAGATTTTTTACAGCCACAAAGTAAGTCGCTTGATTTTATAGATAGACTTCCTAGAATTTTGCAAGGTTTTGCAAGAAAGCTAACTAGCTCAAAACCTGTTATTAAGACTACTAAATGTATTGGCTGTGGCAAGTGTAAAGAATCATGCCCTGTAAATACAATTGATATTGAAAATGGAAAAGCAACAATTAACTACAAACATTGTATTCGTTGTTTTTGTTGCCATGAGATGTGTCCTATACACGTTATAGATGTAAAAAAATTTCTAAGATTTTAGAGGGGAATGATTAATATAATTATTAACGCATATGCAAAAATAAATTTAAGCCTAGATATTACTGGAAAAAGAGATAACGGTTATCACGATCTCGATTCAATCATGCAGAGCATAAATCTTTATGACAGAGTAGAAATATTAAAGAACAAAAGCTGTGATATTAAAGTTTCCTGTGCTAAAATTCCGCTTCCTACTGACGAGAGAAATATAGCCTACAGGGCTGCACAGGCTTTTTTAAAAAACTTTAATATAACAAGCATGGGCGTAGACATTCACATAACTAAAAATATTCCAATTCAGGCAGGCCTTGGCGGAGGCAGTGCCGATGCAGCCGCAGTCTTAAAAGGTTTAGTAGAGCTTTTCCAGGTAGAGACTTCTCATAATGAAATGATGAATCTTGCCCTATCATTAGGAGCAGATGTGCCTTTCTGCCTGGTGGGTGGAACGAAAAGATGTAAGGGTGTAGGGGAAATCTTGCTAGACTCTCCCCCACTTCCTGATTGCAAGTTAATTCTTTGTAAACCTCAAGCAGGCGTAGACACCAAAGAAGCTTATGCCGTTTCAGATAAATATCCTAGCTACAACTTTTTTGGAACTCAATCTCTACTTGTGGCACTTAGGTCTAAAAACCTAAAAACAATAGCAGAAAACATCTCAAACAGATTTGATGATGTTTTGATGATACCTGAAGTATCTTTAATCAAGGCAGTTATGCAAACCGAAAATGCTATGGCGACTTCTATGAGTGGAAGCGGTTCGACAGCCTTTGCCCTGTTTGAAGAATCTACAGATACATCGCAGTTAGAACAACAACTAAGAAATTTAGGTACTGTGTATGTCTGCAAGCCTCAAAGAGTTGGCCTTTCAAGCGAATAAAATATTCAATTTTATTTTGGGGACTCAATCATCATAGCTATGAACTTAAGTCAACTTAATGCTTGATTGTATGAGAGGGTCTCTGTGCAGACGTGCCTCTTACGATTATGGAATTAAATCTAATTCGTTAAACGTACAAATTAATATAGATGCGGATATCATCCGCATCTGAAATTTAGACGAAATTACGGACTTTTTTGGCGGATAATATCCGCCCCTAGATGGCTAAATTTTCCTAATAGGCACTTCTGGTCTCTGTGTCCTCCCCTACAATTTTTATCAAATTTAGTTTTTCCATACAACAATAAAAATAGACCTGAAACCATTTGCTTTATCATTGGTTTCAGGTCTTTAAATTTATTTGTTATTATCTTTTCTCTTATTTGATTCTTGTTGAATTAAACGGTCAGCTATAATATCAATATTCTCACTGATTTGATAGTTGTCAACAAGCAAGCTCTCCTGCATACCCTCGTATGCCTTGTCTCCACGGAATGCAAGTTTTAGAAGTATTGGAGTGAATATAGCACAGCTCACAACTAAAATTACTATAGGGCCAAAAAATTCCTCTGGTAAAATTCCCATAGTTAAACCCTTGTTGGCTGCTATCAGTGCAACCTCTCCACGGCATGCCATTCCTAAACCTACCTGTAAAGATTGCTTTTTGCTAAATCCACTAAGCTTAGCACCAACTCCGCAGCCTACTAGTTTTGAGAGTACTCCCGCTGCCAACAATAGAACGCTGAACAATATAATTCTTCCACTCATCTCAGGCAGAGTTATTTCTAGTCCAATATTCGCAAAGAATATTGGGGTAAGAAGCAAGTATGAAAGCGGAGAAAACTTACTTTCAATATAGTTACCCTTAGGAGTTGTAGCAACAATTAATCCTGCTGCAAAAGCACCTATGATATCTGCAACACCAAAAACTACCTCAGCAGACCATGCCATAAACAGGCAAAGAGCAAACGCAATTACTGGAAATCTGTGTAAGTTTACGCCTTTAACTCTTACATAATACCACTTACTAAATTTATTGAATACAAATCCCATTACAATTGCAAACACAAAGAAAAGAACAATCTTTAATAATACTAATAGTATGTTTACGCCCTCACCACCAAGGCTAGTGACTATAGTTAAACAGACTAATCCTAAAATATCGTCTATTAGGGCGGCAGCTAAAATAGTGTTACCAACTTTAGTTGAAAGTTTACCCATCTCTTTTAAAGTTTCTACAGTTATACTAACAGAAGTAGCGGTTAGCACTGTTCCTACAAAAATACTCTCTAGTATATTTCCATCTTGATTAAACAGGAAAGTAACTCCTGTTCCTAGTAAAATTGGAATTAAAACACCCATCATGGCAACAAACAATCCCGATTTACCAGAGTGTTTAAGGTCGCTTATGCTCGTTTCTATACCAGCGCTAAACATAATAACAATAACACCTAGTTCTGCTAACTGTGTAAATAAATCATTCGAGTGTATTACATTAAACCCAGCTGGTCCTAAAAGTAGGCCTGCTAATAAAGCTCCTACAACCTGTGGCATATGCAGTTTACCTGTTAAAACACCTAGAAATTTCGTTGAAATCAGTATTATACATAATGTTAATAAATATGTATACGACATTAAATCACTCCTGTTTATTAATAATTTTGTAATAGTTCGTTCACTACCTGTTATATTATAACACATTGTTTTATAAAGTAAAGCGATATTACAAATTTCGACAAACAAAATGCACAAACTATTCTGATATTTTTATTTAATTTGCATAAAAAAACTAGATTAAATTTTAATTTAACCTAGTTTGAAATATTATGCCCACATTTTTTGTATTGCCGTATAAACCAACACATTAACTTTTACCGCAAAAGAACCTTTAACATGCAGTAAATGTCCTAAAAAAGTTCTGTATCTTAGCTTGTTATACATTTCTATGTTTATTTTGTTCAAGTAGTTCCAAAGATCATTTTTCATCTCTACTTTTTCAGCACTACCTTCTTTAAGACATAGTGAATGAGAAATTGAAGTAAGAAGTGTAAGATGTTTATACATGTAGTTGCTTAGCTTCTTATTCTCAACCTTATCAAGGTCGTGAGCCTTAAACATAAGCTTATTTACTCTTAAATGTTGATCTAGTCTTTTAATTAAAACATCAGGACTAACCGATTGATCGTCTCTACCTAAATAATAATAGTATACAGGCTCATCAAAATAGTACATTGTTTTAACATATGGTAAAGGAATATATGCGTACAAATTATCTACATAAAAAGTATGCTTAGGCAAACTAAGTTTGCACTTTCTTAAGACAGAAGTCTTATACACAATTGAGTGCATTAGAATGTATTGCCCAGGGTTAAACCATTTAATGTCGTCCCATGTAAATTCTTTGCCAGTAGGTAAAGCCGAATTGTACTTCATAATTTTTTTGTTTTTTTGCCCAACTTTGTCATATACAAACTCTGTTAGAAGCATGTCAACATTAGAAGTTTTAAGAAATTCAACCATCTTTTTGAATGTAACAGGATCAACCTTATCATCGCTGTCTACAATCTTAAAATACTTACCGCTTGCATTTTTGATGCCAGCATTAACAGCAGAACCATGTCCACCGTTTTCTTTATTTATAACCTTGATAATGTTAGGGTATTTTTGCCTGTATTGTTCAGCCACCTCTGCTGTGTTGTCTTTGGTAGAACCATCGTTTACAATGATTATCTCTACTTCGTCTAAGTCTACTAATAGACTTTCAATGCAGTTGCCCATATAGGCAGCTGAATTGTAGCAAGGAATTGCTACAGAAATTGTTTTCATATGTACCTCATAATTATAACTCTAAATATGTTCTCAATTATAACACACAAACATTACGTAATATATGTTATAATAAAAAACTACTATGAATTTTCCATTAACACAGAAAGAACTTGACTTAAATTTTCACAACAGTAGTCTGCATTTTTGTCAAATGCTCTATGTACTAAAATAGTTTTCATTCCAGCGTTTTTTCCGCCTAATATATCTGCATGCGGATTGTCACCTATCATGTAAAACTCTGTCTCATTAGGATAAAGCTCAAAAGCCTTATTAAATATTTGAATTCTAGGTTTATCATATCCTAGTACTCCAGAAACAATGAAATACTCAAAGTATTCTGCTATTCCTAATGCTTTTACCACCTGTTCTAAATCGGGATAATTGTTAGAGAGCAAAATGTTTTTATGTCCTCTATTTCTAGTTTCAATCAGTGTATCGACTGCATCCTCATAGACTTCATAGTTTTTAGGGTTTGTTATCATTGCTCTAATTTTAGACATAGCCTTTATGGCTATATCTTTTTTTATACCAACTTTCATGTAGGACTCTGCAAATTTTTCATTCATGTAATCCCACCACTGTTCTCCTTTAACACGAGAATTTTCATCGTAAGGAGTATCCCACGGATATATATACCACATGAGTTCTCTTAAAGTTTGGTAATCTACTTTGTTTTCTGGCATAGTTTCGCACAGCGATTTATATGCGGATTTACTCCAAATACTGGGAGCATAGGCTAAAGTGCCATCAAAGTCCCAACAAATTACAGCCATAATTGCTCCTTTTCTTTAGCGAAGAGTGAAAAATGAATAGTTAAAAGTTCATGTGAAAATCCTTGCGGATTTTTTGATTTAAGACTTTTTAAAAAAATTGTTAATATATTGTAGGGGCGGATATTATCCGCCTGTGAAATTTAGATGAAATAACGGGCTTTTAAGGCGGATAATATCCGCCCCTACATTGGAATTTTCTAATCAACACGTCTGCACGGAGACCCTCCCCTACAATCAAGCATTTAAATTGATTAAAAAAAACAACAAGAACCTCAACGCAGGCGATAATCTTCAAATCCCCACTAGCTTGGTGTGCGACTTGCCCACCCGGGCTACCGGGTTAGTAGCGGTTGTCAAAAATTCTTTTTGTTTTTTTCTCGCTTCGTGGTAGGTCGCCTAATTCTACAACTTTAACATTAATCATAATGCCAATTTTAAGCTTAAATATGTCAATTATTAAATGTTCAAGAATTTCTGCATCTGCATCTTTTGCCTTTTCTACAAACAAAGTAAATATATCTTTTCCGTTTAAGTGATCTATCATTACTTGGTATTCACTTGTAACTCCTGGGATATTCTTAATTAAATCTTCTACAACACTAGGGTAAATAATAGCACCCTTAACCTTAACCATGTCGTCACTTCTGCCAACTAGAGTATCAATTCTAGGATATTTGCAACCACAAGTGCAGTCACCCTCGATAATTCTTGTTAAGTCATGTGTGTTGTATCTAATAAGTGGCGCACCCTCTTTTTGTAAAGTTGTGATAACTAGTTCACCAACTTCACCATTCGGAAGAACTTCACCTGTCTTAGGGTCAACAATTTCACAGTAAATAAAATCATCCCAGTAGTGCATGCCTGCTTTTGCATCACAGCTAATTCCAATTCCTGGTCCATAAATTTCTGTTAGACCATAAATATCATATAAATCAGCACCAAGCTCATTTGAGATACGATTTCTCATCTTCTCGCCCCATCTTTCAGAGCCGATAATACCCTTTTTAAGCTTAATAGTGTCTCCTATGCCCCTCTTAGCAATTTCTTCTGCCAAAAGTAAAGCGTATGAAGATGTAGCACACAATACAGTAGATTTCATGTCTTGCATCATTTGTAATTGTTTATCAGTGTTGCCAGGACCCATAGGAATAGTCATCGCTCCTAAAAGCTCTGCACCTAATTGAAATCCTATACCAGCTGTCCAAAGCCCATAACCTGGTGTAATGTGAACTCTGTCTAGGTTTGTCATTCCAGCTAATTCATAGCAACGCTTGAACATTAAAGCCCAGTCGTCAACATCCTTTTGAGTGTAAGGAATAATTACTGGAGTTCCTGTAGTTCCGCTTGAAGAATGTATTCTTATAATTTGCTCGTCTGGAACTGCTTGCAATCCTAGAGGATACGCTTCTCTTAATTCTAGTTTATCTGTAAAAGCTAGTTTTTCAAAGTCTTCCTTTGTGTTTAATTCATCAACATTAACATCTGCAAATTTCTTTGCGTAAAAACCACCCTCAATTTGCTTTAGGTTTTTAATCATGTCTCTTAGCATTCCTAATTGAGTTTTATTCATTTTCCCCTCCGTTAAAGGCTAAATCTAAAGCCTTCATGTTCATTTCAATAAATTTTTGTGGTATTTTTGTATTTATTGTTGCACAAACATCTTCATAACTCATACCTAATGAATTAGTCTTAAGAGTTGCACCTAAAAGTGCAATGTTCAAAACCTTTGCACTTGAACATTTTTTTGTGATTTCATCCGCATTTACAATACTTAAACTCTTTACATTCTCCTTTAAAAATTCAAGCATTTTAGGAACATCATAACCCTTGCCTGAAAGCGAAGCGGTTACAGGTTGAACTGCCCTATCGCTAACTATTAATGTCCCGTTTTCTTTAAGGTAAGGCAGAACCCTTACTGCCTCTGATGGTTCAAATGCAATTATAACATCGGCAGTTCCTCTAGCTATTAAAGGAGAATACACATCGTCGCCAATTCTAACATGGCTTATAACACTTCCGCCTCTTTGAGCCATACCTATGGTCTCGGCTGTGCTTACCCTGTTTCCAAGGTTCATTGCTGTTTGTGAAATTATCTTAGAGGCAAGTACAGTTCCTTGTCCTCCAACTCCTGTAAGTAGACAGTTTATCATTATACTTCCTCCTTTACTATTGCATCCACAGGACATATTTGTGAACATAGTCCGCAACCATAACATAATGATTTATCAATATAAACTGATTTATCGTCGCATGAGATTGCTGGGCAACCTAATTTTTTTATACATTGTTTACAAGTGATACATTTTTCATTTATCTCATATTTAGTCTTTGGCTTTACAACCGCAATACAAGGAGACCTAAACACAACTGCTGAAACAGATTTATGCTCCATAGCCTTTTTCACAGCGTCAACCGACTCTTTAAAGTTTAGCGGATCAACTGTTTGTATGCTGTGAACATTAAGAGCCTCTAGCACTTTTTCAATGCTTATTGTCTCTGATATCTCGCCCATCATTGTTTTAGCTGTACCTGGGTGAGGTTGATGTCCTGTCATTGCAGTGGTTGAGTTATCAAGCACTATCAATACTATATTGTTTTTGTTGTATACAGCATTTACTACTCCTGTAATTCCAGAAGCAAAAAATGTTGAGTCTCCAACAAATGCAAAATTTTGTGTGTCTGGTTCTACAACATTTAAACCTTGAGCTATTGTAATTCCAGCGCCCATACATAGGCATGTGTCAACCATGTTTAAAGGACTAGCATTTCCTAAAGTGTAACAACCAATGTCACCAGAATACACAGCCTTCATTCCTTTTGACGCTACTTTTACTGCATAGAATGACGCTCTGTGTGGACATCCTGCGCAAAGAACTGGCGGTCTAATTGGTAGCTCAGGCAAGTCTAATGCGTTTTGTGTAGCTTTTTCTACCGCAAAATATTGTGATAATTTTTCTGTTAATAGTTCTACAGAATTTTCACCAGCTACAGGCATATCACTTGTGTATTTACCCATTATCTTTGTATTTAAATTATATTTTCCACATAGGAAAATCAACTCTTTTTCGATAACTGGTTCTAGCTCTTCTATTACTAAAACTTCATCCACTGATTTTAAGAACTCTACCGCCTTGTCTTCTGGGAATGGATAAGGAGTTCCAACTTTGAATATTGTAGGTTTATCCTCTACATTTGAGATAACCTCTTTGGTATAAGCGTAAGAAGTTGAAGATGTCGCAATACCAAATTTAGTACCGTTTTCGATTATATTATATTTATATGAAGAAAACTCTTTAGAAAGCTCTTTTCTTAAATTTTCAAGTTTAATATGATTTTGATAAGAAAGACGTGGAAAAATAGTCCACTTAGGGTCTTTTATAAACTCTATATTGTTGTTCTCGTTTTGCTGTGCCTGCATATCTACCATTGCATAGCCGTGACATACTCTTGTAACCGATCTTAAAATTACAGGAGTTTGATATTTATGTGAATACTCAAAGGCATCGAACATCATATCATACGCTTCAATTGGCGAAGATGGATCAAACACAGGTAACTTACAAAATGATGCAAATTGTCTTGTATCTTGCTCTGTTTGAGACGAGATAGGACCTGGGTCATCTGCTACAACTATTACCATAGCACCCTTTATTCCTATATAAGCAAGGCTCATTAACGGGTCCGCCGCCACATTTAAGCCAACTTGTTTCATTGTTACAAGAGTATAAGCGCCTGAATATGCAGCGCCTGCGGCAATCTCAAGAGCTGCCTTTTCGTTTACAGACCACTCTACATATGTTTTATCGTTTTTATATTTAGCTACTGCCTCAAGAATTTCAGTAGACGGAGTTCCGGGATAACCTGAAACGAAGTCAACACCTGAATGTATAGCACCCATGGCAATGGCTTCATTACCCATTAAAAATTTAGTTTCCATTTTAATACCATCCTTTATCATTAAAATACGCTAACAATATTTTACTACATTTTAGGAAATATGTCAAAGTAAATTTAACAATTTAATTTTAGTTTTTTGTAGATATTTTTTTACACTTATGTTATAATTAATTAAAAAATTGTAAGGAGACTTGTATGATAAGCGCTGTAATTAGTTCATTATTATTTGTAACTATTTTTCTTATATTTGTGTTTAAACCATTTTCAAAGGATCATGAACCTAAAAATTTTAAAATTGTTTTAATTTCATGTTTTGCCTTTGCCTTAATAATAAAAATTTTATTTGCATATTTTACCGATGGCTTTGGTGTGGATATCTCACTGTTTAAGTCGTGGGGAAATCTAATGAACACTTCTGGCATAAACAATGTGTATTATCAAAATCATAGTTATCTTGATTATCCACCAATCTATCTATACATTTTATCGGTGATAGATAGCATAAAAAATCTGTTTTCTTTAAGTTATGACTCTGCTATTTATACTTTCCTAATAAAGTTGCCGTCTATACTAGCAGACATGGCAATATCATTTATGGTATATAAATTAGCAAAAAACAGAACAGGGAAAACAAACGCTCTAGTGCTTTCAATGGCAATGACTCTAAACCCTTTATTTATAATGAACAGCAGCATCTGGGGACAAGTTGACACACTTTATGCCCTAATACTTATAATTTCTTTCATTTATTTAAAGAGAAATAAACCTCTGTTAGCGGGTGTGTTCTGTGGAATTGGCCTGTTGTTCAAACCACAAATGTTAATTTTTATACCTATCTACTTTTTCTACACAGTAGTAAACAAAAAATTTAAAGAGCTTTTAATTGGACTTGGCGCAACTGTAGCCACAGTATTAATATTAGCTTTTCCGTTTAGTCAAAACTTTAGCTATGAATTTTTGCTTGAAGTTTACAGTGGTAGCATGGGATATTTCCACCATTATTCTGTAAACGCTTATAACGGTTTTGCGTTATTTGGGCTTAATTTTGTAGAATTGCCTATTTCATATTTGGAAACATTCTTTCTGACATACACAGTTCCTGTTATTGCAAGTTTAGCTTCTTTTTATTATCTGTTAAAAAATAAAACTAATATATTCACGGCGGCAGCATTTTTAATGGCTAGCGTGTTCACTTTTACACCTAATATGCACGAAAGATATTTAGTTCCAACAGTTGTGCTTCTTTTATTCTCTTATATATTTGAAAATAACAAAAGATATTTAATAGCTTATTCGGCGTTTTCTGTCACTAGTCTGCTCAATATCGCCAATATATACATACTAAACACTAGTTATTTAAGCCCTAAAGATCCAATTGTGATAATTATATCACTCCTACACACTATTTCTTTTTTCTATTTGGTTTTCGTTATGTTTATAGCTGAAACTAAAATATATAAATCTTTAAAGGGAAAAATTATGATAAAAAAATCAACCTATAATTTTGAATTAGGCAACAGAAAAATCACCCGATTAGATGTTATAATAGCTCTAGTAATCACAGTTTTCTATTCATTTTTTGCATTCTGGAATTTAGGTGCTACTACAACTGCAAATACCACTTGGTTGGCACAACCTGCTGACGCTGCGGTAATTCAGGTAGACGGAGACTTTAATACCATTATTGCCTTAAGCGGAATAGTTGCCTCTGAAAATAGCACTCCTATTGTAAACACTAATTTCACTGTAGAGATATCTGACGACGGCGAAAACTACAGAGAAATCGCAAAAATAGAAAATCTATCTGTATACGCTTGGACAGAAATTCCAGTTACTGAAACTGCAAGATATGTTAAAATTATATCCGCTAACAACAATGTAATTTTAAATGAAATCGCATTCCGTTCAGCCGACGGACAAAGTATATTAGAAGTAACTCCCTTAGATGAAAATGCAAAACTTATAACCGATGAACAAGATGCAGTACCATTGTATCCCGACTACAGACATTCAACCTATTTTGATGAAATTTATCACGCCAGAACCGCCTATGAGCATATTTTAGGGGTAGAGCCATACGAAAATACTCACCCTCCTTTAGGCAAACTTATAATGGCATTCTTTATAAATATCTTAGGAATGAATCCGTTTGGCTGGAGATTTGCCGGCGCATTGTTCGGAGTTCTAATGCTTCCAATATTCTATCATTTGATAAAAAAATTATTCGGAAATACTTTCTTTGCAGCATGTGGAACACTGCTTTTCGCCTTTGATTTTATGCACTTCTCACAGACAAGACTAGCTACAATCGACACTTATTCTGTGTTCTTTGTTTTGCTTATGTTTGATGCAATGCTAATTTTCATACAAAAAGACTTTGAAAAAGATAGGTTTAGCTCATTTATGTTGCCACTAGCCCTAAGCGGTTTGTTTATGGGACTAGGTGTCGCCTCTAAATGGACAGGCGCTTATGCTGGTGTTGGACTAGCAGTTATATTCTTTGCAAAGTTAATTCATAGCTATGTTAAAGCAGAAGACAGACAGTTTGTCTTTAGTAGAATTTTAAGTTTAGTAGCTCCTTGTATTTTATTTTTCTTGATAATTCCTTTTATAGTCTATTACTTAAGCTTTCTACCTTTGACTACACTTCCGCACAACATAAATAATTCATTTAATAGCTTTATTGGATATCAAACCCATATGTATGATTATCATTCTGATTTAGTAGCAGAACATTATTTTGCTTCACCGTGGTATGAATGGCCGTTGTCACTTAGAAATATTTGGTATTTTGTCACTAGAAACTTTGAGGGTACAGGCCTTACAAGCACTATATCAACCTTTGGTAATCCTCTTCTTTGGTGGCCTGCGTTGATAGGATTAATCTTTGTAATTTACAAAGCTATAAGATATAAAAAAGCAGAACTTTGCTTTATAGTAGTAGCTTTTATGTCTGTATATCTTCCGTGGGTATTAGTTTCAAGATTAACCTTTGTATATCACTACTTTAATGCAGTACCGTTTATTATTATTTCACTGATATTTGCATTTAAATATTTATATGACACAAGACAAAGCAAGGTAATAAAAGTAGCTATAATTGCATTTGTAGCTTTGAATTTCATCTCTTTTATATACTTTTACCCAGTTCTTTCAGGCGCACCAACTACACTCGATCACATAAATTCACTAGAACTCTTGCCTAACTGGTACTTCGCATAGTAGTAAAAAGTTTATGTGAAAATCCTTGCGGATTTTTTGATTAAAAATTTTCAAATATAGTTTTTTATAAGTTTAAAGGGGCGGTTTTTAAAACCGCCCCTAATTTTTTTATCTAAATAAATTTTAGTTTTTTAACCGTAATTCTTAAACGACAAATTCATATCAACAGGAACTGAAATTCCATCTACAACACCTGAGTCGCTATATTGCCACATTGTATAGTAATAATAAAAACTCGGTGCAAATTCATACTCAGCAATCCATAACGGATATTCATTTATAACGTCTAAGTCATAAAAATTATAACCAAAACTTTTGTTTAGGTAGACATTCGCCTCATATCCTGCTTGAGTTATTTTATCGCAAAATTCTTTTGCAAAAAGTGCAACATCGTCTCCATTAGCGTGTTCAGTTCTTCTATCTTCAAACTCAGTTTGCTCCCAGTCGAACACTATAGGATACGCAATATCATCTTGATGATTCTTTATGTTTTCAAGCACAAAACTTGCTTCCTCGTTAGCTTCTTCCAAACTCATAGCCTGCGAGAAGAAGTAAACACCAACCTTTATGTCGTTTTCAATCGCTCCATTTAAGTTTTGAACAAAATTAGAATCAAGATAAATGTCACCGCTTGTAGCTCCTCTAAAACCTAGTCTTATTATAGCATATTCAATTCCATCTGCCTTAACCTTTGCCCAATCAATTTCACCTTGATGCTCTGAAACATCTATTCCCACATATGCTTCACCAGCATAACTTATTCTTCCATCGTCTTCAACAGTAAAATCTTCTCTATCTAATGTGCTTATCGGAAAATCAAATTTCTTCACACTAACTAGACCGCTTCTAATATCATCTACTTGAACATACTCAATCTCTTCTGGTAAGTCTGCATAGCTTAAATTTTCAGCTATAAACATGTAGTATATTCCTGTTATTAGTAGCACTCCAAAAAGGCAAGCCGTGATTATTTGAAATCTCTTTTTCTCCTGTAAAAAATCTGTAACTAATTTTAAAATGTTATTCATTACTATTCCCTTCAAATTTCATGCCTTGACATGTACTTTTCTCTTTCATTTTTTTCTCAATTGTGCCTAAAACTCTAAGCTTATCCCTACTCCACAAAGGAGCTATTAACTTTTCTTTATCTGCATCGCCTGTAAGTCTTTCTATAACTGTTTCAGGCGAAAAAAATTCTAGTTGACTTATTATTGTGTCGATATACTCATCCATCTGCATTGGAATGTATCCGCCGTCCATATAAGTCTTAGCAAGTGCTGTGCCTTTTATAACATGCAGTAAATGTATCTTTACAGCGTTTGGTCTTAAGCTTCCAATAATCTTTGCCGTTTCAATCATCATTTCTGTAGTTTCACAAGGCAAACCATTTATCAAGTGAACACAAACTCTTATTCCTAAAGCTTTAAGCCTTTTAAAGCTACTTTCAAACACAGAAAACTTGTACGCCCTATTAATAATTTCAGCTGTGCTATCGTGTATAGTCTGCAAACCTAGTTCTACACTAAGATTTGTCCTCTTTGATAAATCTGTTAAAAACTCATACATATCCTCTGATAAGCAGTCTGGCCTAGTAGCAATTGAAATTCCATAAATATTGTCATAGGATAATATTTCATCGCAATAATCTCTTAATTTATCTGTTGCAATATAGGTATTTGTTCCACCTTGAAAGTACGCAAGAATTTTAACATCTTTCCATTTGGAGTAAATCCTATGAGTTTCAAGACTTAACTGTTCACTTATTGGGATATGACTTCCTCTTGAAAAATACGATGCCTTTCCGTCACAATATACACAGCCACCAAAAGCCTTAGTTCCATCTATATTAGGACAAGTCGAACCTATATCTATTATAGCCTTTTGCACTTTTATTCCATAGAATCTATAGTAAAAGGCAAGACTATTGTATCTCTTGTCTCCAAATTTTAGCATTTAAAACATCCTTAATATATTTCTCGTATAATTATACACCTTTTTCATTAATACTGCAATTAAGAAATTGTAAAATTTTAAACTTTTATATATAATTCTCAATTGCTTGACACTTAAAAACATATATGGTATGATAACTATAAGTGTATTTATCGTATTGGAGTGACATTAATGCAAAAAAACAAACTACAATCAGCATTATTATTTTCATATATTCCGTTTTTACATTTTCTTTCTGTGAAAAAACTGAATTCAATAAATTTACAGGAAGAAGAAAAAGAACTACTAAGTTTTCACACCAGCCAAGGCAAGGCATTATTTTGTTTTGAAATTTTGTGGCTAACTTTAACTATAATAGCAGAAATTTTATTAAGGGTTGAAGCTATATTCGGAGTTGCCGTGGTTCTTAACTATATAACATCTGTAGTCTGGCTTTATATTTTCACTATGCTTGTTCTGGGGTTAATCTCAGTAATTAAAAACGAAAAAAGAATACTTTTAATTCCATTTAACAGGAGGAACAGATGAAAGTAACAGTAATTGGTGCAGGTCGTTGGGGTTCTTTTATTGCGTGGTATTTAAATAGTATAGGTTTTGACACTCTGCTTTACGGTAGAGAAAATTCTACTTCACTAAAAAAAGCAAAAGAAGAAAACCCAAATATTAAAACAAGCAATAATTTAAAAGTTGCTTTAGAAAATGATATTATCGTTATTTCAGTAGCTTCACAATCTTTAAGAGATTTAATGCTAAACATTAAAGAATATTCGCCAAAAAACAAAACCTTTGTTCTTTGCATGAAGGGTATCGAGATTATCAGCGAGAAAAGACTTTCACAAGTCGCACAAGAGCATTTAAGCCACGACAACAAAGTTGCAGTCTGGCTAGGTCCAGGTCACGTTCAAGAATTCAAGGCAGGTATTCCCAACTGCATGGTTATAGACAGCGACGACGATGAAGTTAAAGAAAAACTTATCTCTATGTTTTCTTCAAACCTTATACGTTTTTATTATGGCTGCGATTTAATCGGAAATGAAATTGGAGCGGCAGCTAAAAATGTTATTGGAATAGCCGCCGGTATGGTTGATGGGCTTAAGCTCTCTAGTTTAAAGGGTGCGTTGATGTCTAGGGGAACTAGAGAAATAGCAAGACTTATAAGAGAACTTGGTGGACATGAGCAGTCCGCCTATGGTCTATGTCATTTAGGCGACTACGAGGCAACAGTATTCTCGAAACACAGCCAAAACAGGTTATTCGGCGAGAAATTTATTAAGGGTGAACCTTACGAAAAACTAGCTGAGGGTTATTACACTGTAAAAGCTTTAGTCTCTATAGGTAAAAAAGTAAATGTTGATTTGCCTATATGCGATGCGGTTTATTCAGTTTTATACGAAAACAGAAATCCTAAAGATGGTCTTGAAATATTGTTTTCAAGAAGTTTAAAAGAAGAATTTTATTAATAAGGAGTATTATATGTTTATAGATTTAGCCAAAATCAATTTAAAAGCAGGCAAAGGCGGAGACGGTGCTGTATCTTTTTATAGAGAGAAATATGTAGCAGCAGGAGGTCCTGACGGCGGAGACGGCGGAAAAGGTGGAGACATCATTTTTGCTACAGATGAACATTTGTCAACATTGGCAGATTTTAGATATAAAAGAAAATATAACGCTCTTGATGGCGAAAAAGGCAGAGCCAAGCGTTGCTATGGAAAAGGCGCTGAAAATCTTGTTATAAAAGTTCCTGTAGGCACACTTATTAAAGACGCAAGCACAGGCAGAATAATTGCTGATATGTCTGACAAAGAGCCAAAAGTTATAGCTAAAGGTGGCAGAGGCGGTTGGGGTAACAGCCACTTTGCTACTCCTACAAGACAAGCCCCTAGGTTTTCAAAACCAGGTAACCCAGGTCAAGAGATAGAGGTTCAACTAGAGCTTAAACTTTTAGCAGATGTTGGACTAGTAGGTTTCCCAAATGTTGGAAAATCAACACTAGTTTCAGTTGTGAGCGAGGCTAAGCCAAATATAGCTAACTATCATTTTACTACCCTTACACCTGTATTAGGTGTTGTCAGAATGAGTGAGGGTAATTCATTTGTTATGGCAGATATTCCGGGTCTAATTGAGGGCGCATGGGAAGGCATTGGTTTAGGTCATCAATTCTTACGCCATGTAGAAAGATGCAGACTTTTAGTTCATATTGTAGATGTATCAGGCAGCGAGGGTCGTGATCCTATAGAAGATTTTGAAATTATCAACAACGAGCTTTCAAAGTTTAACGAGGAATTATCTCAAAGACCTATGATAGTCGCAGGAAATAAATGTGACCTTACAGACGATGAAACAGTAGAAAAATTTAAAAATTATGTGGAAGAAAAGGGATATAAGTTCTTCCCTATGATGGCTGCTATTCGCCACGGTGTGGATGACTTACTTAAATGTGTTTGGGAGAATTTGTCTAAATTACCTCCTATAGTAAGATACGAGCCAGAACCTGAAATAATGAAGCCTTTAGAAGATTACACTAAAAATACAGTAAATATCACTGTAAACGACGATGTATATATTGTTGAGGGCGAGTGGTTACTACAATTAATCGGTTCAGTTAATTTCGATGATTACGAGTCACTACAATACTTCCAAAGAGTACTTATTAACACAGGCGTTATTGACGCTTTGCGTGATGCAGGAATTAAAGAGGGCGATACAGTAAGCATGTACAGCCTAGAATTTGATTTTGTAAACTAAGGAGAGACATATTGCAAAGATTTTTAGAAAAAAAAGTAGATTTAAAGGCGATGAGCCCCTTGGCTCTAGCCTTTATGGGCGACGCCATATATTCAGCCTTTGTAAGAGAATACCTAGTTACAAAAGCTAATTCAACCGTAAAAAGACTGCACTCTTTGAGTGTAGGCATGGTTCGCTGTGAATTTCAATCACGTATAATAAATGAAGTTTTATTGGACATATTAACTAATGAAGAGAAAGATGTCTATACACGAGGAAGAAATGCAAAAGTAGGACATGTGCCTAAAAATTCTTCTGTTGCGGACTACCATGCCTCTACAGGCTTTGAGGTGCTTTTTGGGTACTTATATCTTAAGGGCGAGTTATCAAGGCTTCAAGAGATTTTTGAAATTATAGTCACACAGTGGGAATCTACAACTTAAATATATAATTGTAGGCGAGGGTCTCTTATGATTTTGGGGTAAAATTTAATTTGTTAAACGCACAAATTAATGTAGGGGCGGATATTATCCGCCCCTACATGGCTAAACTTGCTACTAGGCACGTCTGCCCAGACCATCCCCTACAATAACAATTACACTTTCTCTTTTAATTTTGTATCATCGAGGTGAACAATTTTGAGGACAAAGACACTTTTATTAGATATATTGTCATACACTATAGGTTCTATTCTTTACGGAATTTCTGTAAGTTCTTTTACAGCTCCTAATAATATTTCACCTGGTGGAATGACAGGCATTGCCACTTTGCTTAATTTTGCATTTGGCACACCTATAGGTGTAATGATTGTATTATTAAATACCCCAATAGTTATTTGGGCAATTATAGAAATTGGATATAAACTAGTTGTTAAATCCATGATAGGAATAGTTGTTACGTCTTTATTTGTTGACTTAACAACTGTTTTTGTTCCTGTTTATAGAGGCGACCCAATAATTGTGTCGCTTTTAGGCGGAGTAACTCAAGGTTTAGGTCTTTCCCTTTTCTTTTTAAGGGGTGCTACTACGGGCGGATCTGACTTAATTGCAAACATTATTAGTAGACGACACAAGCATATTTCTATAGGAAAACTCATTTTTGCTAGCGATGGTTTTGTTATTGTTCTTTCGGCTATAGTTTTTGGTAGTCTTGAAAGCGGAGTATATGCCTGTATAGTTGTGTTCGTTGCAACTCAAGTCATAGACAAAATATTAAACGGTTTTGATGTTGGCAGAGGTAGGATATTTTTTATATTCACCTCAAAAAAACAAGAAATCGCCACCGCAATCATGCAACAAGTTAAAAGAGGTGTCACCTTTTTAAAATCAAGAGGTGCATACACTAATTCAGAAAACGAAGTTATAATGTGTGCAGTGCGAGGACTTGAAGTCTCCAAAGTACATGAAATTATAAGAAATATAGACACAAACGCCTTTGTGATCACAGGTGAAGTTGATGAGATTACAGGCGAGGGATTTAAGTCAAGAACAAATGATGATAAAACATTAAGGGAATTATTAAATCTAGTAAAGAAAGAGGCAAAAAAGAATGCTCCCAAATGAATTTAAACTAAGAATGAAAGAATATTTAAAAGAAGACTATGACGAGTTTATTCATTCGTATGAAAAAAAGCCTTTAAAAGGAATTAGAGTAAACCCATTAAAAGCAACTAAGGAACAAGTAAAAATCTGTTTTGAAGAATTTATCAAGACAGATTTTTCTCCATATTCTTATGTAGTAAACACCGAAAAAGTTGGAAATATGCCCTTACATATGGCTGGAGCTTTCTATTCTCAAGAGCCGTCAGCCGCCTCTGCTGTGACAGTGCTTGACCCTCAAAAAGGGGATAAAGTACTTGATTTATGTGCAGCTCCAGGTGGAAAAAGCACTCAAATCGCTGGTCTTTTAGACGGTGAAGGGCTGTTATGGTCTAATGAAATAGTTAAAAACAGGGCGAATATTCTTCTTTCTAACACTGAGAGAATGGGTATTAAAAACGCTGTTGTTTCTAGTGTGTATCCAGATGTATTGTGCGAAAAATTGAAAGGTTTTTTTGATAAAATATTAGTTGATGCGCCATGTTCAGGCGAGGGAATGTTTAGGAAAAATCCTGAAGCAATAGACGAATGGTCGCTCGAACATGTAAAGGCATGTGCATTAAGGCAAGAGCAAATTTTAAATTCTGCCGCAAAAGCTTTAAAAAAAGATGGAATTTTAGTCTATTCAACCTGCACATTTTCAAAAGAAGAAAACGAAGATGTTTGCTTTAAGTTTTTAGAGAACAACAAAGATTTTGAACTTTGTGAGATAGATGTGAATTTTGGCAGAAAATCTATGGGAACTTTAAGGGTATACCCTATGGATGGTGGCGAGGGGCATTTTGTAGCGAAATTTAAAAGGCTCTCTGAAAACCAAAGCACTGCTAAGATGTTTGATTATTCAAAGAGCGTTAATAAAGATGCTAGTGAGCTTTATTCAAAGCTTTTTAAAGATGAACTGCAAAATAAAATACATACAGTTAAAGACAAGCTTATAATTCTTCCTAATAATTTACCAGACATCAAAAATCTGCAAGTATTAAGGGCAGGCGTTGAACTAGGCGAGATAAAATCTAAAAGGATTGAACCTTCACATAACTTGTTTACGGTTCAATCCCCTGAAAATTGCAAAAATTTGATTGATTTTAAACTTGACGACCCACTACTTAATAAATATCTACACGGCGAAGAGATACCTTGCGACACTAACTTTTACACCGCTGTGGCTGTAGAAGGGGTTGTCTTAGGTTTTGGTAAGGCTTCTAACTCTAGCCTTAAGAATAAATACCCAAAGGGTTTAAGGCTTGTAAGGTGATTAGCACTTATTGTGGTAAGGGCGACCCTGTGTGGTCGCCCTTACTACTCTGTGTCATCCAAAAGTTTACAAATGCTAGTAGGTAGTTAGCAAGACCAGTGATGCTTCTTAGTATTTTTGTTTATAATAAATTCGTTAAACGTACAAATTAATGTAGGGGACAGGTTTTCCGTCCCGAAAAAACTAGCTGTTTTAGCTAACTACCCACGGGACGGAAAACCCGTCCCCTACATGATTAAATGTAAAGTTTTAATTGACACAAGATACTACAATAATATTTCTAATCAACACCTGTTGGGCTTGACCGTTCCCTACATCAGCACTCCTAAGAGGCTCGTCTGGGTAATACCCATACCTACATTATTTTTTGCGACTTTATTTCATGTCAAGATAATCTTTAAACCACGTGTTTTTCGACTTAAATATTTTACCGTTTAAGTAGTTTAGATTTCCAGCATCCTCACTAAAATTAAACTTTAGTTTATACGATTGCAACGCCTGATATTTAATACCCAATTTTTTGTTTATCTTGTTTATACCATATTTTCCGTCACCTATTATAGGGTGTCCAATGCTTGCCATATGTGCACGAATTTGATGCGTTCTGCCTGTTAAAAGCTCGACTTCTAATAAAGCCTTGTCGTTTCTTTCTTCTAAAACTTTGTATTTAGTGAGAATCGTCTTAGTGTTTTTATTAGGAGTCTTTGATATATATACCCTGTTTTGCTTCTCATTTTTTTCAAGATAGTCTTTAAGTGTTGCCTCTTTAACCTGAGGAATGCCACTCACAATTAAAAGATAAAATTTCTCAATTTCTCTGTCTTTAAGTTTTTGGTTTAAAACTCTTAGTGTTTCGGCATTTTTCGCAGCCATTACAATGCCAGCTGTGTTTCTGTCTATTCTGTTAATAAGCGCAGGCGCAAATGTATTTTCTTCATCTGGTCTGTACTCTTTTTTATTGTAAAGATAGTGCTGTATTCTGGCAATTAAGCAGTCAAAATGATATGTTTCATCTTGATGAACCAGCAGACCTACCTTTTTATCTAGCAACATTACATTTTCGTCTTCATATATAATATCTAAATCTTTTGGTGCTTTTAAGAAGTCATACTCTTTAGGTTTTTGCTGTAAAAAATCGTCGTGCAGAAACATTGATAGTTCATCACCCACAGATAACTTTTGAGCTGCTTCACATCTTTGTTTGTTTATCTTAATATCCTTAGTTCTTATCGCCTTATAAAGTATAGACTGTGGCAAATTTGGAAAATTTTTTGTCATAAATTTATCTAGTCTTTGCCCGCTATCATTTGTTTTTATTATCAAAATTTTTCTCATACTATCCCTAACGCCCTTTTCGCTAATTCGTCTGCTAAATCGTTATATTTATCGCCAGAATGCCCCTTAACCTTAACAAACTTGATTTGAATATCCTTTTCACTTTTCATGCAGAAATCTCTATATGCTTGAGTTCCTTTTTTGTTGGCTTTCCAGTCACCAGTTGCCCACTTAGCGACACCTTCATAGTCATAATAGATATCTAGCGCCTTTATTCCTTTTTGGATGCAGTATTTAATTACAGTAACAGAACCCATGATCTCCCCTGCTACATTTCTCATCTCTGCCATTGATGGGTTAGAAAATTTTTCTGAAAAATGCTTTTCTTCACCGTCGTAAAAAAGCACTGCTCCACAAGAAAATTCACGGCTTGAATGCTTGTAGCTTCCATCAACATAAGCTACAGCTTTTTCATTATCTGCAAAAACCTTTTCAGGCTTTTTATTTATGTTCATATATAAATCAGCGTCTGCTTGACTGGTAAAACTTTTATAGACTGCTCCCGAAAAACCATCTATTTGCTTTTTGCATTCGTCCCAAGTACCGAAAAAACCTGTATTTCTACCAACTTTTACGCAATATATTTTTTTTGGCATTAAATTACTCCTTAATTATTATATTAACTATTGTACTACTTTTAAAGATTTTTTTCAATACAATTTTAAACTTTCTTAGAATACAAAAATAGAAGTGCCAATAGTACTTGACACTTCTACACCTATATTTTTAAAACTATCTGCCACCTGGCATTGGTCTGCCAACTTGACCACCGCCCATATCAGTTAAACTGGCTTCATTTCCATTTTCGTCAGTTACGCTACCTCCAGAAAGCTCATATATGCCATCAACATCAAGTTCGCTGTCGCCACCTGAATAAATTGCATTAACCTCTATGACAATCTCTCCTCCCGAGATGAACAAGTCACCGTTAGAGTCGATTCCGTCTCCTTGACATTTTAAATAGATACTACCGGCTGTTATTCTTACATAACCGTCTTCACTACTAGCATTTATCGCATCATCAAGCACGTTAACACTTATATCTCCACCATTTATAGTTACGGTAGAACCCTCTATTCCCTCATATCCATCTATAACCGTGATATCAGCATAATTAATAATTAAATCAATATCGGCGTGAAATGCGTCATCACCTGATAAAATTTCAAAAGTTCCACTGTTTATAGTTAAAGTGTTGTTTGCATGTACAGTATCTTCATATGATGAAATTTCAAAATCGCCACCATTGATAATAATGTCATTAGCTTTTAAACCTTTCATGCTATCTTCAAGCAAATCGGTTGCAGACACAGTGTTTCCAGAGCCCTCTCCCATAGTAATTTCATTAAGCACTTCTACAAATCCACCACCAGAGTAAATCTCAAAAGTTCCTGAATCAATTTGCAGAATCTGCTCGGCGGATATTCCATCATTATCTGCTGTGATATAAAAATCACCGCTTTCAATAATTATGTTACCTTTGTCTAAATCCTCATCATTTGAAGCTTTAAGCCCGTCTTTTCCTGCATCTATAGTAATGCTAGCTTCGCTTATTGCTAGTAAATCTTTGCCAAGAATTCCGTCTTCCACAGCATTTACAGTTATATTTCCGCTCTCTATTATAAGGTCGTCACGGCTGTTTATTCCATCTCGGTACTCAGTAGTGACACTCAAACTGCCATCGCCTGTTATAACTGTATCTGCCTTTGAATATATTGCTGCAGATGGAAATTCCTCATCCGTTGTAGTTATCGCTCCTTGGGTTACAGTGTTGTCTCCCTCTAGCACAATAACAACATCTTTAGCCTCTATAATATTTATTGGAGTGCCAGTTTCGCTTTCAATGTTGGCATTATTAAGAAGAATATATACAACGCCTTCATCTATGTCTTTATTTACATTTACAGTTATAGTGCTACTGTTATAATCTCCAGTAAACTCATAAGTTCCACTATTTGTTATTAATATTTCATCGCCATCTACATAAGCTTCACTTTCTGCTAATTCCTCTGTATAATCTTCACTAGGGTAACTGAGAGTTTCAGAACTAGTCGAAGTTGTAGTTGACATGTTTTCTGCATTATCTTGCGATGAAGTATCTACTATATCTACATCCTCACCTGAACAAGCAGTTAATGTGAGCATCGAAATTGCTATTATAACCAATAAATATTTTTTCATATTTTGTCCTTTCTTATAATCCGTTTACATATATCTCTTGCTTTCCTATTACTATTTCTAGGTTGCCATTTCGGCATCTAAGTTCATCTATAAATTGTTTTTCAACTTTAGCGTCTTTAAGCTCTATTTCATAGCTTAGCTTAAATAAACTACCCATGTTTGTAGTTTTAGCAGATATCAATTTTGCCTCTTTAGTGAAGCTAGAGAAAATATCGTCAAACACATTTGTGTAATTTAGGTTTTCTGGAATTGTAATTTGAAGTGTACGTGTGTTATTATTTTTCTCTTCACCAAAATTTATTATGTTTAGAACTAAAGAGAACATACAAGCAACAACGGCGAAAAGTGCCGCAAATGCTACATAGCCCATACCAATGGTTAAACCTGTACACATCGCTGTAAAAATTGAAACAATCTCTTTTGCCGTTCCCGGAACTGATCTAAATCTTACTAGGCTAAAAGCTCCTGCTACTGCGACACCTGCTCCAATATTGCCATTAACCATTATAATAACCATTGTTACCGCTAGTGGTAGCAACGCTAGTGTTACAACAAAACTCTTTGTACTTTTTGTCCTTAGCGAATACATCTTTGCCATAAAAACACCTAGAACTATGGCAGTTAACATACAAATTAGAAAATCACTAATATCAATACTTGCTGTTGTGGTTGTATCTGAAAAAACGCTACCTAATAATTCATCAAACATTTGAAGTCCTCCTTAAGCTGTTCAAAAATTGTGGTAAAAAATATGTCCTGTATGCTGTACCGTATTTAGAAAATGATGTCTTGTAGATATTGTTATCGTTTAAATATTCTAAGAACCAATTTGGCAGACCCATAACGGTCTTTACTTCTAGCAAAACATAATCGTCTGATAAAACCTGCACGTCATTTTCACTGCTATAAAGTGAAACGTCATTATCTCTTGCCATTATATTAAAATCAAATGTAAGCCTGAAATTATCATCGTCGGTACAAAAAAATGCCTCACGCTCATAAGATAGATATACTTTAGGTTTTATATCTTCATAACTCCTTTTAAAATAATCTATCTCACTAAGTATCTGTGAATGTTCAACAGTGTCTGTTCCGTTGCATAGGTAAGAAATAACTTTCTTTTGTTCTGAATACACTCTTCTTTTATAAACCACACCATTAAATTTTTTCTTTAGTTCTATAAAAGTAGTAGTGTTTTCATTAGGCTCTCCATAGCAACGCACTCTAAGTTTCTCTTTATACTTAGGCTTTTCTAAAGAATGTCTAATAATTCTATAGTCATCTGTGTCAAAATAGATATTAGAAATTTTATGTCTGCCATAACTATCAAGTTTTACAGAATCTGGCATAATTTCTAAAAGTTTCTTATGTTGACTAGTTGTCAAAATATATTTTAGTTCATACCTTTTAAAATTTGTTTGTGTCATTAATATCGCTCCCTTTTATATTTTACAAGTATATTATATTATCTTAACCTTAATTTTACTTTAAAATTTAAAACTAATTTTCAGAATTATTTATCAGCTCTTTTAATGTCTGCATACATACATCGGCAGATGCCATCTCGTCTGATAACCTTTTTAGCTCTGATTTAATCATCTTCGCATTTGATATTTCTTTTTTATACTTCATTTTATGTTCTAAACTTGCCCAAGAATCTTGAGAAATAGTCCTTATTTGAACTTCTACAGGAAGAAATCTTCCATCAATTTCTATTTCTAAAATAACATGATAACTGCGATAACCATTTTCTTTAGGATATTTTATATAGTCTTTACTTATTATATGCTTGACACCAGTATTGTTTTTAATTGCGTTGGCAACCGTGTAAACATCTGCTAAAAACCTGCATACTATACGCACGCCTACAATATCTCGAAGATTATTAATCGCATTTTCTAAAGTTTTATCAAAGCCTAATTTTTCTAATTTCGCCTTTGCGCTTTCCTGTGATTTAATCCTAACTTTTACATGTTCAATGTTTTGGCTACACTCATTGTAGATTAATCCACATATCTTTATTTTTGCCTCTTCAAATTTACAATAATGTTCTTTGTAAAAATCCATCTCTTTTGTTTCTTGCTGCAAAAAAATCACCTCACAATTCATTGCAAGGTGATTATATAATATAAAGCTTAAACATACTTTAAAAAACGACGGTTATGATTATTTCTTTTCCTGTTTTGCTTTCAGCTAAAATTTTAGAAGAATGCAAATCACAAATCATTTTAGCAATAGATAAACCTATTCCATAACCTTTTGTCCCACTGTTTCTGGATTTATCGCCACGGTAAAATCTTTCAAACCAGTTATTGTGTTTTCCTACTTCTAATTCTTCACAGGCATTCTCTATGCTAAATATCTTTTTGTTTCCCATTAAACTCAACCTTAACTTAAGATCTGTATATGGCAAAGCGTACTTAACTGCATTCTCGATAAGTATCGATATTAAATTTCGTATCAATGTTTCATCACCATTATACGTGACATTTTTATCTATAGAAATTGCTAAATTTAGTTCTGACCTTTTAACGCTTGCAGAAAACTCGCTTATAGTGTCTAATACAGCATCAGAAAGAGAAAAATCTGTTTTTATTATCTGTTTTTTTTCATCGAGTTTTGTAAGTGAAACAAGATTTTCAACAAGTGTATCGAGCCTTGTAATTTGCGTTTTAATGCTGTGGGTCCACTCTCCCTCGCCGTTATCGATTTCAATAACATCACAATCTGCCTTAATTATCGCTAATGGAGTCTTGAACTCATGGCTAACATTTGTAATAAATCCTTTTTGTCTTTCATGGCTTTCAGCAATAGGCGCTACCGCTTTTTTAGATAATAAAAGTGACAAAACAAATATTGAAATAATAGCAGCTATAAAAATTAGCACTGAATAATACAAATAAGTTTCAAAACGAATTAAATCTTGCTCTATGTCAAGAAAAAAACAAGAATAACCCAAATGATTCTCTGTTTTAATATATCTAAAATTATCTATAGTTCCGCTACTCGTTTCATTTGTATTTATAAGAATAGTATATTCCATTGCTTGTTCAGAGGATACAGAGCTTATATTTCTTGTGTCGATATGGTCTATTTCGCCGTCATCGCCTGTTCTTACAATAAAAAATCTGGTTGTAAAAGCAATCTCACTAGGAAATGGTCCACGATCACTAAAAGATTCACCCATTTTTAATTCGCCTTGCACTAACAGGTCTAATACCTCATCGGCGTTGCTCATAATAGATAGATAATTAGCCACATTAATAGACACTGCTATAAACAGCATTACAATTACACTTATTGCGGTTGTAAGCACAACAAATTTACGTTGCAATTCTTTGAGCATATCAAACCTCCAATGAATATCCTGTATTTCTTGTGGCTTTAATTTTGACGTCGCTCTCAAGTAGTGTCAGCTTCTTTCTCAAATAAGAGATATACACCCACACAACATTTATCTCAGCATCGCTATCATAACCCCAAATTTTCTCCATAAAACGTTCAGTAGGAATAATATGCCCCTTATTAATCATTAGCATTTCCATCATTTGAAATTCACGACTGGCAAGTTTAAATGAATTTTTGTCTGTATAAAGCTCAAATGTTTTACGGTTTAAACTTACATCATGTACAGTTAAAACCGATGAACTACTGTCACTCACAGTTCTTGTCATGGCACGAATACGTGCAAGCAGTTCTTTAGTTTCAAATGGTTTTGTAAGATAATCATTTGCGCCCAAATCTAGTCCGGTTACTTTATCGTCTATTTGAGATTTGGCGGTAAGCATTATTATTGGAATAAGGTTACCCTCTTCACGCACTCTTTTAAGCACGGTTAGCCCGTCAACCTTTGGCATCATTATATCTAAAATCACTGCGTCATAGTTTTCGGCTTCTAAAAATAACAGTGCCTCTTCTCCATCGTAAACAGCATCGACTGAATAGTTGAAATGCTTTAGTATTTTAGTTAGAGCATTAGAAAGCTCTTTTTCGTCTTCACATAATAAAATTCTCATTTTTATTACCATGTCATTTTTGCCGCACAAAATGCGATAAAAGTTCAGGAATTATTCCCCGTGACTGTCCCTTCTCTTTTTTTAAAACTTTCATCTCTGTCACTATAATATATTACAAACCTTAATCCTACTTTAAATTATTACATTTTTTCAGATTTATGTCAAGATGCAATTGACAGTGTGACATAAATTGTTTTTCTCTATATTCACAACACTAAGGCTGTGACGAAATTTAGTTCGCCACAGCCTTTTAAATTGATTAAACTGTCAGATAGACTAGTCTGTCAGGAAGTTTTTGTTCTTTCAACACATTATTTATCTAAATTTCATTTATATAGCTTAATTTTCATAACTAATATTTATATTGACCTTCTTTAAAAATCATCAATTTCTAATTTAACACACACTAAATTAATAATAGACACTTGAGTATAATGACAGTGCTGAAATTACGAGTATAGCTATAATTGCGCTAAGGCAAACACCAATAATACCCAGTACAAACCCAGCAGTAGATTTAGAAGCCTTTAAACCTAAATTTCTAGCTTCTTTCTTAGTCTTTACACCTAAAAAAATTGCTATTATACCACAAGGAAGTGATACATACCAAGCTATATAAGACACAACAGAAATAATACCAAGCACTAACGAGGCAACAGAAGCCCCAGACTTATATTGCGGAATTATTTGTTGATACTGTTGTACGTATTGATTTTGTTGATACTGATTAGGTTGAGCGTATTGATTAGGCTGATTATACTGGTTTTGTTGATACTGATTATCTTGATTTTGATATTGGTTTTCTTGTCCATATTGATTATTACTCATTTTCATCTCTCCTCTTTTTAGATTTTGACCTACACTTTTTTGGAGTGTAGGTCTTTCTGCTTAAATTAAGCTTTGAATTGATTTGCGATTTCTGCGTCAGTTTGCTCAACTATCTCAGCTGTCTTATTTAATGCTGTTGAAATTTCAGCTATTAAATCTTGCATAGCAACAAAGCTAGGTTTAAGCTCTGTGTAGCGAGTAGCATAAGCATCGCTAGCAGCACCTGTCCACTCTGATTGAAGTTGACTTAAAAGAGTGTCCATTCTTGAAATAACCTCAGCTACATTGCCTGATTCAGCTTGATATTGATTAGCTCTTTCTCTCATTTGAGAGGGCGTCATTCTGATTTCGTTTGCCATATTTTTCACCACCTTTCATATGTAATTATATATAACCGATAAATCGGGTATACACGAATTTATGACCATTTCATTTTTGCTAACAAATGTGATACCAATGAAGTATCTTGTAACGTTCAAATCTTCACCAAAAAACAGTACGGTATTAAACAAAAACTTTAAAACCAATTGTAGGTTAAGGTCTGAGTGCAGACGTGCCTCTTAACAAATTTAGCCATGTAAGGGCGGATATTATCCGCCTAAAGTCCGTGATTTTGCCTAAATTTCTTAGGTGGATAATATCCGCCCCTACATAGATTCGTGCATTTTAACGAATTAAATTTAAACCCAAAACCATAATCAACACGTCTGGTCTCTGTCTCCTCCCCTACAAATAAGCATTAAGATTGATTATATTGCTTATATGGTTAAAATGTAAATTTTTGAGTTTTACTTGTGCAAATTTTTAATCATTAATTTCAAAAGTAAAAGGTGGTTTAGGCATTGGAGACGGAAGAGGATTAATTCCAGGGACCCATTCCACTGATGCAACCATATCTTTACTCTTCCACTGTTCCGCCAGCAACCTATCCATATCTTCATAAGCATTTGCAACATAATCTAAAGAAACAGCAAGCTCTCTTATATATTCTTCTAATCTTAACATTTCGTCCGCCAATTTCTCATTTGACAAAAAATAGGCATAACTTGCGTCTCCATCCCAATCAGACATTGTTGCCATTCCTAAAAACTTAATTCTGTCAACTAAAGTCTCGATTTTCTCTGATTCATTCCTAAATTGAGATGCAATATTTCTAAGCCCTTCGTATGATACTCTAATTTCCATAATACAAATTCCTTTCTCATTTTACTCATTTCCCCATGTTTTTGCATCGCCTCTTAAAATATTTGGATTGGTCTCCAAATATTCATTAAAACCTTGAATTATGCTCTCGTTCTCATAATCGCTATATCCTTCAAAAATAACCTTACCAATGCTGTCACCGTGAAAATATGCAACTTGATCACTTATCAACCCCATAGGATACGGAACAGCTCCATATTCAAAATAATATGTATTCTCACCATTTTTAACATTTACAGATCTTGAAATAATAATTAATTTTTGCACTCCTCCTTTCAACAGCACTATACTACCTAATGGAATAAAATTACACATAATATAAATCCTTTCTTTATTGATTAATTAATGTTTTGAAAAACTCTTCTATGTTAAAGAAAACTTCTTTTTTTGACTCGATATACTCGTACAGCATATAGTACACTTTTTCATCTAGTTTGTCCCAAAAATAGTAACCTCCATCATAATCAAGAGCTAACGGCACTAATGTAGTTTCAGGGTGTTCATTTCTATTCATTGTTTCAAGGATTTTTTCTACTGAATATTTGCAAAACCCTAAAGGTATAATGCTAACTATCTCAAACTCAAAAGTATATCTGTAAAATGTTGCTTTTTTAATAATAGATCCATTTTGTTCAAGATAATATTTCCTTAACAATTCAGGAAAAACTAAATTGTGTTGCAACTCAATTTTTGACAAAATACTTTCATCAATTTTCGCTTGTGGATTTTCTTTCTCAATAAAATTAAACATACTATCCCTCCTTCACCTACTCAAAATCGGAAAAACCATCGATTCAATTTCTTTATCAAACTCTTTTAATTCTTTATATCCATCAATTAGTTCTTTAAATTTATCCATATCTGCTTCTTTAATTTTTACAATTTCGGTCTGTTTTCCATAACCTTTACCATTATAAAAACTATATTGAGAAACTGAACCCGAACGAGGTCCAACATCCATAAGTGCTTCATTTTTCACCAACTGAACTGTTGCTGAATTATTCCCAACATCAAAGTCATCTAATCTATTCCAAGCGTACATGCTATCTCCTAAATTTGGATCCATATAACCCTTTACATCTATCCCATAATTATCCTTAGCGTATTTAGCTAATAATTCATTATCTAATTTATAGTCGCCTGTTGGGTTAAATTTAAATTGAACTATTTCCCCATTATCCGCTTTAAATATGGCTGAAGTATCAGAGAAGTCCGCAGTACCATTTTGAGTAGATTTTATACCTATCCAACCAGCCTCTTCTCCTCTTGCAACGGGATTGTATTTCGCATTATATTCTAACGCCTTATTATCTATTTGTTTTTGATAACGTTTCAAATTGATAGCTTCTCCAACCGCACTAGTTCCACCACCAACAACAAAATCATATCCAATTTCACCTAGATCAAACGCTTCATTAAGTGCGTACCCAACATCTACTTTTGAATCAATTGCTGACTCTGCCAATCCGTAAAAGAAACGTGTAGCCACACCAGCTGTAACATCTACAGTTCCACCTATGATAAACTGTCCTCCAATTCTAGCACCATAATTTGCAACACCATTAAATACATTATTTAATTTAGTAAGTTGGAATGATTGAGCAGCACCACTGATGCAACCAGTTATAGCACCTTCAATGCTTCCTTTAACAACATCTTCACCAAATGAATTCCAGTCAATCTTATCAGAGTTTTCGATCAAGTTACCATTTTTAACATATTGCCCAGTTAAATTAGTTGTAGCACCTATTACTGCTCCTGTAGTAGCTCCCATCACTAAACCCGCCATTGCCATTGTAGCAGGTGCAGCAGCTCCACAAGTAGCAATAGTAACAGCAACACATGCAACAATAACTACTGCATTAATTCCAAAAGCAACCGCTTGTCTTTCCTCTATCTCTTCTTCTATTTTAACCTGTCTATCATCACTGTTTGCAGAAGCCGTTTTTATATCACTTATCTTATCATTTAATTCTTTTTTAATTGCACTGTAGGACTCATTTATCTTATCACTATTAACACTTGATAATTTATGTGGTGCATACTCAGTTTTTAAATGTCTATTACCAGTCATCAACTCTTCAATTAGGTACCATAGACTGTCTCTCATTTCACCTGTGTTGATAAAATTTTTATTAACATGATTATCCTCTATGTTCTGAATGTCTGATTGTAAATTTGACAAATAATTTATACCGTCGTTGTGATAATGTTCTGTTTCTGAAATATTTGGATTATTAATATACACAACATCTCTAATACGGTTTATTATGTAATTCACATCTTCACCTATACTAGAAGCCGTGTTTCTTTGAGAAATTAATTTGTTTTGAATTTCAGATAATTCATTTGGAACTAATACAGCATGTAAATCTGAATCTATATGACTCTGGTAATCATTTTTATACAACAAACAATTACTAGCATGCAGATTAATCAATTGATATAAACAATGACATATATCCAAGTGATTTTGCATATATCCTTTAATGTTATTTGCTGTTTCACCAGAAAAACTTGAACTATCTATAATCTTTTGAACTTTATTTTCGACCTCATTCACTTGAGTTACCCATGAAGTTGTACGATTATTGATAGTATAGAAAAATGTATCTAAATCGTCAAACGCTATTTTCTGTTCCATATTAACCTCCAGCACTCTCAGCAATTGCTTTATCCATATTCTGTATTTCTGCATAAACTACAGCTAAATCAACAACATCATTTATTACTAAATCTTCATATTGCTTTAATAATGTGTCAATTTTTCTAAACTCTTCAATATATTTATTTAAAGCATTCATGTGACTATTATCTGCTAAACAGATTTCATCACCATGACCAGCATATATAGATGAACCCGCTCTAACCAATTCTATTATCTCATCAACAAATTCTTTCCTAAATTTTATTTCCATTTAAACTACCCCCATTCATTGAATAGATTTTCAATTTCATTACCAATACTATTGATAACACCCCACATTTGGTAAATAATACCTCGGTCTGAATAAATTAAGTTTTCAATTCTTGTTATCTCATCATTCAGAGCATCTCTAGCCTCATCAAGGTGTCTTTTTCTATAGTCTTCATTCTTATTCTTTATTTCATCTAGCTTGCTTTCAAAGTCAATAAATGTTTGACCTTTCCATTCAAAATCTTCCTTTTCAATCTGTTTATGACTATCTTCTAAACTTATACATCTTTCGTGTTGTTCTGCCAAAGAAGCCTTAGCAGGATATAATCTTTCATCAAGCAACCTCTGATTTTCACTTATTCTTTTTTCTGCTTGATATTTTTTCCAATAGGCATTATTTCTTTGTTGATTTAAATCATTATAACTACTAGCCATACTAATTCAACTACTCCTCTCTATAAAATATTGTCAGAATTAATAGTCTTAATCTTCACTAATTCACCCTCATTAATATAATAACTATCGCCTAAGTCAATTTGTTTCTTGAAACTACGTGTTTGTGCAAATGGTATATCCACTATTTTAATATTTGCAACATCTTCAAAGCACATCAAGTGTTTTTGATCTTTGATATTTTTGAGTATTTCATTAGCGCTAAACGGAATGTTTGCGTTAGTGACATGCACTATAATTGCGACATTCATATTTTTGTATCTACCTATAATGTTTTTATAGGCTTCAAGACTTTCTCTGTCTTTACAAATTAAGTCAAGTGCATCTGAGTTATCAATTACCAATAATAAAAGCTCTGAATTTTCAAGCGTTTTTTCATCACCAGACACTACTGCTTCATAACGAGATTTTGCAATTTGTTCTATTTCTTTAACATAAGTTACAGCTTCTTCTGCTACTATGCTATAGGCATGAGTTTTTTCCTTAATGCTAGATAGCTTTTTATCTATACTATCTACTACATAGACATTCATTTTTTCATCAAACATTTTAGAAATAATACTAAGCACATATTTTGTAAAGTTATGCCTTCCTGACTTTTCTCTACCTGTTACTGCCAGTAAATTAACAGCAGAAAAATCTAAAACTACAGGCTCTACAGTTTCATAGTTAAGACCTACAACTACATCAAATGGTTTTTTCATATAAGATAAGAAGTTGTCTTTAATGTATGAATATTCTATAACACTTGGAATAACCGGTATTACTCTTGCCTTGATGTTTTTGTTTTTGTTGTTTGTTTCTGCTATGTATTTTCTAATTTCGTTTGCTCTGTCAATCTCCTTTTCGCCACCAAAGGATAGGAATGTTTGAGCCTCGTAATGCTCTTTGTCAAGTTCTATTATAGCCCTACCTGGTATATTATTTATACGCTCACGGCAACTTTCAAAAATCGTCCTGTACTCGTTTGTGTCGTTGCAGAAGAGCGCCAATTTAGTCGAAAAATTAGATAGATACTTGTACCCTATTCCAGCGGTTTGTGAGTTCGCTATTACTATACTTATGCCAACGCTTAACGACTCACGGCACAGCCATAGCATTTCTTCATCATTTTGCTGTAAAATTTCTCTTAATACTGTTAGATTATCTATGAGCAAAACAATTAATGGCATTACCTCGCCAGTTTCTTTGAATGCTTTAAATGAACTTACTCCAACTGAAACAAACTTTTCTTTTCTTTTTTCTACTTCACTGTGCAATAATTTAAATAGATTTTTAAGTTTTTCATCTTCGGATGAAGTGACTACTCCACCTACATGATTTAGATTTTCAAATATTTTCAAGGTCATAGACGCAAAATCCATCACATATATCATAACCTCTTTTGGCGTATAAGCTGTAGATAAACTTCTAATTATAGAGTTTAGAAGGTTTGTCTTACCTGATTGAGATGAACCTATTATCATTAGGTTGTTTTCTGAAATATCTATGCTATACTTGCCTTGATATTGGTTGTCGGGGTCATCGTATACGCCTAAATCAATTTTATAATCTTTGGCTATGCTTGATTTGAACTCAATTAATTCACTAAGCGGTGGCAAACAGATGTTAGGCAGTTGTCTATGATTTATGTTTTCGCAGAACTTACTTACATGTTTAACTACTGCGTCTAGTTGAGTACTTGAGCCTACTGATTTTTTGCTCTTCTTTTGTTCAAAGATAGTAGTTCTTTTGCCTGTATCTGATACTGCGTTTATTTTAAATTCTCTTGAATTTCCCTCATCTATTTTTTCTGGAGCTCCACTGTAGGCTGACTGAAAAAGCTCAAATATTTCGTTATTTCCTACTTGCAGATATGCCCTACCTGGTTCTTTGATTTCGGCAGCTAACGGAGATTTAAGCATTTCTTTGCTGTCTTCTGGTCCTTGCACCTTTAAGCATATCTTAAACCTTGAGTTGCTCCAAATTTGCTCATTTACTTGTCCTGATGGTTTTTGTGTTGCTAGAATTAAGTGAACGCCTAAACTTCTGCCTATTCTTGCGGCGGAAATTAACTCTTTCATAAATTCTGGTTGTTCTGCCTTTAGTTCTGCAAACTCATCTACTATTAAAATTAGGTGTGGAAGCGGATTTTTAACTTCTCCTGCCTTAAATTTTTTTATGTATTTATCTATGTGATTTACTTCAGCCTTTGCAAAATACTGCTGTCTTTTCTTAAGTTCAGCTTTTATGGACTTTAAAGACCTATCTATTTCTTTGCCGTCTATATTTGTAATTGCACCTAAAAGATGTGGCAATTTAGAAAACTGGTTCACCATTCCTCCACCTTTAAAGTCGATTATTACAAAAGCTACTTCATAAGGATGGTAAAGCGTTGCAGCCGATAAAATATATGTTTGCAACACCTCGGACTTACCAGAACCTGTTGTACCTGCAACTAATCCATGTGGTCCGTGAGCCTTGTCGTGCAAGTCTAAGCTAATCATGTTTGTCTTTGAAACTCCTATTGGTGCTGCCATAGATTTTTCTACCTTAGAGTTTTTCCAGTTACTATCTAGGTTAATATCTTCTACTGCAAAAATCCCCAAAAGCTCGAACAAAGATATATTTTTAGTTAAACTTCCCTCTAGTGAAATTTCTTGAGTATAAACTGGCGCTAATATGTGAATGACCTTTGAAAAATCCTCTGCCCTTATATATGAATATTCAAAATTTTGTGACGCCTCAATATCAGTCACATCTATTAACTTCCCTTTGTTCCCAATTAATTCTACAAGATAATCACAGCCTTGAGGTATGTCTGATTTTTGGTTTTCAAAAAACACAAAGGTAATCCCTAAATCTTTTGCCTCTGATACAAATTTTGAAATTGGATGATTTTCAAAACCATATTTATCATAAAAAAACACTATTATTCTGTATGCAAAACCTTTAGCATTTTTTCTGTTTGTAAGCTCATTGTATAGATATTCAAACATCAAATTTTTGCTGTCATCATCTGTCACAATGCTTCTAAGACCAGTCTCTTGATTGTACACATATGGTAGATATTTAAGCTCGCTTATTCTGTGTTTATTGCCTTTATCGGCAACGAAATAGAGCTTAAGATCTGAATAATATTGCCTTGCACATAAATCTATTACAATATTCTTAAATATTTCGTATCTATCATGTTCTGCTCCAAAAAATCCTACTGCATTAGAATCTTTAAGCGAGCATACTATTGGCGCATTATTTATATACTCATAGTCTTTACAAATAGTTTCGGGAAGCTTCTGCAAGTCATCGTCAATATCAAGTTTTTCCTTCTTTTTATAATCTATTTCCTTTACTGCCTTCGCCCTACCAACTCCTAGTCTGATTGCCAAAAAGTCTTCATCATCACTTGTCCTCTCGAATAAATCACTAGAAAAATTAGTGTAAAGATTCATTTCTTTTTGCTGAGAGATATAAATATTTTCAAGTAGATTAAGTTCTTTTTTTCTAAATTTGTCGATTTGGTTACATTTATTGCCTATGTATTGATTGTATTGCTCAATTCTTTCACGAGTTTTTTGTTTAAACTCCTTGTTTTGGTTTACTATGCTATAAACCGCAGTCACAATTGAGATTGTTCCTGAAATTAAGCTTACCCATATCATATATCCACCTATAAATGCCATTAAAAATGATGTGCTTAGCATTCCTAACGATGGAAGAAGTTTCATTATAAGATTGTTTCTATTTTTTTGCACCTTGTCGGGTGGATCTAATATGCTTATTTTTTCATCGTTTAGTTTATACTTAATTCTTGTGTTTCTTTTAAATACAGGATAATTGTTCGGGTTTGGAAAATCTTGATAGCTAATATAGTTTATTCTTAACTCTGGTCTTGCCTGAGTCCACATTGTGTCGCCATCGAAATAGAATGAGTAGTCTGCTATTGCTAGAAAATCATTGTTTTTAATTACTGTAGTGTCAGAAACCTTTGAGCCGTTTATATACACACCGTAATACGAATTAAGAACATTAATAGAGAACCCCTCTAAAGATCTTATAAGCGATACATTTTCTTTTGCAGAATATTCACTGTTTAGCATTATATTTGCATTACTCGAACTACCAATATTAATTTGCCCGAGTGAAGATACATCTAATGCCCTAGTATATTCTTTTATCTTGCATTCAAAATTTATAGAAAAATCCAGCTCGAAAACGTCTGTATCATAGTTATTATACTTTACTTTGATTATGTCGCCGTGCACCAATGACTTGGTTAGTAATTTACTAACATCATCAACACTAAAATATAAGTTTTCTGAACAATGGAGAACAAAAGATGAATCAACCTTTGTTAAAAATATTTCTATAGGTTCAAAAAAATAATGCTTGTGAAGTCTAACATCACAGTTAATCTCTGTTCCTATTTTCATGTTTTCAATCTCATTTGACACTTCTATTTCTTTATAAAAGCTTTTAGCAGATAATATAATTTTATATTCCATTTAAATTCACCTCATTCATTAAAAGATATCTGTGTTCCGTTTCTAATGCCATATTGCAAAAGTGTTTTATCGCCACGCAGAAGAGCTATAGGATTTTTTGATTTAAGGTAACATTCTCTGTTATTGGATACATTTATATTTAAATTAAAAGCAGAATTAAGCGCCACTACCAGTTCGTATGCCGAAATATCAAGTGGTATTTCCAGATCAAATTCTTTTTTATTTAACTTAAAAATAACTATCGCCTTGTCTGTATTCATTTCAATCTACCCCTTTATTTTCTTAAAGAATTAATTGAGCTAATCTACATATGTCTTTATTTGTCGAAAGTTTTTCAATATTATTGGCAGAGTCTGCATCCATCATTTTTACATAATCATTAATCTTATATTTTGTATTAATAATATTTCTCTCGTTACACATATTGTAAATAAACATATATTTATCTTCTGTTATATCGCTTATGTTTTGTGTGAACAAATTCGTTGCATAGATACTGTTTTCACACTGAGTTGCAACCACTATCACCTTATCTGTTTCTTTAAGTATTGCTAAGTTTGCCTCATCGAAACATACATCAGTGTCTACTATTATGTAGTCATATTCACCTGAATTTTTAGCGGTGTCTGCAATTACTTGAAACACCGAAAACGGCATTCCTAGGGTTATAAGTGAAGATTTAAGCGCTGGTAAATAATCGAATTTTTCTGTCTTGATTTGTTTTTTTAACCCATTAAAGTCTTTGCTTAATTTCTTATAATTAATATAGAAAGACATATCACTTATTGGCTCTTTATTCTTTAAAAATCTTTGAAAGGTTTGTATTCTAGAGGCGTTAATATATAACACTTTCTTCAAGTTGTCTGTTAACGCACTACTAACACCTAAGGCTAATGTTGTCTTTCCTGCACCACCACTAGCCGAGTAAAAACTTATAATTTGAGGCGACTTTTTTTCATTGTTAGGCAACGCAAGCACACCTAGCGAGTTGCTTACTATCTTTATAAACACATCATTAATATTAGTGTATTTTTGCAAAATCACATAATCAAGCTTTTGCGTGTCAGAGTTCTCTCCTTCTTTAAACACAAAAAGTTTTAATATTTCATGTCTTCTAAGATTATTGTAGTCTAGGCTATCCGACATAATTAGCACATCTATTATTTGAGGACTGCTAAAAAAAGCATCGAAATAATGTTTTTCTGTTATTACCTCAAGATCTATGCTCTGCCCAAAAACTTCTGCAAATTTAATTTGAAGAGGCGCTATATATCTATAGTCAGAATCTGCCATTACCACCCTTGTCTTTTTCATCATGTTTGCCTTTCTTATTTAATTTACAAATACATTAAAATCTGTATTTGCCAAGCTTAAAATATCTCCATTATTAATCCTCATAGGTGTTTCACTTGGAATTTTTTTGTGATTGATATATGTTCCATTTACACTTGATAAATCTGTAACTAAAAATACAGAATTGAGTATATCAATTTTGCAGTGTTTTCTGCTAATAGCAGGATTATTAATTCCGCTTAAAGAATCAGAGATTTTCCCAAGAATAAAATTATCTCTATCTATTCTAATCCTAACATTATCTTTTGTACTATAAAGTTCTAAAATTTTCTTAAATCCATTTATGTGATTTTTCTTTAATCCTAATGGTGAAACATGTCTTGAAAACACATCATCAATACTTAAAGTTAAATTAAGTAGTTCCGCAGAAAAACTAGTAGCCTGATTTGATCTACCCTTATTAAATGCAATCAAAAGATTAGCTAAAAAATGCCTTAGGCTAGTTTCAAAGTTCAAACTACCAGTATTCCCTAAACTACACACTGGTAAATATAAAAACTTAACCTGAAAGTCATTAGTATCAATAAACAAATGCTCAGGTGAAATTTTCAAATTTTCTACACTTAAAAAGCCGTTGTTTTTCACTTGCAGATATTTCTTTATACAACTTTTAACTATTGATGTAATATTTTCTATTGTTAGTGTTGACCAAATTGATGAGAGGCAAGGATATTTAGCAGTCAAATAAATCATTTGTACTTTTCCATTCAGTTTAAGCTTAACACACCTAGCAAATATGCTATCGTCTTGATTTTGAAGCACTTTATATTCAGTTGCCATAAAAGAATTATCATCTTCAATGACAAATGAAGTTAAGTTGCCAAGCTTTACTTCTTGTATAATGTCTTTATTTGCATCCATGCCCTTGCCTCCATCTAACTTATTAATTAGTTTGAATTATATACAAATTCTTCGTCACCCATAATAATTTTTGCGCCGTTGCTTAGTGACACTTCTTGATTAGGGTTCAGTTTGTTTCCGTTTACTATTGTACCGTTTGTAGTACCCATATCAGAAATAAATAAAACTGATCCTTTAGCAGTTAAAGCAATATGAGAACGGCTGATAGCTGTGTTTCCTGAAACACAATAGTTTACTCTTGCTCTTTCTTTACCTATAACAAATCTAGTATTGTTGATAGTAATCTTCTCGCCTGTCTTAGTTCTTGTAATAGTTCCATAGTTTTGTGAATTAAGAACTGTTGTGTCTGCCGAACCATTATTAAGAACTGTTGTTCCGTTATCTGTTTGAGGAGCTGTTTGGTTAGGACCACGATAAACAGGAGCAGCTGGTGCTGTTTTTGCAGTTTTCTTTTTTGTAGTAAGCATTATCACAAGCACTATTGCACCTACTATGACTACACCTCCAACTCCAATTAAAATGAATATCATTGTATTGTCTTCTGCTTCTTCTAGTGAACCCATTGCATCATTGAGCTTTTTCACAGCAGCTTCTACAGCAGTTTCATCTGCTGTACTGTTGTTTAGAACATCTTTAGCTGAACTTATTTCACTTGAAAAAGCAGCTACTGAATCTTCTGTGTATTTATCTGTGTCTATATCTTCTGCGTTGTCAATTGCTGTCTCTAACTCCGATTTATCTACAGGCTGTGGAGTTTCAGACGGAGTTGTTGTTTCCTCTGGCTCAGCAGAAGCAGCAGGAGTAGCAGTTGGTAGAACGCTAGTTTCACCGGCTGGTGTATAATCTATTCCTAATGCGTTAAGAGTAGTTATTAGTTGATCTATTGCAATTGCATAGTAGTATTTATCAGATATCGAGTAGACATTTATACCAATAACATTTCCGTTAATATCAACTAAAGGTCCACCTGAATCTCCATTTGATATTTGAGTGTTAGTCTGAATTACATCTACTGTAGTAAATGAATCTGTTCCTATTTTTGTAACGCTACCACTTGAAACTGTTACGTCATCTGTTGTATATGTACTCACATTTTGAATAGCGTGAACGATTGCTGGAAATCCTAACGCATAGCATGTTTCTGTCTGTTCTACTGTGCTACTCTGACGCAAAGGAATATAGGTTCTGTCATATAGTCTCTCTTCAAGTGTTAAGATTGCATAGTCCATCTCTCTACTAGCAGTTCTAACAGAAGCTTTAATTGTTACATCACGATTTACGCTTATATTAAAGCTGATATTTTCTTCTTTTATCTCTGAAACATCTTTACCTACATAATCAGCAATAACCTCTGCCAAAGTATATCCATAATAATCATCTACTATTGTTTGTAGATCCATTACATGATAGGCTGTGATAACAGTTTGATCATTAATTAAAAAGCCTGAACCTGTTGAAATAGGAAATTCACCTAATCCGATCTCCTCGCCTACATCAGGGTCGTTATATACCGCTATTACTTGAACCACACCTTTTTTAGCCTCGTTTACATCCTCGTTCACATCTACAGCCACAGCAGTAGTCGTTAATGAGAAAGCTAATGCTACGGTAGATGCCACCGCTACAATTTTTTTAAATAACCTGTTCATTTTTTCCTCCAAATTTTTTATTTAATGTTGATGATAATTTCACTATATAAATTTAGCCTTGTAGGGGACGGGGTACTACAATAGCTTTTCATGGAATTATCATCAAATCATCAGTCGTGATTTAAGCTTTCTTTTTATGTTTAATGATGAAGAAAGCCGTTCCTGCTGTCAATAATACAAGTGCAATTATTGAGCCAAAGAATAATAGTTTATTGTTATAAAATCTTACCCATAGGTCTGTTGTAACATAGAAGTCGTCAACATTTACTGCCATTATGTTTCCAGAAGCATCTTTTGCAGTAATTACCATGTTATGTGCTGAGTTAGAGAAATCGCTAATATCAAACAAGAAATCTTCTCCGTTTTTTAGCATCTCTTCTATTAATTCTTCATCCCATGTAGCAAAACTTTCACCATTTAAGTTAATATCAAGTGAAACGAGTTTCATGTTATCACTGGCAGTTAAAATTACATTTTGATTTTCTACAGGGTAAGTCACTCCACTTTCAAGATTAGATACTATAACATTAGGTGCGGTTTTATCTACAGCAAAGTTTATAGGCATAGCCTTTGTGTCTAGGCTGTTCTCTGAAACATTTCCAGCGCTGTCTTTTGAGTAAATATTTATATCATAAACTGCATCATCATCAAAGTTACTAGACATAATTGTGTAGGTGTATTGATACCATTCACCATTGCCACCAGATACTGAAATTTCATAGTTCTCGTTATCAAGTAGATTATTAGATTTATTGTCTTTAAACATTGTAAGCTCAATTTCCTCTAATTTATCTGGGTTAATCTCGTATATAACTATCGGAACTGGTACTTGTAAATACTTATTAAGTACAGACTGAGTTTGTTCACCATACATATAAGTAGAACCAAATCTGTTTACAGAGAAAGTTATTGTCTCGGTTGTAGTGTTACCTGCCATATCTTCTACTATTGCAGAAAGAGTGTAGATATCGTCATTATCTTTTGTTCTTGCAAAGTTGTTAAACTGATATATTTGTCCGTTTTCAGTGTCTGTATATCCTCCGAATAAGTCTACATCTTCTCTAACTACACCAACTAATTTTATGCTAACGGCATCTTTATTAAAGTTTGTGTCTGAGTATGTAACAGTAGGATTAACAGTGCCTTTGTTTGCTGTCATGTCTTCAACACCTGTTATAGAAAGTTCAGGAGCTGTAGTATCAACATAGAAACTGTCTATAGGATAATCCGCAGCTATATTTCCTGCCTTGTCTGTATAGCTAATATCGAATGTGTAATATGAATCTTCACTGAATGTTATAGTCGCAGTGTGAGTATCACCAAACGAACTCCATGAGCTTACTGTAGGAAGTTGACTATTCGCACCATTGTCTGTTGCTTGCAATTGGATATTAACTCTGCTAGTTTCAAAATTATGCTCATTGATTGCCACAACAGCAGTTCTTTCCTCTTTAAAGTAGTTGCCGTTTAGAGCATCAATATTATCATAGTTTACAACTATTGTAGGTAAGGTTTTATCTATTGTGAAATCTTGTGGAGCAACAGAATTACCATAATCTACAGGATTATTAGGGTTTGTAGCTAGGTCAGCAGTTGAAATATCGAATTTATAGTCACCATCATTGCTATAGGTAATTGTAGCTGTATGAGTTGTGTTGTCGCCGTTACCAGTACCATTAGATTTAACCCATTGTGTTGCACTAGGAACTGAATATCCACCTACATTTTGTACAATTACGTCTGTGTTGCCCGGGTCAAAGTTTCTTTCTGTTATAACAATTGTTGCTGTTCTATTTTCTTTAAAGAAACCTGCAAATTGCGAGTCTTGAGAATTGTTGTTGTATGAAACCTGAATGCTAGGTTTAGTTATGTCAATTCTTATTGTCTCTGATTTAGTTGAAACATTGCCAGCGTTATCGGTTGCAGTAACTTCGATTACAACCTCATTGCTATTGTTTTTATCTGCATCTACAGTTAGTGTAAAGTCATGATCTTGCGTTAAGCTTTCTTCAGTAAATGGAATTGTGCCCTCTTGAGTTTCTAAGCCTTGACTAGTTACTTTATAAGAAATTTCCTTAAGTCCTGAATATACATCTTTATTAGTTCCCATCTTTGGGTCATAAACTTTAATACTAACGTCAACATCTCCATTATACAAACCGTTTACAGGTTGAGTTATTGGAGTAACTGTAATTTCAGGTGATACTTCTTCAATCATAGGGTTAGTGTCATCAACTATAACTCCTTCAGAGTTAATAATAAGCTCATTACCTGCATTATCAACTATCATCGCATATGCAACAAATTTTTCGTTAGGGTTTACAGTGTAGTTGATAAATTGATTTTTTATTTGCTCTTCATTTACAAATAATGTTCTTACATTTTCTTCATTTATATTGTCAGTGTTTGGTGTTCTAAAGTGCTGAATGTATTGCACTCCGCTTAAATTATCTGTTGATGAAATCTCTACATTTACAGCTACTTTAGAGAACAAACCAAAACTAATAGTTTCTAGGAATTTGTCCATAAATGTCCATTTACCTATTGTAATTGTTCCTGTAGGATCAGTAGTATCAACTGTAAACTTTATTGGAGTTTCTTCATTATTCCAATTAATTTCAGGATCTGAGCGTCCAGCTAAATCAGAATAGTTCGGATTAAATGTATAGTTAGCATCACCTGTAAATTCAATTGTTGCTTCATATATATTAACTCCTACATTGCTCCAATCACTGATAGAATATTTTTCGTCGTCTTTACTTGGTGTAATATTGAATTTAAAATTGTTATTATTCAAGTTATCTGCTTCTAAATTCCAGTTATGCTCTTCTACAGTAATAGTAGCAGTTCTTTTTTCAAAATATCCTTCTATCGCCTTAGTTTTTTTGATATCGTCATATACAATTGATATTATAGGTGCTGTTTTATCAATTGTGAATTCATCTTCATTATAAGTTGTTTCATTTCCAGCCTTATCAGTTACAATTATACCCATGGTATAGTCGGCATCTGTTGCAAATGTATAAGTATATTTGTATTCTCCGTCTTCTTTTGTAAAACTATCTTTATCTATAGTTGTTGGTGTTCCTTTATCATCTTTAGCATTAATTGTTACATTAAATCTTTCATAATCAAAATTAGGCTCATCAATTTCTATAGTAACAGTTCTGTCCTTAACAAAAAATGTATTGTTTAGTGCGTTATTATTATCATATGATACTGTAATCTTTGGTGCGGTTTGGTCTATTGTAAATTTTTGTACATCAAAATCATCTGATATATGCCCTGCCTTGTCGGTTACTATTACATCGAATTCATAAACGCCATCGTCAGGGAAATCACCGTCTTTTAAATCACCGTTTTTGCCAAATGAAACTGTAGCTGTATAAGTATCATCATCTTTTTCCCAACTAGTGTTAAAGTTTTCAACTGCTACCCCATCTTGAGTTATTTTAAACTCTACTCTATCAGAGTCAAAGTTCTTTTCTTCTACTACTATTTCAAATACCTTTTGTCCATTATAATAGTCACTATCATCTACATACACAGTACCTTGGCTAGGAGAATGAGTTACTTCTAATACTGGAGCTGTATTATCTATTGTAAATCTTTGTTTTACATATTCATCTGATTTAGTTCCAGCCATATCAGTTACTTCTATGTCGAATTCATAAACTCCATCATCAGGAAAATCTCCGTCTTTACCAAATGAAATTGTAGCAGTATAAGTATCACCATCTTGTGTCCAACTAGTGTTGAAGTTTTCAACTGTTTCCTCATCTTTAGTTATTGTTATTTTAATGCCTTCTTCTGTATTTAAGTTTCTTTCAGTAATAGTTATTGTAGCCTTTCTAGTTCCATCAAAGTATGAAGTATTATCTTCATCTCCAAATTCAGGGTAGAATGCAACTTCTACCACAGGAGGAATTAAGTCAAATTGTAGTTTTAGTAATTTAGTTACTTCATTTCCTGCATGGTCTGTAACTCTTACTTCAACATAAACTATAGAACTACTAAAATCCTGATTGTACACATCATAATTCACTGTAAAACTTGTATTGCTTTTTTGTACCAATGCAGAACTCGGAAAAACCATAGCACTTGTCCACTCTTTATCTGGTGCTTCTTGGACATTTTCACCTACAATAATCTCTTCATAAATTCTGTAGTCTATGCTTTTAATACCCGAGCCAATATATGAACCATTTTCAAGTGCTGGGTCTGTTATAGTTAAATGAACTTCAACATTATCCGGATATAATCTGCTGTCTGTTACTATATTATCATTATCATTATCATTATCTTTTTCAGTTAAAGTATCAGCGACAATTTCATCTTCTATTACTATTCCAAACTTAATAGTCTCACCATCTAACATATTATCAAATATAATTCCGTTAGTAGAAGCATATGAAACATTTCCTGCCTTGTCTACTACTTTGAAATATCCAATAAATCTTTCGTTATCATTAACTTCAAAGAATTTCTCATCTGTAATATCTATCCAATCAGACATTGCCTCTAAATCTTCTTGTGTGTAAAAATTTCCGTCTGCTAAATCGTTATCTTTGATATATTGGATACTTACAATCGGTGAACCCAAATCTGAATTAACTCCACCACTGTAAGCTACTATACTTACTTTAATTGTTTCGTTTTTGAATATACCGAAACTAATTGTTTCTAAAAGATTCGTCCAAACATTGCCTGTTGCATTTTGTGTAATTTCAACACTTGGATTATCTTTATCAATTTTTGTTACTCTAACCTCTAATTCAGTTTGATTGCCTGCTTCGTCTGTAACTCTAAATTTGTAATTTGTGCTTGAATTTGCAAGATATACATACTCGCCATCATCACTTTTTTCAATTATAGTAGCTGTTCCATTTACTGCTATAATCTCTACTTTATCTACTCCTGAATTTTCATCTTCTGGTAATAATTTAATTTCAATATCTTCATTTGTCCACGCTTGATTATCGTCATCATATTCTGTGCTTAATTCAGGTTTAGTAGTATCAATTTTAGTAACTACAACATCTTTTTCAAAATCGTTACCTGCATTATCTATAAGCTTAAATGTATATGTGCCATTTATGTTTACATTTATGTTTACCTTAATATTAACGCTACCGTCTTCACCTATGTTCACTTTAATATTTTCATTTAAAGAAATATACACATTTTCGGCTATATATTTAAGTGAAATAGGTTTTTCTTCATCTTCTGTAACTAAATACAATTCAGCAACACCTGAATTATCATCTGATATATTAAGTGTAAAGTCAACACTTTGATTAGTCCAATTTTGCTTAGCATCATCGTATTCAGTTTCAATTTTAGGAATTTCTTTATCTATATTTACTACAAAATTCTGAACAGCACTTTCTACACCAGCCTCACTAATAGCTTTCACTTTATAAGTGCCAGTTTCAGTTACTGTAATGTTTGAGCCTGTAACGTTTATCCAATCTGCTGAACCATTCAGTTGATACTCATATGTTGTAGTGCCTTTATTTTCTGTACTGTTACTAAAATTTAAAGTAACATCTTTAATAGACCAACTACCACTCGTATATTTGTCACCGTCACTAGTAGCAGTGATAGTTAAATTTGGTTCTGCAGTGTCAATATTGTCAATTGAAATTGTTTGCTTTTCTGTTTCATTCCCTACAGCATCTCGAACAACAATTACTATTTCTGCATTATTAGTCAATTCTTTATAGTTCTCTGGTTGCCAATTTTCACCACCATCAAAACTATATGGAGTTTCATGCAGACCTGAACCTGCATCCTCTGCATCAATAGTTACTGTAACTTTTGTTGTCAATTTGGTTTCACTTTCAGGATTTTTAGCAATTGAATTTATAATTGGAGCTGTAGTATCAATCATTCCAATTATTACTTCTTTTGCTTCAGATACATTTCCAGCTTTATCTGTAACCTTAAATATATACGTACCATTTTGGGTTGCGGTATAAGTAAATGTGTTGTCATTTAGAGTTATTTCTGCATTAGCATCTGAAACTAACACAACGCTATTAATTCCTGAACCAGTTTCATCTACAGTAGCTGTGATAAGCTTTGATTTTGCCCAAATATTGTTATCTGTTACAACTACACTAATAATTGGAGCGACCTTATCTATTTCTCCAACATTCACACTAGTTTCACTTATATTTCCTGCCTTATCTTTTACATATACAGTGTAAGTTCCATTACTTTCTACTTCAAAGGTATTTTCAGCTTTCCATGTAACTTCATCTACATTATCACCAATGCCATAAGCTAAATCAGCAAGACCTGAGCCATTTTGATTATCGCTTGCTGTAACTGTTATAGTAGCCTTTGTAGCTATATTGTTTGGATTAACTTCTGTTTCAGATATTGTAGGTGCTATTGCATCTATATTTTTCACAGTAATATCTTCATACACTTCATTTCCAGCTTTATCTGTAACCATAAATCTATATGTAGCATTTTCAGTTGTAATATAAGTAAATATGTTTCCATTTAGAGTTATTTCTGCATTAGCATCTGAAACTAACTCAACACTCGCAATACCTGAACCTGTTTCATCTATAGTTCCTGTAATAGTTTTTTCATTATCAATTTCCTCTGGTGCTGATAATTCAACTTTTGGTGGATCTTTATCAATATTATTAATAGAAACTTTAATTTTGACAGATTTTTCTTCAGAATCATAAAATTCTAAGTAATAAGTACCATTACTTACCACTGTATAAGTATATGTTCCATTAGTTGATAGTGTTAATTTAGTATAGTCTTCTGTGGCTGTACCTTCTTTATACGCATGAACACTGATAATGTTATGTGGAATTTTTTCGCTATTCTCATCTAATATTACAGTATCGTATTCAATAACAACACTAGTATTTGTGTAGTCTGTATCTGAAAATGACAAATTATTTAAATCTAATTCTACTTCTGATTCCTCATTTTCTATAATCTCGGCTGTAACATAATCATCAGTAACAACCTCCTCCTGTTGTGTCTCTTCTGCCACACTGTTAAAAACAGGCATAGAAGAAAAGGTTATAATACCTGCTAAGCTTAGGGCAAGCAATTTCTTTAAAAGTTTTTTTCTCATTTTCTATTCTCCTCTTTAATTCTCATAAAACTAACACTGTTAAAAATGCAGTGTAGACCTACCGTAAAAATCTGTGTGGCAATTACTATAAATTTTAAATTCTCATACCTAGTAAATACAAGAATAATTAATGCAATTAGGTTTATAACCATTGCTAAATCCATAATAATTGCGGTTTTATTACTGAAAAACCTAAAAAAACCTAGCTTGTATTTTTTTTTGACTATTCGTTTTGTCCTTTTGCCTATAATTATACTCATAATTATTAGGGTAATAAGCGAACTCCAAATAAGCCCTGCATTTATATAAAGATAGGTCATATTAGGTGAACCATCACTCATATTAGGCATAAAAGGTATAATACCAATAGATAAAGAAAACACTGCTAAAAACAATAGTTGTAATTTCAATCCTCTCATTTTATCACCTATTCTATTTCTTCATCGCTTGCATAATATGCGATTTCTACATCTACTTTAAAATTAATATCCATCTTGTCAAGAACCATAGTTTCGTTGTATTTTGGTTCTTGAGCTACTTTATTATCGACACTATTATTAGTATGTACTGTTTGTAGTTCTGTTGTTTGCGTTAAATTAAGTTTTAGTTTTTCACTCTTTTTAAGTTCAGCAGACATCTTACTTTTAAGCAATGCAAAGTCTGCATCTGGCTTAACATCACGTTTGTAGCCATCTTCTGTTATGCTTTTAATAGCCTTTTTCGCACTAACACCACTGATTTCACCAATGATTTTTGTAATACTAAAAGCGAAAAACATTATAAAAACAATCAGAAAAAATACTACTGCCAACACAAAACATACTATAGAGATAGTTTGAACCAATTCAATTGTCACTATTCTTCCCCTCCTGTCGTGCCATATGCAGTTTCTATTTTCGCTCTTGAGCGTGGCAGAGTATCAATTATTTCATTCTTTATTCTAGCTGTAATATCGGTTGAGTCATCACCTGTTGTATGAATAGTTGCAATAATTTTTTCTACATCGTTTAACATGCCAGTTAAATTATCTTCGCTTACTCCGTCCATTTTAAACTTAGTAGCGTATTGTTCTACAGATGATACAACTAAGCTTAACAGTTCAAGTCTTACAATATCGCTCTCTCTAGAATCTGTAGCTACATTGTCAATAAGTTCCTTTACATTATAATAGAAAGGCTCATACATTCCCTTATCACTAGCTTCTTTTATATTTCCTGAAATATCTCTGTAAAACTCGCCTATGTTAGAATACACATTAGCCATGCCTATATTTGTATTATCTTGACCAAAATGAGCTACCGCATCTTCAAACCATGGAACAGAACCTGTTCTTTTCTCACTTTCTGAATCGCTGTTATAGTAATACCAATATAATTTGCCCATTTCAAAACAAAGTTCTGCATAATTATCAGGGTTTTCTAAAATCAAAACTTCATTAGACTTAATAAGTTTTGTGATTGTATTCTGCTCGTTTAAATCAAAAATATCGTCTTCTCTAAAAACATCTATTAAACCTAAGTAAGCTTCAATGTCTCCAGCCTTTCCCGGTAAGGCTATACATTCTTCATAGATAGATATTTTTTCTTCATAATCTGGTTCTCTTTGTGCATCTCTTATTCTTTCATCATATGTATCCACTGCCATCGTATCAGCCATAATATTGAAAATAAATCCTAAACTAAGACTTAGCACAAACATTACAAACATTGTCACAAATAGGGCAAACTTTCTTTTTTGTTTACTTTTGTATTGTTCATCAATTTCTTTGTAATGCTCTAAGTCATACATTAGCTCTGCACAAGATTGATACCTTTGGCTAGGGTCGTTTTGAGTGCACTTTAAAATAATACTCTCTAGTCCCCCAGAAAATTTCGGGTTAAATTCTCTAATAGGTCTCATCTCATATGGTGGTTCTCCAGGATTATAACCTGTAACTAGGTGATATAATGTAGCACCCAAACAATAAATATCTGTCCTAGCATCTGTCTGCCCTTGTCCTCCGAATTGCTCGGGTGCAGCATACCCACGAGTTCCAAGACAAGTAGTATCCTCACTTTTCGCCTCATTCTTAAATTCTCTAGCTGTACCAAAGTCAATTAAAATAAGTTCTCCGTTTGGCTTGAGCATTACATTACTAGGTTTCATGTCACGGTAAATTATCGCTGGGTTTCTAGTATGCAAATAACCTAACACATCACAAAGCTGTTTTGCCCAATCAATTACAATTTCTTCTGGTTGAACACCATATGACCTAAGTGATTTCTCTAGAGTTACACCCTCAATATAATCCATCACTATAATAAAAAACTCTTTTTGTTCTATTACATCTATGATACTTGGTAGATGTGGATGTTTAAGCTTTTTAAGCATGTCTGTTTCGGCTGTTAGATTTTGTTGAACCGACTCTAGGTTTACTTGTCCATCTTTTCTAACCTCTTTTATAGCCCATGTCTTGTTTGCTTTTTCATTTATCGCCATATAGACGACACTCATTCCTCCTCTGCCAATTTCACTTAATATTTTATATTTACCATCTATAAGTGAACCAATTTCTAGCATATCTCCCACCTCATTTCTTTAATAAGTCCTTATAGTTATTACAGATATATTGTCTCTCTCATGCCTTTGTTTGTTAAGTTTTATCAAGGCTATCTCTGCTTTTTTCATCTGACTATCATTAAGCATTCTCTCTGGTCTAAAGTGATTAAATATCTCTTCACGGCTGATTTCATGTCTAAAACCATCTGAACAAAGCATGTATGTAACGTTTTGTTTGCTTTCACCAAAAATTATTTCAGGAGAAACTCTCTCTGACGCTCCGATACACTGCAACAATATACTTCTTCTAGGGTCTAGCTTGGCTTGTTCTTTTGTTATCAAGCCTTGAGCTACCTCTAACGAAACCACAGTTTGATCGTTTGTCAGCAAATGAGTTTTGTCTGATACTTCATACGCCCTTGTGTCTCCCACATTTACAATATAATATCTTTGAGGACTTATCAGCATAGCAGTTATTGTAGTACCTAACGAGACTCCACAGTTTTTGCCAAACTCTTTTACTTTTTCATTACATTTGGTTATTAGTTCACACCACTGTGTGCTGATTTCTTCATCTGTAATACCCTTTTCCAATAATTTAGGCAATTCTAACTTTGCCCATTTCTCAAAAGTTTTAATAACATAGGAACTAGCTACTTCTCCTTTTGCTAAACCTCCCATCCCGTCACAAAGTACAGCAAAAACAAAATTCCCCTTAGTAGAAGACATCGACATTACTTTGATACTGTCCTGATTAGTTTTCTTTACGTTTCCAATGTCTGTACTTCCAGATATAATAAAATTCAAACTCATCACCCTTTCTAACTTTGGTAAAATACAAATACTTCATCACCTAGTTTTAGTCTTTCTGCATGGTTAATTTTAGTTTCACTTTGTGGAAACAAGATTTGTTCATTAATATAGGTTTTATTTGTAGAATTATTGTCACAAACAAAATACATATTATTTTTATTTAGAATTTCAGCATGGATTCTACTTACCGCATTGTTATCGGTTATACAATAATCACAACCTATATCTTTGCCTATTGTGAAACTGTCTTTTAATAAAATGATTTTTTCTTTATTCTTTTCTCTAATTAAATACGCCTTACTTTCTGTTGAATTTAGTACCGTTGTTTCATTAGCTATAACCTGATTTAAAACTGTAGTTTCTAAGAATTGATTATTACTTACAGGGTTTTGATACACAGGAGCTACTTCATCAATTATTGCAGAATTAAAGTTTGGAACGCTCCCTTGCGAAACACCTACATAAGAAATTACGTCTGTATAATCATCTACAACAGGTATAATATCAATTTTTTTAATTTGAATTAAAAAGTCTCTAAATGATTCTGTACTAAAATTTTCTTCATTAATTTTATTGATTATTGAAATAATATTTTGAGCTTGAGATATATCGTATCTCAGCTGACTGAAAATTTTCCTTAATACGTCTCGTGCTGTTGACTGTTTAATATTCCTTACTATAGGAATACAGGCAAATAGAACCCTTTGTCTTTGAGGGTCTATAAATATATCTTCAATATCTGTTCTGAGCAAGTTTAGATTAATTTGCTTTTTATCTAAATTCTCTAAAATATTGCATATATCAACCAGTAAGTCTACTAACTCCTTTTGCTTAAAAGCATCACAAAAAAACTCTTCAAATTTCTTGCAATTTCCAACAGAAACCGAAAAGATTTTTTCATTTTTTGAATTCTGGGTATGCAAAGCACAAACACCAACAAATTCCTCTTTTTTTAGTATTTCTAAAGCATGAAAATCAATATAATCATTATCGGATGCCTTAAATATTCTTTTATTCTCCACACATATGCACCAACATTCTTATAGAAATAAAACATTTATAACATGTCTTCTTCCCTTCTTCACGTATATAACAACATAATTTTCATTATGTGGCATTAATCGTTTTACATAGTGCTATTTTAACATATTAATAAAAAAAAATCAATAGGCATTTACGCTAAATTTGAACAAAAAATTAAATATATTACAAGAATAATAACAATTGATATCTCTAGTTAATATATATAACAACATAATGAAAATTATGTGGTACTTTTTTTATATATCAAATTTAATCTTTCAACT
>CAYJER010000012.1:0-59669 GCA_964369225.1 uncultured Eubacteriales bacterium
TTTTCTTACCCCCTTTGTTAGTTTTTTAGGTCTAACTTTTGGGGGGCGGGTCATAGCCATGTAGGGGCGGATATTATCCGCCAAAAAAGTCCGTAATTTAGTCTTAATTTCATAGGCGGATAATATCCGCCCCTACTACCTTGTAAAATTTAAAATTTGATATTTGATATTTAAACCATGTAAGGAATATAATAAAACTTAATGCTTATTTGTAGGGGAGGGTCTCCGTGCCCTCCCCTACAATATTTAATCAAATTTATCTTCATACATGCAGAGTTTTTTTAAAAAAGGTCTTTGGTCGAAAAATCCGATAGGATTTTCACATTAACACTTAACTAAATTTTCTCCTACAATCAATTGTAAAGTTTTAAATTTTACGTGGTACTACATTAATTTGTGTGCTTCAAAGAATTATCGTTTATGGCGGATATCTTTTAATTTTAATAAACTGTGTCAATATCCTATTATTTTCATAATATATTAAAGTAGAAATGAAAATAATAGAGAGGTGTGCATTCATAGTTTAAAGCTGTGAATACACGACACGGTTTATATGGATATATTAATTGCATTTACATTTACACTTATAGCAGGTCTTTGCACAGGAATCGGCGGATTTATTGGACTTTTCGCAAAATCTACTAATAAAAAGTTTTTGTCTATTAGTCTTGGTTTCTCGGCTGGAGTAATGATATATGTTTCTATGATAGAAATTTTCTCTAAGGCTAAAGATGCACTATCCGTTGAGTTCGGCGAAAAAACAGGATATATATATACTGTTCTAGCCTTTTTTGCTGGAATAATAATTATAATGTTTATAGACAAAATTTTACCCACGCAAGACAGTCACGAGATTTCAGACGATGGAAAACTTAAAAGAATGGGCGTTTTTACGGCTCTTGCAATAGGAATACATAATTTTCCTGAAGGGCTTGCAACATTTATTTCAGCATTGCAAGAACCATCTATAGCCATTCCAATATTAATCGCTATAGCAATGCACAACATTCCAGAAGGTATAGCAGTAGCAGTTCCAATCTATCACTCTACAGGCTCTAAGAAAAAAGCATTTATGTATTCCCTATTCTCTGGACTTTCCGAGGCAGTAGGCGCCGTTATAGGTTATCTTATTTTGATGCCCTTTATTAACGATACTGTGTTTGGAATTGTATTTGCATTAGTAGCAGGAATAATGGTCTTTATATCTGTAGACCAATTATTACCAACCGCAAAAGAGTACGGCAATCACAAACAATCCATATATGGTTTAATAGTAGGCATGGCAATTATGGCAATAAGTCTATTATTATTTGTATAAAAAAATTAGGGTATGCTAAACATGCCCTAATTTTTATAATTCCATCTCCATTACTGCTTGCAAAAATGGGTGGCTGTCATCAATAATATGCTCTTTAAACTTAAAACCAAACGATATATATTTCTCTTTAAGTTTAGTGTTTTCATCTACCATAATAAGCGAAATTTTCTTAGCATTTAAATTAGAAGCCTTATTCTTGCAGAATAAAACAAGTGCCTTGCCTAGTCCTATTTGCTGATATTTAGGCAAAACTGAAAATTTCTGAATTAAATATTCATTATCATCTTTTTTTCTTAACTGAATAAAACCTGCAATAACATCTTGAACCCACGCTATATACATATGAACATTTTCATTAGAAGCCTTAATCAAGTCTTCTGTCTCAATAAATGCACCACTGCTAGGGTAGTTCTCTTTTGTAAAACCATAAGTAGTAGCATTTTCAGCAAATGCCTTTCTTATGGTTTTAACACATTTATCAAAGTCTTTATATTCTGCTTTTTTAATTATATAATTCATATTCTTCTGTTATAGAAAAAAGTTTGGTAGATATGTTGAAAGCAAATAACACACAAACACTAAAATAGTAATACTAGTGTTCACTCCACCGGCTGTGAAAACACTTGTATTAAAGTCCTCAGATGTATCAGCGGTTTTTCTAAGTCTATCAACAGTTTTTACACAGTGATTTAAATACATTTTATTCGCCTTGAAGCCAACTACTAACATTATCACCAACATAATCACACTCATAGCTAGTGGAAGAAGCATAAACACAAAATCATCCGCCGTCATATTAGCAGCAAGTAAAGTCATTTGTTCAGTTGTAAGCCCTGTAGAATCTACACTTTGCCCTAATGATCTTAAAGTATCCATCATGGCAGGCACTGTAATCGTTAAAAGAATAAATCTTTGTGTGATATACAAAAGAAAAATTAAAGCTGTAATTATTGCCCCAGTCTTATACTGTTTTCTGTATAGTAGCCATGGTCCAGAAAAAAGAAAAGCTATAAAATTAAATTTGTTTTTATTAAACTTAGCTATATTTCTAAATACAGGAATATAGTAAGCAGTATTTTGTTGAACTATTTTTGATAATTCGGCTGCATTTACATTGTCTTTAATATCATCAGATGGATTAACTCCGCCTAAAGGATCAGACATTGGATTAATAAACATTGGTGGAGGAGTAACGGTTTGACTATAATCTTGACTAGCACTTTTAGGAGCTTTTAGGCTTTCATTACAAATTGAACAGTGAGTAGCACTGTGAGAGTTTAACACTCCACAACGATGACACTCCTGATCTTTAATCTCATATGCTGTAGCTTCATTTGTTTTTTCTACTTCAACAACAGGAGGCTTCCAATCTTCACCGCCTTCATGCAGTTCAGGAAAAACACATTCTCCTTTTTCTTTATAACAATGTCTATGATAAGGTGCGCCACAAACTGGGCAAACAACTATGTCGTTACCAGTTTCAAAATCTTTATCACAAACAGGACACTTAATTCCTATATAATCTATCATATAATTATGTTATCGCCTTAAATTAGTACGATAAACCAGCCTTTCTAACTAATATACAAAGCAAAGATACGCTCTTATTTATTTTACTCTAAATATATCCAAAAAGCAAGATAAACAATAATTATTTTCATATTATTAATATATAATTAATATATTAATTAAAAATGAGTTGACAGTAAATACTATAATTTGATATAATAATAATGTAATAAATATCCATATAATAGATTGTTTTTAAATGGAGATAATAATTGTGAATATATTTAAGAAAATTGAAGTAGACATAAAAAAAGAAAAAAGAGCTATCATAGATAGCAAAGAAGAAATCAATGCTAAGAACATTCAGATTATTAAAGCAATAACCTTAGGTTGCACATTGATTTTAGGTTCGAGTTTCATCTCTACATTCTTCATGAGTTTTATTGACGATGCAGGGTTCGACGGCTTGAAATGGGCTTATCTATTTTTGGTTATTTGCTCTTTTCTTGCATTTTTATACATTACTTTTTTTAAGGTAAAACATGTTACTGCTTTAATATACCTTGTAAATAGTTTAGCTTTTTTATATAGTTGTATAGTTAGTTCGTTGGTTACATATGATAAAGTTTCGGTCACATTTATAGTAGTATTGTTCCTGATAACCACGTCATATATAGAAGAAGGTTGGCGCATAAACATATTTGCAACAGTATCTACCTTACTTTATATTTATATAATATCATTTTATAAGACACCACAGGCTTTCAACGCAGAAATTGTTAATTCAACAACAGTTCTTGCATTATCATTCATAATAGGTACAATTGTACGTGATGCAAGGCTTGAAAGTTTTATAGCAAAACGATCCTTACAAAAACAAGTGTATAAAGATCACCTCACCAATATAAATAACAGAAGAAAATTTTTTGAAGATTTAGGTTCTGCTTTAGCAGTTGATGAAGTTAACGGAATTAAGGCTTTTTCAATCTTAGATATTGATAATTTCAAGCTTTACAATGATACTTATGGGCATCAAGTAGGTGATATTTGCCTTAAAAAAATTGGCAAAGTTTTTTCAGAGATTGAAAATGATAAAAATGTATCATTTTATAGATATGGTGGCGAAGAGTTTGTAATTTCATATTTTGGAAAAACTAAAGATGAAATTAAAGATATCTTAACATATACAGTCAAAAAAATAAAGGACTTAGGCATTGAACACAAGTCCTCTAAATATGGAATAGTGACAGTGAGCATAGGAACTACATTTATTGAAGAAGTTGAAAAAGGTAAATTTGAAGAACTGCTTACAAAGTCAGATATCGCCCTTTACTTAGCAAAAGAAAACGGCAGAAATAGGCTAGAATTTTTTGATGATAATATGCTAAAATCAAACAATGCAATGGCTACAAAATTCAGAAAAAGATAAAATATCCTGTTGACAATCTTTGAATAATATGATATTATCATAGCAATAGAACGTTGATAAGGAGCTTTACTTATTTTATTGTCTAAGAGAGTCACTGACATTGGCTGTAATCGGTGATGGCAAGTTAAGCAAAAGTACCACCTTTGAGTTGCTGCCGAAATAAGGCAGACGTATGACTGCGTTAAAGTCTTTAATGAGATAGGATTAATCCTAGTTTACGGGTGGAACCGTGGGAATGTAATTTCCTGCCCCGAGAGCATTTATGTGCTTTCGGGGCAGTTTTATTTTAGAAAGGTGAGATTTATGATTAATATTAATTTAAAAGGTAATGTAAAAGAATATGAAAATGCAGTATCAGTAGCCGATGTCGCTAAAAGCATAGGCATGGGGCTTTATAAGTCTGCATGTGCTGGAAAAATCGACGGAACTGTTGTTGACTTAAGAACAGTTATCGACTCTGACTGCGAGCTTGAGATCTTGACATTTAACGACAAGCAAGGCAAGTCAGCCTATTGGCACACAGTGTCTCATGTTATGGCTCAAGCCGTAAAGAGACTATACCCTAATGCAAAATTTGCAATTGGACCTAGCATAGACAATGGTTTCTATTATGATTTTGATGCGGAGCTCAGCCTAGAAGATCTTCCAAAAATTGAAGCCGAGATGAAAAAAATAATCAAAGAAAACCTAGCTATAGAGCAGTTTACTTTGTCAGCACAAGAAGCTATTGAGCTTATGAAAGACGAGCCATACAAGGTAGAGCTTATCAACGAGCATGCAGGCAAAGGCGAGGCTATATCTTTCTATAAACAAGGCGAATTTGTAGACCTATGTGCGGGGCCTCATCTGATGAGTACAGGAGTTTTAAAGGCTGTAAAACTTACTGCTGTGACAGGCGCTTACTGGAGAGGAAACTCTGACAATAAGATGCTACAAAGAATTTATGGCACAGCTTACCCAAAACAAGCAGAGCTAGACGAATATTTAGCCATGGTTGAAGAGGCAAAGAAAAGAGACCACAACAAGCTAGGCAGAGAATTAGAGCTATTCACAACATGTGATGCAATAGGCCAAGGCTTGCCAATTCTACTTCCTAAGGGCGCTATGATAGTTCGATTACTACAAAGATTTGTAGAGGACGAAGAGCAAAGAAGAGGCTGGCAATGCACAAAAACTCCATTTATGGCTAAAAGTGACTTATATAAAATTTCAGGACACTGGGATCACTACAAAGATGGAATGTTTGTGTTAGGCGACGAAGAGAAAGACAAAGAGGTTTTCGCACTAAGACCTATGACATGTCCTTTCCAATATCAAGCATATTTAAACAAAAAACGTTCATACAGAGAACTACCTTTAAGATATAACGAGACCTCTACCCTATTCAGAAATGAGTCAAGCGGAGAAATGCACGGACTAATAAGAGTTCGTCAGTTCACAATTTCAGAAGGACACTTAATGTGCGAGCCTTCACAATTAGAGCAAGAGTTTAAAGATTGCCTAGAGCTTGCCATATTCATGCTTAAAACTTTAGGTCTATATGAAGATGTAAGCTACAGATTTTCACAATGGGACCCAGAGGATACAGACAAGTATGAAGGAACAAAAGAGCAATGGGACGAGGCTCAAGCAAGCATGGGTAAAATTCTTGACAACCTACAGCTTGACTATGAGATAGGCATTGGCGAGGCTGCTTTCTATGGTCCAAAACTTGACATTCAAATTAAGAATGTTCACGGCAAAGAAGATACTCTAATCACTATTCAAGTAGATCAACTTCTAGCCCAAAAATTCGGCATGGAATATGTAGACAGAGACGGACAAAACAAAAACCCATACATCATACACAGAACTTCAATAGGATGCTACGAGAGAACTTTAGCATTGCTTATCGAGAAATACGCTGGCGCATTCCCACTATGGTTAGCACCTGTACAAGTAAAACTTCTACCAATAGCCGACAGACATTTAGACTATATCTATGAAGTTAAAAAAGAGTTAGAGGCTCACGGCTTCAGATGTGAAGTTGATGACAGAAGCGAAAAAATAGGCTATAAAATTCGTGAGGCACAACTAGAAAAAGTTCCTTACATGCTACTAGTTGGCGATAAAGATATCGAGAACAATGTTATTTCTGTTAGACACAGAAAAGATGGCGACCTAGGTTCAGTTTCAGTTGAAGAATTTTTAGCAAAAATCTGTGATGAAAATGACAGTAAAAAAATAAACTAAAAGATGTAATTTTGATAAAGCACAAATAATAGTAGGGGCGAACTTGTCTGTTCTCCCCTACTTCATTTTGTCAATTTGTCGAATTTTATTCTATTTTATCTCACTGCCTCGTTAGATATCTTATTATACAAATTCTTGTGTTAGATAAATAATTTTACTACAACTGCTAATACAATTGCCTTTACTTTGCCACAAATTTGCCTACACTCTATCATTTAGCGTACATATTTAAATGATAATATGTTTATACTAAATATAAGTTTACTAGGCAGGTGATGATATGACAAGCAATCTAATTAAGTTTATAGCTATCATAGCAATGATTTTTGATCACTGCATTTATTCATTGACCTATGGTTTAGAACTTATAGATCCCGATTTCTTTTTATATCCGCTCTTAGGCTTTCCTGGTAAAATTGTAGCGCCAATCATGTGTTATTTTGTGGCAGAATCTTACCACTACACATCCAACAAAAAGAAATATATATCAAGGCTATTGCTACTAGCCATAGTCTCTCATATCCCTTATATCCTACTGTTTGAGGGTACATGGTGGAAAACCACTAGCATTATTTGGGGATTTTTATTAGGCTTTATAGCACTTCACATTGCAAAAGATAAAGACCTCAACAAATTTGCTAAAGCTCTTGTTGTCTCACTTTGCTGTTTACTATCACTAATATCAACCTATGACTCGTTAGTAGTCTTGTGGATTTTATTTTTCGGACTATATAGAAATGATACAAAAAAACAAATTTTTTCATTTTGCATAATTACATTTTGCGGTGGTTTGTCTTCAATTTTAGTTAAATTCATTATGTTTGGATTTTCTTCATGGTACACCTTTGGAATGTTACTTGCAATACCACTTATTCTATTGTATAACGGAGAAAGAGGTAAAAAGTCCAAATTTTCAAAATATGGTTTTTACCTCGTATTTCCACTGCATCACTTAGTACTTTTCGTACTATTCTTTATTTAATATATCATTCTTCTAACAATTCAATATTATCCTCTGCATTAAACCTAACTATAGCCTTAAATAGGTCACCATCTATGTTTATTTCAAATATGCCATTTTGAATTACTGTAAGGCTCTTAGCTATAGATAAACCTAGCCCACTACCCTCTGTATGTCTTGAGCTGTCCGCCCTTACAAACCTTTCTACAAGCTCTTCTGCGCCTATATCAAGCCTTGTATTAGAAATATTTTTAAATATCATTGTAACCTCACCATCTAACTTCTCTATGTGAACATAGACACGTGAATCGCTTAGTGAATACTTTACAATGTTTGACAATAGATTATCAATAATTCTCCACATTATGCGGCTATCGGCTGATATATAGCAACTCTCTTGAGGATATCTTGTGATAATTTCAAGATTATTTAGCTTAAACCTATCTTCATATTCACTTAATGCCTGAGTTAAAAGCAAATTCACATTAAGCGTTGTGTAATCTACCTTTATATTTCCGCTATTCACCTTAGAGACATGCACCAAATCTTCAATAAGTTTTTTAAGTCTTGCTGAATGCTTAGATATAATCTCAATATAATCTTTAGCCTTTTCGTTTTTAATCATCTCTTTTTCAAGCAAATCTGTATAATTTATTATTGATGTAAGAGGTGTCTTAATGTCGTGAGATACATTTGTTATAAGCTCCGCCTTTAGTCTCTCGCTTTTAAGCTTTTCATCAATTGCCAAAGTTAGACTTTCACCCAAAAAATTAATTCTCTCTGATTGTGCCTTTAGAGGTCCAATCATTTTTTTTGTATTAATTTTATAGCTTAAGTCACCTGAAGACAAAATCTTTAACGCATTAAATATCTTTCTAAAAGATAAAATTGTAACAATCAACAAAGCATAAATTAAAACTTTTTCTATGAAATGCGTAAATGGATAAAATATATTTAACACTAAAGTAGCGATAAATAGTATAATCAGCATTGCAATATACACTTCTGCAGGTATAGATCTAGTAAGTTTTGCAATATTAAATTTCTCATTAATATATTTTGAAACTATATATATCACACTTGTTTTAATTACATTTTTAGTCTTAATTCTAACAATTAGTGACCTCAAGCTTATTCCTATAATCACAGATAACACAATTATGTATAAAAGTGATTGTATGTAAAAATATGTAGGTGGAATAAAGTTATTCTCAAATGCAATAGCAATATCATCTTTATACATCTCATATAAATACAAACCTAAAGCAGTTAGTCCCACACTAACTAATATAATCAATTCGGTAGGAATTCTGTCAAATTTATTCATAGTTATAACAGGGGAATTACGTTTATATCCTGTGCAAGAAACTAAACCTACAAAACTTAAAATACTTATTAATCCGAATAAAACAATTATTATCCCACTATAATAACCAATGTCGTATTTAACCGAGAAAAATATTTCAAGGTAGTCATAATAGTCAAATTTGGCGTCATCAAGTATATATTCGGTAATTTGAATTTCCATTATGGGTTTTACGTAATTGTCACCTGGATAAACTAAAAATCCACTATAAACTATACCACTGGATATAACATCTTGAACATTTCTTGTACGAGCCATTTCTTCCCAAATATGTTCATCGTATTCGGTTCTCTCGCCTATCATTGACAAACCTTCTACTAAATATTTTGAATTAACTATAGCTTCACTATTAAAGGCACTGTGATCACCAAGTTTGTAATCTAAAGTATAATAATCTGCACTGTATTCTCTCTCGTCTTCTAAGTGATAAAACGAATAACCCATTGTAGCTGACGGACTATCTAAAGTGCCAGTAATAGTGTACGATTTATATAAAGTTAGGTTCGTAGTAAAGCTATATTTATACTCTTCACCTTCATAAGTGTTATCTACTAGTTCATTGTCTAAATAATTTAATTTTAAATCAAACCTATATCCATGATCACTAGTTTTCCCTAGCAAATATTTTTTTGAAGTATTTGTAGTTGAGTCGTACTCTACGCCATTATTTACACTCTCAATATAATTATAAGCCATATTAGTAAACGCATTCCAATAATCTTCATCCACAGTATACCCATATTCACCGGCTAACTGGTTCAAATAATAGTTATCATAAACAGATTCTAACCTATGTCTAAGCTGATACTCCACATAGTCATTTTTACTGCTGTAATTATCAAAGTTATCTCCAACATAAAAATTATGTTCGGTTGATATCCAATAAGTAGCAACTCCTAATATAGAACTTACTAAAAAAACAAGTATCAAAAAAAACTTAACAATCCTTGATCTCTTTAAACGATACATAGTCCCCCACCTTTATATTAATTTAGTTCAAGCTTATACCCCTTTCCCCAAACTACTTTAATATAACGTGGATCAGAAGGGTCAATTTCTATTTTTTCTCTTAAATGCCTAATATGTACAGCAACTGTATTTTCATTGCCTAAGGCTACCTCGTTCCAAGCGTGAAAATAAATGTCTTTAATCGAAAATACTTTCTTTGGATTTTGCATAAACACCTTGATAATATCGTACTCTTTTGGTGTTAAATTAAGCAGTTCACCGTCTAATTTAACTTCCTTAGTGTCGTCTCTTAAAGATAATCCACCATATACTATAACATTTTGAGAGTTTAACGATGTCTTCAAGGAACCCAAACTAATATATCTTCTAAGATTAGACCTAACCCTTGCAATTAACTCACTAGGGTTAAAAGGCTTAGTTATGTAATCGTCTGCACCAATATTTAAGCCTAGAATTTTGTCGCTGTCTTCACTTTTTGCAGTCAGTAAAATTATCGGAATATTTAGTTTCTCCCGTAATTTCACCATTGCCGTAATTCCATCCATAACAGGCATCATGATATCCATTAATATCAAATGAACTTCATTCTCGCTTGCAATTTGAATTGCTTCTTTTCCATTATTTGCCTTTAAAATATTATAGCCCTCACTCTTAAGATATATCTCTAAAGCGTTTAAAATATCTTTTTCATCATCACAAATTAATATATTCTGCATATTATTATCCCTTTCATATATTACTTTATATTATTGTACTACAAATTAAACAAAAAATAAATACTTTAACAACAAAAAAATCTTAAGATTCACTTAAGAATTTCTTAAGATTTCTTTAAGACAATGAATTTGAAACAAAAAATTAGGCACAACAAACAAAGTTGTACCTAATTTTATATTATGTTCTAATTGTAATCATTCTTTTTCTAACATAAATTGCACATTTCCACATTCTTCACAACAATATGCAACAACATCTTTAATAGTTTTTTTATCATATTTGTTTTTACTAATTTTTTTAGCTAATTTTATGTTCCATATTTGATTAGCAATAGGAATCATTTCTATCATGTTTAAGCTTGAACAATTATTACATTTCATCCTTTCACCACCCACAAAACTTCTATTTATGTAGATTTATCTTTGCTTTTTTAATGATTATAAACATTATAGGAAAACTTATTCCCATAAAAAACACAAATTGAATAGAATTAAATATTCTAAAACCGATAACTATAACCACAAGCAAAAACAAAGCATAACAAATCGCAAACTCAACAATTTCCTTTTTTGTATATTCCATTTATTAACACCATTCTTATAAATAATTTAATAAATGTGATATACCTTTACCAACCGCAAATGCTAAACTATATAAACACAAGACCCCAAAACATAAAGCTCCTATTTCTTTTATTCTATAAATTATGTTACCCATTTTAACCTCCAAATTCCGCTAACTTATTGCTTATTTGTAGGGGAGGGTCTGGGTGCAGACGTGCCTCTTAGCAAATTTAACCATGTAGGGGACGGGTTTTCCGTCCCGAAAAACTAGAGGTTTTAGCTAAATTTCCACGGGACGGAAAACCCGTCCCCTACATTAATTTGTGCGTTTTAACGAATTTATTTTAAATCAAAAAACGTAATCAACACGTCTGGTCTCTGCGCCCTCCCGAAACTGGGAGTTTAACCCTACCTCTCTGGAGGGCACGGATACCCTCCCCTACAATATTTTAATAAGTTTATTTTATTTAAAAGCAGTTAATCAAAAAATCCGCAAGAATTTTCTCATTAACTTTTCACTCTTCACTCTTACCTTTTCACTAAGTTATAAAGCCTGTGACAAAAATCACAGGCTTTATTAATTTATTCTTCAGGCTCTAAAACGCCATAATTTCCATCTTTACGCTTATAAACTACACTGACTGTACCAGTTGTATCGCTCTTATAAACAAAGAACTCATGTCCTAACAAATTCATTTGAAGAATTGCCTCGTCAACTGTCATGACTTTAACTGCAAAGCGTTTTACTTTTACAATGTTGAACTCTTCTTCTGGCTCGTCATAGTAATCCTCGACAAAGTCAACAAGTTGCATTTTCTTGTTTTTCTCAAGCTTTGTCTTGTTCTTTCTAATCTGTCTGCTTAATTTTGAGATAACCATGTCTAAAGCGTCGTTCATCTCTAGTTGTGTATCTTCCGCTCTGTAAATCATTCCCCTTTGCTTTACTGTAATCTCTACCTTTTGAGAGTTTTTCTCTAAGGTAACTGTTACATTCGCTACTGCATCTTGATCAAAAATCCTCTCGAATTTTTGAAGCTTCTTTGTTGCGAGATTTTTAAAATTATCTCTTAGCGTAACTTTTCTACCAACAATATTAATATCCATCCTGTTACCAACGCTTGGTTTTAGCAAGCTTCCTTTCTACTCAATTCTATTTACAAACTGCCCATTGAGTAAAAGCAGATATGATAAATCCCCTAAACCTTTTTTATCATGTGTACATTATAGCACATTATATAAAAATAATCAATACATTTTCCAATAATTTAACCACAATAGAATAAGATTGTTAAAACTGCCTAAATAACATATAAAATGCAACCAAAACAACCCGAGATTTTACGACAATATGTACAGTTGTCCCCTTATAATATTTCATAAGAGGACAGGCAATTGATCAACAATTTAAATAAAATCTAAATTGTACAAACGCTCTATCAAATTGCTTGATAGTATTATAGCCCCTTTTATTAATTATATTCATAAGCTATATAAAAATTGTCACATAAAATATTTTTTTTAATATTATGTAATACAAATAAAAAATTTAACGACTAAAAAAATCTATTATGTTTAAAGCCAAAGTTATTAGGCAAGAATAAAAGTAGAACAAATAAACGACGGAGTGTGAAAGCAGTGAATATAAGACGTGGCGACATTTATTACGCAGATTTAAGCCCTGTTGTAGGTTCTGAACAAGGTGGAGTTAGACCGGTTTTGATAGTTCAAAATGATGTCGGAAACAAGTATAGCCCAACAGTCATAGCCGCAGCAATAACAAGTCAAAAAACAAAAACAAACCTACCAACACATATAGAACTTCATTCTGAAAGTACAGGACTTCAAAAAGATTCGATAGTTCTATTAGAGCAAGTTAGAACCATTGATAAACATAGACTGAAAGAAAAAATGGGTACGCTTGATAACTCTTCCATGGGAAAGGTTGACGAGGCGATAAGTATTAGTTTTGGTCTTTCGGATACATAATCCGAGACAATATATTTTTGGGGCGAACTTAATGTTTTGCTAAAGCTATGGTTAATCCATTGTTTTTAGTATAAACATAGGTTCGCTTTTAAGCTTTTTAGCTTAGTGAAGAGGTAATAGTGAAGAGTGAAAAGTTCATGTGAAAATCCTTGCGGATTTTTTGATTAAAGGCTTTTAAAATAAAAAATATTGCTTTGATAAAGATAAATTTGATAAAATTTTATAGGTGATAGTCTCTGTGCAGACGCGCCTCTTAGGATTTTGGGTAAAAAATAAATTCGTTAGAACGCACAAATTAATGTAGGGGACGGGTTTTCCGTCCCGTGGGAATTTAGCTAAAACTTCTAGTTTTTCGGGACGGAAAACCCGTCCCCTACATTGGTTTCTTTGCTAAGAGGCACGTCTGCACGGAGACCCTCCCCTACAATTAAGCATTAAGATAGATTACATTCTAAATATTGAGATTTCCCCTATTTTTTCTAAAAAGTCTTAAGATTTTCTTAAGATTTTCAAAAACACTGGATTTTTTGAAAGAAACGCATTATAATGTAAGTAACAAGTTGAAAATTTACATTAATTTACACAAGGAGGTCATTATGAAAAAAACATTAATATTATGTTCGGTGTTGATACTAACTCTTGTAGCTTGTAGCGATGATGGTATGTATATAACCAATTCAACCGATAACGAGTTAATAACTTCTAAAGATGAAGATGAAAAAGTTTTTGCATATACTGCTAGTGCTGAATTTGTAGAATTTGATGAAGAAATGCTATTAGAAAAATGGAATACTTTTTTAGTAGATACCGAAAAAACAGTGTATGAAGATGGTTTTATTCGGTACACAAAAGACAACGAAAACCAACGATTAATTATAAATTCTTACCATGGTTTTCCACAACAGTCTTTTTCAATCAACCTTGATGATTCGTATTATATGGGTATAAATAATGCGTTTAATCCAGTTTATATCTATAAGGAACGAGCTAACCAAGAGCTTTTTACAGATGAAATAGACTTTAAGACAACATATGAAGTCCATGAAGAGTTTAACAGCCTGCTAAGAGAGTTCGGAATAGAAACATTTTATAAACTTGAAGTAATTCCTTTAAGTAAAGAACAATTATCTGAACAGTTAAAAGTAAACATTGCTGATACTATCGAATTCTTAGAAAATAATATTGCAAATCAAAAAAAACTACCTGAAGATCAAATAGATGAGGAACAAATTAAGTTTGATGAAGAAGATATAGTTTACTATAATTCTATATTAGAAACTTTTAACGCGAAAGATACATATTACGTACTAGCAGTTCCATATTTTTCAGATACACCTATTTCTATTAATGATTATTACGAATTACATACAGGTGAGTCAACTGCCATGATTACAGAAGATGGCTTAATTAATTTAAGGATATATAATCCAATAAATACCACAAATAAAAAAATAGTAGAAATAATGGCAGAAGAAGACATAATCACTCTGTTTGAAAATAGATTTCCAACAGACAAATATGGAGAAGCAGAATTGCGCTACTATCTAAGCTATGTTGAGGGAACTACCGACATAGAGTTAAGACCTTGCTATGAGGTAAAATATAATATTGAATTTATAGAATCAATAGCATTTCCTGGAACTATGTTTGAAAGTTATAATGAAGTATCGTTTGATGCAATTACAGGAGAACATCAAATAATAGATGGAAGAGGCTAGAAAGCAATAGGTGAGAATATGAAATTTATGAGACTACTTAAAAATGATTTTTATAGGGCTTTTTCACCTATATTTATTTATTCAGTTCTTTTTGTACTAGCGCTAAGATTTTTATCTAGTTCTTTTGAGATACAAATGGTCCTACAATACGGCGAACCAAATATAAGTTTAATATACTTATTTGGTTTAGGAGGTACTGGATTTGGAGAAATGTTTGCTATCGCAGCAGTTTTGCCAAGTCTAACCCTTTATTATCAAGACTTAAAAAGTAGAAATATAGTGTATAGTATTTCTCGCTCTTCAAAAAATTCTTACTTAATATCTAAAGCTGTAGTTAGTTTTGTTTCTGGTTTTTTAGCGGTATTTACTGCATACATTTTGTATATTATTTTTTGTTTAAATATAATGCCACTTATAGATGAGAACTCAGTATACTTACTAGAGATGAATTATGTCGCTACACCTTGGCAATTTATATTTGAAAAAGTACTTAGCTTTTCTTTAGGCGGAGGCTTTTATGCGGTAACATGTCTAATTATTTCTAATATTTCTAGCTCTGTCTTTATTATAGCAGTATCGCCATATATATTAATTAGACTTATTAACGACCTAAATGATTTTATTAACTTGCCATATCATTTTATACCATCTTCTCTTATATTCAGCTATGGCATTGAGACTAGTTTTGATGTAAGAATTTTATATAAAATAGCATATTTCTTAATTTTATCTACATTGTGTGCTATTATCTATATTTTCCAAAGTAAAAGAAAAGAGGTGTAACGATGAAATCTGTTAGACTTTTACAATTATCACTTATAAAACTGTTTACTAAGGCAAGGTTTTGGATTGGAGTAGTGTTTATTTTCTTATATATTAGACCAATGCTTACCGACTTAAGTACATACTGTGCCGAAAACGACATAAAAACATCTGCATATATTCTTCCTCATTTATTATCACCTGCGATTTTGCTGTCTATTTTCGGCTTTGTAATTGTGCTACTTTTTAGTGATGCACCTTTTACAGAAGAAGATGAAATATATAAACTATCACGTTCAGGCAGACCATTATGGCTAATCTCTAAAATGCTATACATCTTAGCTACATCCATAATCTTCTTTATAACAATGTTTATAATTACCCTGATATTTTTATTCCCAAATTTTTCTTTTGCTAATGTTTGGGGTGATGTGCTAAACGTGTTTAAAGAACCTATAGTAATGCTTGATTTAGGACTAACTCCTATGCCTATAAATAGTATAATTATTGATTCATATTCTCCTATACAGGCTCTACTATATTCAGGAATGTTTTTTATATTTGCAAGTTTCACCACTGGTACAATAATGTTTGTAGTAAATTTATATACCAATCGAGTTATAGGTTCAAGCGTTGGCATATTCTTTGTATTTTTCGACTACTTTGTCAGAAATTTCGGTGGATCAAACAGCCCTGCTAGATATTTATCTCCATTCACATGGGTAGATATTTCAGGCTTTAGCAATGTAAACTACCCTACCCTACCATCTTTTGAGTATGCAGTAATTGCCTCGATAGTACTCAACCTTGTGTTATGGATAACTGCCTACTATAAATTTGGATATTCCGATGTAAACACAATCGAAGCTATTTAACAAAATATAATTTATTTTTTCCTTGCTATTTATTACTAAATTTGATATAATAAAGCTTGTCAAAATTTATAAAATATAAAGGAATGAAAATATGATCTATCTATTATACGCAGTTGTCGTAGTAGCGATAGTGTTTGTTTCCACAAAGGCCTCTAAATATGTTGATCTTTTAGAAAAAAAGACAACTCTTTCAGGTGCTTTTATCGGTGGAGTAATGCTTTCGGCTGTAACATCTTTGCCTGAACTCTTCACAAGTATTTCCGCCGCTTCTTTCCTTAATCAACCTGGTTTAAGCATAGGAAACATACTAGGAAGCAATCTATTTAATTTGGTAATATTAGCAGTCTTGTCTCTGGTGTTTTTTAAATCATTCTCTGAATGCAGTATATCAGTCAGCCATCAAAAGACAACGGTTTTTGGTTTCTTATTGTTTTTAGCTATAATATTCAATATGTTAGGCGTACTAAACATAGAGCTAATAAACGAGGCTATTCCAATTATTAACCTTACATCTATAGTTATTGTGATTATATATATTTTAGGGGTAAGGTCAATGTCTTCTGAAAGCAGTGAAGAAGAGTCTAGCGAAGACACAGACGATATGTCACTTAAATCGGTAATCATAAGATTTGTTATAGTCAGTCTATTCATCATAGGTCTTAGCATTGTGCTAACATACCTAACAGACATGATATCTGTAGAATTAGGCTTAGGCGCAGGACTTGCAGGAGCTTTATTCTTAGGAATTGCAACTTCACTACCAGAATTATCTTCTACAATAGCATTATTTAGAATGAAAAGCTTTAATATAGGTGTTGGAAATGTTTTAGGAAGCAACCTATTTAACTTTGTAATCTTAGCAGTAGCGGATATTCTATATTGGGGCGATAAAGCAGTTTATGACTTTGCCGATCCTAAAAACATCAACCTATTAATATTCGGTGCAATTGCAACACCATTAGCATTTATCATTATTAAAATTAAAAACAAATACATTAAAGCTATTTCAGCTGTTGGAATTATAGCTTGTTATATAGCGTTTTTACTTGTATAATCATCACAACACCCTCTACAATTTGCGTGGAGGGTGTTTTAATTTGTTGAAATATTGTAGGATGAGGTTTTCGTGCAGACGTGTCTCTTACAATTTTGGAATTAAATCTAATTCGTTAAAACATACAAATTAATGTAGGAGCGGATATTATCTAGACGTGTTGATTACGATTTTATGATTAAATTTAATTCGTTGAAACGCACAAATTAATGTAGGGGACAGGTTTTTTCCTAATCAGCACGTCTGCACAGAGACCCTCCCCTACAAATAAGCATTAAGATTGATTATATGCTTTAAAGTGTTTGATTAAAGAAACATTTATTATTTCTGCATTCTTATTTATTATTTCTGCATTCTTATTTATTATTTAAATAAGAAAAAACGTCCCACAAATTAATGTAGGACGCATGAAATAAAATATTAAATTAAATATAAACTAGGTGTGCGATTTGCCTGCCCGGGCTACCGGGTCGAATCGCCCGTCGAGGCACTCGAGTTGAGTAGCCTTGATACAAAATTTCTCGGACGCAGGCGATAAACTGCAAATTATCAGTAACTTAGTGTGCGACTTGCCTACCAGGGCTTCCTGGTTATCTTTTTCTTAGTTGTTCAAAAATTTCGTTATAGTATAGGGCATTTTCAACAGGAGTGTTAGCTGGAATATGGTTACCAACTGCCATAAAGAAACCTGGGCATTTTTTACCGATGTCCATACATCTCTTTACCTCGTTGTATATGTCCTCTTTTGTACCTCTTAGCAAAATTCTTGTGTCTGCATTGCCTATGAAAGAATGAGTCTTACCATATTTCTCGGCAATATAAGACATGTCAGTTGTAGGCTCTAAAACAAAGCCATTAACACCACAGTCTGCAACATCATCTATAAACTCTGTAAAGTTTCCGTCAGATGTAAATATAATCTTTTTGCCAGCTTCTCGCAATGGAGCAAACAATTTTTTATAGTTAGGGAATACAAATTCTCTGTACCATGCTGGATTTGTAAATGCACCTGATGTCCAGCAAATGTCGTCATGAACCTTGATTACAGGAGAATCGCAATCAGCTAATGCGTTAAAGTACTGTTGTACCCATGCTGCATATCTGTTTGTTGTCTCACCGAACGCCTTAGCATCTATACCAAGTGCCATAAGCATCATGTCCCAGCCAAATATCTCAAGCATACCAGTAACCAAACTAACGTAAATACCTGTTGTGTTGACTAAATCAGGACTTTGCTCACTTCTCATCTTGTATCTTTGGTTGTAGTGAGCCACTAGCTCTGAGTGAGGTCTAGTACCATAGATCTCTTGAGGCATAAAGTCAAAAGCATCCTCTGGGTCTTCAAATGGGCAATCAACTTCGTTATCATAATCTGTGCCACCAGACGCGTATTCTGCGTGTCCCATTTTTGTTCTACACTTATCCATCTCGTGGTTATGTGTATCAACATTCCATCTAAAGCCATAGTCCCAAGCTTTTCTGAAAGCTGCACTTGCCTTTAGTCTATCTTCTTCGCTACTATTATTATCAACATTAATTCCTGTAACTGCCTTAATTAAATCCCAGTGAGTATCAGCTGAATACTCTGTTCTAGGAACTAAGTCAGTCATTTCAAGATTAATTGCCGCCATTCCGTATGAGTATGACATTTGTATCACTCCTATATGTTTTTTTTGTATTTTAACACATTATTACATAAAAAGCAATAGTTTAAACGACATTTCCACATAAAACTTTTTCTATGTGATTAAGTGTGAACTCTGTAGCCTCTTTACTATTAAAAGTAGCCACAGCATTTCTATACACTACAACCTTGTAGCCTAGATTAAATGCAGAAATTGCGGTATGCAGAATACAAATATCTGAACAAACTCCAACAAGGTGAATTTCTTGTATATTTCTCTCTTTAAGTTTAAGGTCTAGGCTTGTGCCAAAAAAAGAAGAATACTTATACTTGTCAATTTTAATCAATTGACTTTTATCTATATTTCCTACAGCCTCTTTTACCTTGCCATAAAGCGCTCTACCCTGTTCATTATAACAATGCAGAGGGAAAATATTTCTCTCTGCATCATATATATTTTCTTCTTCATGTTTATCGGTGCAAGTGATAATACAATCACCATTAACACCAAAATCATTAACAAGTGTTGATATTTGATTTTCGATAACTTGCCCTTGTTCTCCAAGAGTCAGTCTTCCATCATCCGCAATAAAGTCATTAACGTAGTCAATAACTAATAAAGCCCTATTCATTAGAATTTAAGAGCCTTAAATCTTCTCATAGCTTCTACTGTATTCTCTTTAGTGTTAAAGGCTGTAAGTCTAAAGTAACCCTCGCCTTGCTCACCAAAGCCAGCACCAGGAGTACCAACAACGTTAGCCTCTGATAATAGCTTGTGGAAGAAATCCCATGAACCTAAGTTGTTAGGGCATTTTAGCCAGATATAAGGTGAGTTTTGTCCACCAGTGAACCATACACCCATCTCAGTTAATGTATCTGCAATTATCTTTGCGTTCTCTGCATAGTAAGCAACATTTGCCTTAATTTGGCTCATGCCCTCTTCACTAAATACAGCGGCTGCACCTTTTTGAACGATATATGGAACACCGTTAAACTTTGTTGTTTGACGACGTAACCATAGTTTGTTAAGAGAAGTACCCTCTCTCTCTAACTCATGAGGAACTACAGTGTAACCACATCTTGTACCAGTGAAACCAGCAGTCTTTGAAAGTGAGCAGAACTCGATAGCACAAGTTCTAGCGCCTTCTATCTCAAAAATGCTTGTAGGAAGTGTAGCATCTGTTACGAAAACCTCGTAAGCGCTGTCAAAAAGAATTACAGCATCATTTTTATTAGCAAAGTCAACCCATGCCTTTAGTTGCTCTTTATTGTAAACAGCACCAGTTGGGTTATTTGGTGAACAAAGGTAGATTATGTCTGCCTTAACTTCATCGTTTGGCATTGGTAGGAAGTTATTCTCGGCAGTGCCTGCAATATAAACTATCTCTCTGCCCGCCATAATGTTTGTATCAACATAAACAGGGTATACAGGGTCTGGAACTAGCACAACATTGTCTGTTGCAAATATATCAAGAATATTACCAACGTCGCTTTTTGCTCCGTCACTAATAAATATTTCGTCTGTTTTAAGCTCTACAGATTTTTTAGCATAATAGTCACGCACTGTATCTCTTAAGAAAGCATAACCTTGCTCGTCACCGTAGCCTTTAAAGCTTTCTCTAACGCCCATCTCTTCACTTGCTTCTTTAAGAGCGTTTACAACCGCTGGAACAAGTGGCAGTGTAACGTCGCCTATACCCATTTTAATTATATCAGCCTCTGGGTTAGCCTCTTTAAACTCATTTACAGCCTTGTTAATCATTGGGAATAGATAACTTGCCTTTAGGTTTAGATAATTACTATTAATCTTCATAAAAACACCTTAATCTTTCATATTAATATTTTGAGCAGCTTTTAAAAGTCCTACAAACAGTGGATGAGGTTTATTAGGTCTACTTTTAAACTCTGGGTGATATTGAACGCCAACAAAGAAATTATTTGTTGGAACTTCAACCGCCTCTACAAGGCTCTCACTAGGAGACACACCTGCAAAAACTAAACCTTTAGCTGCCATTAACTCTTTATATTCATTGTTAAACTCAAATCTATGTCTATGTCTCTCGCTTATTTCGTTAGAGCCATATAGTTTCTCTAGTAAAGTGCCTGCCTTAACAACACAAGGATACGCTCCAAGTCTCATAGTTCCACCCTTTTGAGTTACCTCTAATTGCTCTGGAATATAGTCAATAACCTTATTCTTTGAGTTCACACTAAACTCGCCTGAATGAGCATCTGTAAGTCCGCAAACATTTCTAGCGTACTCAATAACTGCAATTTGCATACCAAGGCAAATTCCAAGATACGGAATATTGTTTTCTCTTGCATATTTACAAGCAGTAATTTTACCCTCAATGCCCCTGTCGCCAAATCCACCAGGAAGAACCATTCCGTCAATACCCTTAAGTTTTTCGACAACTGTGCCATCGTTTAGGTCTTCACAGTCAACCCAACGGATATTCACCTTAGAACTCAAATTATAACCTGCATGGTTTAGACTTTCGATAATTGATAAATAAGCGTCATGTAGTTGCACATATTTTCCAACAATTGCAATTTCAGTAGTTTTCTCTCTGTTTGCAATTCTCTTAGTCATGTCGATCCATTCAGTTAAGTCAGCCTTAGGAGCAGAAATATTAAGCTCACGGCATACAACCTCGTCAAGACCATTCTCATGAAGCATTAAAGGTGCTTCATATAGGCTAGGAAGTGTAAGGTTTTCAATTACGCAGTCTGATTTAACATTACAGAAAAGTGAAATTTTCTCTTTAATTCCCATGCCCAAAGGCTCGTCCGCTCTAGCTATAATAATATTAGGAGAAATACCTAACGCCCTTAACTCTTTAACTGAGTGTTGTGTAGGTTTTGATTTATGCTCTTCTGAACCTCTTAAATAAGGCACTAGAGTAACATGGATAAATAGGCAATTGCCTGCTCCTTGCTCAAGAGAAATTTGACGAATAGCCTCTAGGAAAGGTTGGCTTTCGATATCGCCAGTTGTTCCGCCGATTTCTGTTATAAGTACATCTGCACCACTATTTTTTGAACTAGCATAAATAAAATTCTTAATTTCGCCTGTTATATGTGGGATAACTTGAACTGTTTGACCTAAGTAGTTACCCTCTCTCTCTCTGTTTAAAACATTCCAATAAACTTTACCAGATGTTAGGTTAGAAAGTTTATTCAAATTAACATCAATAAATCTTTCATAGTGTCCTAAATCCAAATCAGTTTCTGCTCCGTCATCTGTTACGAAGACTTCACCATGTTGGAGAGGACTCATAGTACCAGGATCAACATTCATATAAGGGTCTAATTTTTGTGCAGCAACACTCAAACCCCTTTGTTTTAAAAGTCTTCCCAACGAAGCAGCCGTTATGCCTTTTCCAAGACCAGAAACTACTCCACCTGTAACAAAAATAAATTTTTTCATAAAATAATAACCTCTATAATATTTATAACAGTTTCTTTCTTCTAATAACAGATTATACCATATATATACATATTTAGTCAACCAAAACAGAGAATGTTTTTTTGAGTTCAGAGTTCAATTGAAAACCCTTATATGGATAAAAACTAAATTTGTTAAAATATTGTACGGGATGGTCTCTTAGGAATATTATTGTAGGGGCGACCCTGTGTGGTCACCCGCAGGTTTAGCAATATTCCTAGTTTTCGGGCGACCACACAGGGTCGCCCCTACAATAGTTTGTAAGTTTTAACGAATTAGTTTTAAAGCATGTTTATTCCCCATACATAACTAATTCATTCTAAACTAGAACGCAGGCGATAAACTACAATCTATTTCTAAACTTGATGTGCGAATTGCCTGTCGGGGCTTCCCGACCGAATTGCCTGTCGGGGCTTCCCGACTAGCCGAGTTTATATTTTTCTAAAAGTTCACTTGCGAGTGTAGGACCAACTCTTAAAAATATATTTTCCTCTTTAAATTCGGTTATGTTTAAAACCTCTAAAGATTGATTATACACTTCAATATTTACCTTGTGATAGCTGTAATCGGTGTCTCCTGTGACTATAACCGCAAATTCTAGGTCATTGCCATCGATTTTACAGAAATAAGCCTTAATTCTTTTCCCCTGATTTTGTTTTTCAAGCATACTACAAAGTGCAACCTTTGCAATTTCAAGGGCTACATCATTAAGTTTTGCATCAAGCACAAGTATTTTCTCTTTAAGCTCTGCTAGGCTTTTCACTCTTCTTTTTGTTGTATCCTCTAGTTCCTCTGTAGATACAAGTGTATCCGCCACTCCAGCCTTTGGAGTAAATGTAATACAATAATTCTTTTGAGGGTCATGATAAAGCATTTGATAAAGCATTTGAGAAGTATAACTACAAGACTCACAAACAGTATCAAAAATAGTTTCTTTTAAAATTTCCGCCTTAAGCTCAGGCTCAAGAGCATTGTTTATACATGAATAAATCTTCATTGGAAATTTTTCACTACATTTAGGACAAACAACTTTTTTCTCCATAACTTTTCTCTACCTCTTCTCTACCTTCATATAATTATACCTCCACCAAGAACCGTGTCGCCGTCATAAAAAACAGCCGACTGCCCTGGGGATATAAATTTTTGTTCTTCTTCAAATTCAATCAACAATTTTTCTTTAGTTCCAGTTATAACTGCCTTTACAGGTTTCGCCCTAAATCTTGTCTTAACTAAAACTTGTTTTCCAAAGACTTCTTCATTGATAAAATGAGGATTTTCAACCTCTACACTCTTTACAATTCCATGTTCAGCAGGAGCCAAGCACACTGTATTGTTTTTAGCATCTATAAAACTGACATAACGTCTTTCGCCTAAAGCAATTCCAAGACCTCTTCTTTGCCCCACTGTATACCTGTATATACCCTTGTGAGTGCCTAAAATTTTTCCATTTTCGTCTATAAAGTTGCCTTTAGGGCAAGTTTCATTTGATATACTATCTATAAAAGAAACATAATCACCATTTTTAACAAAACAAATGTCTTGACTATCCGACTTCATGGCAACAGGTAAGTCATATTCTAATGCCATTTTTCTGGTCTCTAATTTTTCGCCAATTAATGGAAACATGCAGTGCGAAAGTTGATTTTGTGTCATTGTATAAAGAAAATAGCTTTGATCTTTTTGGCTTTCAGCCTTTTTAAGATAATACTGCTCATTTTGTTTTTCTATTCTGGCATAATGTCCAGTCGCAATTAAATCACAACCTAAACCCAGTGAAAAATCTAACATTTTTCCAAATTTCATAGTCTTATTGCAAACAATACAAGGGTTAGGAGTTCTAGCATTTCTATATTCACTTATAAAATTATCTATAACTATATTCTTAAATTCATCTCTAAAATCTACAACATGGTGTTTAATTCCAATTTTTTCGCAGACTGCCAGTGCATCATTTGCCTCTTTGTATAATTCTTCATTGTCTTTAGCAGTAAGGCAAGGCTTTAATATCATGGTAACCCCTATTACGTCATGACCTGCATTTTTAAGCAAAAGGGCAGTTACCGAGCTATCAACGCCACCGCTCATGCCAACAGCAATTTTTTTTCTATCCATTTTAGTTCCGTAACTGACCTTTCTTTTAATATATTTGTAATAAACTAAAAAAATATGCCAAAAATAAACCTAGGTGGTGATTTTTTTGGAATATATAAATGCGTTCTGGGTCGGTGGCCTTATCTGTGTAGTAGGCCAGTTATTAATCGACCTCACACCAATAACCCCTGCCAGAGTAATGGTAATATCTGTCACGGGTGGTGTATTTTTAGGTGCAATAGGACTTTATCAACCTTTAGTAGACTTTGCAGGCAGTGGCGCTACTGTTCCGCTTTGGGGTTTTGGAAACTTGCTAGCGAGCGGAGTTAAAGAGGCAGTCGAAAAAGACGGCCTCATAGGCGCTCTCACAGGTGGTCTTACAGCTTCGTCCGCTGGAATTACCAGCGCAATTTCCCTAGGTGTATTAGCGGCACTCTTAAAAAAGCCTGGTGATAAATCTTAAAGTATTGAACCATCAAGGTATCTCTCTAGCTCTAATTGCTCATTTTTTTTCTTGCCTGCATAAACCATAGCTGTAGTCACGCTTGTAACAACCGCAATTACTGCAAACAAAACGCTAAAAATTACTATTAACTTTGTATTAGACTTCATTTTGTATCCTCCTATTTATAAACACACAAATTTCTTTATTTAAATAATACTAAATTATCGGTAAAAAGTCAACCTCAAGACATATAAATAGAAAAAATTTCATAATATATCTTATATTTATTACTATTTTTTCAAATAATATAAAAAACATCTTGATTTTTTCTTTGAAATATGGTATCATTCATTGTGTTATGTAAAATTCATTTAAAGGAGGTGCAAATGTGCCAAATATTAAATCAGCTAAAAAGCGTGTAAAAGTTACAGCAACAAAATCCGCTAACAACAAAATGATCAATTCACAACTAAAGACATTAATCAAGAAGGCTAACATAGCTATCGAGAACAATGACGATAAAGTTGAGGCTGTTCGTGTTGCAGTTAAGAAAATTGACCAAGCAACAAGCAAAGGAATTCTTCATAAGAATACAGCGGCTAGAAAAAAATCAGCTCTTGTTACAAAACTAAATGCAGCTGGCTAATTTGTAGTTAAACAAGTAGGGTCGACCATCTTTGGTCGACCACTTGTTTTTTTATACGGATATAATCAATCTTAATGCTTAATTGTAGGGGCGACCCTGTGTGGTTGCCCGAAAACTAGGAATATTGCTAAACCTACGGGCGACCACACAGGGTCGCCCCTACAATAATATTTCTAAGAGGAACGTTTCCACGAAGACCCTCCCCTACAATATATTAACAAATTTATTTCTGCATTCTTCATTCTGCATTCTTCATTAACAAACATTTATCAATACTTTGATTAATATTATCGCAGAAGTTCTCTTCACCTATAAGCTTAATAAATCCAGCTTTCTGCATAACCTTCATCGGCTGTGGATTAACGTGCGAGAAAATCACTCTTACACCCTTTTCACTGCATTCCTTATACAATGCTTCAAAAGCCAGCAAAGCAGTCACATCAAGTGCCGGAACACTCCTCATTCTAATGATAAGGCATTTTGTAAAGTCTTTAAGCTCTATCTTAGCAATTTGTTCACTTGCACCAAAGAACATAGGTCCTGTGACTTCATACACCCTAATATAACGTGGAATTACTTTTAGGTTCTCACCCTTTAATTCTTCACCATCTTCAACATATCTCCAACCCTTTACCTTTGTTTCTTCGCTCATTCTCTTCATAAACAAGATACAAGCCGCTAAAACTCCAACTTCTATTGCGATAACTAGGTCGAATACTACTGTTAAAACTAAAGTCAACACTAGCACTATTACATCACTTTTTGGTGCAGTTTTTACTAATTTAACAAATATTCTCCAATGAGACATATTATAAGCAACCACAAATAATATAGCAGCTATTGCTGGCATTGGAATAAAGGCAGCATAAGGCATTAGTAAAACCAAAACAAGCACCAAAACTACAGCATGAACTATAGATGCTATAGGAGTTCTTCCACCTGTTTTAACATTTGCAGATGTACGTGCAATTGCGCCTGTTGCTGGTATTCCACCGAATAAGGCAGAACCTATGTTTCCTATTCCTTGAGCTATAAGTTCTGTGTTTGGTCTGTGTTTTGTTCCACTCATGTCATCAGCTATAACGCAAGATAACAACGACTCAACACCAGCTAGAATTGCAATTGTCAATGCGCTAGGCAACAAAGTAACTATTAAGTCTAAATCAAACGTAGGCACAGTAAACGGTGGTAAACTATTGCTAATGCTGTATAAATCTCCAATTGTATTAACAGGAATATTTAAAAACATAACAATCACTATAGAAACTATAACTGTAATTAAAGACGCAGGTATAGTTTTATTTATTTTGGGCCAAAGAATTAAAATTGCAATGCAAAACACGCCTAAACCAACTGCCCACGGATTTATTGTGTGAGTATGCTCTACAAAAGCAGTTAGTTTCTCCATGCTTTCTACTGCATGAACATCATAACTAGCACCGAAAAAGTCTTTTAACTGCCCTATAACTATAGTTATGGCAATACCGGACGTAAAACCAGTTGTAATAGTAAAAGGTATGAACTTCATAAGTCCACCAATTTTAAATATACCCATGAGTATAAGAATAAGTCCAGCCATAATTGTGGCAATCGACAAACCCTCTACCCCATGTGTTGCAACAATTCCGGCGACTATTCCAGCAAATGCTGCAGTAGGACCAGACACTTGTACAGAGCTTCCTCCAAAAAAGGCTATCAAAAATCCTGCCACAATAGCAGTGTAAATTCCCATCTCTGGACTAACGCCAGAAGCTAAAGCCAAAGCTATTGATAAGGGCAATGCAATTATAGCAACTATTATTCCAGAAACTAAATCTTTTGAAAACTGCTTTTTGTTGTAATTCTTTAAATCATCAAAAAGCATAGGTTTAAATACTTTCATTTTCACTTTCCTCTCTTTTATGTAAACAGATACATTATACTACAGCATTAAAAAATATGCAAATAATATTTTAATATTATATTGACAAATTATGAATTGTATGATATCATTAGTACATTAAAGTAGTTCAATTGAATAAAATAATTGACTTTTGAACTATTTTTTTAAAAGAATATCCTAGAAAGGTGCGGTTAGTATGAAATTAGAAATAAAAGATTTAAACAAATCTTTTGGCGAAAAACATGTTTTAAAAGATATTTCTTTCTCGGTAGAAAGTGGGCGATCACTAGGACTACTAGGAAGAAACGGAGCGGGTAAAACTACATCTATCAGAATTATTATGGGAGTTTTCCCAGGCGATGACGGCAGTATTTTGATAGACGGACAAAAAGTAGACTACTCAAAACTTAAGGTAGGTTATCTACCCGAGGAGCGTGGACTATACCCTAAAAAGACTATCATTGATCAGCTTACATATTTTTCTAAGCTTAAAGGCATGTCGCACAAGGATGCAGTTACAGCAAACGATTATTGGCTTCAAAAACTTGGCATGTCTGAATACAGAGATAAAAAGCTTAGCACTTTATCAAAGGGTAATCAGCAAAAAATTCAGCTTATTACAGCAATTGCTTTCGACCCAGACATTGTAATTCTTGACGAACCATTCTCTGGTCTTGATCCTGTAAACTCAATTCTTTTAAAAGATGTTGTAAAAACATTGATCGAAAGAAACAAACTGGTTATATTCTCAAGCCATCAGATGAGTTATGTTGAAGAGTTTTGCGATGACATTGCAATAATTAATCAGGGTGAGATTGCAGTAAACGGTAATATTAAAGAGATTATTCGTTCTTATCCTAGAAACAAGATAGCGGTTTCAGCTGTTGACATTAAAAAGATTTCAAATTCAATTAAATGGAAAAACTATATTGAGGGCGACGAACTTATAGTAGAGCTTGATAACCCTAATCAAAAAAAGGAAGTCATGAGCTACATTTCAGAAAACTTCGACATTGACGGTGTATATGTGAAAGAACCTAGTCTAACAGACATTTTCGTTGAGTATACCCACGAAGCTATATAGGAGGTAGAACATGAAACAATTTACAACTATACTAAAATTTGAACTTTCAAACTATTTCAAAAGCAAACCATACATAATAGTCACCCTATTATTTGCAGTATTAGCGTCGGTGGCGCTTTTCTCCCCTAAGTTTATCGATTACAATTCAATGTTTAACTCATTTGTAGAGGACATTGCACCTCCTGGATATACTGAAGATGCAGGCGAAACTGACAACAGTACTCAAACTACAACTTATACAGACACTGTTCTTGTAGTTTCTGAATTAGGCGAAACCTTTAACACTTATATGACAGCATCAATTAACTCACTAGGCTACAATGTAGCGTTTGAGAATTTCACACCAGAACAAGTTGCAACCGAGATTGAAGCCGAAAACTACTATAAGGCACTCTACTTTGAAAGTGCAACAAACTATAAAATCTACTCTTTTGACGTTGGAATGTACGACTTTGGTTCTTCTATGTTCTATGAGATAATACAAAACTACACAAAAGTTACTACTCTAGCAGAACTAGGAGCTAGCGAAGAACAAATTGGAACAATACTTTATCCACAAATCACAGAGGAATCTATAGTGCTTGGAACTAGCCAAATGGATAGCTATGGATATACATATGTAATGATATTTGTTTTATACTTTGCGGTTCTACTGTACGGACAAATGGTTACTATGAGCGTCGTTACAGAAAAAACCTCTAAATGTATGGAATTGTTAATAACAAGTGCAAAACCTACAGCATTTATTTTTGCAAAAGTATTCGGTTCAGGAATTGCAGGACTTACACAACTGTTTGTTATATTCGGTTCAATAGTGTTAAGCTACAATTTAAATGCAGACTTCTGGAATTCAGTGCCTATACTTTCTTCAGCATTTAATATTCCGACTGAAATATTTATTTACCTACTAATATTCTTTATATGCGGATTTTTCATTTACGCATTCCTATTTGGTGCTACAGCATCACTAGTCTCAAAAATTGAGGATGTAAGTTCAGCTAGCACACCTGTAATGCTTTTCTTTATAGCTCAATTCTTTGTTACAACTTTTGCTATAAACAGCGGAAACTTTGACAACGTATTTATCCAGTTCTGCTCATTCTTCCCATTCACCTCACCTATGGTAATGTTCTCAAGAATAGCAATGGACGGTGTACCAATTATTGAGATAATAATTTCGGTAGCCATCTTATTAGCAACAACAGGCCTTTGCGGGTTTGTAGCAGCTAAGATATATAGAGCTGGCGTACTAATGTATGGAAATAAACCATCAATTGGAACAATAATTAAAATATTAAAATCAAGATAAAATAAATGGAGCTGTGACAATTACGTCACAGCTCTTTGACTGGAGAAAAACCTAAATTTAAAAACACTGTTTGTCAAAACACATAAATTAATGCAACACTATGTAAGGGACGTGCCTCTTAGTAAAATTTAGCCATGTAGGGGCGGATATTATCCAGACATGTTGATTACGATTTTTGATTTAATATTAATTCGTTAAAACGCACAAATTAATGTAGGGGGCGGGTTTTCCGTCCCGAAAAACTAGCGGTTTTAGCTAACTTTCCACGGGACGGAAAACCCGTCCCCTACATTGGAATTTTCTAATCAACACGTCTGGATATTATCAGCCTATGAAACTAGGAAAAATCACCAAATTTTTAGGCGGATAATATCCGCCCCTACATGGCTAAATTTGCCTAAGAGGCACGTCTGCACACAGACCGTTCCCTACATCAATTTGTGCGTTTTAACGAATTAGTCACAGCCCCTTTATTAATTAAATGTAATTTGTTTATCAGGAATTTCACTTACATATTTTAGAGTTTCTGTATCATATAAAAGTGAATTTTTTTCACAATATTTTTTTATTATTTTTGCTAAGCTTGAACTTTTAGAGCTTCTTAAACCGTAGCTAGGACCATATTTTTTCATGTATTCTCTCTTAAGCCCTGAGAAATGCTCGTCTAATTTCTTAAAATAATATTCACGGTTTCCATATCTTAAGGTCATGCCTACCCCAAAGGTGACAATTCCTTTTACATTAGCTTCACCGCAATAATCAAGAATACCCTTAATATTTTCTTCATTATCGTTAATAAATGGAAGTATAGGAGTTAGCCAAACAGTGGTCGGAATACCTGCCTCGTTAAGTTTCTTAAGTGCCTCAAAACGCTTTTTGGTACTACAAACATTAGGTTCAATTATAGAGCATAAATCTTCATCAAAACATGTAAGGGTCATCTGAACTACAGCCTTTGAATTTTCATTTATTCTCTTTAGAATATCAATATCCCTTAAAACTAAGTCAGATTTTGTAAGTACAGATACACCAAAACCGTGTCTTTCTATTACTTCAAGGCATTTTCTAGTGTTGCCTAAAGTCTTCTCTAACGGGATATAAGGGTCTGTCATTGCACCGGTATGAATTACAGATTTATTACGTCTTTTAGACAATTCTGCGTTTAAAAGTTCCACAGCATTGACTTTAACTTCAATTTCTTCAAAGTCATAGGTCTTACCATAGACCTCACTCCTAGAATCGCAATATATACAGCCGTGGGTACAACCCCTGTATACATTCATTGTATTTTTGCCTGACAAAATAGACTTCGCTATTATTTCTTTCATAAGCTGCTCCATAATTTTGTTAAATCTCATAAATTTATTTTAATCCATACAAGGATTTATATGACTTAACCCAAAATAGTATAAAAAAAAGACTGTGAAAAATCACAATCTTTTTTGTTGGTCGAGGTGAGAAGGCTCGAACTCCCGGCATCTTGGTCCCAAACCAAGCGCGCTACCAACTGCGCTACACCTCGTTATTTTGTTGCCCTTTCAGACAACTTCTATATTATACAGCATAATACTACATTTGTCAAGACTTTTTTCAAAATAATTTTATTTTTTTATTTCATTGTAGGGGCGGATATTATCCGCCTATGAAACTTAGGCAAAATTACAGGCTTTTAGGCGGATAATATCCGCCCCTATAATGCCTATATGCAATGCGTACAGCAAAATCGCCTTATATTTATGACATTGGTCTCCGTGCCCTCTCCTACAATATTTTACAAATTTACTTTTATACATACAAGATTTAATTTTAATAAACCTTTAATCAAAAAATCCCCAAGGATTTTCACAGAAACTTTTCACTATTCATTTTTCACTCTTCACTAAGTTCTAAGGCATCCAGCCTAACTAGTTTCTTTGAAATAATGCTTTTGCAAAATCTTTTGGTTCAAAAACTTGTAGATCGTCTATTTTCTCGCCAACACCAACATATTTTACAGGGATTTTCAGTTCTTGTCTTATAGAGATTACAATTCCGCCTTTTGCAGTTCCGTCAAGCTTTGTAAGAATTATTCCTGTAATTCCAACTGCTGACATAAACTCTCTAGCCTGATTTACCGCATTTTGCCCTGTTGTTGCATCAAGCACCAATAAAATCTCTTTTGCGCAGTTAGGTAAACCCTTGTCGATTATTCTGTTTATCTTTGCTAGTTCTTCCATCAAATGCTTTTTGTTGTGTAGTCTTCCAGCTGTATCACATATTACTACATCTGCATTTCTAGCCTTTGCGGCTGCAATTGCATCAAAGACTACCGCTGCTGGATCTGTACCCTCTGCATGTTTAATCATTGGAACATTCGCCCTTTGGCTCCAAACTTCAAGTTGCTCTATGGCTGCCGCCCTGAAAGTATCCGCCGCCGCCAAAATAACGCTCTTACCCTCTGCCTTTAATTGAGAGGCTAATTTACCTATGGTTGTAGTCTTGCCAGCTCCATTTACTCCGATTACCAATACTACAGACGGACTAGTGCTAAGGTCTAAGTCTCTGTCTCCCTCTATCATGTCGCATACGCAGTCTTCAATCAACCCCATTATTAAAGATGGATCTGTTATGCCTTGTTCCTTAACTCTTTTTCTAAGCTCTGTACAAATTGCCTCAGCTGTAACCATTCCAACATCTGCCATGATTAAAAGTTCTTCAAGCTCTTCAAATAAATCCTCATCAATCTTTGTAAACTTGTTGAGCATTGTATTGATTTGCTGTGTTATATTGTCTCTTGTCTTTTTAAGTCCTTGCTTAATTTTGTCAAAAAATCCCATACTACTAATCTCCTATTTCTCTGCAAATTCTATGCTTTCAGCTGCCGATTTTAACGCAAGCAGTTTTGATATGCCATCTTCCTGCATTGTTACACCATATAACATGTCGGCTAATTCCATAGTTCCACGCCTATGAGTGATAACTATAAACTGTGTCTTATCATTCATTCTTTGTAAATATTCAGCAAACCTTCTTACGTTTACATCATCAAGTGCCGCCTCAACCTCGTCTAGCATACAAAATGGTGGAGGGCTAACTTTCATTATAGCAAAATATATCGAAATAGCTACTAGTGCTTTTTCACCGCCTGATAACGCCTCTATATGAGAAACAATTTTTCCAGGAGGATGAACCTTAATATCAATTCCCGAATTCAAAATATCGCTGTCATCTGTAAAGCTAAGGCTGGCAGTACCTCCGCCAAAAAGCTCTTTGAATATCTCTGTAAAGTTTTTGGCAATTTCTGCAAATCTAATTGCGAACTGCTCTTTCATGTTGTGGGTTAACTCGCTGATTATCTTTAAAAGCTCTGTTTTAGACTTTTCAACGTCTGCCACTTGAACCTTTAAAAACTCGTATCTTTCGCTAACTTCTTCATACTCTTCTATTGAGGCGGTGTTCACTGAACCTAAAGACCTAATCTTTGACCTAAGCTCAGTAAGCCTTAGGCTTGCCTTTCTTAAATCTTCTATCTCTATAGCCTGTTGTTCAGCCTCTTTCCTTGTTAGCTCATACTCTTCCCACAGTTTTTTAATGATTGTGTCATATTCTTTCTGCATGGAATCCATACGCTCTTGAAGTCTTGCAAGCTCTTTACTTGCGTTTTCTCTGTCACCGAGCAAGGCTCTTTCTGTTTCTCTTAGCTCTTTTTCTATTATTTCAAGTTTTTGTCTTTCTTTTACAAATGCTTCCACATTCTCTTTTGAGGTTTTACTTTTAATGCTAAGGCTCTCAATTTTAGATTGTATTTCAACAATCTTAATTTCAAACTCTTCAATTTGAGCTTCATGCAGATTTTTTTGTGTATCTAGTCTTGTAAAAAGTGCGTCGCTGTCAGTCTTTCTCTCCTTAAGTGAGTCAACAGAGCTTTGAGTTGCTTCTTTATCTTTTTGCAGTGCCAGTATTTTTATTTTTAGTTCCTGCATTTTTTGGCTTATCTCGTTTATCTCTTCTTCACTTAAAGTTTGCAATCTGTCAAGCTCTTTAATCTCTGTGTCTAGTCTTACAATCTCTTTCATAGTGTTTTGTGAGACTTCAAGAATTTTAGAATTTTCATCTTCAAGACTGCTTACTCTAACCGATGAATTTTCTTTTTCAAGGCTTAATTGTTTTGCAAAACTTATAGTAGACTCTAATTCTCTGCCTATAGAACTTATTTCTGCCACAGTTTTTACCTTATCCTGTGTCATTTGAAGTTGTCTTGCTTTCTCTTCTTCAAGTTCTTGTGTCGTTTCAGTTAGTTTATCTGTTATTTTTTTATACTCTTGACTTTTTTGTGCTAAAGTTAATTTAAACTCTTCTGCCTTTTGCTTTATCTTTTCTATCTCTGCACTTCGGCTAAGCAAACCTGAATTTTTAGCCAATGCACCACCTGTTAGCGAACCGCCTGCATTAACTACCTGTCCGTCAAGGCTTACCACTCTAAAACGATATGCAGATTTCTTAGCAATAATTACAGCGCTGTCAAGATTTTCTGCAACCACTGTTCTACCAAGCAAAGACTTTTTAATTCCATCATATATAGGTTCACAGCTAACTAGTTCACTAGCAATGCCTATAAAGCCATCTAAATTCTCTACTTCTCGAACATCAATTACATTCGCCCTGATAGTCGAAATTGGCAAGAATGTAGCCCTACCGCTATTCTTCTTTTTAAGAAGATTAATTGCAGATTTTGCATTTGCCTCGTTGTCTACAACTATATTCTGCATAGCTCCGCCAAGAGCGGTCTCCATAGCAACAGCATATTTAGAACTTGTCTTAATTATTTTAGTTACAGGACCATGAACTCCGCTTAAAAGACCTCTTTCAAAATCTTTCATTACTGTCTTAACACTATTGGCAAAACCCTCTAGGTTTCTTTCTAGGTCTTCAAGCAGACTAGCCCTACGGCTCTCTTGCATTGCAGAAAGATTAATTTCATCAATCTCTTTTTTTAATGCAGTCTCTTTTTCTTTTTCAGAGTTAATCTTTAAATTAAATGCTGAAATTATATTATTAGATTTTGTAATTGAAGTTTCTATTTCTTGTAAAAAACTTTCTGTTTTTTGCTTTTCTAATTCTAATTTCTTTTGATTATTTAAGTTTTCAGATATCGCCTCGTCAATATTTTCTGTTCTAACCTTAATCTCGTTAAGCGAACTGATTATTGCAGAACTTTCTATTTTTTTGCTTGAAAGACTTGCATTAAGCTCTATATTTTTTTGGCTAAGGCTCATGAATTTTTGCCTTTTTTGGTCTAAGCCTTTTCTTAAGTCCTCTGCCTTATATGATAGATCTATGTAAGTGTTATTATTCAAGTCAATTTCAGAAACATAAATCTCAAGCAATTTATTAAGTTCAGATATTCTAGTGTCAATGTTCTCGTTAGAATTTTCAGCATCAGATATTTCATCCAAAATTCTTTGAATATTTTGTTTGTTATGCTGAATATCATTCTGCATAATTGCTACTTGAGCATTTTCACGCAGAATTTCTTCATCATAAGATGTAGCATTTTTTCTTTCGCTGTCAATTTGAGCGTTAAGAATGCTGTTGTTTTGATAATTCTGCTGATTTTTATTGCTAATTTCTTCAATTTTTTCTTCGATATCGTTGTATTGTGCAAGAGTAATTTGAGTTTTTTCGCTTTGAACACGCAAATCTTTTTCAAAGCTTGATAAATTTTTTACCCATACACCAATTTCAAGGCCTCTTTTTTCTCTGTCAAATTCAAGAAATTTTTTCGCCTTTTCTGATTGAAGTCGTAACGGTTCTACTCTTCCCTCTAGCTCTTGCAAAATATCACGCAGACGAACTAAGTTATCCTCTGCCCTTGAAAGTCTTCTCTCTGACTCTTCTTTTCTGTATCTATATTTAGAAATTCCCGAGGCTTCCTCAAAAATTTCACGTCTTTCTTCACTTTTAGCGGCAACAATAGTGTCAATTTTGCCTTGCCCTATAATTGAATAACCGTCTCTGCCAAGGCCTGTATCCATAAACAGTTCGTTAATGTCTTTAAGCCTTACAGATGCCTTGTTTATGAGGTATTCACTCTCACCAGATCTATAATATCTTCTGGTTATTGCAACGCTGTCGCTGTCGAAATTCAAAGTTCTATCAGAGTTATCAATATTCATTGTAACCTCTGCAAAGCCTTGAGGCTTTCTTGTAGTCGTGCCTTTAAATATTACATCTTCCATTTTAGAGCAACGCAAAATTCTTGCAGATTGTTCACCTAAAACCCAGCGGATAGCATCGCTTACATTACTTTTTCCGCTACCGTTAGGGCCTACAACCGCAACTGTTTTTTCATCGAATTTTAAACTTGTCTTGTCTGGAAAGGTTTTAAAACCTTGAATTTCTACAGATTTTAGAAGCATTATTATTTACCTTTCATTTAATATTATTGTGCCTTGATTATTTTGTTTTGGCTGATATCATGAAGACGTACTTCTTAGGAAAATTTAGCCATGTAGGGGACGGGTTGGTTAGGATTAGTGATGTAGGGAACGGTCTTGATCGTTCCGAGGAAATTTAGCTAAAACTCCGAGTTTTCGGAACGGTCAAGACCGTTCCCTACATTGCTTTATATTACTTAATTTAGCTGACTTCAAACTTCACATCATAGCCTAGCGCCTTTAATTTTTCTACATTTGACTTTTTCTGCCCTATGGCTACCGATAATTGTTTAGGCGGAACTTTAATGGTATAACTACCTTTTTCACCTAATTTTTCTAATAAATCATCTAAAAAAATCTTACTTTGACAAAGTTGCATAAAAGATGGATGATTAACACCTGCAACCGCACAGCTTAACTGTTCAGACGAGTGAAGCCCCATCCTAATTATTTTCACATTCTCTTTTTCGCAAAGTTTAATTATCTTGGTGCAAGTTTCCACAGCCTCATCGGTTGTCTGTGGAATATATTCACCGCTCCTATATAAATCACAAAGCCTAGTATCCTCAAAAACTACAGTCGGATACACCCTTAAAGTCTTAGGTTTTAAGTTTACCAAAGCTTTAGCAGTTTCAAAATCTTTAAATGAATTTGAATTATAAAGCCCTGTCATCATTTGAAGACCTAAGCCTATTCCCATTTCTTTAATCAAGTTTGAAGCCTTAATGACTGCCTGTGCGGTATGCCCTCTATCATTGTGAAAAAGCACATCATCAAACATAGACTGCGCACCTAGTTCAATGTCATTAACCCCATACTTTTTAAGAGTATGTAAAATTTCTTCGTCTATACAGTCAGGCCTAGTAGAAATTCTAATTCCGGCTAGACCAAATTTATCGGTTAATTTTTTGCCAATTTCAAGCAATGACAGCATATATGTTTTGTCGATAGCTGTAAAACTTCCACCAAAAAAAGCAAGTTGAGTGCAGCTTAGATCCTTATTATAAGAAAAAGCAGTCTTCACCGCTTCTTCTACATCCTCAATATTCGGCACATCTACTTGCCCTGTTATGCGTTTTTGATTACAAAAACTGCAATTTCTAGGGCAACCTTCATGTGGAACAAAAATTGAAATATTAGAATTTTTAATAACCCATCAACTCCAATGCCACTCTTGCAGCCTGTTGTTCTGCCTCTTTTTTGCTTTTTCCGCCGCCTTTGCCAATAGCATTACTGTTTAGTCTTACCTCTACTTGGAATCGTTTGTTATGATCAGGTCCTGACTCTCCGACTACTGCATAACTTAATTGTTCCTCTGGATTTCTTTGAATTATCTCTTGTAGCGTAGTCTTATAATCTTTAAATTGAACTTTACTTAAGTTTGCAATTGCTGGAACTATAAATGACAATATAAACTTTCTCATGAATGAAAGCCCTGCGCCATCGACATACATTGCTGCAATTATAGCCTCAAATAAGTCTGCTAATATGCTTATTCTCTCTCTACCACCTGTTCTTATTTCACCATTGCTAAGGTAGATATATTGCCCTAGATCTAGTTTTTGTGAGAACCCACATAGTGATTTTTCACAAACTAACAGAGAACGCATTTTTGTAAGTTCGCCCTCTGGCAATTGTGGATATTTTACATATAAATACTCAGAAGTAACTAAACCTAGCAGAGTATCGCCTAAAAACTCAAGTCTTTCATAACTTTTTGTTTTATTTTCATTAGCATAAGAAGAATGTGTCATTGCAACTTTTAGTAATTCTTCGTTTTTAAATTTGTAGCCTAATTTTTCTTCTAATTCCCTAATATTCATTTTACTCTACCTTTCATTAATTAACCGCTTTAGTTATCTCTTCAATCACTCCACAATTAGCATATTCAATTGTAAGTCTAATTGCATTTTTAACTGTATTTTCTTTTGCACTGCCATGTATTTTAAACACTGGTTTAACTGCTCCCATTATTGGAGCGCCACCGTATTCATTATAATCTGTCTGCTTCTTAAGTTCTTTAATCTCTTTCATGACTAATAAAGCAGAAATTTTTGTTTTAGCATTTTTACTAAATACTTCTTTTATCTTAGACATTAGCACTTTCGCAACGCCCTCATAGGTTTTAAGAGCAATGTTTCCTGTAAATCCGTCACATATTATAACATCTGCACCGTCATCGGGCATATCACGAGCTTCAACATTTCCAACAAAATTTAAATCTGTTCTTTTCTTTAATAGCTCATAAGTCTCATGCTGTAAAGCTGTTCCCTTGTGTTCCTCTGTTCCTATGTTTAGTATGCCTACTCTTGGCGATTTTAGTTTCATGACTTTTCGCATGTATATGTCTGCCATCACTGCAAATTGCTCTAACATTTCAGGCCTGCAATCATTGTTGGCGCCTGCATCTGACAACATACAAAATCCGTCATTTTTCGGAATAATTGCAGAAAAAGTTACACGCTTTATTCCCTTTATTCTTTTAACTATTGCAGTCGAACCTACTACCAGTCCGCCACTGTTTCCAGCACTTGCAAACGCATCTGCCTTACCCTCTTTAAGAGCTTTAAAGGCTACTGCCATAGAGCTATCAGATTTCACCTTAATTATGTCTGTCGGCTCATCATCCATCTCTAAAACTTGAGACGCATGAAGTATCTCTATCTTTGAAATATCAAGATTATTTTCTTTTGCACAATCTCTAATTTTTTGTTCATCACCGCTTAAGATGATTTCAACATTATACTCTTGCATTGCTAATAAACAACCTTTAATTATTTCAAGAGGCGCATTATCTCCTCCGAAAGCATCAACAATTATTCTCACCAATTACACCTCCCAAATCGTCTAAGGCTCTATCAGACAACGCCTTATATCTAAGTTTTTTGTCTCTTATGTGTGGCTCAATGCTTGGTAATACACCAAAATTAGCGCCCATTGGCTGAAAATCAGCACTTACACTACTACTTATGTAGTTAGCCAACGCTCCATTCATTGTAGTAACGGGTAAAACCAGCGGAGCTTCTCCCTTAAACTTTCTTACAGCGTTTATTCCTGCAAGAAGACCAGAACCCGCCGATTCCATATAGCCTTCAACACCTGTTATCTGCCCTGCAAAAAATATATTCGAGTTTGTTCTTAGCGAATAATCAGCATTTAAAAGTTTAGGCGAATTAAGGAAAGTATTCCTGTGCATTACACCGTATCTAATATAATCTGCGTTCTCTAAACCTGGAATTAACGAGAACACTCTTTTTTGTTCTGCAAATTTTAAGTTAGTTTGAAAACCAACCACATTATACATGCTACACTCTAAATCTTCGGTTCTTAGCTGAACTACTGCCCATGGTCTGTGTCCTGTTTTTGGGTCTCTTAAACCTACAGGCTTTAAAGGCCCAAAACGCAAAGTGTCTTCTCCTCTACCAGCCATAATCTCAACAGGCATACATCCCTCATAAACTTTAGGGTTGTATACATCACAGTCATGAAGTTCAGCCCTTTGAGCGTTTATTAGTTCATTATAGAATTTTTGGTATTCTTCTTTGTTCATAGGGCAGTTAATATAGTCATCGTCGCCTTTGTCATACCGTGAAGCCTTAAAGCATTTATCCATATCTAGGCTTTCAAAGCTTACAATTGGGGCAGCTGCATCAAAGAAGTTAAGCCCTCCGCCACACAATTTTTGAATTTCACTAGATAATTCATCGCTACAAAGTGGACCTGCACAAACAATTGTTATAGCATCAGTTGGAATTGTTTTTACTTCCTCGTTGACTACTTCAATTAAAGGATTTTCACTTATAGCCTTTGTGGCAAGTTCAGAGAATATGTCTCTGTTTACTGCCAACGCTCCGCCAGCTGGTACTTTTGTTTGCTCGGCAATTTCAGTCAGCAGTGAACCTAGTCTTCTCATTTCTTCTTTAAGTAAACCGGCCGCACTCTCTACTCTCATAGCCTTTAATGAATTAGAGCATATTAGCTCTGCAAAATTAGGACTTTGATGTGCTTTAGTATATTTCTTAGGTTTCATCTCGAAAAGTCTTACTTTAATATTATTTTTAGCAATAATATTAGCCGCTTCAACCCCTGCAAGACCTGCGCCTATAACATTTATATAATTATTCATCTTTTCCACTCTTTTTGAATCCGCAACCCTCTGTCACACAATAAATCTCAGCCTTTTTACCCTTTTTCTGTAGTAAAGTCTTAGAACATTGAGGACATGTTTCAGTTGTCGGTGCATCCCACGACACAAAATCACAATCAGGATATTTATTACAACCATAGAAAATCCTGCCTTTTTTAGTCTTCTTCTCTATGATTTTGCCACCACACTTAGGACAAATAGCACCTGTATCTTTTACCACTTTCATTATATTAGTACAATCAGGATATCCAGAACAAGCTATAAATCTTCCAAACCTACCATATTTTACTACCATAGGTTTTCCGCATTTGTCGCAAGTAATATCTATTTTATCTTCTTCAAGTTGAATTTTTACGCCTTCCATCTCGACTTTTGCCTTTTTGACTGTCTCGGCAAAACCGTCATAGAATTTGTGTAAGGTTTTCACCCAATCAGCGTCGCCACTTTCGACCTTGTCTAGGTCAACTTCCATTCCAGCTGTAAACTTAACATTTACTATATCTGGAAATCTCTCTTTCATAAGTTTTGTAGTGACTTCTCCTAATTCAGTAGGCTTAAACGACTTGCCCTCTCGCTTTACATACTCACGGCTTGTTATTGTGAACATAGTAGCGGCATAAGTAGATGGTCTACCAATTCCGTTTTCTTCTAAAGTTTTAATAAGCGATGCCTCTGTGTATCGTGGAGGTGGCTGTGTAAAGTGCTGATTACCAAGCAATTCTTTAACATTAAGTAGCATACCCTCTGTAAGTTCTGGTAACGCCTTACTTTTTTCTGTGGCTTCATCTTTTCCCTCTTCATAAAGAGCAGTAAAGCCATCGAATGCAACTGTATAACCAGAAGCCTTGAATATATAATCTCCGGCTGATATAGTCGCCTGATTTGTGTTAAGTACACAGTTAGCCATTTGAGACGCAATAAATCTCTCCCAAATTAACTTGTAAAGTTTATGCTGATCACGGCTTAGGTTTTTTTCAACCTTTTGTGGTGTAAGCCAAATATCTGTAGGACGTATAGCCTCATGTCCGTCTTGAACATTTTTCTTTGTCTTAAACACTCTAGGTTTAGCAAGTGAATATTTACTGCCCCATTTATCTAACACAAAATTATTCGCCTGCTCTAGTGCCTCAGCTGAAATTCTTAACGAGTCGGTTCTCATGTAAGTAATCAAACCCACTGCGCCAATTCCGTCTATGTCTACACCTTCGTATAATTCTTGAGCTAGTTTCATAGTTTTTCTTGCTTGGAACCCTAGCTTACGTGAAGCATCTTGTTGCAAGGTAGAAGTTATGAAAGGAGGAGACGGTTGTCTGTTTTTCTTTGATTTTTTAAGTTTTTCGACCATGAACTGAGCGTTTTCAAGATCAGCTAATATCTTTACACTTTGGTCTTTATTAGTTATTTTAATCTCTTTTTCTCTGTCACCATAAAACGCTGCTGAAAAAGCAGATCTCATTCCCTTAGGAATTAATTTAGCATCTATAGACCAATATTCCTCTGGAACAAATGCCCTTATCTCGTTTTCTCTATCTACAATAATTTTTACTGCAACCGACTGAACTCTACCCGCTGAAAGACCACGTCTAATTATTTTAGCTAAAAATGGGCTTAGGGTATAGCCTACTAATCTATCTAAAATTCTTCTTGCCTGTTGTGCATTTACTAAGTCTATATCAATAGCACGTGGTTTGCTCATACCCTCTTCTACACCGTGCTTTGTAATTTCATTAAATGTAACTCTGTCTAACTTATCTAATTCTAAGTCAAGCAAAAAAGCTAAATGCCACGAAATAGCCTCACCCTCTCTATCGGGGTCAGTTGCTAAGAATATCTCATCTGCCTCTTTGGCAGCTTCTTTTAATTCTGTAACTAATTTTTCTTTTCCTTTAATAACGCTATACTTTGGTGCAAAATCTTTTTTAACATCTACGCAAAGTCTAGCCGCCGGTAAATCTCTTATATGACCTACAGTAGCTACAACCTTATACTCTGAACCTAAGTATTTTTTTATTGTTTTGACCTTTGTAGGCGACTCAACAATAACTAATTTTGACATATACATGACCCAGTCATTTTTGCCACACATAATGCGATAAAAATTTAGGGATTATTCCCTGTGACTGTCCTTTCTATTATATTTCTAATAAATTTACCATTCATAGTTTTATCCTGAACATTATACTCTACTTAAATAAATCTATCTCAAAGTAAATCTTTGTCCAAAATGAGCCTCGATTATTCCTGCTAATTCAAGCTCTGTCAAAGCTGACAAAACTTTTGATATATCTAAATTGGTATTCTTTTCTAATTGACTGATATGCGTATTACCCATATCTAAACTATTATACACCATTTTGGCATTGTCTGAAAGTGTTTCTATGTTAATTTTTATCTTTTCGGAAATTGACATATTTCTATCTACTTTTCCGCCTATTAATTGTGAATATTGCTGTAAAACGCCCTCAAAGGAGAGTAGCGGTATAGCATTTTCTTTTAATAACTGATTAGTGCCCTCGCTGTATTCATCATAAAGCTCTCCTGGAACTACAAAAATATCTTTATTTTGTCTTTTGGCAATAGAGGCTAAAAGCATAGTTCCGCTATTCATTCTAGCCTTTACAACAACCAAAGCATTGCAAAGTCCCGTTATAATTCTGTTTCTGACAAGATACGAACCTTTAGTAACATTTGTATTAACAGGGTATTCTGTAATTACACAGCCACCACTTTCTACAATTTCATCCCTAAGACTTCCCTCGCCCAATGAGTATTGGACATCTAGCGAAGACGGAAGAACACAAACTGTTCTGCCACCAGCCTTTATAGCTCCACGGTGAACGGCTACATCTACAGCAGAAGTTCCACCGGCTACAACCACAGCACCTGCCTTTGCTAAATCATATGCAAGCCTTTGGGCGTTCAAGATAGCCGAGTCACTAGACTTTCTGGAACTTACAATCGATACCACTAATTCATTGTCAAAATCGGGAAATGTGCCTTTATAAAATAAGACTGCTGGAGCAGAATCAATATCTTTTAGTTTCAAAGGAAATTTATCACAAGAAAATGTTATAACTTTTTGCCCTATTTTTTCGCAATATTCAAGTTGAGCCTGAGCCTGTTCTACAGTAAAATTAACTAATGAAAATAAGTCTTTATCGTTTACAAATTCAAAACCAGCCCAAAATTGAGGACCTTGTTCTAGAAACTCCTCTAGGCTTTTAAATCTTTTGCCAAGGCTTACAGGTTTTTCACTTCCTGCACCAAATGCGTGCTGTAGCCAAAGCCAGTATACTCTTTCGTCTAACATTTTCATCATCCTCCTTTTTTAGGAAATATAATCAATCTTAGTGCTTAATTGTAGGGGGTCTCATAGCTAGGAACTTAAGCCGCCTTAATGTTACATTGTAAGGGAGGGTCTCTGTGCAGACGTGCCTCTTAGGCAAATTTAACCATGTAGGGGACGGGTTTTCCGTCCCGAAAAACTAGAGGTTTTCGCTAAATTCCCACGGGACGGAAAATCCGTCCCCTACATTAATTTGTACGTTTTAACGAATTTGTTTTAAATCAAAAATCGTAAAAGGCACGGAGACCCTCCCCTACAATATTAAAATAAATTTATTTTTAATATACAAGTTTTTCATTTAAAAACCTTTAATTAAAAAATCCACAATGATTTTCACATTAACTCTTCACTATTCATTTTTCACTAAGTTCTATATCCATACAATAGTTTGTGTGCGTTAACTAATCTACTTTATACTATATCTTTGTCCATAATAAATCTCTATGTAGTCTAGTATCTCAAGCTCTGTAACAGATGAAAGCACCTGTGAAACTTTAAGTCCTGTCATAGAGCAAATCTCTGAAATATGTATTGGTGTATCACATAACGTCTCATAAACCATTTTAGCCTTTACAGACAAAATATCTGTGCTTCTTTTACCTGTTTTCTTCATCTCGCAGTACCGAGAAACTATTTTTTCTGCATTAAAGACATTTTCTTGCTTAAATCTATGTGCATATTGCTCTAAAATATCGTCGGCACGTGTCACAGCCGTAGCACCGTCTTGAATAAGCAAGTTTGTACCCTCGCTGTATTCATCGTCTACATCGCCAGGAACTGCAAAAATATCTTTATTTTGCTTTGTTGCATGAGCCGCCGTGAGCATAGTTCCACTTTTCTTTTTTGCCTTTACAACAAGCAAAGCATCACAAACCCCCGATATCAGTCTATTTCTAACATCAAATGAACCCTTATTAACATTTGTATTGACTGCATACTCACTCATAAGGCAACCATGCTTAGTTATAATTTGATTTCTTAATATCTGGTTGCTCATAAGATAATTAATATCGAGTGAACACGGCAAGAAAGCCGTCGTCTTACCCATTCCTCTCATAGACCCCTTGTGTGCCGCCGAGTCTATTCCCAATGCTCCACCACTAACAATAAGCGCACCGCCTCTTGCTAATTCATAGCACAGGTGTTCAGTCATTTTAATTGTGTTTTCGTCTATATTTCGTGAGCCAACCACAGCTATAACTAACTTTTCATCAAACTGTGGAAATTCACCTTTATAATAAAGAGCTAAAGCCGGAGAATTAATCTCTTTTAATTTTTCAGGATATCTCTCATCGCTGTAAACCACTATTTTATGCCCTAATTTTTCACAGTACTCTAGTTGAGCCTGGGCATCTTCTAATGTGAAATTATTAAGTGAAAATTTCTCTTTATCTGTTACAAACTTAAAAGAACTCCAATACTCAGATCCTTTACTGTATAAATCTTCTATGTCATTTAAACCCTCAAGCAACTTAAAAGGTTTTGCACTGCCTGCACCAAATGCATGTTGTAGCCACAGCCAGTAAGCTTTTCTATTAATCATCCCGTAACATCTCCCACATAATCACGCTGGCAGCACTTGAAGCATTAAGCGATTGCGCCCTACCTTTCATCTTGATAGTTACATTTATGCAATTACTTATGCACTCACGGCTTAAGCCGTTTCCCTCGTTACCAATAAAAACTGCCGATTTATCATCGAATTTAACCTTAGTAATACTTAAAGCATCAGGATCTACAACAGCCGCATAAAGTTTATAATCTAAAGCATTTAGCATTATCTCAAGATTTTCAAAAGTATCTACTTTAATAAGATTAAGCCTAAACACGGCACCCATAGAACCTCTAGTAACCTTAGGGCTAAAAACATCACAACAGTCACCTAAAATCACAAAAGTGTTTATCCCAAGCGCCTCGCCTGTCCTCAAAACAGTTCCCATATTCGACGGGTCCTGAATATTCTCCATGACAAGAATTTTCCCTTTGATTTCTCCTGTAAGCTTTGGCATTTTACACACTGCAAATATACCTTGATTACTCTTAGTATCGCTTAAAAGCGAGGCTACATGCTCTTCAATAATATATATTTCGGTGGCATTCTCTTTCATAACATCAAGGTATTTTTCATATTTTTCCAAGGCTTTTTTCGTATAAAACAAACGAAAAATCCCTGCCTCACTCTTAGCTGCATCCTCGCAAAGTCTTGCGCCCTCTACAATGAACTCGCTCTGTCTATTTGCAGAAGACTTTAAAAGTGAAACTGCATCTTTTATTATTTGATTTTTTCTACTGCTTATGATGATTTCTTGCATAAATTTCTCCATATTTTCAAGAAACGGCACAAACACATAAGCGTTTGAGCCGTTTAAATATACTTTATCAGAGAGCAGCTTTTGCTTTCTCAACTAGTGCTGTAAATGCTGCACTGTCGGCAACTGCAATCTCAGCCAACATTTTTCTATTAAGTGTAATGTTTGCTTTCTTAAGACCATTCATAAATGTTGAATAGTTCATACCGTTTAGCTTGCAAGCTGCTGAAATTCTAGTGATCCAAAGACGACGGAAGTCTCTCTTTCTGTGTTTTCTACCGATATAAGCATAGTTACCTGACTTCATAACAGCTTGTTTAGCCATTTTAAAGTGTCTACTTCTTGAACCCCAGTAACCTTTAGCAAGTTTTAAAACTTTTTTTCTTCTTTTACGAGTCGCAATTGCGCCCTTTACTCTTGCCATTTATAATTCATCCTTTCTATTATGCGTATGGAAGCATTCTCTTAACTGCTTTTTCATTTGATGTGTGAGTAACTACAGTACCTCTTAATTGACGTTTACTTTTGCTTGTCTTACCGTGACCATTTAAAAGGTGTCTCATATTCGCATGTGAACGGATAACTTTACCTGATTTTGAAAGTTTGAAACGCTTTTTTGCGCCACTGTGTGATTTTAACTTAGGCATTATTTGTCCTCCTTGTATTTTATTTAACGGGTTTAGGTGCAAGGAACATAATCATACTTCTACCCTCAAGCTTAGCAGCTTTTTCGATGTTAGCAAATTCTGACATTTCCTCTGCAAACCTTTTCATAGTCACAAGACCTAGTTCAGGATGCCCCATCTCTCTACCTCTAAACCTAATTGACACTTTAACCTTATTGCCTGATTCAATAAACTTTTTAGCATTGTTTTTCTTAGTATTAAAATCATGCACATCAATATTAAGTGACAGACGTATTTCTTTCACCTCGACAACCTTTTGGTTTTTCTTAGCCTCTTTAATTTTTTTTGTCTGCTCAAATTTGTACTTACCATAGTCGATAATCTTACAAACTGGTGGTACAGCCTGCGGAGCAATTTTGACTAAGTCTAAATTCTTTTCCGCCGCCATGTTAAGCGCAGTCTCACGTGATAACACGCCAAGCTGTGTTCCGTCGAAGCCGATTACACGAAGTTCACGATCCATGATTTCTTCGTTAATCTCTAGTTCCTTATTGCTAATTTTAAGCACCTCCATTAAAACTCGTTACTACATTATTATAAAGCCAAAAATTAAAGCGAGCGGAAATCCGCTCGCAAATCAACACAAATAAATCAAAAAGATTTTAGTATTGACCGTAGCCGGACATAGACCGCACGGTGAGAACCTAAGGCTCTACTTTGTTTTCTTATATATTATACGCTTTATAAATTCATTTGTCAATAGCTTTTTCAAATATTTTTGTATATTGTACAAAAAAGTCCCTTTCGGGACTTTTAAACTTTAATTATTCAACTGTTTGTGGTAATAGGTTTCCCTGCATGATGTCTATAAAATCTTTTGCATCTACCTTTTCTTTTTCTAAAAGCACATTAGAAAGAGTCTTTAGTAATTCCATATTATCTGTAAGGATTTTTTTAGCAGTTTCGTATCCATTAGTAATAAGCGCCTTAATTTCATTATCAATCTCAAACGCTGTACTCTCTGAATAGTCGCTAACATGCCCCATCTCTTTTCCTAAGAACGGGTTACTGCTATCTTGTCCGTAAAGAATTGGTCCTAGTTTATCGCTCATTCCATACTTAGTAACCATTGCTCTAGCAAGTTTTGTAGCTTGCTGAATGTCGTTAGACGCTCCTGTAGAGATGTCATCAAGCACTAACGCCTCGGCTACTCTTCCGCCTAGCATAACTACAATTCTTTCTTTCATCTCTTCACGGCTTTGGTACGATTTATCCTCGGTCGGCAAGTTCATTGTATAACCACCAGCTAAACCAGTAGGTATAATTGAAATTTGGTGAACTGGGTCTTGTGTCTTACAAAAATAACTTGTAAGTGCGTGGCCTGCCTCATGGAATGCTGTTAGCTTTTTCTCTTTAGCATTCATTACACGGCTCTTTTTCTCAGGCCCTACTACTACTTTTATTGACGCCTCTTCTATCTCCTGCATTGTGATAGCCTTACGACTTCTTCTTGCAGCTAGTAAAGCTGACTCATTAAGTAAGTTCTCAAGGTCTGCACCTGTGAAACCAGCAGTTGTCTTAGCAATAGTTGAAAGCTCAACATCTGGAGCCAAAGGTTTGCCCTTTGCATGAACCATTAATATCTCTTCTCTGCCCTTTACATCTGGGTAGCCTACTGTTACTTGTCTGTCAAAACGACCAGGTCTCATCAAAGCTGGGTCTAAAATGTCAGGTCTGTTTGTTGCAGCTATCATTATGACACCCTCATTTGCACCAAATCCATCCATTTCAACTAACAATTGGTTAAGAGTTTGCTCTCTTTCATCGTGTCCACCGCCAAGGCCTGCGCCTCTTTGTCTACCAACGGCATCTATCTCATCTATAAATATTATACAAGGGTGATTTTTTTTCGCTTTATCAAATAAATCTCTAACTCTTGAAGCACCAACACCTACGAACATCTCAACAAAGTCAGAACCTGAAATCGAGAAGAATGGAACGCCCGCCTCACCAGCTACTGCCCTTGCAAGTAAAGTCTTACCTGTACCTGGAGGGCCTACTAATAACACACCCTTAGGTATTCTTGCGCCTAAAACGCTGAACTTAGTTGGGTCTTTAAGGAAGTCTACAAGTTCTCTTAATTCTTCTTTTTCTTCGTCGGCTCCTGCTACATCTGCAAAAGTAGTCTTTCTTTTTTCGTCTTCAAGTTGCTTAATTTTAGCCTTACCAAAGTTCATTTGGTTTCCGCCGCCATTCATTTTTTTTAGCAAGAATACCCAAACTCCTACAAGTAATAAAAGCAATAACACAGTTGGCAACAAGCTAATAATCCAGCTTGTCTCAACAGGTCTTATTATATCTTGTACCATTTTCGTATCAGGATTATTTTGATTGTATCTTTCTATGTCGTCTGAAACATCTTCATAGAAAAGTGTTACGTTAGGCACTTGATATTCCACTATGCTAGAATTATCATCGTCTAACACAATCTCCATATTTCCGTTGCCTAAATCAAGTTGATATCCTTTAACTTGATCTGTCTCAAAATAGTTTAGCACCTGAGAATATAACAACTTTTCCTCTGCTGGAGTGCTTCCAAACATCAAGACAATAAGTAAAATTAGCATAATTGGCACGCCTAAGAATATTCCGAGATTTTTAAGATTTTTTTTGTTGTTCAACCTTGTATCCTCCGTTTAATATTTTAACCACTGTAAACTTCTGGTTTTAGCTCGCCTACATATGGTAAATTTCTGTACAGTTCACTATAATCTAAGCCATATCCAACAATGAATACATCTGGAATTTGTGAGCCAACGTATTTGGCATATACATCTACTTCACGTCTTTCTGGCTTATCAAATAATGTGCATATTTGAATTGAATTAGCTCCTCTTGCCTTAAGATGATTAATTAAATGGCTAAGTGTTTTTCCGCTATCTAATATATCCTCTACAATAAGCAAGTCATAACCTGTGATGTCTGTTGAAAGGTCGTTTATAACTCTAACAACGCCTGAAGAAGTCACGCCAGATCCATAACTTGAAACTGACATAAATTCAATCTGTAATGGTAAGTCAATGGCTCTTAATATATCTGCCATAAACATTACAGAACCTTTAAGAACCGCTAAGACCATAAGTTTTTTGCCCTTATAATCCTCTGTAATTCTTTCACCTAAATCTTTTACAATTCTTTCTAAATCTTCTTTACTAAAAAGTATTTGTTTAATATCTTCATTCATTCTCTTATTCCTCTATTTCTACTAATAAATATTCTGCTGTCATTTCCCCTACAGCATATTTCTCAGAGACTCCGAAACCCTCTATAAACACTATGTCCTTATCGTCTCTGATAATTATTACATTATCACGTAAAAAGCTTGGTATTTTAGCCTCGTTAAAAAGTTTTTTAACTGATTTGCCTACATTTCTACCATATGGATAGAAGTAGTCCCCAGGCTTTCTGCTCTCAATCCTTAAATTCCCATTTATTATATCACAGTCAATTGCGTTAGTAAATAACTTTCTGTTAATTTTTTGTGTTCTTTCTATTTTATTTTTGCGTAAAATTATACATTTTGTTGAATAGTGAAACATTTTGTCGACTTCTAAAAAAAGTAGTTCATTAGTAAAACTGTTTTTACTAAAAATGCCTAAACGCCCTTGTTTCACACTTAAATAAATTTCACCAGGCAAAACAATAGCACCACTGCTAAAAATAAGCGAGCAAGCCTTATTTATATGTCTTTCTTCAAAACTTCTAATATCATTTTTTATAAGATATAGTCTAATAACTTCACTAATAATATAGTTGTCATAATTTCTAAGGCTAATACAATCAATCATATTTTGGTGCGTTATTTCGCTTAAAATCAATTCTGCATTAGAGCCTATATAATTGTTAACCTTTGAAATTATAGCGGAACTTCTTCCAATGTTTTCACAGGCTGATAAATTAATCTCTTTTAGTACAGGCATAACACAGTTTCTTATTTTATTTCTTGAATAGTCATTTGAGAAATTACTGCTATCATTCACATAATTCAAGTTGTTTTTTGTGCAATACTCCTCTATATCTTTTCTAGTCATGTCTAAAACAGGCCTTACTATGTTATCACGCACAGCAGGTATTCCGCAAAGACCTTTAAGACCAGTTCCTCTAATAAGATTAAAAAGTACTGTCTCTGCGTTGTCATCGGCATTATGTGCAGTAGCAATTAAATAATTCTCTTTGCACAGGCTATTAAAAAAGTTGTATCTACTTTTTCTGCCACATTCTTCTTCACTTATTCCTAGCTCTTTTGAAAGCATCGGTATGTCTACTCTTGTGATATTATATTCTAGGTTAAACGTTTCACAAAAATCCACAACAAACTTCTCATCCCTTAAAGCCTCCTCGCCCCTAATCATATGATTAAGGTGAGCCACTATAAGTTTCTCGGATGAAAAAGCCTTGTATAAAATATGTGTCAACGCAACAGAATCTGCCCCACCAGACAATCCTATTACAATTTTTTCTGAATTTTCAAGTAACTTTAATATTGTATCATTCATTTCTAACATACTCCGACGATGTAAAACGAGTAAATTCACCTTGCCAATGAAGTGGAACAGACTTAGACTCACCATGTCTGTTTTTAGCTACAATACATTCACTCTTGTTTTGACTTTGCTCTTCTTCGCCAGCTTCACCAGAACCATAGTAGGCATCTCTGTATAAAAACAGAACAATATCTGCGTCTTGCTCGATAGAACCAGAATCACGCAAGTCAGACAAAACAGGCCTGTGATCAGTTCTTTTTTCACTTGTACGTGCAAGCTGTGAAAGCGCCATTACAGGAACATTTAGTTCCTTTGCTAAAATCTTAAGATTTCTAGTGATTTCAGAAATTTCTTGTACACGGTTATCAATTCTTTTTGCACTGTTCATAAGTTGCAAATAGTCTATTACAACAAGGTCTAAATTCTTAAGCCTTCTAAGTTTGGCTTTCATCTCTGGAGTTGTAATACCTGGGGTGTCATCAAAATAAAGATTAGCCTTAGATAAAATGTCGCCACCCTCTATAAGTCTTGTCCACTCACCATCGTCAAGCTTACCAGTTCTAAGCTTTGTACTCTCAACTAAAGCTTCGGTAGAAAGCATTCTGGCACCTAATTGTTCCTTTGACATTTCAAGCGAGAAAAAAGCCACTGTCTTGCCCTCGACAACAGAGGCATGACGAGCAATATTAAGGGCGAAACTCGTCTTACCCATACCAGGCCTTGCCGCCAAAATAATAAGGTCAGAGCGGTTAAGACCTGTAATTGTGCTGTCAAGCTCACCGATACCTGTTGAAACACCCTTATATTTTTCTGCCTCGGCTGAATTTAGAACGTCTAGTCTTGCAAAAGTTTCAAGCAAAACCTCATTAATTCTTGTAAGACCGGCTGTAGCCTTACCGCTTCTAATGTCGTAAATTCTTTGTTCTGCCATGTCTAACAGGTTAGAAGTAGTGCCTACACCATCGTTTACATCGTCAAGAATGCCCTTAGCCGCCTGAATTAAGCGTCTAAGATCATATTTATCTCTTACAATTGCCGCATAGTGAGACACATTCGATATTGATGGAACAAGTTGCGCCAATTGAGTTAGATAAAGCTTACCATTCTCCTCGGTAAATTCACCACTAGTTTCAAGAAAATTAAGTACAGTAATAAAATCTACTGGTTTGCCCAGTGTGAACATGTCAAGCATTGCAGAATAAATCTGCTGATTGTTGACACCATAAAAATATTCTGCCCTTGGTAATACTTCTGCGACCTGAGCTAAACAGTTAGGCTCTAAAAGTATTGCGCCTAGGACAGACTGCTCAGCCTCTACATTCATAGGTAGATTTGAAGTCACAAGACTTAAATTTTCGTACTCTGCCATCTCTATTTCCTTTCTTGAAACACTCTGCTTTTTGTAAAATTACAAAAGCTTTAAACTTTTATTGGTTTGCTAACTCTTTAATTTTGTCTATCCATAATTTAAAATGTTTGCACTTTGCCATTATAGTGTCAATTCCAATTTCTTTAGATACTATAGTTCCAAATTTAATTTTTGGATATCTAGGCATCAATTCTTCTAATCTTTTTGAAGGTGCTGTCAACCTTGAATTGTTAATATGTTCAGGAGTTTCAAATTCACTGCGTATACACTTAATTTTTTCCACATTTTCCTCATGGGTAACACAGCGAAAAGCCTGCGGTGATGAAAACAGCAAGCCCTCAAACTCATGTAAAATCAAATTAAAAAATAAATTAGGTTGATTTAAATCTTTGTTAATTGCCTGTTCAATATATTCCATTCTTTTATATATATCAATTTCTTGATTATTAATATCAGGAGTATTTGAAGGCATGCCATAATAATCAAACATTGTTGTCACATACTCATTTTTGTGTGTCTTACATAATATAGGCAATTCATTCTTGATTTTTGAATAATCACTTACTCCGCCACTATATTTTACTGATTTTGTTCTTTTTGTTGTGCATATTATCGGAATTACTAGAATCGACAAATTCACAAAATAAGGTGTAAGTATTTCATTGATAAATGATTCTTCGGTTTCACCCTCACAGTATATATATAAATTAATCATTTTGAAAGTCTGCCTCCCAAAATATTCTTTTTCCACAAGTCTCCAAGGGAATAATCATTCTCAAGCCACATCTCTAAAGATTCAGCGTCTAAACGTTTAAACTGAGTGCCGTTTTCTGTTCTGTCCACAACTATTACATCATCAGTATCAAACTCATTTAATAATTCAACTGACTGGGTTGAAATTATCACTTGTTTATATTGTGAAATTTCTTGAACTGTTTCAGCAAAAACAGTTATCGCATAAGGATGCAAGCCTAATTCAGGTTCATCTATAATTATAGTTTCAGGTTGTAACTCCTTTGGTTGCAGTAAAAGTGTTGCAAGACAAATAAATCTTAAAGTGCCGTCAGAAAACTGTGAGATGTTAAAAATGTCATCACAGTTTATCTGCTTCCATCTTAAAATTATTTGTTCTTTGTTATACTCTAAAGGTTGCAAAACAAAATCATCGAAATAAGGAGCTATTAACCTAACAGTTGAAACTATCTCATTGTAATAATCCTTATATATTGTTTTGAGCCTATATAAAAAGGCTGCCAAATTTCCAGCATCATTCATTAAAAATTGATTGTTCGATAAATTGTGTTCTTGCTTTACCTTTGCATTTCTGCTTGTGTCATGAAAATGAAAAACCTCCCAATTTTGTTTTTCTAAAATTGGTCTTATATACTTTGTTGTTAAATTAGTAACACCATTCTCCCATTGTGACTCTTGATGCCCCCATGCTAAGGTACATTCTGTTGTGTCATAACCATAAAACTCATCTTCAAAGATTATTCTGTTATCGTCGGTAGGATAAAGCAAAAAGCCATAAGAGTTTTGATTAAAGTAAACTTTTATTTTAATTTTTTCGGTAACTTTTCTTCCATTATAAAAGAAAGAGTTCGCACCTGACTTAGCAACTGTAAATTGCAGTTGCTTTTTTAGCACAGACTGAATAAGCGAAAATACCGAAATAAAGTTTGATTTGCCCGCTCCATTACTGCCTATCAATACATTAATCTTTTTTAGTTCTAAGTCACAATTTTTTATAGACTTAAATCCTGAAATACTAATACGGCTTAATTGATTTTTCCCAACAGACATTTTATTGCTCCTCTGAAACCATTACAAAAACTGTTGCTGTAATGCCTACATATAATTTAACTTCTGCCTTAAATGTGCCGAACGCCTTAATGTCTGTCTCTAGGCTGATTTTCTTTTTCTCTACTTCAACACCTAATTGCTTTGTTATGATTTCTGCTACTTCTTTTGAAGTTACTGAACCAAAAATTCTTCCGCCTTGTCCAGCCTTTGCAGAAATTTTAACTGTCTTTCCCTCTATTTTTGCTGCCGCCGCTTTTGCTGCGTCTGTCTCTGTTTTAATTTTAAATTGCTTTGCGTTCTCTGCATTCTTAATCTCGTTAAGAGCTGCCGCATCTGCTTGTTTTGCTAACTTTTTAGGAAACAAGAAGTTTCTTGCGTATCCGTCTGATGTGTTTACAAGCTCACCTTTTTTTCCAAGAGATTTTACATCTGCTAACAATACTACTTTCATAAATTCCATCCATCCTTTTGATTATTTATTTAAGACTTTAATTAAGTCTGCCTTAGTTTCTTCTATGCTTCTTCCTTTGACTTGAGCTCCTGCCATGGTTAGGTGTCCTCCACCGCCAAAAGCCTCTAATATAACTTGAACATTAGCCTCGCCCAAACTTCTTCCGGATATATTTACCTCTCTGTCGCTTCCAAACAAAACAAATGAAGCCTTAACTCCGTTTATAGAAAGAAGTTCATCTGCCGCCTGTGCTGCCGCTACTCTAGTATCAACCGTTACAGTCTCAACCAAAGAAATTGCATAATCTTTATATATTTGCGCATCTGCAATTATCTGCGACTTTTCTTTATATGTCGCAGCCGAGGTTGCAAAATACCTTTTTACCTCTACAGTGTCAGCGCCTCTTCTTTTAAGATACGCACTCGCCTCGAATGTTCTTATGCCTGTCTTAAGAACAAAGTTCTTAGTATCAAGCATAATTCCAGCAAGTAAAGCCTGAGCCTCAACCGCTCCTAAAGCATCGTTATCCATATATTGAATAAGTTCGGCTACCATCTCGGAAGCCGAGGAAGCATAAGGTTCATGATAAAAAATTATAGGGTTTTTAATGTAATTAACAAGCATTCTGTGGTGATCTATAACCACAATATTTTTAGTTAATTTTAATAGATTTGGGTTTTCAACAAAGCTATCTGAATGAGTGTCAACGACTACAAGCAACGTTTTTTCTGTAATTTCTTGCTCTGCCTCAAATCCAGCGATAAACACTCTTAAATCTTTATAGGCATTTTGAACGCTTTCAATTACAGGAGTAGCAAGGCTCTGGCTTTGATTTACAACTATAAACGCCTTTTTCTTAAGGCTTTTAGTTGCAACAGACCAAATTCCAACCGCTGAACCAATACTGTCAAGATCAGAATTTTTATGCCCCATTATGAACACCTTGTCACACGCCCTTATATGGTCTGTGAGTGTCGTCGCAATAACTCTCGTTCTAACTTTGTCACGTTTTTCAGCTACTTGAGAGTTTCCACCAAAGAATTCATAATCTTGTCCATTTTTGATTAAAACTACTTGATCGCCACCTCTACCGAGTGCCATTTCTAGCGCTTTTCTTGCCCAAATTTCACTTTGAGTTGCACTGCCTGCCTGCGCTCCTATTCCAATAGATATAGTAGCGCTTAATTCTGCCACATTTTTAACAGTTCTTACCTTATTAAGTATCTCGAATTTTTTAACCTTAAGTTTTGATAAATTCGCCTCGTCAATTAGCATCATATATCTACCGCTAGATAATTTACGCAAGAAACCGTCAGCAGATTTAGCCCAATCTCCTATAATTTTCTCTACCTCTGCTGTAACACGAGACTCTTCACCGCTACCTTGTCCTCTCATAAGCTCGTCTTTATTATCAAAGCTTAGCACAGCAACAACAGGTTTTTTAGATATATATTCATAGTGGATTTTTTTGTAATAGGTATCATCCACAAAATAGAATATATAAGAATCTTTTGTTTTTACTCCATGCACACTAAATTGCTTTTTTCTGTACTCGATGTCTACACCCTTAGAGTTAATTATTTGATTAATAGTTTTAGGGTAGATATATTTTTCTATACCGTCGCCTAAAATACTCTCTTTTTTCTCTACAGCATCCAAAAAAGCCTGATTAGTCCAAATTATATCTCCCGCTACACCTGTAACCACAACAGGTATAGAAAAATCGTTTAAAGAGTTGTCTGGTTGATCTTTTTTTTCATTGTCTTCTTTATTTTCTTTATTAATAATCAAGACATTTCTTGATGTCTTGAGTGCCTCACGAATATGAAACCAAAATTGCAGTCTAATAAATGCCAAACTTAAAGCAAAGGCTACTGTTATTCCCAACTTAATATAGAAAATGACACTGCTGTAATTGTCGCTAAAGGCTGTCATAAATATCATTGCAGCCAAAGCGACATACATTAAAGGTGATGCCACCCATATTTTTTTACGCACTCAAATCCCCCCTTTTTATAGAAATCTAAACCTCCATTATAATAGGTAAAATCATAGGGTTACGTCTTGTTTTTTCATAGACATGTCTTGAAAGAGTCTCTCTAACACGAGTTTTAATAACATTCCACTCTTTCACACCCTCTATAAGGCAACCGTCAATTACATTTGTTACTATTTTTTTTGCGTTTTCCATCATCTCTTCTGATTCACGAACATACACGAATCCTCTTGATACAATGTCAGGACCTGTAACAATATATTTTCCATCGGCATCTATTGTGCATACAACTATTATTAAACCGTCTTCCGCAAGGTGTTTTCTGTCTCTTAAAACTATGCTACCAACGTCACCCACGCCTATGCCGTCAACAAGAACCTCACCTGCTGGAACATCCTCTGTAGGTTTCATAAAGTTTTCATTTATCTCAATTCCTTTTCCAACATCACCAATAAATACGTTTTCTTTTGACATTCCTAATGAATATGCAATTTCGGCATGCTTTCTAAGGTGTTTTTGCTCTCCATGCACAGGGATAAAGTATTTAGGCTTAACTAATGAGTGCATAAGTTTTAGCTCTTCTTGACAAGCATGTCCTGAAACATGAACTTCATACATAGACTCATAAACAACGTCACAACCTCTTTTTAGAAGTTCGTCTACAACGTTACCAACAGTTTTTTCATTACCAGGAATAGGTCTTGCAGAAATAATAATTAAATCATTTTCGCCAACTTCAACCTGTCTGTGTTCGGCAGCTGCCATTCTTGACAAAGCTGCCATTGGTTCGCCTTGGCTACCAGTTGTAATTAAAACTATCTGATCATTTTTATATCTTTTAATAACCGATAAATCTATAAATAGCTCCTCTGGATAACTTAAGTAGCCTAGTTCTTTTGCAATTGCAACTACATTTAGCATACTTCTGCCAGAAAGCGCTACTTTTCTTTTATATTTAACCGCACAGTTAATTATCTGTTGTACACGGCTGATATTTGAAGCAAACGTTGCAACAACTATTCTTTTCTCTCCTGCCCTTGCAAAAAGCATGTCTAATGTGTTATAAACTTTTTGCTCTGTGATTGTATAACCTGGTCTTTCAGCATTTGTAGAGTCGGCTAATAGTGCTAAAACTCCTTGAGTTCCTAGCTCTGCAAATCTAGCTAAATCTATCATTTGAGAATCTGTTGGAGTAAAATCTATTTTAAAGTCACCTGTATGGACAACTATTCCAGCCGGTGTGTGAAGAGCTAGTCCTAAAGCATCTGAAATTGAATGATTAACATGTATAAGCTCTACATTAAAACAACCTAGTTTCACTGTATCACCTGGCTTACAAGTGTTAAGTTTTACACTGTTGTGTAGGTTATGCTCTTTTAATTTTACGTGAATTAAACCAGTTGTAAGAGCAGTTCCGTAAATCGGCACTCTAAATTTCTTCATTAGATAAGGCAATGCACCTATGTGATCCTCATGTCCGTGAGTAATTACTATGCCCTTAATCTTTGAAATATTCTTCTCAACAAATGTGAAATCTGGAATAACTAAGTCTATTCCAAGCATGTCATCGTCTGGGAATGCTATTCCGCAGTCAACAATAACCATGTCATCTTCACACTCAAACACTGTAAAATTCTTGCCTATTTCGTTAAGTCCACCCAAGAAATACGCTTTAATAGATGGTTTATCCGATTTTTTAGACTTAGAATTTTTGTTGTTTTTAGGTTTTTTGTCTGGATTTTTTATTTTTTGTACATTTTGTTTTTGGACATTAGGCTTGTCACTAGGCTTATCATTATTTTGATTTACCTTTTTGTTCACTTGTTTTTTGTTTGTAGTTTGCTTGTTTTGTTTTTCTTCTACAGGTTTTGCGACAATAGGAGCCTTTATTTTTCCGAACAAGTTATCCCTGTCGCCCACACCTGAAAGCATCTGATCTTCTTTTTTGACGCTTTGATTATTACCAATCCTTCTTACGGTATTGATGTTTTTTTCTGCCATTAATTGACCTCCATTTTATTTCTTGATATATAGGCAAGTGCAAAATGCACTTACAACTAAAAGCTAAGAGCTAATAATCAAAAACCATTTTTTCTTAAAAATAACAGTCTCTCACTATCCACTTTTAACCTTTAGTTCCACGTGTTTTACACGTGGCTGTTGTTGATTTATATAAATAAATAATAAATATATTCTAATTGATACACATACATGTATAATTCTACTCTTAAAGCAAGCTAAAGTCAAGCAATTTATAAATAATTCTAATCTCAATCTAATTTATGTCTTGTTTTCTTTAATATTTATATTGATGTCGGTAAATATCTTAACCAAACATGTTGATTAGAAAAACTGATGTAGGGAACGGTCTTGACCGTTCCGAAGAAATTCAGCTAAAACTCCTAGCTTCGGGAGGACGCAAAGACCAAACGTGCCTCTTAGAAATGAAACTGATGTAGGGGACGGGTTCTCCGTCCCGAAAAACTGGCGGTTATAGCTAAATTCCTAGGGGACGGGAAACCCGCAATGTCACGAACTTAAGGAATTATTATATATGATTTTGCTGTATCCATTGCATATAGGCATTGTAGGGGCGGATATTATCCGCCTAAAAATTTAGTAATTTTGAAGTGACCCCCAAAAGTTGGACTTGAAAGTGTAGTAGCGATAGCTG
>CAYJER010000013.1:0-55585 GCA_964369225.1 uncultured Eubacteriales bacterium
TCGGGACGGAAAACCCGTCCCCTACATTGCTAAATTTCTCTAATCAACACGTCTGATTTAGCACCTAAGGCGGAGTATTAAAATAAATTCATTAAAATTCACAAAAACTAATGTAGTGGATAATATCCGCCACTACAAAGTTAACCATTAAATAGAAACTATCCTATTCCACTCATTTAAACTTTCTTCAATTGGTTTAGCGGTGTCAATTCTGTGAACATTTTTAAATTCTGATAAATTTTCTTCTGAAAAATCTTCTTGATCTGCTAAAAATCTTCTGCAAATTTCTGCGTAATTAGGGTTAGCTTGATTTTTTTCACGCTCGATACAGCGTAATAATCTGTCGTGGTCGTTAATGTGCAGATAAACTATATTAGTAGCGTTTGTGCCGTAATGCTCCTGCATTGCTTTAGCTCCGGCTAAGGTGGTAATCATTATATAGTCTTGTTTTTCGTCTAAATCAAATTTAAGCGTGAAGTATGTCCAAATACCCTTAATTGTATTGTATTCTCGTTTTTCAATTATCTTATTTTCATTTACATATGCCTTTAATTGCTCGTCTGACACAAAATGATAAGTTAGCCCATCAATCTCGTTACTGCGTTTTGGGCGTGTTGTGTGAGGAATTATAGGCACTAATTTTTTTTGCGAATTATCTATAATTTTACTGAATAAAGTATCTTTTCCAGAACCACTTTTTCCTACTAAACAAAAAATTTTACTCAATTTAATTTAATTCCTTTCGGTTTTAAAATCTTTGAGATGATTATAACATAATTTAAGAGCTTATACAACAATAAATTTTACGTTTCGACACGTTTGCTTGTAAATACTAGCAAAATTCGTTTATCACTTGATTTTATATGATAAATATGATAGAATGATAAACGATATATCGGTTACATATTAGAATAAGGTGGCTATGAGACAAAAAATTAATAAGACAAAAGAAACAGGCAAAAAATCTCCAAAGCATTTAGTTGTTTTATTTTCATTGACATTACTAATTGGTGTTGCTTTTTTGTTGTATCCAACAATTGGAAATATTATTGTTACAATAGAGCAAACTAGAATCAACAATGAATATAAACAATCTGCGCAGAGTATGAGTGAAGAGGCTAGACAAAGTGCCTTTGAACAAGCAGAGAAATTTAACGAGAATATAAAAAATCCAATACTGACTGACGCATTAGGTGATAATGCAGAAGATAACTCAAATGGCTATTATAGTGCGTTGGATGTTGGTGAAGATGATGTTATGGGTACAATTGAAATACCTAAAATTAATATAGAGTTACCACTTTATTATGGAACGTCAGACCTTGCATTACAAAAAGGTATTGGGCATTTAGAGGGTACATCATTGCCAATTGGTGGCGTTGGCACTCATAGCGTGCTTACAGGGCATGGCGCATTGCCAAACTCAAAGATGTTTACAGATTTAGACCAATTAGTGATTGGTGATGATTTTTACATTTATGTTTTTGGTGAAGTATTACAGTATTCGGTTGTCGAGATTAATACTGTTCTGCCAGATGATTATAGTAAATTGGAGGTAGACCCCGACAGTGATTTTCTAACGTTAATTACATGTACTCCATATGGAATAAACACTCACCGACTGCTTGTAAGAGGTGAACGTGTTTTAAACGAAGAGACAACGATTGAAACAAGCGAACCCGATACAGATATTGATGAAAACACAAACGACGATGATGACACCTTGGTTACAATAACAGAAGAAAAAAATGTGATTCAACAAGTTTTAGCAGTTATTTTTCAGGATGATATAATGAAATATAGCTTTTTGGTTGCTGTTTCTATCGTGTTGGCTAGCATTGTATTTTTTGTAGTCAAGATAATAAAACGCAAAAAGTAAATTTGATAAAATATTGTAGGGTACTCAGACCAGACGTGCCTCTTAGAGAATTTAGCCATGTAGGGGCGGATATTATCCGCCTAAAAAACCATAATTTTGCCTAAGATTCATAGGCGGATAATATCCGCCCCTACATGGATTTGTGCGTATAAACGAATTAATGTTAAAGCAAAAAACGTAAGAGCACGTCTGCACACAGACCCTTCCATACGATATAGCATTAAGATTGATTTATCCCATACAAGGCTTATTACACTGAATTATTATTAAATAATTATATAAAAAAGAAAAGGAATGAAAATTATGAAAAAACGCAACATTAAAAGAATAGTAGCTTTTGCAGCAATTTTAATGCTACTACTCACAACATTCTCAGCAACTTTATTAGTTGCACAAGCCGAGCAAACCGCTGTTATAGATGAGACACAGCAAGTATCACTTACCATACATAAGTATGCAGTACCAGATGATGGTACAGACGATTACGGCCTAATTGGTATCTCAGCAGCCGTTACAGGTGCAGAGTTGGCTGAACAACCAACATATGATGGACTAGCAGACGTGGATTTTTCAGCTTATCTTATCCCAGATACTGTAGCTGGAGATGCATTAGAGGCTCTTGTAGATACAACAACAATTCCAGATGCAGCTTCTTATACACCTGCTGAGATTGTTACAACTAATGAGGATGGTGTGGCTGTATTTGAAGATGTAGAAAACGGTGGTCACCTTGATCAAGGTAGATACTTAATTGTTGAAACAGGTACACCAGCTCATGTTACAGCAAAATCAGTAAACTTTATTGTAGATTTACCATACACAAATGCTGCTGGAGATGAGTATATCTATGATGTGCATGTTTACCCTAAAAACTATACTGTTTTAGGTAAAGTTGAGCTTACAAAGACATTTGAAGGACAAACTATGGAGGCAGATTTATCAGCTACTTTTAAATTACAAGGTCATGATGGTGCTGATTATGTTGATATGCCATCTCCTTATGATAACTTGACAACAAATTCAGAAGGTAAAATTATTGTAGATGATTTGCATGCTGGCACGTATCGATTTATTGAAGTTGCAGCACCTACAGGCTATGGCATAAACACAACTCCAATTGAATTTACAATTACACAAGATGCAAGTGAAGGAGTAGTGACACGTGAAGCAGATAACAAAAAACTACCAACTATTGCGAAAGGAGTTTCAGCAGATGGAATAGATTTTTCTGAAGTTGTAAGTGTAAATGCTGGTGAGCCTGCTACTTGGAGAATAACACCTGAAATTCCTACTGATATTGAAGACTATGATTTATTTACAGTGGAAGAAATTGTGGATTCAAGACTTGATATTGTGGCAGATTCAGTAGTTGTAAAATTAGGTACTGATACATTGGCAGAAAATACAGATTATACATTATTGATAAGTGGTAACAGTATTACAGTTAAATTTATTGATGACATAGTGACTATTCCAGCATTAGACCCAAATAAAGAATTAAACATTACATATCAAACAACTATTGATATGACACAAGATAATGTTTTAGGAACAGATATAGGTGGAAGTACAAGTTTAAACTATAATAACCGTTATACAGGAATTTTGACGGCTGTAAGTGATGAAGCAAATGTTTACACAGGTGGTGCTTACATGGAAGTTGTAGACTCAAATACTAATCAACCACTAATCGGAGCCGTGATTAAATTGTATGCTACAGAAGCAGATGCTAAAGCTGGAACTGCTCCTATAGCGACTTTAACTAGTGGTACTAATGGAGAAGTATTGTTTAAAGGTTTAGCTTATAATGGACCTGGGGAGGCTTATAATACAGGCGGAAGAGACTATTACTTTGTTGTAGAAACAGCTCCATCAGGATATCACTTACCTGGTGAAGTGTTATCAGTAACTGTAAATCATGATTCTCATAAAGATGATAGCACAACTCCACAAATAGAACTTTTAGTGAAATCTAAGCTACCACTTACAGGTGGACAAGGTACTTTAATGTTTTATTTAGTTGGGATAAGCTTAATTGCTTTAGCTACAATAATTTTTGTTCAATACAAAAAAAGATCAAACTAATATAAATTAATATAAAGAACCTCTCGTCCAGAGAGGTTCTTTGATTTTTAATTTAATAATAAAAGGCATAAATTTTGTAGGGGCGACCTGTAGTCAGACGTGTGGATTACGTTTTTTAGTTAAAATTTATTCGTTAAAACGCACAAATTAATGTAGGGGAGGATATTATCCAGACGTGTAGATTATAAAATTATGCCAAGTAGGGCAAGGGCTCTGCTCTTGCCGAAAACTAGGACTATTAACTGACTTACGGCAAGAGCAGAGCCCTTGCCCTACATCAAATTGTACGTTTTAACGAATTAGGTTAAATACTTACAATAAACTCCACTTATATAATAAACTCTTGAAAATTCTTACGTTTTCATAGGCAAATAATATTGTTAATTTAATGTTAATTCGCTTGACAATTAAGGATATCTAGGCTATAATAAGAAAGAACGTGTAAGAGATAGGGAAAATCTATCCAAATGCACGAAATTTTGAAGAAGGAGGTAAAAAAATGCCTACATTTAACCAGTTGGTTCACAATGGACGTTCCGTTGCAGAGAGAAAAGCTAAAGGTCCTGCTCTATTAAAAGGTTGGAACTCTAAGAAAAGAGTTGCTTTCAATCAAGATTCACCACAAAAACGTGGAGTTTGTACAGCAGTTAAAACAGCTACTCCTAAAAAACCTAACTCAGCTTTAAGAAAAATCGCAAGAGTTAGACTTTCAAACGGAATCGAGGTAACAGCTTATATCCCAGGTGTTGGACATAACCTACAAGAGCATAGCGTTGTTATGATCAGAGGCGGTCGTGTTAAGGATATCCCTGGTGTTCGTTACCACATTATCAGAGGCACACTTGATGCTCAAGGTGTTGCAAAACGTATGCAAGCTAGATCTAAGTACGGTGCAAAGAAACCTAAAGCAGGTGCAAAAAAATAATCTAAATTAGATTAAAAAGAAACTAAAAACAAAAATCAAATAGTTTCGTAAGTTAATAATTTTCAAGGCTTACCACTTTTTGTGGTTTGGCGTTTATATAAATTAAATGCCTATCTTGCCGACGGAAGAAAAACTTTCGAGTACCTATGATATCATTATGTGAAGGAGGGAAGACTATGCCAAGAAGAGGCAATGTGGCAAAACGTGATGTTTTAGCTGACCCTATGTATAATTCAAAACTTGTAACACGTCTTATCAACAATATTATGTATGACGGAAAAAAAGGTGTTGCACAAAAAATCGTTTATGATGCGTTTGACATTATCGCAACAAAAACAGGCAAGGAAGCTCTAGAAGTTTTCGAGCAAGCTATGGAAAACATTATGCCAGCTTTAGAAGTTAAAGCTCGTCGTGTCGGTGGTTCTACTTATCAAGTTCCTTGTGAAGTAAGACCTGAGAGAAGACAAACTTTAGGACTTCGTTGGGTAACAAGATATTCAAGACTACGTTCTGAGAAAACAATGAGAGAGCGTCTAGCTGGAGAAATTCTTGATGCTATAAACGGTGCTGGTGGCGCTGCTAAAAAGCGTGACGATACACATAAAATGGCTGAAGCTAATAAAGCTTTCGCACATTACAGATGGTAATCTTTCAGCAGTAGCTTGAAAGAAATATAAATGGAAGGATACCGTAGTCGCTTAGAAGCTTTGTGCTACAGGTATCACAAGGTGATTATAATATGGCAAGACAGGTTTCATTAGAAAAAACCAGAAATATCGGTATCATGGCACACATCGACGCCGGTAAAACAACAACTACAGAGAGAATACTTTACTATACAGGTGTTAACTACAAAATTGGTGAAGTTCATGATGGCGGCGCTACTATGGACTGGATGGTTCAAGAGCAAGAGAGAGGTATCACAATTACTTCTGCTGCTACAACTTGTTTCTGGAGTCACTCTGACTACACAAACGACGTTAATTTAGCTAAAGCCAACAGACACAGAGTTAATATCATTGACACACCTGGACACGTTGACTTCACAGTTGAGGTTCAACGTTCATTACGTGTTCTTGATGGTTCAGTTACAGTTTTCTGTGCTAAAGGTGGCGTTGAGCCACAATCAGAGACAGTTTGGAGACAAGCTAACGAGTATAAAGTTCCTCGTATGGCTTATGTTAACAAAATGGACATCATGGGTGCTGACTTCTATAGAGTTGTACAAATGATGAAAGATAGACTTAAATGTAACGCTGTTCCAATTCAATTACCAATTGGTTCAGAAGAAATGTTTAAGGGCATCATCGACCTAGTAGAGATGAAAGCTTATGTTTACTATGATGACGCTGGTAAAGATATCAGATGCGAGGACATTCCAGAAGATATGATGGAGCTTGCAGAAAAATATCGTAACGAGCTAGTTGAGTGCGTTGCTGAGCAAGACGAAGAATTGATGGATAAATTCCTTATGGAAGAAGAAATCACAATGGCAGAGATCAAAGCCTGCATTCGTCTTTCAACTCTTAAAAATACAATGGTTCCAGTTGTTTGTGGAACATCTTACAAAAACAAAGGCGTTCAAAAGTTACTTGACGCAGTTGTAGACTACATGCCATCACCACTTGATGTTGATGCTATTAAGGGTGTAAACCCAGACACAGAAGAAGACGACGTTCGTGAGTCAGATGACAGCGCACCATTTGCGGCTCTAGCATTCAAAATTGCTACAGACCCATTTGTTGGTAAGTTAGCATTCTTCCGTGTTTATTCAGGATCAATCAATGCTGGTACTTCTGTATTTAACTCAAGCAAAGGCAACAGAGAGCGTCTAGGCCGTATCGTGCAAATGCATGCTAACGACAGAAAAGACATCGACATTGTTTATGCTGGAGACATTGCAGCGGCTGTTGGTCTAAAAAATACAACTACAGGTGATACATTGTGTGATGAAAATCATCCAATCATACTTGAGTCAATGGAGTTCCCAGAGCCTGTTATCCGTGTTGCTATCGAGCCTAAAACTAAGGCTGGACAAGAAAAAATGGGTATAGCTTTAGCAAAACTTGCTGAAGAAGATCCAACTTTCAAGGCTTACACAGATGAAGAGACTGGTCAAACTATCATCGCTGGTATGGGTGAGCTTCACCTTGAGATCATCGTTGACAGACTACTTCGTGAGTTTAAGGTTGAAGCTAATGTAGGTAAACCACAAGTTGCTTACAAAGAGACAATCAGAAGACCATCAGAGTCTGATACAAAATATGCTCGTCAATCAGGTGGTAAGGGTCAATACGGTCACGTTAAGATCAAAGTTGAGCCAAACCCAGGTAAAGGTTACGAGTTCGTTAATGCAGTTGTTGGTGGTGCTATTCCAAAAGAATATATCCCAGCAGTTGATCAAGGTATCCAAGGCGCAATGCTTTCTGGTATCTTAGCAGGATATAATGTTGTTGACTGTAAAGTTACACTTTATGATGGATCATACCATGAGGTTGACTCATCTGAAATGGCGTTTAAGATTGCAGGTTCTATGGCTTTCAAAGACGGTATGAAGAAGGCTGATCCAGTTCTTATGGAGCCTATCATGAAGGTTACTGTTATAGTTCCTGATGAATACATGGGTGATGTTATAGGTGACTTAAACTCACGTCGTGGTATGATTCAAGGTATGGATGCTGTAACAGGTGCACAACAAATCAACAGTGAAGTTCCACTTTCAGAGATGTTCGGTTATGCTACAGACATGCGTTCTAAAACTCAAGGTCGTGGACAATATACAATGGAACCATCTCACTATGCGGAGCTTCCAAAATCAGTATCAGAAGCAGTTATTTCTTCAAGAAAGAAAGCTGACTAATATAAATTTTATCTCTTTGGCACTAATTAATTTTAGTGCCTTAGGGTTTAAAATAAAAAATGTCTGTTAAAAGACAAAAAACACTTGCTTTTTTAGCAAAATGTGTTAAAATAATTATTATAAAATATCGTAAAATTAAAGGAGGCATTTCCAAATGGCAAAGGCAAAATTTGAAAGAAATAAGCCACACGTAAATATCGGTACTATAGGTCACGTTGACCATGGTAAAACAACACTTACAGCGGCTATCACAAAAGTATTGGCTCTTAAAGGTCAAGCTAAATTTGAAGATTATTCAATGATCGATAAGGCTCCAGAAGAGAGAGAGCGTGGTATCACAATCAACACAGCTCACGTTGAGTATGAGACAGACACACGTCACTATGCTCACGTTGACTGCCCAGGCCATGCTGACTATGTTAAAAACATGATCACTGGTGCTGCTCAAATGGACGGCGCTATTCTTGTTGTTTCAGCATCTGACGGTCCTATGCCACAAACAAGAGAGCATATCCTACTATCTCGCCAAGTTGGTGTTCCATACATCGTTGTATTCATGAACAAAGCTGACCAAGTTGATGACGAAGAGCTTCTTGACCTAGTTGAGATGGAGATCCGTGATCTACTAAACGAGTACGAGTTCCCAGGCGACGACACACCAATCGTTCGTGGTTCAGGTCTTCTAGCTCTTGAGTCTGCTTCAACAGATCCAGCTGCTCCAGAGTATGCTTGTATCGTTGAGCTAATGAGCGAAGTTGATGCTTATATCCCAACTCCTGAGAGAAAAGCTGATCTTCCATTCCTAATGCCAGTTGAGGACGTTTTCACAATCACAGGCCGTGGTACAGTTGCTACAGGTAGAGTTGAGCGTGGACAAATCAAACTTTCAGAGGAAATCGAGATCGTTGGTCTTGCTGAAGAGTCAAGAAAAGTTGTTATCACAGGTATCGAGATGTTCAGAAAACTTCTTGATTATGCTGAGGCAGGCGATAACATCGGTGCTCTACTACGTGGTGTTCAAAGAACAGATATCGAGCGTGGTCAAGTTCTAGCTAAACCAGGTTCAATCAAACCTCATACAAAATTCAAAGGACAAGTTTATGTTCTTTCTAAAGAAGAGGGTGGACGTCATACTCCATTCTTCAACAACTACCGTCCACAATTCTACTTCAGAACAACAGACGTAACAGGCGTTATCTCTCTACCAGAGGGAACAGAAATGTGTATGCCTGGCGATAACGTTGATATGGACGTTGAGCTAATCACAACAATCGCTATCGAAGAGGGTCTACGTTTCGCTATCCGTGAGGGTGGACGTACAGTAGGTTCAGGCGTTGTTACAGCTATTAACGCTTAATTTTATTCTGAATAAAATATAATAGTTTCTTCAGGGCGAGGTGCAATTCCTCACCGGTGGTAAAGCCCACGACCTGTGTATTTTGCATGGCTGATTTGGTGAAATTCCAAAGCCGACGGTATAGTCCGGATGATAGAAGAGAGTATTGCAGTATCTTTGTGCATTTTTGCATACATTTATTGTAATTTTCGCCCTATGATTTTTTCATAGGGCGTTTCTTCTTTTTAAATTAATTACAATAAATATTGAGGTGCAAAATGAAAAAAGAAATGTCTTTAGTAACAAAATTAACCCTAACCGCAATTTTGGCTGCGGTTTCATCCGTTTTAATGTTTTTTAGTGTAAATGTTCCATTTATGCCAAGTTTTATTAAATTTGATTTTTCAGAGCTTCCTGCTATGTTCGCATCATTTTTAATAGGACCGTTTAGCGGAGTAGTTGTAGTATTCATAAAAAATGCAGTAAACTTACTTACGACAACAACAGCTGGTGTAGGCGAGCTTTCAAACTTCCTTTTAGGGGTAGCTTTTGTTTTGCCAACTGGCTTAATATACAAAAAATGGCGAACACGCAAAGGAGCCGTAGCTGGTGCTTTTGCAGGTGCTGTGTTGATGGCTGTGCTGAGTGTTCCGTCAAATTTCTTCATTGTATACCCAGTTTATTATAATTTTATGCCACTTGAGGCAATTCTAGGTTTATACAATGTAATTAATCCGTTTATCGGCACAGAGCCAACAAACGAGAATTTATTGAATGCACTACTAATATTCAATATGCCTTATACTTTCATAAAAGGCATGTTTATAGTAGGAATTACGTTCTTAATTTATAAACCGCTTTCACCAATATTTAGACTTAAAAAATTAAATTAAAGGAGAATATTTGTCGCATAAATTTGTATGGGTGAAGTGTCGCTTCTCAGGATTTATTACTTAGAAACTTTGCTTATGATTAAACCTAATTTAATAAAATATTGTAGGGGAGGGCACAGAGACCAGACGTGTTGATTAGAGAAATTTAGCAATGTAGGGGACGGGTTTTCCGTCCCGAAAACTGTCGGTTATTGCTAAATTTCCACGGGACGGAAAACCCGTCCCCTACATTAATTTGTGCGTTTTAACGAATTAAATTTTAACTAAAAAACGTAATCAACACATCTGCACAGAGACCATCCCCTACAATCTAACATTATGTTTGCTAAAGTTCTAAGACTTGAGACCCGTCCCCTACAAATAAGCATTCAGTTTGCTTATGCTTACTACTATGCGACAAATAAAAATAAAATGAAAAGTGATATTACAGTTTTTGAAGAGTTAACAGAGATTAACAAATATGACATAGCTAATATTAATTTCAAAAAATATGACTCGATTGCGGATTGGACTTCAACTTTAAATAATGAAGACGAAAAAAAGATTTATGATAGCCGAGAAGCTTTTACTTTTGGTATGCCTTGCTGTGGAATTGCTAGTGGACATGTGCTTGTGCGTTCTGATGGAACTTTGGCAAGGTTTTTCAGTCACTTAGCCAATGATGATGTAGATATAAGTACTCACTGGTCTCAATTTAGTCCAATGAGTAAAAGGAAGGCTCAATATCCTTATGGATATAGAAGCATAAGACCAGAGGCTAACATTAAACAAGGTTTTTATATATCTGCTCAAAGAGAGGGCTTGCGTCCTCAAGCTTTAATGCTTAGTGAAGATGGATTTTCTAAGATTGAGTTTGATCCTCAATATCCGGTTGCAACCATAGACTATAAGGGTGCTAGAGAACCGCTTTTTCCACTTGATATAAGCGCAGAAGTTTTCTCGCCGTTTATTCCATTTGATTTAAGAAATTCAGCAAATCCTGTTACAATATATAAATTCACTGTGACTAATAATACGGGTGAGGATATTGTTGCAAACTTAGGTGGATACCTTGAAAACATTATATGTAAAAAAGAAAAACCATACGCAAACGCTGCAAGAGTTAATAGTGCTAGCAGAAGTCATAACATGGCTAATGTTACTATGACTGTGGAAGAAAAGTTGCTTTCAGAAATTGGAACAGATTTAAACAAAAGCGCAAATGATTATGGTGATATGTCTTTATCTGTGATTGCTGATAATCCTTATTCAGCCGCTGTAATGCACGGCAAAGATGGTAAAATATACACAGGTGACTTTGCTGGAATTAGATATACTGATGGAAATATTGCTGAAAGAGATACTTTAGGAGAAAGCTTTTATGAGTGTCATATTGCACAAGAGGCTATAGGTTATGCCTCTGCAAATATGAAGCTAAAGCCAAGTGAGAGCAGTACTGTTACTTTCTTGATTTCTTGGAACTTCCCTAATTTTAATAATAATTACCCTAATAAAAAGGCGAATATAGGTAGAATGTACTCGAATTGGTATAAAAATTCGATTGAAGTGGCAGAGTATGTCAAAGACAATTTTGAGTATTTATATGCAGAAACAATTAAATTTAGGGATACATACTATAGCTCTAATTTGCCTTATTGGTTTGTTCAGCAGTGTATAAGATCGCTTTCAACTGTTGCAACGCATCCTATGGAGTGGTGGAAAGATGGTAGTTTCCATGCTATGGAGGGAGTTGTATTCTGTTTTGGAGCGCCTAACCATGTTTGGGAGTACATTCAAGCTGTGGCTTACTTCTTTCCAGAAATTGAAAAGAATTTTAGAATTAAGCGTGATATTGGTACCGCTCTTAAAGATAACGGTAGACTTAATTTTAGAGAATTTGATGATACTATTAAAGATGACAAAGACCTAAAAGAGATAGTTGCAGATGTAGATGCTTTACATGAAGCACGTATGCAGTGGTATTTTGCAGCCGATGGACAGTGCGGAACTATTCTCAGATTTTACAGAGAGCATTTGTTAAGCCCGGATAATAGTTTTTTAGAGCAAGTTTGGGAAAGCGTTAAGAAAATGATTTCATACTTGATTTTCCAAGATGGTCTTGACGGTGAAGTCAATGGAATGATTACCGCTCCACAGCATAACACCTCTGACGCTTTTTTAGTTGGAGCTAACACTTTTACAGGTTCAGGATATTTAGCGTCACTTAGAGCCTGTGAAGAAATGGCTAAAATAATGGGAGATTTTGAAATTGCCAAAGAGTATAGAAGAATTTTTGAGAGTGGAAGACAGTACACTATTGATAATCTTTGGAATGGCGAATACTTCATCAACACATCAAATGAAGAGTTGAGAACCGCTTTCGAGGCGATTACTTATGGACAAGGCTGTCATATTGATCAGTTGTTTGGGCAAACATGGGCATTCTCTTTGGGGCTAGGTTATCTTTACCCAGAAAATATGGTTAAAACTGCACTTAAGAGCCTGTTTAAATATAACTTTGTGTATAATCAAGACTTAGTTATAAACAAGCTTAAAATGTTAGAGGTTATAGGTTCACAGGCTAATCCACAAGATGCTGGAATGCTTACATGCACATATCCTAAAGAGACCCCAGTGGAAGACGGTGAGCCAAACTACTGGTATTCAGAGTTTACATGGTCTGGTTTTGAGTATCATGCTGCTAGTGCCATGATTAGGGTAGGCTTAGTAGAAGAGGGTATGGCTGTCTACCGTGCGATTTATGAAAGATATCAACCTAATTATCATAACCCATACAACGAGATAGAGGGTGGAGACCACTACACTAGGGCGATGGCTGCCTACGGCGGAATGCTTGCAATTAGCGGTTTTTATTGTGATACTGCTAAGGCAGAAATTAAATTTGCACCTAAAATTCAAAAAGACAACTTTAAGGTTTTTTACTCTACTGGAAATTCTTATGGTATTTTTATCCAAGATGCTAAGAATGGTGTTAATTTAAGCACTAAGTCAGGCGTTACTATTGTTAAAACTATCGAGTTAGAAGTTTTAGGCGAAATTTCAGCTGTCAATGTGAAAATTGATGGGGAAGAGGTTAATTCAAGCTTTATTCAAGATGGAAACAAGCTTACAATTAATCTTGATAGTAAATATAAATCAACAGAAGTTCAAATTAAATTTAACTAAAATAAGCCCTTGATTTAGTGAAAATCAAGGGCTAAGCTTATAGAAAAATAAATTTGATGAAACATTGTAGGGGAGGGTCTGGATAATATCCTCCCCTACAAATAAGAATTGAGATTGCTTGTAACTTTATTCTCGTATAAATCACCCTATGTTATTAAATATATTTGATTATTTATTGTATAATTAAATTATAATACTTTAAATTAAAATTTTCAAAAATTTCTAAAATCTTAAACAAATCTTAAGAATTAAAAAAACAAAACCCGAGGTTTAATTTACCTCGGGTTAAAAATTTTATTCCACTGTGTATATGTCGCCATCTAATACTTCAAATGTTGCAAATTCTGAATAGCTTGTGTTTCCTTGTGTGTCCTGCATACAGTATGTCATAAAGTAGTATCCGTCAAATAAATATTCTTCGGTGAAAGTTGTTTCAGAAGAATATACAATCTCGGCTCCAATATATTCTGAAAAATCTTCGTCTGACTCTAAATCTGTGATGTAGTGGATAGTCTCGATTACGTCGCCTTCTTGTAGTATATACATGTTTTTATCGGCAGCTCCTGAATCATCAAGCGCTTTTCTAGCTCCTAAAATATCGAACTGCTCATTATCATAATCATAGACAACAGTTAGGTTGTAATCCTCGCCGTTTAGTAAGACTGGTACTGAATATTCGTTGTAGCTGTCACCCTCGTTTACAAGCTCCATATAGCATATTGCACCGTCTATATGTCCCCACACTCCACGAAAGTTATCTTTAAATATTCCATTATCCCAGTCATAGAAAATATCGTTGTCTGAACCTAATGAAATTAAAGTGTCTTCGTCGGCTGGTGAATAATAAAGCTCAAATGTTAGGCTTGATAAAATATCGTAAGCTTCTGGCCCTAATTCTAGTGTTGCATGGCCGTCTTCATCCATAGTGATAGGGTAGTCTTCCCAATCTTCATCCTCTAGGGTTTCAAGCTCTGGAACTGTTTCTTCTTCATAATTTAGTGAAGAGTTTAGATATTCCATTCCGCTCTCGTCAAAAGTTCCTGTTAAGGCATATTGATATAGATAGTTAAATGAGTCTGACGGAGAAACATAGCTGTATTCATAGAAATTGTTTGCATCGCCATCATATGGGAAATAACAAGCAAGACCCATGCCGTCAGGACGATAAACGCTACCAATTTTATATACAACTGCGTCGTTAAGTGTGCTAATTAAGGCAGAAGATGTTTCTGGGAAATATTCTTCAAGATTAAGGATGAATTGTCCCATGTCCATCATATTTGTGTAGCCTTGCTCACGTGTGTTTCCACCGTAATTCTCTACACTGTTTGCAATACTAGTCATTCTTGTAAGAATTGAATTGTCTTGATTTACTGCATAATCAAGCGCTTCAAGTCCAAAGTTATTATATGCCTCGACTACAGGGGCTATCTTAGAAAGGTCTGTTACAGAAAGTGTGATTTCCTCGTGCGTGCCTTCAATTTCACAGCCCTCTACAAAGGTATCACATATAACTGTGCCTAATTCTTGTGGTGAAATAGTTGTGTTATCTGCTAATGCCTGCATAATTCCAGAATAGTACCATCCGTTGCCTGGCTCTAATTCTTCTGAGGCTACTAAGTAGTTAGAAAAACTTGAAAAAGTATTAGCAGTTGCTAAAGTAGCCATTAGGCAAGTGTCAAAACCTACTATATCAATAGGATATGTATCTAAATCTGTTCCGTAAACAGTGCTAAAGGCATCGTAAAGCTCTGTTAAAGTTAATGAGTCGTTGTCGTATAACTCGTCAAATGCTGCACCTGTGACTGAACCACCGCCATGATTCCAGAAGTTTACCATAGTTCTGTCTGCTGGGTAATTCTCTTCTGCAAAGCTTAAGAACTCTACCAATGTGTTAGGGTCGCCCATGCTTGCGGAGTCAACATCTTCAATTAGATTAAGTCCTGTGTGGTCGTACACGTATCTTTGCATTGTTTCAGAACTTACAAAATCGTTATGCCACTGATTAGCTCCGCCTGTTTGAATGACAATTTTTACGCCCTCTGGAAGTTGAACGTTCATCATCTCGGTAAGATCGTTTGAAGCGGCTGCACCATCTGTTTCAAGGTCGCTACCGCAAAGATACCAGTACATAGCCCAGTCAGTGCCTGTGCTATCATCTGATAGATTTTCACCGTTATCATCTGTTTGACTAACAGGCGAGTTTGAGTTTGGGTCTGTGGTTTCTTCACCACATGCTGTAAAGCTTAGAATTAATGCTGTGGCTAAAATTGCTGAAATTATTTTTTTCATGTAAAGTTATCCTCGTTGTTTTATTTTAGTGTGGGAAATATATTTTATGTTGATGAAGCTTTTTGAATTGTAATAACTACAAAAAAATAATGTAGGGGACGGGTTTTCCGTCCCGTGGAAATTTAGCAATAACCGACAGTTTTCGGGACGGAAAACCCGTCCCCTACATTGCTAAATTTCTCTAAGCAACACGTCTGGATATTATCCGCCCAATAAATTGGAGCTATTGCTAAATCCACGGGCGGTCACACAGGACCGCCCCTACAATATTATAATATATATGCGCTTAGATACTGATTAAACATTGCAATATCAAAATTGCCAAGCAGCTCAAATCTTACTTTTCCAAGACTGCTAAACCATAACTCAAGTTCACAGTCAAGGTCGAAAAATCCTGCTGTCTCAACAGAAAAGGCTTGAACCTTGCTGTAGGGAAGAGAGGTGAAGTCTTTTTTCTTGCCTGTAACACCTTGCACATTCACACAGACTATTCTTTTATTTGTGAAGATTACACTGTCTCGAACTGTTTTGAAAGTCGCAAATACCTCTTCATCGTCTACTATCATTTTTTCTATCATCTTAAAGCCGTCGTCATTAGAGACCTGACGTAACTTTAAAAAATCTGCATTTTCAAAGTCTATCATAATTATGACCTTGTCATTTTTGCCGCACAAAATGCAATAAAAATTTCGAGTTTGTTTCCCGTGACTGTCCTTTCTTCGTTATTTTCTATAGTTAAAATCCATTTAATTATTTGTTTAGCTCAACAATTTCATCTAGTAGTTTTTGTAGGTCGGCATCTGTTGAGTTTTCATCAAATTGGCATGTTCCAACTTTTGGATGTCCACCACCACCATATTTAAGCATTAAAGAGCCAACATTAAGCTTAGCAGTTCTGTTAAGAACGCTGTGTCCTACAGCAGCTGAACAACCTTTTCCGCCTCTTCCGCTAACAATCCAAACTGATAGATTAGCCTCTGGATATAGGCTATAAATCATAAATCTATTGCCAGTATAGATAGTCTCTAATCCTCTAAGGTCAGATATAATTACATCATCTATTACTGTAGTGTGCTTTGCGACCATCTCTTTAAATTTTTCTGTTTGATCAAAATAAAGCTCTGCACGTTCTTTGACATCTTCAATATCCATAATCTCTTCTATTGTCATTGTGTGGCAATAGTCAATTAGATGCTCCATTAACTGGTAGTTGCTTATTCTAAAGTTGCGGAAACGACCAAGACCTGTTCTAGGGTCCATGATAAATCCTAAAAGAACCCATTTAGTAGGGTTTAATATTTCATCAACTGTTAGGTCAGCTGAGTCTACTTTATCAACTGCTACTAGTAAATCTTCATAACCTGGGAATTTTTCAGCTCCGCCATAATAGTCGTAAATTACGTGGGCTGCACTAGGGCATGGTCTGCTGTCGCCAACATATTTGCCCTCGAAAGCGTTTCTCTCGTATTCGCTTGTGTGGTGGTCAAACCAAAGTCCGCAACCTTCAACATAAGGAACATTCGCTAAACAATCGTCAGGGCCTACCTCTATTAAACCATCTTGTAAATCTTTAGGGTGAGCAAATTTCCAGTGGTCGATAATTCCTGCTTCTTTAAGAAAAACGGCACATGCTAGACCGTCAAAGTCTGATCTTGTAATTAGTCTCATATATTTTCACCTTTCATATCGTTTTTATTCTATGTTTAATTATATCATATGATTTTGGATATTGCAATTATAAGATTAAAATTATTAATTAATATTAAACCTAAAAAGTTCCTCCACCATATATTGGTAGAGGAACTTTAAAAATATTTATGCCCAGAATACGTCGTTGTTTAGCTCGTCAAAAATCATGTTGTCTTTAAGGAAAGTTACTGCCTTTTCAAGACCTTCTTTTTGTGACATTAGTGCATCTTCATGCTCTATAGAGATAACTCCGTTGTAGCCACTCTCTTGAAGTGCAGAGAAAATTGCCCTCCATGTTTGAGTGCTTTGTCCATAGCCTACTGTTCTGAAAAGCCATGGTCTGCCTGATGTATCTGTGAAAGTTTTTGTGTCTAAAACTCCGTTTTTAGCTGTGTTGTATGGGTCGATTCTTGTGTCTTTTGCGTGGAAATGATAGATAGAACCTTTAAGCTCTCTAATAGCTGCCACTGGGTCTATTCCTTGCCAGAACATATGTGATGGGTCAAAGTTTACACCAACAGTATCGCCTACAGCTTCAATAAGTCTTAGCATTGTAGAAGTGTTGTACACACAGAATCCTGGGTGGATTTCTATAGCTACTCTTACGCCATGCTCTTTTGCAAAAGCCGCTGTCTCTTTCCAGTATGGAATTAATTTTTCTTCCCATTGCCATTTTCTTATTTCTGCGTGGTCTGTAGGCCATGTAGCCACTGCCCAGTTAGGATATTTTGCAGTTTCGCAGTCGCCTGGACAACCAGAGAATGTTATAACTGTTTTTACACCTAATTTTTCAGCTAGTAGAACAGCTGAAACAAACTCGTCGTGATCGTTCATTGCTATCTCTTTGTTTGGGTGAACAGGATTTCCGTGAACCGCAAATGCAGAGATAGAAAGACCGTATTTATTTATTGTAGAAGTGAACTCGTTTAATAGCTCTTCACTCTCAAGCATTTGTTTAGCATCGCAATGTGCCTTTCCTGGGCTACCGCCACAGCCAATTTCAAGCTCTTGAACGCCTATAGAGCTTAAGTATTTACATGTTTCTTCTAAGTTTAGTTGTCCTAAACAAACTGTCATTACACCTAGTTTCATATGAGTTTCTCCTTTAACTTAAATATACTGGTTTCATTTCTTTTGCTGATTCGTAAATAGCCTCTAACACTTTTGTTACAATTAGTGCTTCCTCTGGCTTTACAACTACTTCTTTTTCGCCGTTTACTGCATCGATAAACGCAATTTGCTCTAATTCGTTTGCAGTGAATTGATCGCCGTCAAAGAATGGGACAGATCCTGCCTCTAGTTGTGGGTTTTCAACATATTGTCTGTTGTGTTTTACGCCGTTAATTCTTAAGCCATCTTCCATGTCGGCTCCTGCATTAGTTCCGCAAAGAACAACACTTGCTTCTCTTACGTCTAATGTGTTTAATGCCCAGCTTGACTCAAGTACAATTGTAGCTCCGTTTTCCATTACTATAAACCCGAATGCGCTGTCTTCAACTGTAAATTCAGATGGATTCCAGTCGCCAAATGCGTTACCTGAGCTTGTTTGCTCGTTTAGTTTATGGAAAGTAGTTCCAACTACATATTTAACCTTGTAGTTGTTCATCATCCAAAGAGTTAAATCAAGTGCATGTGTACCGATGTCGATTAGTGGACCGCCACCTTGCTCAAACTCGTTTAGGAATACACCCCAAGTTGGAACAGCTCGTCTTCTTAAAGCTTTAGCTTTTGCATAGTATACATCGCCTAATACATTATTTTTGCATTCTTCTTTTAGGTATTGGCTGTCTGGTCTAAATCTGTTTTGATATGCTATAGTTAGAACTTTGCCTGTTTCGTTTGCAGCGTCTATCATTTTTTGTGCTTCTTGAGTGTTAATTGCCATTGGTTTTTCGCACATTACATTTTTGCCACTGTGAAGTGCATCTACACTTATAAATGAGTGTGAGCGGTTAGGGGTGCATACATATACTAGGTCAATGTCTAGCTTTAGTAAGTCTTTGTAGTCTGTGAATACTTTAGCATCTTGAGTGCCGAACTCTTTAGCTGAAGCAATAGCTTTTTCCTCTATTATGTCGCAAAATGCAACTACATCAATCATGTCAATATTTTTGATTGCAGGTAGATGTTTATTGTTAGCTATTCCGCCACAGCCTATAATTCCTGCTTTTAATTTAGTTTTCATCATTGTCTCCTTAAAATTAATATTGATTTTTTATGGTAATTAAAGTATAATATATATATTGTCTGTTGTCGTGTCAAATTGTATTTTGATAGTGACAAATATTATTAATAGAGGTTTTTATGGTAGCACAATATTATGATCACGAAAGAGATGGTTTTAATCACACAGATTGTTGGGTTAAAATCAATGACTTGTGTCCTGCACATTTTCACTCTAGTATAGAGCTTTGTTATGTGCTTGAGGGTGAAGTAGCAACTAAATTAGATGGTAAAGAATATATTTTAAAAGAACATGACATCATTGTTTGTCAGAGTTATTCGGTGCATCAATACGAGTGTACAAACTCTAAGACAATTATTATGACAATTCCTTTGGATTTTATACCATCAATGAAGCCGACTTTATCTAACAAAATTTTTCAAAATGTTAAGGCTAGTTTGCCAGAGAATAATGAAATTTTATTTGCTCTTGGTAGACTTTGCAAAGTGTGTGAGCAAGAAGAAAAAAATATTGGTTTGTTAAAGGGTTATACATATACAATTATTGGTATTCTATGCGATTTTTTAGGATTGCAAGAAGTTAAAGAGAATACTAGTTTTGAGTTTTCAAGAAAAGTACTTATGTACTTAGAAAAAAATTACCTTGAGGTTAATGATGCTCTAGCAGTTGCTAGTCATTTTGGATACTCTAAAAGTCATTTTTTGCACCTGTTTTCAGAGAGTTTAGGATTTGGATTTAGTGAGTATATTAATTACCTTAAGTGTAGACATGCAGCAGGTCTTTTAAGTCAAAATAAGACAAACATGCTGGATATAGCTATGGATTCAGGGTTTGGGAACATTAGAAGTTTTTACAGAAACTTTAAGCAAATTTATTCTCTTACTCCTAGTGAATTTCAGGCTTCATTAAGTCAAAAGAAAAAAATATAAAGGAGCAATAAAATGTATTATTTAGGTGTTGATATTGGCGGAATGAGCATAAAGGTTGGTGTGGTTGATGAAGAGTATAAAATTCTTTTGAAACACAGCAATAAAACCAGAACAAAATGCACAGAGGAAGAGTTCTGTGATGATGTTATGAAAACAATTAATGAGACACTAGAAAAAGTTGGCATTACATTAAAAGATGTAGTTCAAGTTGGTATCGGTTGCCCAGGAAGTGTTAATAACGGAGTTATCGAGTGCGCAAGTAACTTGAATTTTAGAGATTTTAGACTTAAAGAAAAATTACAAGAAAGACTTGTAGGAATGCAAATAAGCCTTGAAAATGATGCAAATGCAGCAGCATACGGAGAGTTTAAGGCTGGAGCTTTAAAAGGTGTGGAAAACGGAATTGCCATGACTTTAGGCACTGGTGTAGGCGGCGGAATTATAATTAATTCAGAGATTTACAAAGGATTTAACTTTGCAGCTGGTGAGATAGGGCATATGGTGATTTCAGTTGGTGGCAGACCTTGCACTTGTGGAAGAAAAGGTTGTTTTGAGGCTTATTCATCTGCGACTGGTCTTAAAAACATTACTAAAGATTATATGCTACAAGATAAAGACTCTTTAATGTGGGAATTAGTCGGTGGAGACATAGAAAAAATTAGTGGCAGAACTTCTTTTGATGCAATGAAAAAAAATGATGCAACAGCAAAAAAGGCAACAGATGAATTTATCTATTACCTTGCAATGGGTGTTACTAATATGATTAACATTTTAGAGCCAGAAATAATTTGCATTGGTGGCGGTGTAAGTGCCGAGGGCGAAACTTTGTTAGCTCCACTTAGAGAGATATGCTTAAAAGAAAGCTTTGTAACTTCAAGAAGAACCAAAATTGTAAAAGCAGAGCTTGGAAACGATGCTGGAATTATAGGCGCTGCGTTGTTGGGTTTATAATTTAATTAATTAAACGTACAAAAGACTTCTTAAATAAAAACTCTGCATATATAAAGATAAATTTGTTTAAAGATTGTAGGGGAGGGTCTCCGTGCCCTCCCGAGAGGTATGGATAAACTCTAGGTTTCGGGAGGGCACAGAGACCCTCCCCTACAAATAAGCATTAAGTTTGATTATATTCCTTACATGGTTTAAATGTCAAGTTTTAAATTTTACAAGGTACTACATGGCTAAATTTTCCTAAGAGGCATGTCTGCACTCAGACCCTACCCTACACGGATTTGAGAAATTTATCATTTAATTTTAAACATATAATAAAAGCTTTGACACTGAAAATGTCAAAGCTTTTTTGTTTGAAATTATATATATCTAACTTCTTTTACTATTTCCTCTATTTCACTCATCATGTCATCTGTTAGTTTCCATGTTAAGCTTTCAACATTAGTTTCTAGTTGCTCTATGCTTGAAACTCCTGCTATAATAGATGTCACATTTTTTTGGTTTACAAGCCAATTTATTGCGATTTGGTTAAGTGGTTTTCCGATTTTTATGGCAAAATCATTAAGATCTGATAATATTTTGCTGTAGAGCTTGAAATTCTCACCCTTAAACTTAGGGTTGTCGTTTCGGACATCGTCTTTTGAGAAATTTATGCCGTTTGCAAATTCACCTGTAAGCAGACCTTGGAACAATGGGCTGTAAGGCAAGAATGCTTGCCCGTTTTCTTCCATAAGTGGGAAAAGCTCTTCTTCAACTTTATAGCCTAAATCAATTCCATGATAGTTTGCGGCGTTTCTCTCGAACAAATTGTATAAAGCCTGTACGCAGTCAACCGATGTGAATTTCATCATTTTTTCTATGTCGTCTTTATGGTAGTTTGAAAGACCAACATATCTAATTTTTCCGCTTTCTTTAAGTTCGTTTAGAGCCTCGGCTGTTTCTTCAAGAGAGGTAGCGTAATCTGGCCAGTGAAGCTGATAAATGTCGATATAGTCTGTTTGTAGGCGGTTTAAACTTCTATCAATTTCTTTTACAATGCTTTCTTTAGTTAAATTGTTTGTAACTTTGTTGTTTTCATCCCAAATTAGGCCGCATTTTGAAGCGATAATAATTTCTTCTCTAGGCAATTCTTTAAGTGCTTTTCCTAGTACAGTCTCAGCTACGCCCAGACCATAAACAGGGGCGGTGTCAAATAAATTTACGCCTAACTCAAAGGCCTTTTTGGCTATGTTGATGCAGTTTTTTTCATCGTAATTATCCCAATTTCCACCAAAATTCCATGTGCCTAAACCTATTGCAGAGATTTCTCTGCTAATTTTTTTTACATTTTTATAAATCATAATATCACTTCATCCTTTAAAACTATAATCTCTGTTTTTGTCATCGTCGGTTATTGCTCTTAAAACTTTGCATGGGTTTCCCACAGCTACTACATTATCTGGAATATTCTTTGTGACTATACTTCCAGCACCAATTACAACGTTATTTCCGATTTTAACGCCTGGCATGACTTGCACTCCGGCTCCAAACCAGACATCATTTCCAACTGTAATTGGGTGAGCAAATTCTAGACCTAGGTTTCTTTGCTGTGCATCTATTGGGTGTCCAGCTGTGTGAAAACCACAATTAGGAGCTATAAAAACATTGTCACCAAAAGTCACTTTTGCACAATCCAAAATAATTAAACCATGGTTAGCAAAAAAGTTTTTGCCTATGTGAATATTATAGCCGTAATCGCACCAGAATGGGCTTTGAATTGCATAAATATTTCCGAATGAACCTAACAATTTTTTTAAGATTGCAAGCCTTTGATCGCCTTTTGATGGTTTTAAAGAATTATACTCAAAGCATAAGTCTTTGCACTCCACTAATTGAGATATTAGCTCAGGGTTAAAGTTTGCGTCATATAGATTACCTGAATCTCTTTTTTCTAACTCTGTCATACGAAATTTCCTTTCTATAATATATATTATACTATAATTATAACGTATAAATCTTAAGTTTTCTATGATAATACAGCTATAAAATGTGATTATATCGCCAATAAAAGATTTTGTCTATACGACATTACAATTTTTGAGATTAAATATTTAAGACTTTAACGGCATCCATTAAAGTTTTCTCAAACGCTAACTTTCCGTATTTATCGACTTCTGCCTTGTCTTTAGGCCCATGGGTTAGACATCCTGCACCGCCAATACAGCCACCAACGCAAGCCATGCCCTCGATAAAATTAACGTCGCTTAGCTTTTTAGTAGATTTTAAGATTGCAATTTTGCAAGCATCAATACCGTCACATTTTTCGGCTTTAAGGTCAAATTCAATGTTTTGTTCTTTCATTGCCTGTGCGACTGCATCCGATAGTCCGCCACTTCTTGCGAAAATTCTTCCAAAATATGATGCGTTGTCTAACACATCAATAGGTAATTGATCTAAATTCATGTCACGGCTATCAAAAAGAGCCTGTAATTCCTCGAAAGTTAGCACGGAATCTATGTACGGGCTTACGCTCTCAAGTTGGAACTCCATTTTTTTAGCCGTACATGGCCCTATAAAAATAATCTTTGAAGTTGGATCAGTTTCTTTAATATACTTAGCTATTCTTGCCATAGGCGATAAGTTATGAGATATATGCTGGGTAAAATTTGGAAAATTTTGTTTAATGTACATTACAAATGCTGGACAACATGAGCTAGTTAAAAAACCTTTTTCGACTAATTCTCTAGACTCTTCTAAAGCTACTGCGTCGGCTCCGAGTGCTGCCTCGACTATTGTGTGAAAGCCAAGCTCTTTAATTCCGCTTACCACTTGTCCTAGATTAGCATGTTGAAATTGACTAGAGATAGATGGAGCTACAACTGCATAGACCTTATAATTATTATTGTTTTCACTTTTTTTGATGATATCGATAGTATCTAAAATAAAAGATTTGTCAGAGATTGAACCGAATGGACATTGATAAACACATGCACCACATGCGATACATTTTTCGTTAATGATCTGGGCGCTATTATCTTTTGCCTTTTGTATAGCTTTAACTTTGCAAGCAGTTTCGCATGGTCTTTTTCTGCTTATTATAGCATGATAAGGACATAGTTTTGCACAAGCGCCACAGTCAACACATTTATTTTCGTCTATATGGGCCACATGATTTTCGTTAAAAGAAATAGCTCCAAATTTACAAGCGTCAAAACAACGATGAGCTAAACAACCTCTGCATGATGATGTTACGGTGTAACCAGATACAGGACATTCGTCGCATGCTATGTCAATTACCTCGATAACATTAGGGTTTGTTTTATCACCGCCCATTGCTATTTTTACACGTTCTGCTAAAATTGCCCTTTCTTTATATACGCAACAACGCATGGTAGACTCTTTGCCTGTGATTATTTGTTTTGGTATATCGGTAACGTTTTGAAGAAGTGTGTCTGCCCAGGCGTTTCTTGCCACTTCTGTTAAAACCTGATATTTAATATATTGAACCTTTGTGTCGAATTTTTTCATAACTATCCTTTCTAAAAATAGCTTACTTTTATCTTTTTTCCAATTTTCTTAAGGCAGTCTGCAAGCTCGTCTATCAGTTGCATTTTTATATTAAAATTAATAGGTAAATCGGGGTTCTGATGAGCTGGATTAATTGCTCTTCCTACATAAAAATTAATGTCTGTAGCCTCTTCAAATAATAGCCTTGCGATAGATGAAGCGCCATCTCTGCCAATGCTCCAATCGGAATATAGTTTGTTTTCGTCTAAATAGTCTTTTGCGTAGCATAGAACTTTGTTTATAGTTATTATACCCTCTGTGACTAGCTCGACGCCCTCAATTGTTGCAGTAGGCGGAACATCAGAGCTAAAAAAATCGAGTGATGGGATAAGTTCTTTTCCTAAAAAGTTTGCTACTATACTAGAAGTTGTTCCTCCGCATACTATGTGTTTTCCCTCTTTAGAGAAAAACAGTGACATCATTCTGTCAGCATCGTTTCTGTTAGATGGAGGGCCTATTATTAAGTTCATTGGTACTCTTTTTCTCATTTTTACGGCGCATACTGTTGTGTCGTCCCCTGGTTGTCCGCCGTAAAGTGAATAACACTCGTTTAAAAGTATAGTGTTTAGTGTTTTAGCTGTAAAACCTACATGGCAAAGCGGTTCCATATATTTGATTATGTCATCTCGCTCCCAACCAAAATTTAAGGCGCTACCTACTCCGGCGTGAATGCAGCCGTCGCTCATTAAAAAGAAAGTGTCGTTCTCGTAAAGATTTATCTTAGACATCAAAATCTTTTTGCCGTTAATTATTATTTCATTGTAAGAAAATTCATGGTTTTTTGAATCTCGAAATAAAATTACCCTTGGGTTATCATACTGAATGATTTCAGCCTCTTTATTTCCGCTTAATATTCGCAAAATTGTAAAGGTAGAATAGGCTACTCCTCTTACAGCACAGACAGGAAGTGTTTCGGCAATTGTCTCGATACAATCAGTTATGCTTAATCCTTCTGATATCATAGTAGATATGATTTTAGCCGTTAAAGTAGACAGAATATTTGCCTTTACACCGCTTCCTAGTCCGTCTGCTAAGACTATGGTTGTGGAGTCGTCTACACCATTAATAACACAAACTTGGTCTCCACATAATTCTTCTGTGTATTTATTCAAACTATTAAAACCAATGTCAGGACACAAATTAGTCATCTTTAATCGACTCCTTTAGTTTTGTAAGTGCAATCTTTGTTTCGGCTGCTGTTTCACCTAATAAAGAAGCAATTTCGTGTACTACTCTCATTTGTTTTTCTATAACTTTGTCGGTAGTGTCGATAGTTTTACGGCTTATTTCTTCTTTTTTTGCTCGTTCTTCTTCTTCCTCGGTAACGTCTCTCATTATGCAAACTAGCATTTTGTATTGCTTATCAAAAATAATTGTTTGGTGAATATGTTTGTTATACTCTGCTAAGTAAACTTTTTTATCTCTTACCGAAACAGCCGAATTTCTAACTTTCATAAAATCGGTTGGATCTAAAACTCTTATAATTTGTTCGCCTAAAATATCGCCTTGAGACCTCATATTTAAAAGCTTTAAAGCAGATTTATTAACTCTTTGTACCTCTAAATTTTCATTTAAAACGATAATTGCGTTTGGTGTATTGTTTACTATTAAGTCTGAAAAAGTTTCTGCCTTTTCGCTTAAATAAGGCAAACACATTGTAAGGTCTGCCTTGCCGTAATATACAGCCTCTGCCTTGTCTCTACAAGAGTTATAACCACAAGAGCCACAGTTAAGCTCGTCTGATTTTGTCTCTTTTCCCATTTGTTTAAGAATGTTTGTAATCTCAAAGTTTGATGGGGTTAAATTTTTTCGCTCTATTGGAGTGAAACATTTGTGTAGGTTTTCTTGTGGCAAAGGGGAGACCACAAAATCTTTTTTACCAGCATATTTGCTAATGTTTATGTTGTCTAAAATAGAATTTTTTCGGGTTTTCTCCATGGCAGGACCACCTATACAACTTCCAGCACAGGCAGACATCTCTATAAAACATTTCTCTAGTTTTCCCTCGTGTATTTCATCTAAAACTTTCATGCAGTTTTCAACACCATCAACTGCAAAATATGAATACTCAGGATCTTTATTAGTTATAGTCTTAAGTATTCCGCCTGTTGTAGGGAAAAACCTTGCTAGGCTCTCGTTTGAGTTATCGTTTTGGTAAGCTTGCTCTAAGGTAATGTTTTCATCGCTTAACCACTGGGTTAATTCTTCAAAAGTCAGAGCCTCATCTACTATTCCTTTATAATAGCCAGCCTCGTCTTTTTTTGCAACGCAAGGACCAATAAAGACAACTTTTGCATCGTTATATCTTTTTTTAATGTCAATTGCATGTGCCTGCATAGGCGATACAACATCTGCAAGACATGGCAATAGGTTTTGATAATATTTTTGAATAAGCAAGTTTATAGAATGACATGAGGATGTAATAAGTATATTTTGCTTATCGTCGGTAATTTTTTTCTCGTAGGCATTCTTAACGATTGTAGCGCCTATTGCAGTTTCTTCAACGTGATGAAAACCTAGCTGTTTAAGCGCTTTTTTCATGTTTTTAATTCCAATTCCGTCATAGTTAGCTATAAAAGCCGGAGCTAGTGAAGCTATTACAGGGACACCGGAATAAATATGAACCTTTGTAGATTCGACACTGCTATCTATCTCTTTTGCGTTTTGAGGACAATTGACAAAACATTGACCGCATAAAATACATTCATTGCCTACAATGTTTGCTTGTCCACCTGAAAATCGTATAGATTTAACAGGGCAACAACGTATACATTTATAACAGTTTTTGCAATTCGACTTTTTTAGTTTTAAATATTCAGCCATATTAATTCTTCTTCCTACTAATTATAGTTTTTGTTTTATCTCTTTTTCAAAGAAAATATCAGCGGATTCAGGTTTAACAGAATGAATTTTATCGTCTACTGATACGCATACACCTTCCTGACATTTAGACATGCAAAATGCACCCGATAACTCGGTTTTATTTTGCAAATTGTTTGTCTTTATCAATTCTTGAATTTTTTCTACTACTTGTTTTGAGCCTTTTAAGTGGCAAGAACTCCCGATACATACTTTAATTTTCATTTTAATTCTCCTTTTTTGAGTATGTTAATATTTTAACACACTTTTTACTTGATGTAAAGACATAGGGTTTGATTATTATTTACCAATTTATATTTTGTGAATATATGATAATATATTTTATTATGTGTATCTAATTTTGTGTTATTATTAATAGAACTTGATAAGGGGTACATTTAATTCTGGTGTTCGGTCCTATCAAAAAGCATTAGCTAAGCAAACAAAAGCATAATGCATACAAGGTGTTTAGTTGAAATGTGAAATGCATTCTGAGTAAAATTGTAGCTTTTAAGTAAAATAGCTTTAAAATATACTCAATTATAACAAAATATATCAGAATTGATGTAATTTATTTGTTGTTATCAATTGTAATAATATTACAGATATGTTATAATTATAAAAAAATTTATTAAGGAGATCAACTATGAAGAAAATGAGGGTAATGACGGTAATGTTATTAGTAGTTATGCTTTTTGTATCTACAATTGCATCTGTAGTAAGTGCCAATTCACCTAGTAGTTTTACAGCTGAAATTATGAGTAGTTCAGGTAAAATTGATTGTGAATTTTTAGTGTTGGCAGATGGAACTGTACAGCTAGGGCTAGGAACTGAAAGAGCAATTGATAAAAATGTAGCAGGCGAAATAACAATACCAAAAAGTGTTGAAAATGCGGGGCAAAGCTACGATATTAGTGCTATAGCGGGGTCTGCGTTTTCCGAGTGTGGAAATATCACAGGTGTAGTCTTTGCTGAAGACAGCATGGTAGAGACTATAGGAGTTGGTGCGTTCTATGGAAACACATCACTAAAATCTACTGGACTTGCTAGTAATGACAGTGTTATTACTATTGGTAGTTCAGCGTATGCGGGTTGTACTTCGCTTGAGACAACAGGGCTTGAAAACAATAGTACAGTAGAGACTGTGGGAGATTCAGCCTTTAGTTTTTGTACAAGTCTTACACAAACTGGTTTAGAGTTTGCTAATTCAGCAGTTGAGTATGTTGGCGATTATGCTTTCTCAAGAACTGCAATAAGCGACACAGGTTTAGGGACTAATAAGTCAGTTGAGAGTATTGGAGACTATTCATTTGAGTATTGTTCAAATCTTGTTACAACAGGGCTTAAGACAAACCAAAGTGTAACTGATATAGGTGCGTATGCCTTTTGGTACAACACTAAATTAAAAGAGACTGGTCTTAGTGCTGAATCTAAGGTTACAACAATTGGAACTGGTGCATTTTATGGAAACACAGGAATAGAGAAATATGTAGAGTTACCATCTGGTTTAACTTCTGACATTTATTATGAGAGTGTAGAAGCTAATGCAAGTTATTACGATGTTTTCGGAGAGAGTTCAGTAATTGGTGTTTTATTTACTAACCCTAATAAAACCCCAGAGACTATAGGAACTCAAACAAATACATATAGAGCCAGCCAAACTACATTTACAAGAGCCATAGCTTTTTATGGTGCAGAACTAGAGCATATGCTTTTAGGGTCTGATACTTATATTAGATTATATAAACTTTCTACTGTTGATGCAGTTGCAACAAATATAAATAGTACAATTGCTAGAGACAGTGTAGACACTTTCCGTTCTTACATGTTTATGGAAGGTGAAATGGCAGATGTGAAACCTGTTAATAAGGCGGATTATGAATTTGAGTCTTGGACAGGAACTGATATCCAAATTGCTAGCCCTACAAACTCAAATATAAGAGTTACTATGCCAGCGAACGATGCTAGCATAAAAGCAAATTTAATTTATGTAGAACCAACTTCTTCTCAAGAGGAGTCAAGCGAGCCTGAAAGCTCAAGTGAGCCAGAGAGTTCAAGTGAGCCAGAAAGTTCAAACGAAACAGAAAGTTCAAACGAGCCAGAAAGTTCAGTAGCTACTGAATCTTCAAAAGAAGAAACTGATCTTGACACAGGCGACTCTAATGTTATTACAATTATAATTATTTCTGTACTTAGTTTATCACTTATAGCAGTAGTAGTTATTGTTTTAACAAAAAAGTTAAAAAATAGATAAGAGTGAGGAAGGTAACTAGAATGAAATTTAAACGAGAAAGGAAAGTCACGGGGAACAAACCCGAAATTTTTATCGTATTTTTTGCGGCAAAAATGACATGGTCATTAATATGATACTGAAAAGACTTACAAGTACTATTCTATCACTAGCATTGTTTGCTACTAGCATGACTGCTATGCCAACTCTTACATATGCTAACACACAGATAGAAATAGAAGAAGATAAGCCAGCCATAATAAAGGATTTAACTGCCCAGGAGCAAGAAGAAGCAGTAGGTTTTTTGATTACTTTTAAAGATGGCGAAAGAATTATGGGTACGTCGAGTACTTCTAATGGAAGCCCTGTAACTTCAGTTCCAAACACAAGCAAGCCTAATGAGTTGTTTAGTGGTTGGTACATGGATGAAAATTTTACTGAAAAATTCTATGCAGAAGACATTGTTACTTCAAATTTGACAGTGTACGCAAAATATGTTCCAATGGAGGCAGAAGTAGAAGAACAAACAGATTTTAGTTTTTCTATGACAGATGTAGCAGAGAACTTTACATTTAAAGTTAAGAAGTTAAGCACAGCTACTCTTTCTCCAAGTGAAGCAATAATTATCACTGATATTGATAATGGTGGTGGTATGGGCTTAAGCTTTAGTCAAGTTGGAGAAGTTATTACAGTTTCAGGAGTAGACGCTTATAGAAATGGTGGAGACTATCAAATCAATTTAGGCGAAGGTTATATATTTGTTTCTGCAAATGGTGAAGAACACCCTGAGACTACCACAAGAATGAATTTCTCTATTGCTGTAGAAGAGCAAAATAACTTTATGTTCGGTAGAAGAGTTGTAGAGCTTATAAGAAGTGATGTTTCAGCATTTACTTTAAATGGTTCTGCTTTATCATTCGATAATTATGACACAGCCGGAGTTGTGCTTGATGCTAACGGTCAACCTGTTATGGAGAGCGAAACAGAAGTAGGTACAATTACTCTTTCATCAAACAATGACGAAGTAGAGGTTGGCTCTTTATTGGCAGTTAGTCACTCACAATCTACAATTGCAAACGACCCAACTGCTAAATATTCATATTTTAAGATAACAAAATATGATCCTGCTACTAGAATAGCAGAGTGGAAAACATTAGATGCAGAAGATATACAAGATGTATTTTTTGTTCCACAAGTGGTTACAGTTTCGCTAAACCCAGATAATGCTTTGTTAAATGCGAAACCACAAACTACTTCAAGCCTGATAATAGATCTAACTTCTAACAGTGGTTATGTTATAGATGAAATATCAAGACAAAACTACAAACTAGATGACATAGACGAGATTTATGTAAACGATATCCTTATGCTATACACAGGCATACTTGATGAAGATTATGTAAGTGATAGTCTAAGAGTTGCAAGCACAGTGTATGCAAGAATTACAAAGGTAACTCCTGTAGCTGGCGATACAGGCAAAGTCGAGATTGAATATTTAGTTTACGAAAAAGATGAACTAGATGATTACTATGACTCTTACGGTGAAGATGAAGTAGACTCTAGCGAAATTTTAGACAGTATCGATAAAGACGCTGTAGTTAAAGCGATAGAGGATGATATAAGAGACAGTGAACTAATGCCTATATTTGAGGAACAAGCTATGCTAACAGGTTTAGCTATTCCAGAGGTTCAAGCAGAATTAGGCATTACAGATGCTGATTTATTTGATGCAGATGGAAAACCGCTTACATCTACTCAAGTATTATCAAATTCAAGAAGTAGCATGACAAAATTCGGTATATCAGACATTGACTTTGAAGTTGATATTATGAATACCAACGAAGTTCCTACAAGCCCTGTAAAGAATGGTACTAGAATTACTGTAGATTTTTATGCTAATATAAGCATAAGCCCTGACAACTCATTACCAGAGGGATCTACAGGACTTAAAAACAGTGCAGTGTTCCGTATTGAAGTCACAATGCAAATAATTCAAGACATTAAAGTTGATTTTGATGCGTCGATAGATTATGATTGGGGAGTTTTCTTCTTTGACGAGCTAAATGTTATAGGAGAATTTGAGCTACAAAACTTTACTTCAATTAACTTTTCAGTTCATATGAGAAGTTTCAAAGGTGGTTCAGGTCTGACTTCTGCTTTGATGGCTGTTGTGACAGACAAAGCAACCGAACAACTAGATTTAGCAACTGAAAGCTATAGACAAATGCAACAAGAGGGGTTAAGTCCTACAGAATATGCAGAGCTTGAAAAAGCTGGTGAACAGCATTTAGAGAATGCAAAAGAAGCTTTACTTAGTGATGATCCAGACTTTGATGAGAATTTTATTTCAACTTTAGAGTCTATGTCATTAGCAGAGTTTGGTGAGTTAGACTATAACGAAACTGTAGTTGTTGACACATTAGAAGAAATCGTAAACAATGGTGATAAGCCTTATACTCAAGTGTTAATGGATGATTTAATGGAGCAATATAGTGACATTATTCAATCAGAAACAAGATGGGCAGAGCTTTTCAGACAAGAATTATTTGCACTAAATTTCTTCTTCTATGGTATTTCTTTTGAGCTTACATTTACTTTTATAGTTACTACAAAAATAAATATAGCACTAGGTTTTTCATATGACTATCAAGTAGGAAAGAAATTCATTTATGTATGGGATGTACTAGATGGCGAGACTTATTCAAATGAGATAGACCTTCTTGACGAAAAACACGCATTTGAGTTTTATGTAATGGGAACCATTGGCTTAAGAGTTGGTATAGAGATAGCCGGTATGGTAGGCTTGCTTAGTGCTGACTTGGCTGCTGTAGGAATATACGCAGAAGTTGGTGCATACATAGAACTTTGGGGTTATTATATTTATACATATTATGAAGAGCGTGAGGCGAATACACAAATTGTGACATCTGAATCGCAATCTGTAGGCGCTATGTATATGGAACTTGGAATTTATTTTGACCTAGGATTTAGGGCGAATCTTCTAAAAGACACTATAAGATACGACAAAGTTCTATACGAAGAGACATGGCCACTGCTTACAGTCGGTGATCAAAAAGAAATATTCGGCTTTGAATATTATCCTGATGCAGAAAGACAATTAAACTTAATTGATAATTCAGCTCATGATGACGAAATTCTTTGGGATATGGAAGATATATTCTATACAATGAAATCGATTGACCTAGTTACAGGTGAAATTGAGAGCACAAAATACAGCGGTAAAAACTTTACAGTTGAATTCTCTAATAGATATTTCTCTATAGACGATGATAATGAAGTGGTTTCTGTTGATCCTCTTGATAATGTTAGATACCTAGAGACAGACATGACTATTACATGGGTAAAATCTCAACAGGCTTTAACAAATCAAGAATTATCAATTACTGTTCCAGTTGTATGGAACAATCTAACAGAGCAAGAATATAGCGAACCATTAACTGTTAATGTATTAATTGATGATGGATACGAGCAAAAAGTTGTATACAGTGATTTAGTATTTGCTTCAGAAGAATTTTCACTACCTTCATATGAAGTTATCCTTTTCTTAAGCAGATATCATATATATGATATCAACATAGCGAATTTAGGCATTATAAATGCTAAATATCAGTCAGCACCGGGTTACAGAATAGGTAATGAAAACGTTGAAAGTTTGACTGCTTTAATCGATACAAATTACATATTTGAATTAGAACCACGTGAATATGAGATAGATGTTCAAACTATTTCAGGAACACAAACATTTAATGCTTTATATGGCGATGTAGTAGACTTTAACGGTGCTTTTATGGGTACTGGTGAAAATGGACCTGATACTTACTCAAGCTATGCAAGAGTAGTAGCAAAAGATTTAAGCGGTAATGTTTTAAGCAGAGATTTATCTTTACCGATTGATAAGTATTTTGCTGAATCAATTTTAAGTGGTTCAGAAGTATACGAGGCTATCTATAATGATGAAACTTCTCAAATTGTAATAAATTATGAAGGTTTAGGACAAGAATTAACAAGAGAATTTACAGCTCGTTATGGATATGTTCCAGACATGGACGACATAATGACAGACGAAATTCAAAAACTTGTTGATGATGGCGAGTTTAAGCTAGTGTCAATTACTCCTGATTTAGCTTCAAGAAACTCACCGATTATATCATACACAATAACTTTTGAAAAAGAGATACCTACAAGAGAGTTAGAATTTGTTGCAACAGATATTTACAATGCAACAACTAATTCAAGAGAAGACATAGATTTAGGTTCAGGCGTTTATACAAAGGGTACAATTGTTTATCCTAACGTTTCAATTCCTGGATATGTGCCAAAAGATGGAAGTCTAGTTTGGTACACAGACGAAGAACTAACAACTGCATTCGACCCTGAAACTATGATGGATGGCGAAACAGCTCTTATGCTTTATGCAGGTGTAGAGCCATTTAGTGTAAAACTTGACATTGACGGACTTGTAGACACTACAGACGGACTATTAGTGTTCGGTGAGCAAATGGGTAAATATGACGGAGATGGAAATATACGTGACACTGTTTCATTCCCTAAAGCTCCAGATACTACAGGCTACTATCAAACAGGTGAGTGGTATTATGAAGATTCATTCGGAACAAAAATATTTGTTGACCCAACAGATGTTTTTGAGCTAACAAGTTACCCATCGGCTACAATGATTGTAAAACCTGAACTAGAAGCGCTTAAAACTTATAGTGTTGAAAGAATAGATTCTGATGTGGTACAGTCAGTGTTCTTTGATGAAATAACTGGTGTTTTAGATAAAACTTACACTGTTTCAACGGGTGAAACAAGTGAGGTAATAGGTGGAACAAGTGAGATAATAGGTGATACAGGTCATCTTAAAGGAACACTTTCAAACGGAGATGCTTATGAGATATTCTTTAAGGCAGATAACACAGTTCACACAGGCGTGACAGACTGGATTAACAGTGTATTGCCATCTCAAGTAGGTACTTATGATTCAAAAATTGTAATCACTCCAAAAGAGGGTTCACAATATGAAGAATTTGCGCAAACATGGAATGATGTAATATGGATAGCTCCGCAACCTGTGTTTTATTTAAATGGACTAGAGGCTGAAATTATTTCTAGTGGACCTAACCTCTTTACTAAGATTACAAGAGATGCAAACAAAGGAATAGACCAATCTAATACTGACGTGCCTTTAGAACCAAACGATGAATTAATCTATGAATATCGATATTTTGTTGATTTTAATGGTGTATTTAAAACTTATATTGGAGATTGGCAAGATTCACCTGTATTAGAACTAGGTTATGGGAATTCTGATAGTATAGGTGTTGAAATTAGAATTGACAATGATAGAACAAGAAACTATTATGGTAGAGATACAGCTGTAAAAGTTATTAATGACTTAGCTGGAACTGATTCTCTAAATAGTCAAAATAATGGCGAACTTAATCTAAAACCATGGATAGTGTTTGACGTAACAGAAGGTTCAGACGACAACTTTGGTGCAAAATTAGGTTATGGTGATGATGATGTCTTACCTGATCCAGGTGTTTTTGATGAATGGAAAGAAACTGGTGGTTCACAGCTTAACTATAACTGGGTTACTAATGATTGGTTCAAGATGGAGCCAGGCAATTATAATCCGTATGACTTAGTGCTTAAAGAATATGTAAGTGGCGACTCTGGTGCTCTTCAAGATGTTCTATTAGAGCCTTGGATGTTATCTTCAGTTGACATATGGCAAAAACGAGACGGTAGTTCAGGTAATAACATTATGTATGATGAAATAGAGATAGCGTTTTCTGACCAATATGACGCAAAAGTAGTTGACCCAGACGATGCTTATAATAATTATATTAAGTATGAGGACGATGTTGTTGCATTTAACCTTCAAGGAGAAGGCGAGATGAATTCTATAGACCATGCGAATGAAAATCCACAAATTCAAATAGATATTTGGGGTACTTCTTTACAAGATCAATTTATGAGAGACGTTACTTTTGATCAGGACGACACAAGTCACTTAATAGAATCTTATAGTGATGGAGTATACACCTATGACTTTATAGGAGTAGACTCAAACTTTGATTATCATAATCCGTTCCAATACTCTCATGCACCTACAATTAGTGTAGAGGTAAAGGGTGGAACTACTTATCAACAATTCGTGAGTTACAATGATATATCAGAGATAAGCATTGAAATCGAAAAAGCTAGTGAACTAATGAAAGTTATGGGAGTACCAGAAGGTGGCTACTTAGACTTTACAGTTACACTAGAATTCCCAGCTCAAACTACTAAAAATGGAACTACATTTGATATAGATACTCTAAGAGTATATACAGATGGTTCATACGAAGTAGTAGCAAATTAAACAGGAGTTAAACTCCAATAAAAAGAAGAGACAAGAAGCAAAATGCGACTTGTCTCTTCTGTTATATTTTTAAAGTAATGCTATAAGAATAGCAACAATTATTAATACAGGGATTATAAGTGTAAAACAACCCATTCTTCTGCGTCTTCTCATCATAGGTCTTCTTACTACAACCCTTCTTCTTCTAAACATTAGTTTCACCTCCAATAGTTTTGATCTGACTATATTATAAGTTTTAAATCTCAACTAAATCTCAACCAATGTTCAACTAAACTTCAACTTTTAAATTATATGTAATGCTTTTAAATATTCGTATGCAATTACAGATGAACCATCATCATTAGGGTGGATACTATCGGTAGTTAATTCTTGTTTGGTGTAGCCTAAACATAGATATTTAGACATAATACCATCAAGAGGTAGATAATAGTCTGCATACTCTAAGGCTAGTTTTCGTACAATTTGAATTTTTGAGTTAAGCTCTTCACGGCAGACAACGTACGGAGAATCAGTCTCTAACAGGAATGGTTCGATTATCATAATTTGTGAATAGGGGAAATCGTTATGAAGATTATCAAGAATATTGCGGTAGTTTTTTTCAAACTGTTCATCACTAGTGTAATCTTTTTGATCGTATGTTCTTAATACTTCATTTACTCCTACCAAAATAGACACGAAATCAGGCTCTATTTTTTTAAAGTCATCTTCATATCTGTTTACTAGATCAATAGCTCTGTTTCCTGAAATTCCTCTATTAACAAATTTCACATTGTTGTTTGGGAAAAGTTCGTTGTAAATAGTGACAACCTTTTTTGCGTAGCCGTTGCCTAAAGAATAAGGATTATCTCGGCTTCTTCCTGCATCTGTTATTGAGTCTCCTTGGAATAATACTGTTTGTCCTTCTCTGAATACTAGTTTCATAAGCTTTCCTTTCAGTTTAATTTATTTGAGTTTAAGTTTTGATTAAAGAATTTTTAAATAAAAAATTTGTGTTGATAAAGATAAATTTGTTAATATATTGTAGGGAACGGAGACTAGACGTGCCACTTAGGATTTTTAATTCAAAACATATTCGTTAAAATCCACAAATCCATGTAGGGGCGACCCTGTGTGGTCGCCCGTGGGTTTAGTAATAACTGCTAGTTTTCGGGCGACCACACAGGGTCACCCCTACATTGGTACTGCATAAGAGGAACATCTGCACTAAGACACTCCCCTACAATCAAGCGTTAAGGTATCTTAAGCACCCTACATTACTAAATTTGCTAAGATGTACATCGTTATGTTATTTTCTTGCTACTTGTCTTGCAAGTGATACTAGCCTATCGGCGCAATGCTCAAAAAATTGATAATAGCCGTCACAAAGTAGGTGTAGGTCTCGCTCTTCGTTTTCTGCAAAAGGTTCGCAATACCTTTTGCAACCGCCACGGCAAATTCTAAAGTACTTGCATTCACGACATTTTTGTGGGATTTTGGCAGAATTTTCAATGAATTTTAATTCAAGTCTTTTGTCGTCTATTTCTTTAAAGCTTTGTTCGTTTACATTTCCTAGTTTATATTTATCTAAAACATAAAAGTCACAAGGGTAACAGCCACCGTCTGCCTCAATTACATATTGTGCCGAACATATACCGCTTTTTCCGCAAGATTCAGGCGGATATCCTAAAAGCATTTCTATATAATTTTCAAAGTCTCGCATATGTGTTGCTTGTCCGCTTTGAATGTCTTTATACCACAGGTCAAACAGTGTACACATAAACCTGCTGTAATCCTTAGAAGATAGACTAAATGGCATTTTTGAATTATGCTCGCCAAAAGGCTGTATACATGGGATAAACTGCAAATATTCAAAGTTGTTTTTCTTGTAAAAATTATAAATGCTCTGGATTTTTTTAGCGGTGACAGAGTTCACAACGCAAAGAATGTTGTAATCAACCTTGTGTTTTTCAAGATGTGAAATGCCTTTCATTACAGAGTTATAGCTTCCTTTGTCGTTGGTGTCAAACCTAAAGGCATCATGGCAGTCTTTAGGGCCATCGAGTGATACCCCCACTAGGAAATTATTTTCTTTTAAAAATTTTGCCCAATCTTCATCGATTAAAGTTCCGTTTGTTTGAATAGCGTGATTAATTTTTAAAGATTTTTTGTTATGTTTATTTACAATTTCTATATATTTATTGTAAAAATCAAGCCCGGCTAGAGTTGGCTCTCCGCCCTGAAAAGCTATGGTGCATTCCTTTGAGCTATATTCAAAAGCTTTTATAAGCAAATTTTCAAGTGTTTCTATGCTCATAATTCCATAGGACACAACTTCACGATTTTTTGCGCTGTCATGATAAAAACAATATTCACAACGCAAATTACATAGTGAAGAGGCTGGTTTAATGAGCAAATTCATATGTTCAGGCATTAGTTTCTCCCTTTAATTGTATATTCTCCTGTTACTGGGTCTTTGTGTTCATAGTCTACCCAAATAAGTTCTTCGCTTGTTTTAAGATAAACCGCAGCTCTTTTTACAGCCTTTTTTCTTTTGGTAAGTGGGTTTTTATCAAGTTCTTTTAGCAATGCTCCCATGCTCTCGTTCTTTATGCAGGCAGGCAATTTGCCAGAACTGTTAGTCTTAATCCATTGTTCTTTCATGAGGTCTATAAGTTTTTTTTGTGGAATAATTTCACTAAAAAATTCAAGAACTTTTTCATAAAAGTCAAAAATACTAGTTCCGTATTTAGTTTTGCTAAACTCACCAAAGGACTTAAATAACCTGTAAGGATTATCTTCGGTTTTTAAGGCTTCTTCTATAATAAGCCTAAATCTGCCCGAGTTATAGAGCCTGTCAAGGGCATCTTCTGTAAGTTTTAAGCTTTTTAAATCTTCGCTAGTTAGCCAGTTTCCACAGGTTATTTCATACGGTGCTGTCTTGTTAAATGTGCCTAGGTTCTCGTTTTCGATTGGACTTCCGTGCAGTAGCTTTAAAAAGCCTAGTTGTAGCATATGAGGTCTTAGCTTGAAAAGTCTGTTAAAGCCTATTTCAAAGCTTGTGATATCCTCATTTGGCAAACCAGCAATTAAATCCATATGAACATGGACATTTGCGCTATACAAAATTTTTTGCATATTTTTTTCTATTTTGCTAATGTCGGTCTTTCGGTTTATGCTAGAGAGCGTAAACTCGTTGAAACTTTGAACACCAACTTCTATTTGAAAAAGCCCTTTTTTTGCCTTTGAAAAACTTTCTATAATTTCATCTGTAATAATGTCGCCAGCCATTTCAAAGTGGAAACAAACGTCTTTATAATCTTTTTCTATTATAAAATCTATAATTTCTTTAGCTCTTTTTGGGTTGCAGTTAAAGGTTCTGTCTACAAATTTAATGGTTTTAGTTCCGCTAAAAGCTAGCTTGTCTAGCTCTGATTTAACTCTATCGTTGTCGAAAAATTTCACGTTACAAAGTCTACCTGAAAGACAATATGAACAGGAGTATGGGCACCCTCTGCTACTTTCAAAATAGACTATTCTACCCTTAAGTGCAGTGAAATATTCTTCTGAATATGGCGATTTTGGAATTTCACTCGTGATAAATGGAGCTGAAATATGCTCTTTTGTGCTAAGACCCTTTATGCCAGACAGTGGTTTACCTGTGTGCAAAGAGTCAAGCATATTGTAAAAAGGAATTTCACCCTCTCCACTTAGTATGATATCGACTTCATTTATAGTATCAAAAACTTCTTTCACATTATAGCTGACCTCAGGGCCACCTAAAACTATTGTAAGATCTTTTGGTAGCATGGGTAATAATTCTTTTATGTAGTTTATATTCCAAATATATGTTGAAAATGCTATAACACTACAACCACTAGTGCTTATAGTTTCGGCTAATTTTTCTTTATTTTCTTTAATTGTACTCTCTAACACACTTGTAGAGGATGAATATTTAGCTGAAGCTGTAAATAAATACCAGACCGCAAGCGAGGAGTGAACATATTTTGAGTTTATGCTAACTAATAAGGTTTTCACATTAATCTCCTTAGTTTTCTTAAATTATAACACATTTCACTAATAAAATAAAGTATTTTTTATAAAATCCCCTTTATTTTTATTTGAAAGTATAGTATAATAGTATAGTATAATAGTGTATTTAACACATAAATTAAAGGGGGAAATACTATGCCAGAAAAATATACAATTTCATTATCGAAGATAATAAAAGAGCTAGTTTTAGAAGAGATTTACCTTCCAACAGACGCTGAAATGATTATGGTGAACTCAAGAGAAGTAAACAGACCGGGTATAGAACTCAATGGATTCTGTGAGCATTTTCAAAATTACCGAATAAATATTTTCGGTTTTGGTGAAATGGCGATGCTTAAATCCTTCACAAAGGAAAAATTCGAGCATGCAGTAGATAAATTCTTTTCGTTAAAGCCTGTTGCCATAATTATATCAAGAGGCTTAGAAGTGCCTGAGTTTATGGTTGAGTGTGGAAAAAAGCATGGAGTGCCAATATTGTTATCTAATGATGAAACTTCTGGTCTTTTTGCAGCCTTGGTAGCATATTTGAATGTAGAGTTAGCTCCTAGAATTACAAGACACGGAGTTTTAGTTGAAGTTTACGGAGAGGGAATACTTTTAGTAGGGGACAGTGGTGTTGGTAAAAGTGAAACCGCTATAGAAGTTATAAAGAGAGGCCACAGACTTATAGCCGATGATGCTGTAGAAATTAGAAGAGTTTCAAGCAAGGCTTTAGTAGGGCAGTCGCCTGAAAACATTAGGCACTTTATAGAGCTTAGAGGCATTGGCATAATTAATGCTAGAAGAATTTTTGGTATGGGTGCTGTAAAGCTTCAAGAGAAAATTGATATGGTTGTAAACCTAGAAATTTGGGACAGCAAAAAGGCTTATGACAGAATGGGAATTGACAATGAATACACAGAAATTTTGGGAATTAAAGTTCCTGTGATGACTATTCCTGTGAAACCAGGTAGAAATCTAGCCGTTATTATTGAAGTAGCTGCTATGAATAATCGCCAAAAGAAGATGGGTTATAATGCCGCCCATGAGCTGTTATCAGGCATGGGAGTTGATCCTTCATTAATGCCTACTACAGACATAAAAAGAGAGTTAGACATTTAACGAAAGGACTACATTTGATGTATAATATAATTGCAGACTTGCACACTCATTCATTAGCCTCGACACATGCTTACAGCACAATTAAAGAGATGGTTGACTCTGCCAAAGAAAAAGGGCTTTACGCTATAGCTATTACAGATCATGGTCCATCTTTGCCAGATTCCGATAAATTTTTATATTTTGAAAAGTTAAGAGACTTGCCGTTAATTCAGAATGGAGTTAAATTTATTTCGGGTATAGAACTTAATGTATTGGATTTTGAGGGCAATACTGATTTTCGTAAGGAATATAATGTAGATTTAGTGATAGCTTCTATCCATAATTTAGGGTTCGAGGGTCTTAAAAATCCTACAATAGAAAAATGTAATAATCTTTACACTAATTTGGCGCTTAACCCTAATATACATGTAATAGGACATAGCGGTTCTCACAAGTATAAGTATGATTATGAAAAGATTATACCTATTTTTAAAGAGAATAATAAATTAGTAGAAATTAATTCGCATACATTTAATGTGAGGGCTACAGCTGTTGATAATTGCTATGAAATTGCAAAGGTTTGCAAAAAATATGAAGCACCGATTATTGTAAGTTCTGATGCGCATTTCCACACAACTGTAGGAGAATTTACAAAGGCTTTAGAACTTCTTGAGTCTATAGACTTCCCAGAGGAGTTAATTGTAAATGCCTCGGTAGAAAGACTTGAAGCATATTTAAATGAACACACAAACATAAACACTAGAGTTTTTTAATGGAGGTGTCAATGAACTATAGTTCACTGGACAATTTTTGCATATCACATAATATTGATTTTCGTATAAATGAAGAAATGAAAAGGCACACCAGTTTTAAAATTGGCGGATTATCAAATAGGTTTCTTGTGGTAGACACAATTGATAAAGCCGTAGAGTTATATTGCTTTTTTAAAAAAGAGAATATTGAGTTTTTTATTATAGGGAAAGGCTCTAATCTTTTGGTGTCTGACAATGGAATAAAGATTCCTGTAATTAGCCTTGAGGGAGAATTTAAGGCAATAAAACTAATAGAAGAGGACATAATATATTCAGGTGCTGGAGTATCGCTCTCATCGCTTTGTGCTTTTGCTAAAGAAAATTCGCTTAAAGGGTTAGAGTTTGCTTATGGCATTCCTGGAACTGTGGGCGGAGCTATTTATATGAATGCTGGCGCATACGGCGGTGAGATGGTGGATGTGCTTGAAAAAGTAGAGCATGTTGATTTAAACGGAAAAGGAAAACTAGAAAAAGATAATTTTAAGTTTTCTTACAGAAAAAGTAACTACTGTAAAAATGATTGTATTATAACTGGTGGATTCTTTAGATTGGTAAAATCAAACAAAGAAGAAATTACTAAAAACATGGAAGAAATTCTTTATAAAAGAAAATCTAAACAACCTCTTGAGTATCCTAGTGCAGGAAGTGTCTTTAAAAGACCACAGGGGTATTTTGCAGGCAGCTTAATAGAAGAATGCGGACTAAAAGGCGCTATGGTAGGCGGAGCTCAAGTGAGTGAAAAACATGCTGGATTTATAATAAACAAAGGAAATTCCACTGCGAAAGATGTTATGGATTTAGTAGAGAAAATTAAACAAACTATAAAACAAGAAAAAGACATAGAACTAGAATGCGAGATTAAGTATATTGGAGGAGAATAAATGGAGTTTTTAATTGTAACAGGCCTTTCAGGCTCAGGTAAATCTAATGCAATAGCGGCAATGGAAGACATTGGTTATTTCTGTGTAGATAATCTTCCGCCTACAATGATATCGGTACTCTATGATTTATGTAATTGTCCTGACAATCATCATGAAAAAGTTGCAGTAGTTACTGATTCAAGAGGTGGCGGATTTTTTAAAGATTTGCTTGATGTATTAAAGGAGTTCAAAAATCAAAAGAGAGATTATAAACTATTATTTTTAGAGGCATCTACTCCGATTATTGTAAATAGATATCAAGAGACAAGACGTAAACATCCGTTGCTTGACAAAGCAAATGGTTCTATAGCCGACGCTGTCACCATGGAGAGAAGCCATGTGAAAAAAATTAGAGAACAAGCTGATTTTGTAGTTGACACTAGCGACATTAAGGTTACTGCCTTTAAAGAGAGAATATCTAAACTTCTATTAGGTACGGCTGAAAACAGTATGGTTGTTCACTGCATGAGCTTTGGGTATAAACATGGAGTTCCGCTTGAGACTAACTTAATGTTTGATGTTAGGTGTTTTACAAATCCTTTTTATCATGCTAAATTAAGACCTCTTACAGGGCTTGATAAAGACGTTAATGACTTTGTTATGAGCGACCCAGAGGTTCAAGGTTTATTGGCTCATATTAAAAATGTAATAGACTATTTAATTCCTCTTTATCAAAGAGAGGGTAAAAGTCAATTGGTAATTGCAATAGGCTGTACTGGTGGTAGACATCGCTCTGTAGCCATTGCAGATTATATAAGCAAATATACAAGCCGAAAAAATATACCTACATCGGTAACACATAGAGACATAACAAAATGAGTTTTACAAATAAAATAAAGAATGAATTGCTAAAGACAATTCATAAAAACAGTTGCTGTGAAAAGGCTGGACTTTACGCAACACTGTTAGGCTTGCGTTTTTTTAACCAGACAAAAGAAATGTATGTAGATAACTTAGGTTTTGCAAGATATTTAAGCCAGTTGACGGCTAAGTTAATATCTGTTGTTACACAGGTTAGAGAACACAGCAAGAGGGATGGATATTCCTTTAAACTTGTTGATGCGTGGCAAAGACAGGATGTTTTAAAGTTTTTTAACCATGTAAATTTAGAATTAATAAGCAAACCTTGCTGTCAAAAAGTCTTTGTTAAAAATCTGTTTTTAGCATGTGGAACTATTTCTGAACCTGAAAAAGAATATAGAATTGAATTTAAGTTTGGGGCAGAAGATACAGCTAATGAAATATTGAACATGTTAAATTCCTTTGAAAGTATTGATTTAGGCTTAAAGCTTTACAAAAGAAAAGGTTCATGCTCGTTATATTGTAAAGATAGCTCTAAAATTGAGGATATACTTATATTTATTGGGGCGAAACAAGGTTCTATGGAGCTTATGCAAACAAAAATGTATAAAGAAGTCACAAACAATTTTAATAGACAGTCTAATTTTGAGACAGCAAACATGGATAAGACATTTTCGGCATCAGCTAGACAAATGGTTGCAATTGCGATTATTGTAGACAGCATTGGCATAGCTAAACTAGAAAAAAACCTTTCCGAAATTGCAAATATAAGGATCGATAACCCAAAGATTAGCCTCAATGAGATAGCTAAAATGTTGGGGGTCAGTCGTTCATCTGTAAATTACAGGCTTAATAAGTTAATAGAAATATCAGAAAAGATAAAAAAAGGAGAAAATTTGTGATAGAGACTAAAGGTTTTGTTCACCTACATAACCACACAGAATATAGTCTGCTAGACGGAGCTTGCAGAATTGAAGCCTTACTCGACAGGGCGAAAGAGCTAGGGCAGACTTTTGTTGCGATGACAGACCACGGTGTAATGTATGGTGCAATAGACTTTTACAAGGCGGCTAAAAAACGAGGAATAAAGCCAATTATCGGTTGTGAAGTTTATGTAGCAAAGAGGACAAGGTTTGATAAGGTTCAGCAGTTTGACAGAGAAAATAGGCATTTAGTCTTGTTGTGCAAGAATGAAACAGGCTATAAAAACTTAATTGCTATGGTTTCAAAGGCTTTTACAGAGGGTTTTTACAACAAACCTCGTGTCGATTTCGAGCTTTTAGAAAAACATAGCGAGGGTATAATTGCGCTTTCGGGCTGTCTTGCAGGCGAGGTCAACAGAGCCTTGATGAACGACAATTATGAAGAGGCCAAAAGGGCAGCTCTTAGATATAATGATATATTTGGGCCTAATAATTTTTACCTTGAAATACAAGACCACGGTTTAAGTGATCAAGTTAGAATAAATCCTTCTATAATTAGGCTTTCAAAAGAGACAGGAATACCACTAGTCGCCACTAATGATTGCCACTATATATTAAAAGAAGACGAAAAAATGCACCACATTCTAATATGTATTCAAACTAACAAGACTATTGAGGATGAAGATGCACTGGAGTTCGGCTCTAAAGAGTTTTACTTTAAATCAGAAGAAGAAATGAGAAATTTGTTCTCGAAAACTCCAGAGGCTTGCGATAACACTTGCTCAATTGCTGATAGATGTAATTTAGACTTTGAGTTTGGAAACACAAAACTTCCACGTTTTGACACTCCAGACGGCTCAGACAACAATACTTTTTTTAGAAAACTTTGTTATGATGGACTATATGAGAAGTATGGTGAAAATCCTGAAAAATCGATAATAAATAGGCTTGAATATGAAATTTCTACCATAGAGAACATGGGTTATGTAAACTATTATTTGATAGTTTATGATTTTATTAGATATGCAAAGAGTATAAATGTGCCTGTAGGGCCTGGGCGTGGTTCAGGCGTTGGCAGTATAGCAGCTTATTGCGTTGGAATAACGGGTGTAGATCCGCTTAAATATTCACTTATTTTCGAGAGGTTTTTAAATCCCGAGAGAATAAGTATGCCTGACTTTGACATTGACTTTAGCGATGAAAGAAGACAGGAAATTATAGATTATGTTATACAGAAATATGGTTCAGACCACGTGGCTCAAATTGTAACATTTGGAACAATGGCTGCAAAACTTGCTATTAGAGACGTTGGTAGGGCGATGGCCATTCCGTATGCTGTGGCAGATCAAACCGCTAAAATGATTCCTTTTGCAATAGGAATTACAATAGACAAAGCATTAGAGCAAGAGGCGGATTTAAGAAAAAGATACAATGAAGATGAACAGGTAAGAGAATTAATAGACATGGCTAGAAAAATAGAGGGAATGCCACGCCACGCCTCTACCCATGCAGCGGGTGTAGTTATAACAGATAAGCCTGTTGACTATTATGTGCCACTGGCTAAAAATGACGAATCTACAGTTACCCAATTTACAATGGTTGCAATAGAAGAGTTAGGTTTATTAAAAATGGACTTCTTAGGACTTAGAAACTTATCTGTAATTGACAATGCAACTCATATGGTTAATAAATATGAGCCTGGATTTCATATAGATAATATTTCTTATGACGACCCTAAGGTGTATGAGCTTATAGCGGCTGGGTTTACAGAGGGAGTTTTCCAGTTTGAGTCAGAGGGAATGAAGAGAACCATTACTAGGCTTAAACCTACTACTCTTGAAGATTTAATTGCGGTTATATCGCTTTATAGACCTGGACCTATGCAGTTTATCGACACCTATATTGAGAACAGTCATAACCCAGACAAGATTGAGTATAAGCACTCACTGCTTTCAAAGATACTTGATGTTACAGCCGGCTGTATAATATATCAAGAGCAAGTTATGTCTATATTTAGAGAGTTAGCAGGTTATTCACTAGGTAGGGCGGATATAGTTAGAAGAGCTATGTCTAAGAAAAAGTTTGATGTTCTTGAAAAAGAGCGTAAGACATTTATCTTTGGTGAGAAAGATGAAACAGGCAAATTTATAGTTGATGGATGTATAAATAGGGGTGTAGACGAGAATATTGCAAATGCACTTTTTGATGAAATTCAGAATTTTGCAGCCTACGCATTCAATAAGTCACATGCGGCGGCGTATGCTACTGTTTCATATCAAACGGCTTTCATGAAATGTTATTACCCTAAAGAGTATTTATCTGCGCTTTTAACAAGTGTACTGGGTAACTCTTCAAAGGTGGCAGTCTATATGGAAGAATGTCATAGACTTGGAATAAAAGTTCTTCCTCCGCATGTTAATTACAGTAATCTTAAGTTTACTGTTAGCGGAGAAAATATAAGATTTGGGCTTCTTGCCATAAAAAACCTTGGCAGAGGTGCAATAGAAAATATGATAGAAGAGCGTGAAAATTCTGGAGACTTTAAAGGGTTTGAGAATTTTTGCAAAAGAATGCAGGGTAAAGAGCTTAATAAAAGAGCTGTCGAGAGCCTTATAAAATCGGGGGCATTAGACGATTTAGGTGCGAATAGGCGAGAGATGATGATTAACTTAAACACAGTTATTAACTCGCTCGATGCCGAAAAAAGAAGAAATATAGAGGGACAAATAAGCTTTTTCTCTAGTGAGCCTGAAAGCAGTAATCTGCAAAAGGCAGACGATTATGACCAAAAACAAAAACTTGCAATGGAAAGAGAAGTCACTGGAATGTATCTTACAGGGCATCCAATGTCAGCTTTTAAGAAATATTATGAAAGTGGACAGTTTGCAAGAATTGACAGAGTTATAGCCTCGTCTAAGGGCGAGAGTAATGCACATATGGATGGTGAAAAAGTTGATATGCTGTGTACTATAGCGTCAGTCAAGAAAAAACTTAGCAAAAACGGTGGTACACTAGCGTTTATTCAGGCAGAAGATATGTATGACACAATAGAGATTATAGTTTTTCCGAATGTGTATGAAAGATATAGCCAGCTAATTAAAGATGCAGCAGAGCTTAAATTTCATGGCAGGTTAAGTTTTACAGAGGAAAAAGAGCCAAAACTCATTTGTGAGCATATGATTGAGGCTACAGAAAATAACCTTAAATTAGAAGTAAAACAAAATTTACGTCTGTATATAAAGGTTATGGACGAGGATAAATATCAAGATGCTTTAAAAATTGCTCAAGGGCATTCAGGAAACACAGAATTGTTTATATATTTTTCTCAAACAAAAAAACTATACAAAGCTCCTATGTTTTATAATATTGAACTAAGTGATAAGCTTATTAACACACTAAAATCACTGTTGGGTGATGAAAATGTTGTAGTTAAAATATAAAAATATGTGTATAATATAAAAAATATAAAATTTTAATAAAATAACTTGATAAATCATGCAAAATAAATTATAATATTTGTAAGTAATGTTTAAAAATGGAGGTTTTCCTTATGCAAATTAAAAAAATTGCAGTCTTAACTAGTGGTGGAGATGCACCTGGAATGAATGCTGCTATTAGAGGTGTAGTGCGTTCTGCTATTTCTTTTGGATTAGAAGTCTACGGAATTAAAAGAGGCTATGAAGGCTTACTTGATTCAGAGATAGTACCACTGACACTTAGAAGTGTTTCAAAGATAATTCATTTAGGTGGAACACATCTTTACACAGCAAGAAGCAAAGAGTTCAACAGTAAGGCTGGAGTTAAAAAGGCTGCTGACATTTGTCGTGAGTATGGCATAGAAGGTGTTGTAGTTATCGGTGGTGATGGTTCATTCAGAGGTGCTAAAGACTTGACAGAGGCAGGTATACCTTGCGTTGGCATTCCAGGCACAATTGATAATGACATAGCTTCATCAGAATACACAATTGGTTATGACACAGCAATGAATACAGCTATGGAGATGATTGATAAACTGCGTGATACAGCAGAATCTCATGATAGGTGTAGCGTTGTTGAGGTTATGGGTAGAAAATGTGGAGACCTAGCTCTTCATACTGCTGTGGCGACTGGTGCAATAGCTGTTTTAGTTCCGGAAATGCAATACGACATGCAAAGAGATGTTTTAGACAGAATTATTACATCTAAGGCAAACGGTAAGAGACACTTTATAGTAGTTGTAGCCGAGGGTGTTGGTGGAGCAGCTGACATTGCAAATGAGATAGAAGAAAAGACAGGCATTGAGGCAAGAACAACAATCTTAGGACATGTACAAAGAGGTGGTTCACCAACAGTTAGAGACAGAATGGTAGGCGGAATTATGGGTTATCATGCTGTACAACTTTTGTCAGAGGGTAAGAGCAACAGAGTAGTTATCTTAGCAGGGGATAAGGTAACTGATAAAGATATTGGAGAAGCATTAAGCGAAAAAAGAGAGTTCGATAAGAATTTGTATGAAATTGCAAAAGTGCTATCAAATTAATAACCCTAATTTAGAAGGGTAAAAGGGAGTAAGAGAAATGATTTTATTAAATCCGGTATTTATATCGGTTGTATTGCTATGCGTATTATGTTTATTTAAGCTTAATGTCTTAATGTCTATGATGATAGCATTAACAGCCGGAGGTCTTTTAGGTGGATTGACTTTAGGGGAAACACTAGATTCAATGATGGCAGGTTTAGGTTCAAATGCAGGCACAGCACTTTCATATGTGCTACTGGGTACACTAGCTACTGCTATGGCGAAAACTGGAACCGTTGGAATGATGGGACGAGGAATTACAAGAATTGTCGGCAAGAAAAGGGCAATGCTACTGTTAGTGCTTACAGGTGTGGCTTGTTTATCTCAAAATTTAGTTCCTGTACATATAGCGTTTATTCCAATACTAATTCCACCGATATTAATCTTAATGAATAAACTTAAAATTGACAGACGAGCAGTAGCTTGTACACTTGCATTCGGTCTTAAAGCACCTTATATTGCATTACCGTTTGGTTTTGGACTTATATTCCAAACTTTGGTTAAGGATGCAATGGTTGAAAACGGAATGCCTGTTGAACTAAGTGAGATTAGTTCAGTAAACTGGATATTGGCAGTTGCAATGTTTATAGGTTTATTAATTGCTATTTTCGTTACATACAGAAAGCCACGTGAGTATAAAGAGATTGCAATAGAGCAAGCTACTACAAGTGTAGAGAGATTCGGTTACAAACATGTTATGACAATTTTAGCTGTAATTGCAGTGGTTTTATTACAAGTTTTCACAGAAAATCTAGCATTTGCCGCAACAGGTGGCTTAGTGATTATATTCTTTAGTGGTGCAGTTAAATGGAAAGACATTGATGCACAGTTCCAAGGTGGCGTAAAACTTATGGGTTATATTGGCGCTGTTATGATAATAGCAGGCGGATTTGCTCAAGTTATGGACGACACAGGAGCAGTTAAACAATTAGTTGATGCCTCTGTAGCATTGATGGGCGGAAACAAGTTAATAGCTGCGACAATGATTACTGTGATAGGTATATTTGTAACTATGGGTATAGGCAGTTCATTTAGTACTATACCAATTCTAGCTATTCTATATGTTCCACTTTGTATGGAGATGGGCTTTAGTCCAGCTGCTACTATATTGCTTATGTCAGCGGCTGCTGCGTTGGGCGATGCAGGTTCACCGGCATCTGACACAACATTGGGACCTACTTCGGGACTAAATGCAGACGGACAGCACGATCATATTTGGGATACATGTGTACCAACATTCATACACTTTAATATTCCTTTAATGATAGCGGCTATTTTAGTGTCACAAATAATCTAGTAAAAATTATTACCCTCTCACATTAATTTGTGGGAGGGTAATTTTTTGTGAAGAGCTAATAGCTAAGTGTGAAAATCTTTGTATTGAAAAAATAAATTTGATAGATACTGTAGGGGCGGATATTATCCAGACATGCCTCTTAGAAAATTTAGCCATGTAGGGGCGGATATTATCCGCCTAAAAATTTGGAGATTTTGCCTAAGTTTGATAGGCGGATAATATCCGCCCCTACATTAGCTATAAAAAAGCGTCCTACAGTAATTTGTAGGACGCAGGAGATAAAACTATGAGTTACAAGTAACTAGGTGTGCGACTTGCCTGTCGGGGCATCCCGACTTGAATAGTTTTCAAGTAAAGATTTGTAGGACGCAGGAGATAAAACTATGAGTTACAAGTAACTAGGTGTGCGACTTGCCTGTCGGGGCATCCCGACTTGAATAGTTTTCAAGTAAAGATTTGTAGGACGCAGGAGATAAAACTATGAGTTACAAGTAACTAGGTGTGCGACTTGCCTGTCGGGGCATCCCGACTGGATTAAATGCTGAAGTATTTTAGGGTGTCAGAGTCTTTTCTTAGGAAGACTGGGATGATTTCAAGAGGAGTATCTACTGTGACTGTTTGACCGCCAGTAAATTCTTCACCTGTCCAAGCGTAAACCCATGTCTCGTTTGATGGAAGAACTACTTCTCTTGAAGATGCGTTCTCGTACATGACAGGAGCTACTAACATGTCTTTACCGAACATGTATTGGTCTGATAAATCGTATAGATTATTTTGTTCTGGGAACTCATAGAACATCGGTCTCATGACTGGGTCGCCTACTTCATGAGCTTGTTTCATGGTTTCTCTGATATAAGGCAACATTGCTTTACGAAGTAGAGCGTACTTTTTGCAGATTTCAAAAACTTCTTCACCAAAGCTCCAGATTTCGTTGTCTCCGCCTGTTCCGTAAACATTTACGTCGCCTTCCATTGTTGGAGTGATAGGGTCTCTTGAACCGTGCATTCTCATAACTGGTGAGAACGCTCCGAAAGCTACCCAACGTTTTAATAACTCGTGGAATTTAGGGTCTTCAACGTGAGCGCCGTAAAATCCGCCGATATCTGTTGTCCACCATGGAATACCTGCAATTGCAGTGTGAAGACCAGCACAAACTTGTCTTCTAAAACTTTGGAAAGTCGAGATTATATCACCTGACCAAAGTAGTGCGCCATAACGTTGAGCGCCACACCATGCACTTCTAATTAATATAACTGGTGCTTCTTGTCCTTCACTTCTTAAGCCTTCATATATGCCCTTAGCGTGAACTAGTGGGTAATAGTTTACAATTTGTGAGGCAGGGCCTTCTTGGAAACGGTAGATATCATACTCATAGCCTGGGCAGTCACATTCTGCTTGATCTAGCCAGAAATGGTGTATGCCTTTGTCGTAGTAATTTTTCTTTAGTTGTTCCCAAACGTATTTTCTAGCCTCTTCATTAAAGGCATCATAATAAACCGCATCACACATGTAGTTAATGCTCATTCTAGGGCCTCTGTCCATTTGCATTAGATATCCTTTTTCAACCATTTCAGGGTATCTTGCACAACGTTTGTCGACAGTTTGCCAGAAAGAAACCATAGGTTCTACACCTAATTCTTTTAATTCTTCACACATAGCAACAGGATCAGGCCAGTATTTAGGGTCAAGTTCCCAATCGCCTTGTAATACCCAGTGGAAGAAATCGATTACGATTACATCTAAAGGTAGGTTTCTTCTTTTATATTCTCTTGCAACTGATAATAGTTCTTCTTGAGTTCTGTATCTGCATTTGCATTGCCAGAAACCCATTGCAAAATCAGGCATCATAGGAACTGTACCTGTAACTTTTGCATAGCTTAGTTCTATGTCACGTGGAGTATCTTCTGCAACTATCCAATAATCGATAAATCTAGTGCTTGGGTGATTCCATGTAGTAGTGTTTTTACCGAAGAATACATGTCCTACAGCTGGGTTATTCCAAAGGAAACCATAGCCGAGGCTAGAAATATAGAAAGGCACGCTTTCTTGTGAATTTCTGTGAGCTAGTTCGATGTCACAGCCTTTAAGATCAAAGTTCTCTTGTTGATATTGCCCCATACCATAGATTTTTTCATTTGGGTTTGAGTCAAAACGCATGTTTAGTTCCCAATCGCCTCTTGAAGTTGATTTTAAATCTCTAGCAAGTATATTTAAATATCCAGGATGTCTGTACTCATCTAAAAGAACTTCACCCTTTTGGTTTTTGAATGTTAGGTAACCGTTTTTGTCTACAATTGCTGTGATCTTACCATTTGTAATTGAAGAATATTCCTCTGTTTGCTCTGTAGTACACTCAATCTTCTCGGCCTCTAATAATGCCCAGTCGTTTGTAAGTGTTTGGTTTTGTAGCCAGCAACGAACTCTAAATGCGTTCTTGCCCCATGGTGTGATTGTAAGTGTTTGCATATCAAAATGATATTTTAGCATATTGCCATTAATTGTAATGCTCATTCGTCTTCTCCCTCTTCTTGCATTTCGTCAGCCACTGCTCTAGCAGCGTTTAATGAAGCTTCGTTCTCTTCATTTGAAACTGGTACTCTTTGAATAACTTCACAAAATCTTGATTTTGCCCAGTTAGACGCATCTAGTCTAACAGTATAGCCTTGTGAGCTTGGCATCATCCAGTCTGTAGCCTTAGCTTTTGGGTAGCCAAAGGCTGAAAGAATTGTCATTATAACGCCTGCGTGTGCTACAACAACTACATGCTCTTGCTTTGTCATGAACATGTTTTGAACTAGCATCTCAAAGCCTTGGCAAACTCTGTGAACAAAAGCTGTGCTGTTTTCGCCATTTGGAGGAGTAATGCCAGGGGTTCTACTTGCCCACTCTTTAAAGTTTGGCTCGTTTTCAAGTTCTTGAGGGGTTTTGTTCTCCCAATCCCCAAAGTCAACCTCGGCGAACTCTAGAATTACTTGTGGTTGTGCTTCAGGATAAAGTATTCTTAGGCTGTCTACACATCTTGTAGATGGACTTGCATAAAAGTGAGTAGCTCTTGGGTACTCATAGCGTTGCTTAAAATCGATAAGCTCTTTCATTCCCACATCACTTAAAGGTGATTGGGTTCTGCCTATATATTTTCCCTCAAGGTTTCCATCACATATTCCATGTCTTATAAAATGGATGTAAAATGATTTCATATTGTGCTTCCTTTTCAATAGTATTTCAAAGTCATTATACTACAGATTAGTAAATATGGCAATAATTAAATTTATATTGTATTGAAAAAGATTTATTTTTGCTGTATAATATTGGTATTAGGAATACTTTTAGACTAAAGACTAAGGGCTAAAGGTGAAAGACTTTATTAGTCATTAGTCTAATTAAATATAGGAGTTGAGTGCTATGAAAAGAATATTTGTGTGTTTGCTGATAGTTTTAATGCTTTTTAGCACGGCTTGTAGCTCTAGTGAGAGTACTGGTAATGGAGAACTAGTGGTTTATGTTCCTAACAACTATGTAGGAATTATGACTTATGCCGCTAAATTTAAAGAGATATATCCACAAGCTCAATACAGAATAAAATATTATGAATATGATTATAATGACTTTGATAGTAATACAAATAATCTTAACAAGTTTAAAGATGCAGATGTAGTTATTTTTGATAATCCTACTACAGATTTTTATGCCCTTGCTAAGACTAATACTCTTATGGATTTAAGCGACAAAATAAACAATGACGACACCATTAATAAAGAAAATTATTTAGCTGGCACGTTTGATACAGGTGTAGTAGACGGCAAAATTTATGCTATACCATTAACTTTTTCTATTCCTGTTTTGTATCATGCAGGTAAAAATGTAGATACTATAACTAGTTATGAAGATTTTAAGAAACTTATTATAGAAGAAAATGAAAATTTAAAGAATGATAGATTGCGTGCAAGTATAGATACTTTTGATATAGGAACTTTATTATGGTACTTTAATGCGTTTAGTGAAGATGACTTTGCCTATGACAAAGACTATTTATCTGACATAATAAATTTTTTTAAGGAAGACATTTTGTATAGTGAAAAATATGGTGATTTAAATGATGTGTATGGAGATGTGTATTTAGATTTATATAAAAGATATAGCTATTTCTATGATTATCCAGGAAACCTTATACATAGTGTTTGGGAAAATGAGAATGCTTACAATAAAATAGATTTAGAAGAATTTGATTTTTCTGTGGTTGATGCAGGTGGTTTGACAGCTATGGCAGAGTCTTATGCCGTGCTAACAGCGGATGCAGACAGTTCAGCCTATGATTTTGTTAGAATAATGATGGACACAGAAAATAATTCTAATACTGGTTATTCAAGAGCATACACATTAAGTGTAAACATTAACAACATAAAATCAGAGCTAGAATATTACAAACAAAATAGTGAGTATATTGATTATTTTGAATTAGAGGCAGAACCTTTAAGTGAAAAGTCAGCAGTAAAAATAATGGAAATAGTAAATAATATAGACAATATTTTAATTAGAAATCAATATATTAGAGATGATGTATTTTTATATTATGTATATGAAGATCAATTTTTTTATGATGAATATTTTGTGGCAGAAGTGGGAGCAGGGTTTGACGTTTATTTCAAAGAGTTTGAGAATAAGTATAATGAGTACATGCTTTCCATTGAAAATTTACAAGAAAATTTAAGCAGTAACGAGCCGTCATAGGTCAATGTAAGTGAAGAGTTTATGTGAAAATTCTTGTATAGATAAAATCAATTTGATAAAATAGGGCGGATAATATGTGTCTCTTACGATTTTATGATTAAATTTAATTCGTTAACACACACAAATTAATGTAGGGGCGGATATTATCCGCCTATGAAACTTAGGCAAAATTGACCCGCCCCCCAAAAGTTAGACCTAAAAAACTAACAAAGGGGGTAAGAAAAA
>CAYJER010000014.1:0-53155 GCA_964369225.1 uncultured Eubacteriales bacterium
TGCCTTAAGTCAGTTAAAAGTCCTAGTTTTTGGCAAGAGCAGAGCCCTTGCCCTAAGTCAGTTAAAAGTCCTAGTTTTTGGCAAGAGCAGAGCCCTTGCCTTAAGTCAGTTAAAAGTCCTAGTTTTTGGCAAGAGCAGAGCCCTTGCCCTACTTGGCATAATTTTATAATCAACACGTCTGGTGCAGAGACCCTCCCATACAAATAAGCATTAAGTTTGATTATATTAATTACATTGTTTAAATGTGAAGTTTTAATTTTTACAGAGTACTAGCGAAAGGAGAATTTTAGTGACACAAGAAGAATTTGAAAAAAGATTTACCATAAATCTAAACGAACAACAAAAAACAGCTGTGTACAGCACAGAGGGGCAAGTTTTGCTTTTAGCAGTACCCGGTAGCGGAAAAACCACAGTTTTAATTACTCGCCTAGGTTATATGATTTATTGTAAAAAAATTGACCCTAGATTAATTTTAACCATGACATACACGGTTTCAGCCACTAATGAGATGAAACAAAGGTTTACAAAAATGTTTGGCGAACAATATTCAAATAACCTTGAATTTCGCACAATCAATGGTGTATCCGCTAAAATTATAGATTATTACAGCAGAAATTATGCTAGAGAAAGCTCTTTTACTCTATTAGATAATGAGGGCGAGATTTCACATATTTTAAGAGAAATATATAAAGAGACTAACGAGGATTTCCCAACCGACAGCATAATTAAAGAGATTAGAACGGCTATCACTTACATTAAAAATATGATGATAACTGAAATTGATAAAATAGATACAGAGATTAAAAATTTAGCTGAAATATACAACAGATATATTGAAATTATGAAAAGGAAACGCCTAATGGACTATGATGACCAGATGCGTTATGCACATGCAATTTTAAAGCAACAGCCTAGAGTTTTAAAATATTTTCACGAAAAATATAAATATATATGCGTTGATGAATCGCAAGACACCTCAAAAATTCAGCATGAGATAATTAAACTTTTAGCTCATGGAAATGTTTTTATGGTAGGGGATGAGGACCAAAGTATTTATGGCTTTAGGGCTGCATACCCAAAGGCGTTAATGGACTTTAAAAAAGACTATAAAGATGCTAAAGTTTTGCTAATGGAGAAAAATTATAGATCCACTAAAGAAATAATTGCCGTTGCTAACGCATTTGTTGTAAGGAATAAACATAGATACGAAAAAGAGATTAAAGAAAGCTGTGGAAGTGGTAGCCATGTTGGAATTATCAAAACTAGCGATAGAGCCTCTCAATATAAATTTATTTTAGGAATTGCAAAAAACATTAAAGAAGAAACAGCCATTTTATATAGAAACAATGACTCTGCTCTACCGCTTATTGACATGTTTGAGCGTGAGAAAATTCCTTACACTTGCAGAAAATTTGAGGACGCTTTTTTCTCGAACAGAATAGTTTTAGATATTACAGACATGATAAATTTTGCACATAATCCTAATGACACAGCCACTTTTATGCGAATTTACTATAAGTTTGGGCAAATGCTAAACAGAAGCACTGCCGATTATGTATGCTCTCAAAGCAGAAGCAGTGGAAAGAATATTCCAGATGTACTCATGAATTATTCAAAAGAGCTTGCAATTAATATTAATCTTAATATTCAGCAGATAATTAACGGAAACGCAATGCAGGCTTTAGGCTGTATTTGGAACGGTTTTGGTTATAAAAAATATGTTGAGCGTTGCGGTTTAGACGATGGCAAGTATTTTGTTTTGTCGATGATTGCTCAAACACAAAAGAATTCCCAAGACTTTCTAAATAGAATTTCAGATTTACGAGAAATTCTTAAAACTTCAAAAAAAAGAAAGTCAAATATTATTTTATCTACAGTGCATTCAAGTAAGGGTTTGGAGTACGACAATGTGTATTTGCTTGATATTATCGACGGTGTTATTCCTCCTAAATTAAAGCTAGAAGATAAAAATTCAGATGAAATTTATGAGGAAGAACGCAGAATTTATTATGTTGGAATGACTAGGGCAAAATTTATGCTAAATTTATTTGACATAGCAGATAAACCATCTGCGTTTACAAATGAGGTTAAGCAGTCATTGCCAACAGAGCTAATAGATGAAAGTGAAATTTTATCACCATTTAAAGAAAATCTGTGTGGTAAAACTTACACGCACAAAGTCAAGGGTAAAGGTTTTGTCACAGCACAATATGAGGAAAAATTTTTGATACAGTTTAGTAATCAAGACTATATGCTTATGAATGTTGGTGAAATGTTTGAAAACAAAACTTTGAAGTATGAAGAGAAAAAGAAAGAAGTTAAAAAAACTGCCCCTAAAAAATTTACTGTTAAAGTAGGAGACGAGCTTATGCACAGATTTTTTGGAAAAGGAAAGATAATTTCAATAAGTTCTGATATAGCTGAAATTAGATTCGAGAAAAAAGGGGAGACCAAACTTTTAGGTTTAACTATGTGCCTTGGAAATGGAATATTAAAGAAATTGTATTGATAAAAATAAATTCGTTAAAACGCACAAATTAATGTAGGGGACGGGTTTTTCGTCCCGTGGAAATTTAGCAATAACTGACAGTTTTCGGGACGGAAAACCCGTCCCCTACATTGCTAAATTTCTCTAACCAACACGTCTGCACAGAGACCCTGTCTTACAACATTTAAATAAATTTATATTTATATGTACAAAGTTTTTGTTTTAACATAGTAGTAGGGGCGACCCTGTGTGGTCGCCCCTACAATATAGCATTAAGTTCTTTTAATTTTTAAATCTATCAAAATAAAAATTCCGCTTGAAATTAATTCAAGCGGTTTATTTTTAATCTTTTATTAAATAGTCTTTTTCAAATATATCGATATCCATAGGTCTAGCAAAGAAGTAGCCTTGAACTGAATCACAATTAACAGATTTTAAAAATTCAACTTGTTCAGCTTCTTCAACACCTTCTGCAACTGTGTGCATGTTAAGTGTGTGAGCTAGCTTAATTATTCCGTCTATAACAAGTTCGCCTCTATCGTCATACTTATTATTAACAAAGAAACTTCTGTCTAGTTTTAAGGTGTCTACCTTAAAGTTTTTAAGCATGCCAAGTGAAGAATATCCTGCACCAAAATCATCTATTGAGACTGTAAAACCAGCATCGTGTAGATCATCTAGTAGCTTTTCAATGTCACCCTCATTCTCTGTGATAGTAGTCTCTGTAAGCTCAATTTCAATATAGACAGGGTCTATGTTGTTTGATGTAACTATCAGCCTTAATTCTTCAACAAAATTTGGGTTTTGCAGATGAATTCTTGAGAAGTTTACAGAAACAGGCACACACTCATAGCCTTTATCAAGCCATTCTCGAATTTTTTTGCAAATGCTATCGAGCATGTATTTATCAAGCTCTACTATAAATCCATTAGACTCAAACAATGGGATAAAAATGTTAGGGAATATCATATTGCCCTCTGGCTCTATCCATCTTACTAAGGCTTCTGCGCCAATAATTTCATTTGTGCTTAAACTAAACTTAGGCTGTAGATAAGTTTTAAACTCGTTGTTATGAAGTGCAGTCTCCATTTTATTGGTGATTTCTGCTAGTGTTAAAACTTGCTTTTTAAAATTATCGTCATAGTCCCAAATAACTTCTACTCCCTTAGTTTTTGCAAAACTATGAGCCATATTTACTTTGTTTACTATGTCGTTTACGTCATTTTCGCCAGGCTCAATAAAATATCTTCCATACCTAAATGTAATAGAGTATTTATCTAGCATAGGAATTAAAGATCTAAAACGTTCTTCATATGCAATTCTTCTATTATTCAAGTTTTTAAGGAAGTCATTTCCTGCAAACATCATAAACTGGTCAGCGCCTGTTCTAGCTATCATAAATGTTGGTTCTGCTATGTTAACAGATGCTTCTGCTACAGTTTTAAGCACTTGGTTTCCAACGTCGAAATCAAATAATTCATTAATAGCTTTAAAGTTTGCTATGTCCATCTTTACAATAATTAGACCCTCTTTATCATCGTTATCTTCAATGATTTTAGCCATGTGGTTCTTAAGTTTATGAAGATTCGGTAGCCCTGTAAGTTCATCGTAATAAGCAACTTTTTCAACCTTTTTTAGATATCTGCTTCTGCTGATAAGAATGTAAAGCAAAAAGCCTATAAAGAAAAATGCCATGATTGCGGTGAAAATAAACATACTATTTAATATATGAACTTCACGTGCTATCATTGTGTCTTCTGGTACTGTAAAGAATAACACCCAATCATTGATCATTAATGGAGCGTATTGAGCAAGTCTTTTTGTTTCAAATAGTGTATAAGTTAAAGAACCACTCGTACCATTTTTGAAATCAGAGAGCATTTCATCTATTGTTTTGCCCTCTAATATTGCGTATTTTACAAAGGCATCAGTATCTGAATAGTTTGACATTGTAGTCATAATTATTCTTGCATCTTGATCTAAAATAAGTGCATAGCCCAGGTCAGAAGTATAGGTTAAAAGAATTTCTCTTATACTTTCAATAGTATAAGAAACCAAAAAAGCACCTTCAATTTGACCGTCAACCATTATAGGAGATAAAACCTCTATTACTGATGTGCCAGTATAAGCAGATATTTTAGGTTCAGAAATACATAGTTCTCCCGATATAGCTTTAGCAAAATTTTCATTTTGAGAAAGATTAACTATTTCACCGTTTGCCATAATTCCATACCCGTCTAAATCTGATAATATAAGGGTATCGAGTTCATTAACTTTTTTTATATTAGTCAAATATTCAATTAAGAAGTCTTCGTCGGCACCTATTAATTGAATAGTTTCTACTATAGTTTGAAGTTCTAACAATTTTTCTTCAAAAGTTTCATTGATTGCAACTTGTTGTTGAAAAGTTGCACTGTGTATTGTTTCGTCTATAGAGTCTTTCAGTTCTGTGTTTACACTTCCCATAAACTGAATAATTCCATATGTTAAAGAAAATATCGCAAAGAATATAAATAACACTAGGATAATTTTCTGTTTTATAGTTTTCATTTGTTCCTCCACTCGGAATTAAATGCCTTTATTTATTACATCCAATATAATAATGCTTTGTAAATCATGTTTTTTAATTATATCATAAGAAAAATCAAAATTCAATACTTTATTGTTATATTTAATTAAATATATTGTATTTAATTAAGTATGGGTATTTCTTATTTTTTTTAGCCAGAATTAGTAGGTGAATTTTAGAGTTATAGCAAAAACTAAGCATACTATTTGCTATGTAATCTTTTGGTAGACAGTTAATATTTTCGGTTGTAAAATCTGTGTTTAGCAATTTGAAAATTGATATATCGTTGTCTTGGTAAGAACTAATTTTGATTGTTTGGTTATTGTAGCAACATAAGGCACAGTTATTCTCTTTGGCTGAAGTTTCACAATTGGTTATAGAGTAACCGTCTTTATTACATATATATAGCTTAGTATTTGTGATTATGGATAAACAGTTATTATGAAAATCATAGCAAATTGCCTTTATTTTTTCATATGAATTGAATTTAAGTTCAATTAAATCAATCTCACAAAAATTTTCTGGGTCAAGCTTGCATATCTTATTGTTGTCTATGCTTGCCCAAAAACAATTTTCACTACAATCATAACAAATAGCCGTGTATGTTTGGCACAAGCTAGTTTGTTCGATAATACAAAAGTTTAAGTCATACTTAGTTATGACGGGTTCATTCTCTGAAAGAAAATACAAATAAGCGCCGTCGTATGCCATAGATATATATGATGTTTGCTTATTTGTTAAAGCTTTTTTTTCGGTTAATATAAGGTTTAACAAGTTATCACCTGCTTGAAATTAATATAGTTAAGGTTTGATAGAATATTGTACAAAATCTATGTAGGGGCGATTTGTAGTCACAGGTGTTGATTAGAAATATTATTGTAGGGGCAAACCTGTGTGGTCGCCCGTAGGTTTAGCAATATTCCTAGTTTTCGGGCGACCACACAGGGTCGCCCCTACAATGACTATATGCAATGCGTACAGTTAAAATCATATAATAAAATTTCTTAAGTTCGTGACATTGCCTGTAGTCCTTAGAGCGTTAGTAATAATTTGCAATTTTTGGGCGGTCACAAAGGACCGCCACTGATTTTTGCGTGATAATAAAATTAGCTTAGTCTACTAATTTAGCCGCTTCTTTTACTTCACTTTTTACTTCTTCTTCTTTTCCTGTGTCTACATCAATTTTTAGGGATACTGATGTATCACAAATTCCTGACTTACTAATAAAGTTAAGTCCTGCATCTTGTGCGTTATTTTGAATTGTTAGAATGTTATTTGAATAGCTATAGCCTACAGGCAATACACCTACTAATGACAATACATCATAAGGCTCAACTACAAAGCTTGCAACACCAGCAGATTTTGTATTTGCGTTAAAATTAATCAAAATATCATTATCTGTAAGCTGTTGAACTTTTAAGTTAGACGGAGTTTGAGAAATCATGCTGACTTTAGGCGGAGAATTAATAATTACATTCACAGTAAAGCTTACATTGCATGGTGTTGACTCAATCTCGAATACTAAGGTAGCTCCCTGTGATCCGTTTGCTATTGTTAGTATATTTGAATTATAGGCATAGCCGGTAGGCAATGCACTTACTAAGTTTATAGGTGCTAGTGGGTCGGAAAGTATATTGATGATTTGAGGTAAATCGTTTTCGCATATTTCTATATTGAACACGTTTATTCCTACTTCTTCAATAAACACAGACTTATCACTAGCCTTAATTACAGGAACAGGAAGCTCTACATTTGCAACACCGCAACATACATCGGCGTAAACAAACATGGTTACATTTTTAAAGAAACAGCGTTTAGATGTTTGCTCTACATACACATCTTCTACTATGGCATCTACAGTTATTGAGTTGCCAGGCATATAATAATCTGGCAAAACTATATAAGTGCAGAACGGTACTTCAAAATGTGCAGAGTGTGCAGATTGCTCGCAACTGTCTGCTACATACTCTATAAATTGTATTAGTTTACCTTTAACAATAAGCTTGTAGCCTGTGCTTACTACTCCCTCGAAGTTTGCGTTGGTAACAGGAGTTCTAACTACTTCAAACTCGGTTATCTTAGCGTCTATATTAAGAGATGTTATTCTCTTCATGTCTGGTTTTTGCACAGGAATACACAGTGTTTCCATTACTGAAAACTCTTTCCATGCAGTTGTGCTAAGAGGAAATACTGAACTTACTCCATTAACAATAATATTATTACAGTTCATTCTTTATTACCTCCTCTTCTTTTTTAATAATACGGCTACAAGTATCGTCAAATGTTTGAACATTACCTATAGGGCCTGTAACTGTGCCCTTATCGAATAGACATTGTTTTACACCAACTTGTAAGAATACTAAAATGTTGCTACATATACAGCGTTCATCCATCATGCTAACATTTGCATCCTCTATAAAAGGATACACAAAGAACATGTTATTTGCAAACAAATACTCAGCAGTTAAACATTGTCCACCAACTATATATTCTGGCGGAACAACAATAAACTCACTTACTGTAAACTCATTGTGTACTCCATGGATACTTTGTTGTGGTTCGTCTGCAACATACTGAATTTTTTGCCTGAATTTAATTTCGACCACTAATTTTTTACCTGTTAGCTTTTCACCCTCACTAGATGTAGCTATGCTAGGAACAGCAGTCTTTGGTAAAACTTCACCCGCTGGTGTGTTTATAAGCCTAACAGAAATTATCTTAGCATCAAAGGCAGATGAGATAAGTCTTTCGATGTTTGGCTTGCAACAATCAAGGCATATAGAATCATTTACAGAAAATTCTTTATAAATTTCAGAGCTTGTAGGCATGATATCTGAAATACCCATAATATTAACCATATTTCTTACAACATTAGCCATTATCTCACCTCCAAAAACAATGATACACATTTCATTATATCACGAGGTCCTAAAGGCTCAACGATGATATCCTCAATATAAGGTATAACTGTATAGCAGTTTTGTGCAGTAGCGGTAAACGGCAATACAACAAAAGTGCCAAAGCAATAATCGTTGTCAACTACCATTACATTTTGCTCGCAATTATCGGCAACATAGTGTATAGATTGGTGAATAACACCCTCTATAACTAACTTTTTACCTGTAACTATTTGCCCACTAGGATTAAGCAAATTCCCCTTAGGCCCTCTACCAGACACAGGTGTATCTATTACATAGGAATTCTTAATTTCTACACAAGCAATAACTCTTGTGATTTGCTCAATGTTTGGCAAACATTCTTTTAATGAAATATGCTCTTGTAGCATAAGTTCTTTAAAAGCAGATACAGAGAAATTTGGTGGTATCTTATCACTAATTCCAACGTATTCTACTAAATTTTTAACAACAGAACTCATTTATTTTCCTCCTTGTTACTTTCAGCAATCCTCTCACAACCTAGTTTATGGAAAAAAAATTTATTTGTTACTAAAAATATGTAAAAAAAACCTTAAGAACTAATTCTTAAGGTTTATGGTTGCGGAGGTAGGGATTGAACCTACGACCTTCGGGTTATGAGCCCGACGAGCTGCCACTGCTCCACTCCGCGATATTTAATTTTGTACTGCTCTGCTACTGCTAAATTAGTATATCAGATATTTAAGGTTTTGTCAATACTTTTTTATATTATTTTTGTTTATTATTTTCGGTATCATAAATCACTTGAAATTTTATCTAAATTAACAATATTTTCGCTCTTTGGTTATATCATTTATATTAATCTTTTTTTTATTTAGTACTTTATTATTTGTTTTATATATGGTATAATTAAATAGTATAATTTGTTTTTTAGATGTTCAGGATTTGAATTGACATCTGATATTAAGGAGAGTTTTTATGAATAATAATCTTCATTTAAAAACCCAGGATAAAATTTTGGGAGATTTTATTAGCAGAAATGTTAAACTTGACAACTTGTTTGTTCAAAGTTTGCTTAACTGCATTCAGTCCGGTGTTATCATAGTAGATGAAAATTCTAAAGTAATAACATGTAATAACAATATATTAAATGTTTTTGAATGTGAAAACCTAGAAGCACTTGTTAGCAAGTTTGAGAATACAATTGTTAGGAGTAACGCTCAAAACTCAATAAAGAATTTTGAATTTGCAGTTTCACAAGCCATTAAACTAGGTAAATATGATACAGACAGCATTGAGATAGACGGAGCTTCTATTCCGTTTGTAGCATCGTTTATTAGACTTGACACAATTGATGAGACTTCAAATTTAATTTTAATTTTATTGCAAAGTAAAGATTTAAGTTCTATTTCAACTAATAAAGCATTAGACGAGCAAATTTCTAATTTTAAGGCTATTATTGATGCTAACCCACTTTGTTTAAATGTTTGGAACAGAAACATGGAAAACTTGATGTGCAATAAGCAAGCAGTAGTGCTTTTTGGTTTAGAGAATGAAGAACAATATTTAAGTGATTTTATGAAATTATCTCCGTTATTCCAACCGAATGGTCTATTAAGCAGTGAGTTAGCAAAACAACATGTGGAAAAAGCATTTTCAGAAGGAATTAATGTATTTAGGTGGTTACACCAAGACTTAGACGGAGAAGAAATACCGGCGGAGATAACTCTTACTAAAATTAAATTGGCCCATGGAGAAGACTATGTTGCAGGTTATACACGTGACTTAAGACCTGAGTTTTTGGGAACAGAAAACGATAAACAATATGAAAATTACTTCTTAAATAGAATATCAGATAGAACATTGCTTAATTGTGTGGCAGAATTATCTAATGAATGGTTCTTTGCACTTGACACAAGAACATCTGTCATTCAATATTACGGAAAGAGTGTTACAGATGGCGGAAATGCTAATGGTATTTCTGTAAAACTAGACACAGCCCTTAAGAAAGGCATGATTCATAAAGACGATGAAAATCTATATGTAAGACTCATGGTGAACATGAAAAAAGGCGTGTATGAACCTATTGATATTAGATATCTTGATAGTAGTGACTCTTATCGCTATTTTAGAATGATTTATCAAGCGGTGCGTGATTTAGAAGGTAAGCCTATATTTATTGTAGGTAAGGCGTTAGACATACACGAGCAAAAATTATTAGAAGAAAGAACTAAGATAGACTTGCTAACAGGTTGTTATAATAAAATTACAGCCGAGAACGCAATATCAGAAAAATTAATTATAGCAAAAGAGAAAAAACATGCCTTATTTATTATTGATATAGATAACTTTAAGGCAGTTAACGATAATATAGGACACTTCTTTGGCGATGAAGTTCTAAAAGAGGTTTCAGGAAGCTTAAAATCTTCATTTAGAAATCATGATGTGGTTGCAAGAATTGGTGGAGATGAATTTGTCGTATTTGTAGAGAATATAGTTGACGAAAAAGTCTTAGAGAAAAAGGCTAAAAAGATACTTGAAGTGTTTTATAGAACATATTCAGGCGACTACAGAGACTATAAAATATCAGGCAGCATAGGAATTGCCCTTTATCCTAGTGCTGGAGTAACTTATACAGATCTTTACAAGTCTGCCGATAAGGCATTGTATGAGGCTAAAAATTTGGGCAAAAATCAGTTTGTTTTCTACAGTGAAGCCTTAGTAACAGGAACAACAACAAACATTACAAGATTAGACAATGCTAACAGAATGGTTGGTTCATATTTTGACTACGACCTTATCTCCGCAATATTTGAAATAATATATGAAAGAAACGGCGATTCAGTTTCATTAAATTCTGCGTTAAGATATATTTGCCAAAAATACAGTGCCGATAGATGCTATATTTTTGAAACATTCGATAAAGGTGAAACATATAGTAATACCTATGAATGGTGTCGTCAAGGGATTAGTGAAGAAAAAGATAATTTACAAAGCTCTCCTAAAGAGCTATATAAGGATTTATTTGATGCAGCAAGAGATGGAATTGTTTTTTCAAATGATATAGAGTCTACTTTTACTAGCGATGTAGCGTATAAATTAATGGCAGAGCAAGACATAAAATCATTTGTTCATGCGCAAGTTAGAAAAGAAGGGCATGTCACTTTCTTTATAGGTCTTGACGATTGCACTAAGGCAAGAGTTTGGAGCGAAAAAGAGATTAATACTTTACAATATATATCTAAAGTTATTTCAATTGTGCTTCAAGGCGTTAGACTTAGAGACGAGTTAAGAGAAGTAGAAGAGTACAACGTGATATCTGCTTTTGTATCCGATCATGCAAATGACGTTGTTTATATTTCAGATACCGATACTTATGAACTTTTATATATTAACAAGGCGTGTGTTGACGCATTAGGCAATCCACCAGAGAGCGCTTGGATGGGAAAACCTTGTTATAAAATATTACAAGGCAAAGATTCTCCTTGCGAGTTCTGTACTAATCATTTATTATCAGAAGAGTCCTTCTATGAATGGACCTTCTTTAATGAAGGATTCGGAAAAAAATATTTCTTAAGAGATAAACTAATTCCTATGAAAGGCAAACTAGTAAGACTAGAAATTGCCACAGATATTAGCGATATTAGTAAACTAGAAACAGAATTAAAAGAGAAATTAGAGGACGAAAGACTGTTAGTTAGCTGTATAGAGACACTTCACTCCGGTGAAAGTCCTCAAAGTTCTATTGGTAAACTTCTCAAGATAATTGCGAAATTCCATAAGGCAGAGAGATGTTATATTTTTGAGATAAGTGATTGTGGAATAAAAATTAATAACACCTATGAATGGTGTGAGGATGGGATTGTGTCTCAAATTCAAAATCTAAAAAATGTTGATAAAGCAGAAGTGGCAGATTGGTTCGAGATGTATGAAGAATGTGGACAGTTTACAATTGATTCTATCAATGATGAAATTGACACTAACAGTAAACAATATCAAATTCTAAAGGAGCAAGGAATTAAGTCGCTAGTTACAACAGCACTTAAAGATTCAAATGGAGAGATAGCAGGATTTATCGGTGTTGATAATCCTACGGAAAATATCAATAAAACAGAGTTATTAGCTTCTGTTACAAAGTTTATTGCTAATTTCTTAGACGAAACAAAACTATTAAACGAGTTATCTAAGCTGAGTTACTATGATACACTCACAAATATTAAGAATAGGCACAGCTATAGAATGGCACTAAAAGAGATTGATAAATTATCAATTAGTTCCTTAGGTGTTGTATATGTTGATATTTCAGGATTAAGTGCAATTAATGAGGTAGAGGGTACTGAATTTGGCGATGAAGTTATAATAAAAATGGCAAATATTTTGCATGACATATTTGGTAAGGATTGCTTTAGAGTTGGTGGCGATGAATTTGTTGGAATTAGAAAAAATACATCTGAATTAGAGTTTGAAAAAGAGATTAAACTACTCAAAGACAAAATTAGCAATCAGCATGACTTTAGAGCCAGTGTTGGATATACATGGAATAGGAACATTGACGATGGAAAAGTGATAAATGAGTCTATAGGCGGCTCTAAGTATAGTGCTATCTTAGCTAATAATTTAGATATGGAAATTTCTGATGGTAAATATGTAGTCTACATGCAGCCTCAAGTTGATATTCAAACAGGCTTATTAGATGGTGCAGAAGCTCTAATTAGAAGAGTTGGTGCAGACGGATTTGTTCAGCCTCCTATCTCTTTCCTACCGTTCTATGAGAAAGAGGGAATTATTTCTAAAATAGATCTTTTTGTAGTCGAGACAGTTTGTTCTCGCTTAAGTTCATGGAGAGAACAAGGATATAAACCAGATTTCAAAGTTTCTGTAAACTGCTCTAGAATGACGATATCAGAAAAGAGTATTGTTGAGAAATTTGCCGCTATATGCGACAAGTACAAAGTTAATAGATCACAGATTATTATTGAGATTACAGAGACTATTAATGGAGTGTGCGACGAAATCTTAGCAGAAATTATCACAAATTTCACAAAAGAAGGATTCAGTGTGTCTCTTGACGACTTCGGTAGCGGATATTCAAATCTTTCAGCATTGTTAACTTCTGACTTTAATGAATTAAAGATTGATATGAGCCTAATTAGAAACCTAGGTAGCAATAGAAAATCTAGGGCTTTGACAAAGGCTGCACTTAATATGTGTGATGATCTTGAAGATTTAGTAACAGTAGCAGAAGGTATAGAGTATGTTGAGCAATATGATGTTTTAAAACAGCTAAAATGCAAAAAAGGACAAGGCTATTATTTTGATAAACCTTTGGCTGTAGAGGAATTTGAAATTAAGTATATACTAAATTAGAGCAAAATATTTATAAAAAAATTGCAATCAATAAATGTTTTTACAGTTATTGATTGCTTTTTTGTTAGACGAATTACTTTTTTAGATTTATTTCACTACTAGAAAGCAAAATATGTACAAAAAGATAATACAAGATAAAAACTTATACTAATTTAGTATGTAAATTAAATAAAATATATGCCATAATAATAATTTTAAAAAAAAATATGAATACAAGAAATTGGTAATGTATATTAATTTGTAATATTTAACGAAAAATAGCAATTTTATTATCAGTTTACCTAAACTACTTGAAATATAAGCAATTTTGTGATATAATTACATCGGAATAAGTTTGGGTTATATAGTCAACTTGACATATATACTCTAAATTTAATGTGCAAATTAACATAAGGATATGATGTGAGGTAAGATATGAATATTATTTTAACACTGGCTGCTATTTCAGTAGGGCTATTAATTATTTTTTCAGTTTTAAAGACAGGAAAGAACAGGCTGATAAATGAAGTCAATGCTTTAGTTTGGTTGATGGGTGGAGCTGGAATTATATTTTTAGGAATTTTTCCAGATATAATTACATCTAGTGCCAGACTTTTAGAAATTTACTGGCCGCCTGCTGTACTTATTTTCTTTTTACTGGTACTAATATTTCTTATATTGTTTAGTCATACTAAATCTGTATCAGTGTTAACAAATCAAGTTACAGAACTTACTACTCATGTTTCACTTTTAAAACACGAGAATAAAAAATTGGAAGCTTTAATTGCAGAAAATAACAAGGTTGAGGTTGAATGAATATATTAATTTGTAGCAAACATAGTCAATTTTCTTCAATTCTTTCACATAGATTAAAAAATGAAAGCCATGAGATATACTTGCTTACTGGTGATCCCGTATCAAAAGGTGGAGCAATTTCAAATGTATTCCAAAAATATGATTTTTCATATGGAGATGAAAATGTTCAAAGGATAATGAACAATATAACCTTTGATTTAGTTATAATAGCAGGAATAATGGACTTTGATTTTCGTACAACTAATCTTAAAAATAAGTCAGTTGAATATATCTCCGGCATAACTAACCTTATTTTATGTGCAAAGTCTGCGAAGATACCAAGAGTAGTATATTGCTCTAGTTTAAAAATATTTGAAGAAAATGTAGAAGAAATTATTGATAAAAACACAAAACCTGTAACGGGTAGCATTAACACAGGTGCTTTAGCCCAAATAGATGGTTTTGTTACATCGTTTAACGATACAGGAGTATTTGAAGTACAAAGTATAAGATTTCCAGAAGTTATAGGAAATTTTACAGCTGATAATAGATGTGAAGATTTTTGCAGTGATATGATATTTGACAGTATCGACAATAAAATAGTCAAATATGCAGCCTCTGCTGAACACATGGTCATAAGCGTTCAGGACTCTATTCAGGCTATCATAAATGTTATAAACCGTAAAGAAGATGTAACCGTTTATCATATTGAAGGCGAAATTTGTGTAGAAGAACAAATTGCTGACAGAGTAACAAATATAGATAGCAGTAAACTTAACAAACTAGAAGAGAGTGGAACAAAAGAATTTAAAAAGTTATTTCCTTTTTCATTGGCAGATGCTGACAATGAGAGATTAAATTTGAAAAGGTTATATTCTATTAATGATGAGTTACCTAAAATTTATTTAAGATATGGAAAAACTTCGGTAGTAACTAAAGAGAAAAAAGATCTTTCTTCTCTTAAAACTATTATTAGAACAGTAATTGAAACTGCGGGTACTTTTATTTTGACTGTCTTGCTTCAATATGCTGTATTTATTTTCGCACCAACTATTACAATTGATTTTTATTTGATATTCGTAATTGTAATTGCAGTTATTTATGGAACCGGTTATGCAATGTTTGCAACGGTACTCTCGGTTTTAGGAAAACTCTTTATAACCGTGTCGGATATGTTCACCACCTCGTCGGCTACAGTTGACTATGACCTGTTCATTCAAGTGTTGCAGTTGGTTTTATGTGGTGTTATAGTTGGCCTTATGCGTGACAACTATAAAAGAAAGTCTGACAACTTAAAAGAAGCTAATGATTACAGTCAGCAACAATTGGGTGATATAACAAGAATTAATGAAAGCAATATGTATATTAAAAATGTTTACGAAAAACGTATTGCGGCATATGGTAACAACTTAGGTAGACTTTATACAATTATTAGTCAATTAAGCTTTTTGGATGCTAGAAAGATCATATTCCAAACTGCTAGAGCAATAAGTGATTTTGTTGAGACAGAACATGTTGCTATATATGTTTCTAGTGAAAGATCAAAATATTATAGATTAGCAGCAAGCACATCAGATAAGGGTTTAACAGTGGGTAAATCTTTAAAATTTGACAATGAAATTTTCTTTTATGATGCACTATGTAATCATGAAGTTTTTATGAATAGAGATTTTAATACAGAAAATCCAACATTTATCAGCGCAGTACATGGTGAAAATGACCATATTGATGCTATAATCATGATATGGGCAATGGGTCTTGATCAAATAAATTTATATCAAAGTACTTTGATATCTATTTTTAGTAGACTAGTTGAGAAAACTATGGCTAGTGCTATGCAATATGAAAAAATGTATTTTGAAAATTCATATATTTTTAATACTAAAATTATGAAACTAGAAACATTTAAAGAAAAAGTGGCTGTTTATGACAGTGGCGTAGAAATGGGTCTTATGACTTATACAATAGTAAAGATTGAAGGTAATTCAGATGAACTTCAAGACGAAGACTTTGAGACAGTTCAACGACTAGTCAGAGACACAGACTATATAGGAAGTGATCTTAAAGATATGTATGTTTTATTGGCTAACTCAGGAGCCGGTGACGCTCAATTCGTTCTTGAAAGATTTGTAAAAAATGGATATAGGTCATATATAGTTGAAAACTTGTGATTGTGAGGTAATATTTGGAAGAATTAGTGTTTGTTGCATTGGTTTTGAACTTTTTAGTTGCTTTTTTGGTGCTTGTATATCATTCTATAAGAAAAGATATGAGAAGAGGGGTAGTAAGAACTGTTCTAATTCTTTCAGCGCCTGTAGTTTCGATAGCGTTTATGGTAATGGCACAAGTGTATAATTTTTTATTCTATAGAAGAGAGTCAATGACACTTAGCATTGAAGAACTTAGCATGAGTCTTGACAGAGTAGAAGAAGTGGTAGACGTAGATGTACAAAAAGAATCAGACAAGATACCGCTCAAAGAAGCTATGCTGATTTCTGATCATAAAAGCAGACGTAAAGTTCTGCTTGAAGTTCTGAAAAGAGAAAAAGATGCAAGCGTGTTGCAACTTATCAAAGATGCAACACTAGATGATGACTCTGAGGTTTCTCACTATGCTATTGCGTTTGTTACTGACAAATTGACCGAATACAGAAATATGGAAGAGGATTCATCTAAACTGCTTGAAGAATATCCAACTGTTGAGAACAGAATTAAATATATTGAATGTCTATGTGAGATATTGAAGCCTAGATTTTTTACTGAATTTGAGCAAGAAAGATACACTTTTAACCTTGATGAACAGATTGGAATATTAAGAGCAGAAAGCAGACAAGAAGTTACAGGATTTATTTTAAAGGATATTATAGGGCTTTGGGAAGAACTAGAGAACAATGATAAAATTGTAGAATATGTAGAATTTGCAAGAGATATTGCATTAACTGATCTTGAAGCTACAAAGCTTTGTTTAAAGTATTATTATAAAAACTCATTAAGAGAGGAATTTGCAAAATTACTTAATGAGGTTAAAGGTTCAACAATCGATATTGATAGTGAAGTCTTAGATTGGATAAGATTTTATAACAATGTTTAAACATAAATGGTGTAAAGGAATTTAATTTGGATACAGTAGAAAAAATTATCAATTTTTATTTTGGTACGGAACCAATAATAATAGAAAATGTATTAAATACTCTTATAGTAATAGGGACATACTTTTTTGTTTGTGTAATATATCCCTCTATGTGTTTATACCCAATTGTAAAGAATAAGAGTTTCGCATTTAGGTTTTCTTTTTACCAAATGTGTGCAATATTCTATATGAATATTATAGGATATATTCTAGCTTATGCTGGATTTTTTAGTGACTTAAGCATACAACTTTGCATTTATTTAATTCCACTCTTTATAAGGTGTTTTATCTCTAGAAGAGAGATAATTAATGGCTATAAATTAGCTAATGGTATAGCTACCGATATTTTAATGAGAACATATGGAATTAAAAGCCTTGTTAGAAGGATTTTTTATGCAGTGTTAAGAAAAGTAACAGGACTTTATACTAAATATGTTAGAGGACATATTTTTGAGTATTCGGTGCTGTTATTTGTGTTGTTCAATTTATTTATGTATTTTGGAAACACTAAGTTTACTTATGGCGGATATAGATATGCAACACCGGACGAAGAGGTTCACTTAAACTGGATAGTAAACCTTTTCCTTGAAAATCCATTCGTAGACGGACTGTATCCGTACTCAATGCATTTATCAACAGCAGTTTTTAGTGCTATATCTCCGTTAGATTTATACCAAACTTATTTGGCTTTAGGACCTTCATTCCTAGTGTTTAATACTTTTGTGTTTTATGTAGTGTTCAGAGAGCTTATAGGACTTAGATATCCTTTAATGTTTGGCATGGCTTTTATGATAATAGCAGACATATTGGACCTTGAAATTAACTTGCGTTTGCAATATGCAGTTCCAATGGAGTTTGGTTTTAATGGTCTTTTTATAGCGATCTATGCATTTATAACATATATTAAGAAGCCAGATTGGACCACAGGAGTTTTGCTAGGGTTTTCGGTTTTTGCGGTAGTTTCTGCCCACTTTTATACTGCGTTTTTCTTAATATTTATGTTTATACCTATAGGTCTTTTCTATTTTATTAAAATAATCAAGAAAAAGATTTTAGTTAAACTTATAATAATCGCAGTGGCTAGTGGTGTAATTTCAGTAGCTCCTTATATATTAGGACTAGTGGTAGGCTATGAATTTAACGGATCTATGGCTTGGGCGATTAGTATGATGAGCGGTGGAAGTGGAGGCGAGAGTGCCGAAACTGATGACAGCACCGCAACATATGACACAATTGTCTCGGAAGACACGGCGACATTGTCAGACGGGACTAAAGTATTTACTAATGGAACAACTGATTTATCAAACGGAACAATGTTATTAACAGATGGCACAACAAGTACCCAAACTGACGAGACAGGGACTGAAGATAATGCCGAAGCAGAGTCAGTAGTACAAGAAGAAGTAGTAGAAGAAGATAAAGGTTTTGATCTAGAAGGTAAATGGAACAGCATCTTATTATCTTTTGCAAACTACACTTACTCTTCACAATGGATTAGTGCGATTACTATACTTCTTTGCGTTGCGTTCATGATTTATGGTTTGATTGGAATTATAGTAAAGATTATAAAATCTAAGATAAAGTGGAAAATACTACAAAGAATACCAACTTCACGTTCAGTTGCGTACTTCTTATTTGCGTTAATGTATTTATCTTTGGCATTCTTTATGATGGGAAAAACTTTTGGAATTCCCGAGCTTATGAACGTTGATAGATATGCGGCTATTCTTTTCTACATGGCAATGCCTGTCTATATGTTCCCATTAGCTGTAATATATGACTTACTTGAATTTGTGTTTAAAAATAAAAACAGAAGTTTTTATAATAGAATAATACTAATTTTAATGTGTCCTTGCATATTAGCAATTTTTTATTCCGGTTACATTAAGTGGGACAGACGACATCAAAGTACTTTAACAGTTGATGAGGGAATTTTGGCAGAATATCTTGTAAACAACCTAGACCGACAAACATGGACTGTTGTTACTAACACAAGATTACTAACGCTAATTACAGGTAACGGCTTCCACTATGAGGTTATCGACCTTATGAATGTAATGATTGATGGAAAAGATGAATTATATATTCCAACAGAAGAGATATATATAATTGCTGAAAAAAGATGGCTTAATGACCCAGGTTATGTAAACAATGAAATCTATGGCGACCTATGGGAATATGTGTATGTAAATGAGGGAATGGCACTTGATATGGGACTTGAGAGCTATGATGGAGCCGAGCCTAGTAGAATTTATGTTGACTTTAGACCAGAGCTTATGGCAAGACTTTATTACTGGGTACAAAAAATAGAAGAAGTTTATCCAGATGAAATTTCAAAAATATATGAAAGTGAAGACACTATATTATATAGAGTGGAGCAAGATCCATATTTCCTATTAAATCTATCACTTGATTTTATGTCTGGTTTAGAAGCACCAGAAATAGTTTATGATGAAGAGGATACTGAAAACCCACAAGAGGAGAATGAAGATGAATAAGAAAACATTACTAGTAATACCTGCTTACAATGAGGAAAAGAATATAGCTAAGACTCTACAAAATCTTAAGGATGCAAATATACTTGAAAAAATGGATGTTTTAGTTATAAACGACGGCTCGAAAGATAAAACAGAGAAAGTGGTTAAGGCTTGTGGCATAAATATAATAACCCAAGTTTATAACCTAGGTTATGGAGCAACCCTACAAACAGGATATAAATATGCCAATGACAATGGTTATGAGTATTTGTTACAGATGGATGCAGATGGACAACATGATGTTAAAAATTTAGATAGGCTTATGGAAAAACTTGAGCCAAAAGATAATGCAAAAACTGTAGACATGGTTATCGGAACAAGGTTTTTAAAAGATAGTGAGACATTCTATGTTTCTAAATCTAAACTTATTGCAATTAATCTTTTCAGGTTTGTAATAAAAAAGACAACTGGTTATACACTTACAGACCCTACCAGCGGATTAATGGGTCTTAACAGAAAGACATTTTCATATTATTCTAAATATTTGAATTTCGATACAAAATATCCAGACCTTAACATGATAGTTCAAATGTTGTTGTTAGGATTTCATATTGAAGAAATTCCTGCAATTATGCACGCAAGAACAGAGGGTACTTCAATGCACGACGGCATGTTCAATGTTATAAGATATATGTTTATTATGAGTTTAAGTACTTTTAATTCATATATGAGATACAGAAAAAGCAGAAAGAAGATTAAGAATTAAGTGAATTACATAGTATTTTCAAAGGAGTAAAGGTGATATATGAAAAAAAATAGAGTTAAACTACAAATAAAAACATATCTATATGTTATAGTAACCTTTGCTTTGTTGTTTGTTTCGTTTTTATCTTTCATGGAAATTGACGCTTATATTGCATATGCATCTGATGGCAATGACGTAAATCAATTTGAAAGCGTAATAAAAGTATATGAAGAACAGTACGAAGAGATCTTTGAATCAGAAGAAGACTATGTCTCTTTTACCAATGATTTAAGAAGAAAAACAGCTATTATTGGTGGAGACGACGATGAAATGACTCAGTTTGTTTATAATCATCTGGGGAATTTAAGAGAAGAATGTTATATAGTTTCTTCTATGTCAGAAATAAGTGTTAGTTTAATTGAAGATACAGACGTTTATATAGTAACAGACAAGGATTTAACAAGTGATGATGTTATTCAAATCATAGACGGATATAAAAAGGATAAGACTGTAGTTTTCTTAAACGTTATAAATGAAGATTTATTTAGCGATAAAGACGTTCAAGAGAAAATAGGAGTTAGAAACTATGTAGGTGAAAACGAATTTGAAGGATTAAGAGTTTCTTCTGACTTAAGCTTTACACATATGCAAGAGCAAGTAGAAACAGAATTTTTAGCACATGAAGTAGTTCTTACAGGTAATACAAAAATATATGCTAATGTATTAATTGAAGACAGCGATATAAAAAATGAAGATTTACCTCCGCTTATGTGGCGTTATGTTTCTGACGATGGTTCAATATTTGTTTGTAATGGTGATTTATTTGAAGATCAGATTAGTTATTCTGTTTTAACAGAACTATACGCTCAATTGACAGAGACATACATTTATCCGGTTGTAAATGCCTATGTATTTTTGATAAATGGTATGCCTTATGTAGAAAATTTCGCCTCTGAATTTTTGATCAGCGTATTCCACAGAGATGCAATTGGAATGCAAGATTCAATTTTCTTTCCACAGTTCACTTCTTCACAAGATAGATATCAGTCACAAATTACATGGTATACCCCTGAATATGAGGCGGTAATAGATTCTGATGATCAGGATATGATTTACAACTTGAACCAGATGGAGATAAATTCCGCCGAGCTTGCAAAATTTGAAAATGATAAGTTGATATCTGATACAGGTCTACTTAATGAAGCAGTGCTTTGGGACACAGATTTCTCTTTCATAGATAATGAAGAGGATATGTTAAATTTACCTATAATTCTTGATGCTTACGACTATGAGAATGAAGTTATCGACAGTAATGCAATACTAAGAGGTACTGGGTTTATGTCACTTTATATAGATGCTGAGCGATTCTTAACAGATCCTACATCGGATTGGGTTGAATTTTGTTTGCAATATGAGAGTGTACTAGGTGCTCAGCTTAACCTTTATCCTTGGATAGACAGATTAACAGCAAGTGCTGCGGCTCAAAGAGTTACAACATTCCTAACTATAGAGCCTAGTTATTATTTTAGAGAAAATCAAGTAGATATAGAAATAGATAACTTTAATGTTGAGGCATATTTTATGCTTGACACAAGTAGAACGATTAAAGAGATCGAAGGCGGAAAAATTAGAAATATAGGTAAAAACTTATATTTGGTAGAGGCACAATCAGATTTTGTAATGATTAGATACGAAGAAGAAATATAAAGAAAGGAAAAGTCAAGACCTGCATATTTAATGTATGCAAGAGAGATAGATTATTGATATGACAATATGTTTAATAGTTGAGGGTGCGTACCCATATGTTACCGGTGGCGTATCAAGCTGGATGCACCAATTAATTCTTAGCATGCCTGATGTTGAATTTATTTTACAGGTTATATCTGCTAAAAGAGATTCATCAAGAAAATTTAGATACGAAATGCCTCCGAATGTTAAAGAAGTGCATGAAATATTTTTACTAGATGATGATGTAGTAAACTATATGACAAAAAAGAGAACGAGACTAAGCCGTGCAGATTTTGACGCATTTGAGTCTCTGCTATTTGGTAAAGAAGTTAACTGGGACAGAATTCTTACCTATTTTCATAGAAATAATGCAAGTATTGACTCGATAGTAGCAGGGTTTGACTTTTTCACAATGGTATCAAACTATCATGAAGAAAATTTTGCTGGTGTCCCTTTTACAGACTTTTTATGGTCAATGAGATCAATGTACATGCCTTTGCTTACAATATTAAGGGCGCATCCAGTAAAGGCAGATGTTTATCACTCGGCGTCTTCTGGTTATTCTGCAATACTAGGTTGTATGCAGAAACTAGTGTTCGGTAAACCGTTTTTCTTGACAGAACACGGAATCTATACAAGAGAAAGAGAAGAAGAGCTTATTCGTGCTGGCTGGGTTCAAGGAATTTATAAAGACTTGTGGATTGATCAGTTTGGTAAAATCGGTCGTTGTGGTTATGACTATGCAGATGTTGTATCCTCTCTTTTTGAAGATGCAAGAAATTTCCAAATTGAACTAGGTTGTGATAAAGCAAAGACAAAAGTTATACCAAATGGTGTGGATGTTCAAAGGTACGCTAATATTCCTTTAAAAGAAAAAGGAGATCAATATATTAACATTGGTTCTATTTTGCGTGTTACACCAATTAAAGATGTTAAAACTATGATAACCGCATTTAGCTATGCAAAAGAAAAAGACAATAGACTTAAGCTTTGGATAATGGGTCCGCAAGATGAAGATCCTGAGTACGCAGATGAATGTAATAAACTAATTGAAAGATTAGCTGTTCAAGATATTGTTTTTACAGGTTCAATAAATGTTTTAGATTACATTGGAAAGATGGATTTAATTTTGCTAAGTAGCATAAGTGAGGGACAGCCACTAGTTATACTAGAGGCATTTGCCGCTAAAAAACCATTTGTAGCTACAAATGTTGGAAACTGCAAAGGATTAATAGAGGGCGAGTTTGACGAAGAGGGTAAGGCTGGAGCGGTAGTACCGGTTACAGGTTCTACACAAATGGCGTACGCAATTCTTTCGATAATCAGTGATTCTAAGCTTAAAGAAAAAATGGGACTGATAGGCTACAATAGAGTAGTTAACTTTTACGATAAAGCAGATATTTATAACAGATATTTTCAACAGTATCTAGAGCTTAATGCAGGAAATTAGAAAGGAGTTATATGGCAGGAATTGGATTTGAACTTAAAAAAATATATAGGAAAGAGAATATATCCAACTTTGTAATGGGTGCAGCCTATAGCTCTATGGTTACAGTAGGACCTACTATGTTAATTGTGGCTATTTTAATAGCGATGTATACAGTATTAGGATTTAACCAAATTTCTATAGCAAGTCGTGAGTTGTTATCGTCTACAATTCTATATATATTCATATTTTGTGGAATTTTGAGTTCACCGTTTAACTCGGTTTTTTCGAGATATATAGCCGATAAAATATACCAAAGAAAAAGTGAGGACATTCTACCTTCTTATTATTCTGGAATGGCACTTGTTTGTTTCTTAGGAACATTAATGTCTTTGCCTGTTATTTACAGTCTTTATGTTAATGCAGGTATCGATATACCTTATATTATAGCAGCTTATGTTTTTTGGATTTCGATAATAGTTGTTTTTTTCTCAGCTATTTATCTTCAAGCGACAAAAGATTATAAGATAGTTTTCCTTTTTTACTTGCTTGGAATGAGTATATCTTTCTTGATATCTTATTTCTTAAGGCCAGTTTACGGAACACTTCATGCGCTTATATATGGTTTAGCGGCTGGTTTTTTTATAATTGCTTTTTTACAGTTTGCACAGGTAAAAAGATGGTTTAAAAGCAAGGGTACTAATTATACCGAGTGTTTAAAATATTTATGGATACACAAAAAACTGTTTATAGCAAATGGTTTTTACACCCTAGGAATTTATTCGCATATTTTCATATTTTGGTTTTCAGAGGGAAGCATTGTTATTGCAAAAACATTCTTAAGCCACCCAGCTTACGATATGGCTACATGTATCGCCATGTTCTCTAATATAACTACAACAATCATATTCATAGTTATGGCAGAAACACAATTCCATGATGAATATCAACTTTATATGCAGGCCATTATAGGCGGTACTTACAGACTTATTGACAAAAATAAGAATATTTTGTTTAGAACATTAGCACAGCAAATATTACGTCTTGTTTCAATTCAAAGTATGATTACAGCCGTTATATTCTTGTTAGCGGTAACATTTTTACCAAGGCTTTATTTTAGTTCTACTATTATCGATATGTACCCCGTACTCTCGGTAGGTTACTTCTTGTTATTCTTGATGTATTGTTTGATAATTTATTTATATTATTTTAATGATCAGCGTGGATGTGTGTATTTATCTACTTTCTTTTTAACTGTGACAATAATTGCTACTTTCTACACAAGGGAAATGGAAATTCCTTATTTCGGATTAGGCTTTGTTATAGGTTCTTTAGCTGGATTTACATTTGGATTCTTTAGAATTAGGTACCTTGAAAGAACAATTAATAAGCATCTATTCTGTGATAAGCTTGTCATTAAACACACAAGAATTGGCAAGAAAGAAAATATAGTATATAGAAGACAATAAAAATTGAAGACCTTAGGAGTAGAATTATGGACGAAAGTCAAAAAAATAAATACGCAAAATACAATTTAATTTTAGGTATTTTAAATCAGGTCATGATGATACTATTAAGTCTTATTTCAAAACAAGCAGTCAAGGAAAACCTAGGCATTGATTACCTAGGTATTCAGACTGTATATTCTAACTTTATTGATATATTTACCTTGGTTTTTGTAGGTATTGGTAGTTCGTTTTTATATAGATTATATCATCCTTTAGAGCACCAAAATTACTTAAAAGCTAGAAGTCTATATAAGTTTTATAAAAAAATTGCAAATGTATTTTCAGCATCTGTATTAGTAGTAGGCTCTATATCAATTATTTTTGTAGTATGGACAATAAATGTAGATGTAGAAGCAATTGAGATAATAGTAACTTATTCATTTTTTCTTATAGCTACTGTTATAATAAGCAAATCATCAGTATCTCAGCATTATATTATTGCTAATCAAAAACAATTTATTATTTGGTCTATAATGTTAGGTTTTGAAATTTTTTTCATTATAATACAGGTAATAACACTTTATTTATTTAAAAGCTTTTACTATTTTATGGGATTAGTTTTGATTAAAAATATTTTGATTAATTTTAGTTACACTATGTATTTAAAAAAGAATTATAAATATCTTTATCAAAAAGAATTGACTGAAATAACCGAAAAAAAAGAGATATACAAAGATATAAAAGACTTGATTTTTACTAAAGTGGGAGATGTAATGATACATAGTACCGATAGTATAATTATATCGATTTTTGTCAGTACTTTAGTAGGTGGACTTTTTGCAAACTATCTTTTTGTATACCTTGGAGTTGCAAATTTAGCATGTATGTATTTTACTGCTTTAACTGCTAGAATCGGAAATTACATGGTAACACATAGCAAAGAAAAAGTGTTTTCGCACTTTATTAGTAATTCTGCAATAAATGTTTGGATTACTGGTTTTTGTGTTACTGCGTTTTATTGTTTAATTCAGCCATTTATAGAAATTTGGATGGGGGAAGAAGCTTTACTTAGCAATGAAATTGTAGTATTTATTAGTATTAATTTGTTTTTATATTGTATCAGGGCAGTTACGGCTACATATAGATACGCCTCGGGGTTATTCAGTAAGATAAGTGTAATTTTTGTAGTAAGAGGAATTGTAAACATTATACTTTCGATAATCTTAGGATATTTATTTGGGCTTATTGGTGTATTGCTGGCTACTTTAATTTCTAATGTTACAATTGCCTATGTGTATGAAGCAGTTATAGTTTATAGATATTTTAATAAGTCAATGATAGGTGAATTAATATATCAAATACTGGCGATTGGGTCTGTAATAGTTAGTATAATTATTACTGTTTATATTTTAAGTTTTGTAACAGCTACAGGGATTATAGGATTTATACTAAAAGTATTTATTTGTTTAACAGTAATAAATATATATTATTTAGGATTATTTTTAATATACAAAATTTTGAGAAAAAGGTGAAGAAACATGAATGATATTTTGATCAGTTTTATTATTCCAATGTACAATGCGGAAAAGTACATTAAATCTTGTGTGTATTCAATGGTTAAAGATAACAATATGAATTATGAATTAATTTTAGTTAATGATGGTTCAGAAGATAAAACTCCTGAAATGGCAGAGCGTCTAGCATTTGATAATGCTAGGGTTAGAGTTATTCACACAAGAAACAACGGGCAAGCAGTAGCTAGAAATCTAGCTATGGAAAAAGCTCGTGGAAAATATTGGATGTTTGTAGATGTAGACGACATAGTTATACTAGAGGGAGTCGAATCAATGCTTCTTTTAGCTGAAGAAAATAACTATGACGTTGTATGTGCATCTTCTTTTAGAATTGATGAAACTGGCAAAGAGTTAATTACTTATGGCATGCCTTCAGGACCTATTAATCCTAAAGGTAGTAAGGAAGAAATAGATAGATACAATAAATTTAAAGATAAATCTGCATTTGGTTATTTGTGGAATAAAATTTACAGAAGTGATTTCTTAAAAGAACATGAAATTAAATTTGATGAAGAGAAAAAAGTATTCTTAGAAGATTTTATTTTTAACCTTAAAGTTATGATTAGCAGACCTAAATATTATTTTACAGACCAACCATGCTATAACTATGACACAAGAAACGGCTCAACAACCAGAAATAACGATCCAGACATTGCAAAAAAAGCAATAAAAACAGTTACTTACTACTATAATTTCTTAAAGAAAAAAGGAAAATATCTTGATAATTTAGATACAATTGTTCCACTTGCAATGAGGGTATTTGCGTTTTCTTTAATTAAAAATGTTCCGCATGAAGGCTTATCTTACGATAAGATAATACGACGTGTCACGCTCTTTTTTGATTCTCATGCCTATAATGAGATATTAGATACAGAAAACGCAATAGAAGTTTTTCAAAAAATAAACTCTAAGGCAGAAAGACAATTATATAGATATTGTTATTGGGCGCTACAAAAAGGTTATGATAAATTATTGGCAGCTACATTCTTCTTGTGTTATTACCCTGTATTCAGAAGATATTTAGAAAATAATGTAAAATGATTTTAAGAAAATTTGTTTACTTTTAATCTTGTTTATGGTATAATTACACAGTCATGTATAATTAATGAAAGGTTGAGAACTCTATGGATCTAATTAGCGTAATTATTCCTGTTTATAAGGTTGAGGCTTATTTAGACAGGTGTGTTAATAGTGTGGTGGAGCAAAGCTACACTAATCTTGAAATAATTTTGGTTGACGATGGATCTCCTGATACTTGCCCAGAGATGTGTGAGGAATGGGCAAAGAGAGACAGTAGGATAAAGGTAATTCATAAAGAGAATGGTGGGCAATCATCTGCTAGAAATCTGGCATTAGATGTTTGCAAAGGGGATTACGTTTCCTTTTTAGACAGTGACGACTATTTGCATAAAGATGTATACAAAGTTCAAATGGAGACAATGAAGAAACATAATGTTGACATTGTAACTAGTGGTCATATAAATGTAGATGAAAGTGGCACGCCTTTCGACAGAAATATTATAAAAAAAGATGGAGTAGAAGACTCTAAAATTTATACTGGTTCAGAATTTTTAGGTTTAATTCTTAATGATATTGGCTTAACTGTAATTTGGGATAAGCTATATAAAAGAGAAGTAATTGGAGATACAAGATTTGTAGTAGGAGCCTTAAGCGAAGAAATTTGCTTTTTGTCTGAACTAATTGAGCCTGTAAACAAGATAATATATATAGAAGATAAGCTATATTATTATACAAAACGAGAAGGTAGCACTACCTCTGGATTTAATGAAAAATTTTATTTTGATAGAATAAAGAATATGTTTAGTGCGGCTGAGATAATAAAAGTAAAATGTCCAGAGGTAACTAAGTATGCTAGAGTAGCACAGTTTAGGACAATTGCGGCTTTCTTTGTGTTAATGCCTTACAGCTATATAACTAGTAAACGTGACTCGTATAATGTAGTTTTAAAACTGTATTTAAGCATTAAGCCAGAACTCAAAGAGAGTATTGTTGATGGAAACATAAAATTAGTTTTGAAAATGTTTAGTTTTTCAAAAACCTTAACTAAGTTTATGTTTGGTATATTGAAAATTTTATTTAAGTCAAAAATTAATTAAGAATAGGAGAAAAATGGATAGATGATAAGTGTAATTATACCTGTATATAAAGTTGAGCCTTTCTTAGATAGATGTATTGAGAGTGTGGTAAATCAAACATATAAAAATTTAGAAATATTGCTAATAAATGATGGATCTCCAGACAATTGCCCTAAAATGTGCGAGGAATGGGTAAAAAAAGATTCTAGAATAAAACTCTTAAATAAAGTAAACGGTGGACTTAGCAGTGCTAGAAACATGGGACTTGACCATTGTACTGGTGATTACATAATATTTTTAGATAGTGATGATTATGTAGATATAAATGCCTATCAAAAACTACATGATACTATTATAGAAAAAGATGTAGATATAGTCTGCTGTAACTTTATGAATGTTGATGTAGATGGTAAGCTAGTAAACGAGGAAACAGCTTTCAGACCTGAACATGAGTTTCATAAGGTTTATGATGGAGAAGAATACCTTACTAAAATTTTAGAACTTAAGTTAATTCCAGTTGTTTGGAATAGAATTTATAAAAGGGCAGTATTCGATAATCACAGATTTACAGTGGGTGTTATGTCAGAAGACATGTTGTTCTTCATACACAGATGTGATAAAAATTTAACATTTTACGATATTGAGGATAAATTTTTGCATTATACTCAAAGATCTGACAGTATTACTAGTGCCACTAACTATGCTTTCTTTGAACATCAGCTAAATAACGTTGCTACCTCTAATGATTATGTAGATAAAAAATTTGAAGGAAGAATGAATAATAGCCTTAAAACTATGGAACTATATTGCATTTTCAAATATATTGTTAGCATACCTATGACCAAAGAATATATGGAAATTTTTGATAGATTATATAGTAGATTAAAGCATAATAAAAAATACTTGTCTACTGCAAAAATATCTCCAGCTAGTAAACAGGTTTGTAAGACACTATTAATTTCGCCAGTTGTGGCTAAGTTAGTGCTTAAAACTCTTAAGAAAATGAAACTATCATAATAAAATCTGGTAATAATAAACTTAATTATCCCAGTATGTAATGTAAAAAAATCTAGAAATAATATTGATTGATATTGATTATATTAGTTTGCTATTAGTGGAAGCATAGATATTAAAAGAGAAAGGAAAGTCACGGGAACATTCCCGAAATTTTTCTCGCATTTTATGCGGCAAAAATGACATAGTCATAAGTGTGATAATATGATAAGTGTTATAATTCCTGTTTACAAGGTAGAAGATTTTTTAGATAGGTGTGTACAAAGCGTTGTAGACCAAACATACAAAGATTTAGAGATTATATTGGTTGACGACGGATCACCAGATAACTGCCCTAAGATGTGTGATGATTGGGCGAAAAAAGATAGCAGAGTAAAGGTGATACATAAAGAAAATGCGGGTGTGTGTGTTGCTAGAAATACCGCAATAGATCAGTGTAATGGCGATTTTATTGCTTTTCTAGATAGTGACGACTATGCCGACAAAGACTTGTATCAAAAGCTATATGAAGACATAGTTAAATATAATACTGATATTTCATGCTGTGCATATAAATATGTTGAAATGGACGGCACTGTACTTAATGCTACTGGAAAAAACTTTTTGTTCAATGAAGGCAAAATGAATGGAAGAGAATTTATAGTTAAAGTTTTAGAGCGAGAGGTAATGACTGTAGTCTGGAACAAACTATACAGAATGTCGGCTGTAAAAGAAACTAGGTTTAAACCTGGAGTGATTGGCGAGGAAATGTTATTCTTTTTTGATATGATAACAGAAGACAATTCTGTTAGTTTTATAAAAGACCCGTTATATTATTACTTAAGGCGTGAGGGTAGCTTAAGTTTTGGTTTTAATGAGAAATTTTATTTTGATAATGTCAAAAATATTATTTCTTCGGAAGAGCTATTAAAACAGAAATTTATTGGAATTGAGAAACACATTAAAAAATGTCAACTGGAATTTATCTCATGGTTTTTAAGCAATATGCCTATGAATTATGTCACTGATAATAGAGAATCATATGCCTATGCTTATTACAATTTAAGGCAAAATTCAAAATATATTTCAAAGGTAGGCTTACCTTTATACCGAAAAATATATTTAAGATTGTATATTTTTTCTCCGAGACTTGGAACAGCGTTTTCAAAAATTATAAAGATGACAAATTTAACTTAGAGTTAGGGTGTGGGTGGTTTGATAAGTGTAATTATACCTGTGTATAAGGTAGAAGACTATTTAGATAGATGCGTAAATTCGGTAGTCTCCCAAACATATAAAGATCTTGAAATAATCCTTGTTGATGACGGTTCTCCTGATAGATGCCCTGAGATCTGTGATGAATGGGCAAAAAAAGATGAAAGAATAAAAGTTGTTCATAAAAAGAACGGCGGACTTAGTGATGCCAGAAACACAGGGCTAGAAAATTCTAATGGTGACTATATTTCTTTTCTAGACAGTGATGATTATATCCATCCTAATGCTTACGAAATTTTACTAGCAACTATCAAGGAACAAGATGCGGATATTGTAGGGTGTGAGCTGTTAAATGTAGATGTTAATGGAAAAATAATAAATTCTAAATGGACAGGCTACAGTAATGTCCATAATTTTAATGAAGTTTATAATGGTAAGGAATTTTTAGCTAAAATTCTTGAGGATCAAGTTGTGCCTTATGCGTGGAATAAGTTGTATAAAAGGCAAGTGATTGAGAATCAGAGATTTACAGTTGGGGCTTTAGCGGAAGATATTCTTTATTATATGGGATTTTGTGATGAAAATATAAAATTTTATGACATTCCCAATCCTTTGTTTTATTACACTTCTAGGGATGAGAGCATTTCAGCGGGTTTTAACGAGAAATTTTTTATAGCAAGAATTGAGCATATAATAAAAAATGAAGAACGACTCAATCAGAAATTCAACAATTTTCTTAAAATTTCATTGACTGGATGTAAATTAACTTTTGTAGAATATTTTTTAGCTGGTTGTCCATATGACTTTATTAAAAATAAGAAAGAAAGTTATTTGTTTGTTAGGGAGATATTAGCTAAAGAATACAAGCAAATTAATATAGTTCCGATCAAGTCGATGCTTAAGCTAAAACTTAAAATGTATTACAGTAGTCCTAAATTCATGAAAAGTGTGGAAATTTTTTGTGAAAGCCTGAAGGCTTTAGTAAAAAAAATTTTTCATGAGTTATAATTTGAGGAGGTGTTGAAATGCTTAGCTTTAGGAGACTTAGCAAAAGAGTAGACGTTCAGTCGTCGATATTTACAGCAAGCATGGTTTTGTTGTGTACTTTAATAGTGGCATGGATATCGTACACAATTACATATCAAGAGATTATATATACTCTCTCTTCAAGAGTGTATGATTTGTTTGATGTGGTAGAGGATACTATTGACAGTGAGACTTTTGAAATTATCAATTCACCTGATGATATGGGTTCAGAGCTTTATATCACGGCTAAAGAAGAGCTTGAATATATGAAGAATATTGCTGGTGTTTTGTATTTATATACTGCAAAAGAAAATGAATATGGAAACTTTGTTTATGTAATTGATGGTCTTGACGAGAGCGAAGACTTTAGACCACCTGGTTACTTAATAGAAGAAGAAATTGAACCCGAAATGCGAAAAGCATTAAACGGTGAATATGTCCTTCCAAACAGTATAAAAGAGACTGATTGGGGAGATATATTTATAACTTATTTGCCTTTCCATGACGAAGATGGAAAAATTGTAGGCGTGGTAGGAATAGAATTTGAAGCTTCACATGCTAATGATACATATGCCTTGCTAAGGGTTGTTACAGTAATAACTTGTATATTTGCGTGCGTGCTTACAGTTTTTATTTCGTTCACTATTTTTAGAAGAATTTCTAACCCTAGATTTAAAGACTTATCAACTACAGATTCTCTTACAAACCTTAGAAATAGAAATGCGTTTGAGCTTTATATTAGCAATCTTAATTCAAGAAGAAGCCTAAAAGATATTGGCGTTGTTTCGGTTGACTTAAACTCACTAAAAGTGGTAAATGATAATTTTGGGCATGAGGTAGGCGATAAGTACATAAAGCTGATAGCAGATGTAATATCAGAGTTTGCAGATTCTGACATGGGGCTTTATAGAATTGGCGGAGATGAATTTGTTGTTATATCAGAGAGTTCAAACGAAAAACAACTAAATGACTTTGTAACCAATTGTGCTAACTTGATAAATAATCAAAAAACTATACCTAATATTAAAGCCTCAGCTTCATACGGGTATGCAATATTTGATGAAAATAACGATGGAAACATTATAGACACCTATAAACGTGCCGACGCTATTATGTATAAGAATAAAAAAGAGTATAAAGAAAAGTTTGAAACTAAAGGTGATTTAAGTTGAAAGATAAAAGACTTTACTTAATAAAGTATCTTTTAAACGAGAATAAAAAATATATAGACATTAAAATACCTAACGACGAAACGCAGCAGAAAAATCTGTTGCGTTCGTTGTTAAATGTACGTCCGCCCCAAAATATATCCGACGAGTTTATTAAGATACAAGATGACTATTTGAAAGCAGAAACTATTAACCGTGGAATTATAGACAGCGAAAAACTATCTCCAACTAAGTTTGATAATAGAATATACCTTTGGCGAGGAGATATTACAAGACTTAAGGTTGATGCTATTGTAAATGCGGCTAATTCAGCGCTGCTGGGGTGCTTTCAGCCTCTTCATAACTGTATTGATAACATTATTCATAGTCTTTCTGGGGTTCAGCTAAGGCTTGCCTGTAATGAGATTATGAAAGAGCAAGGGCATGAGGAACAAACAGGTAAAGCTAAGATTACACAGGGCTTTAATCTGCCTTGCAAATATGTGTTGCACACCGTTGGACCGATTATCTCCCATAAACTCACAGATAGAGATAGAACGCTACTTTCGGACTGCTATTACTCTTGTCTTGAATTAGCGGTGAAAAATGATGTTAAATCCATTGCTTTTTGCTGTATTTCAACTGGTGTTTTCTGCTTTCCGCAAGATAAAGCGGCTGAAATTGCGGTGAAGACTGTATCTTCATTTTTGCAAAATAACAATAGCGATATAAAAGTTATTTTTAATGTGTTCACGGAAAAGGACCTAGAAATTTATCAAAATATATTAAATAAGTAAGTATTTATTTACTCCCAAGACAACATCAAAATACATGTAATTATCATGAAGTTCAATAAGGTTTATTTCTAAAAGTTTTAAACTCTTTAGTTCTTCATGATTTTCTACTATTATGTCGTGATTAAATCTATAACTAAAACATTTATTGTTATATGATAAATATTGAATATCTATAGTAATTGTATAGTACTCCAAAAAACAAGAAATTTCGGCAACTATAGAAAATATCTTTTTCCATGGATTTAAATAGAATGGTCTAGTAATGTAAAGAAGTACAGATGCTTTTTTATCACAGTCTTGATTTTGATTTAACCCATATACAATATAATCATTCATTTGTTGCCTCCAAATTACTTATTATTATATTTTATTCACAAATAAAAAAAGTAACACTTTTATTTGTGTTACATAACCTATAATAACAGCATAAAACCTCTCACAATATTTATGCTAAAAGGTGGATAAAAAAATGAATAATAATACTTGCGATTTAAGTATGATCAATGGTAACTCTATAGATATTGCTCCACAAGGTTGTGACTCAGAAATCAAGGCAGACATTGTAGTATCAGAATTTAATTCTGTTAGACTTTGGGGGCAAGTGGTTAATTGCACAGGTGAGCCTGTTGCAAACGCACTTCTAAAACTTGTAAAAGTAGTCTATGATTGCGCTGGAAAATGTGTGTACCAAGGAATAGCACACACAGTGAGTGACTGCAACGGATTCTATCAGTTTGATTTATGTGTAGATGATCCTTGTGCTAAATATAAGGTGCTTGTAAATAAGTCAGCTGTTGGAACAGAAAGAATTATAGATACAGGTACTGGTAACTGCAATGCTTGCACTCAACCTGATTACACACCATGTGGCGACTATAAATACAGAGTGACACCACCTGATCAAATCAGTTGTCCTAAAAACTATAACGACTGTGGTTGCAATAAGGTGGTAGCAGAACCATATCAAGAATGTAAGTGTAAAGCGGCAGATCCTTTCCAAGAATGCAAGTGTAATTCTTCACATATTGGTGGAAATGTTTACGCAGCTACAAAAGTGAGATTCTAATAAAATTAGGCTTTAGTAAACTTACTAAAGCCTAATTGCTTATTCTAAATCACGAATTGCCTTTCTTACTGCAAAGATGGAAGATGGAGTAACAGAAAGTTCGTCTATTCCGTAGTCAATAAATTTTGCAGTAAGTTTGGTGTCAGCGGCTAGATCGCCACAAATTCCCGACCAAATATTATTATCCTTAGCCGCTTTAGCCACCATTTTTATCATTTTGAGTACTGCTGGGTGACGTGGATTATAAAACGGTTCTAATTTTTGATTTTGCCTGTCTATTGCTAGGGTGTATTGAATTAAATCGTTTGTTCCGATACTGAAAAAGTCTACATGTTTTGCCAAATCGCTCGCTATCATTACTGCAGCTGGCGTTTCAATCATAATTCCAAATTCAAACTTACCATATAAAATTTTACTAGCATCTAGTTCATTCTTTACTTCTTGAATAATTTCTTTAACCCTTATTACTTCCCATTCAGAGGCGATCATTGGTATCATTATGGATACTTTACCAAAAAGACTTGACCTGATAAGGGCTCTTAATTGAGTTTTAAATACATCTTCTTGAGAAATACATATTCTTACAGCACGGTAACCTAGGGCAGGGTTTTCTTCTGCTCCTATATTAAAATAATCTACCTGTTTGTCGGCTCCAATGTCCAGAGTTCTGACAATTACCTTTTTACCAGCCATCATTTCAACAATTTGTTTATAGACCATAAATTGTAGTTCTTCACTAGGATAGTCGTTTTGCTCTAAATATAAAAATTCACTTCTAAAAAGACCAATTCCCTCTGCGTCGTTCTGAATTGCTAAACCTACATCGGCAACAGAGCTAACATTTGCATAAAGGTTGATTTTTTTACCTGATTTTGTTTGGGTCTTTTTTCCTTTGTATTGTTGTAATAAAGATTTATTTTTTTTGTCTTCTTTAATTTGAACCCGTGCTTTTTCTATAGTTTCTTCGTCGGGGTCTAATGTAAAACATGCGTTGTGACCGTCTACAATTGCCATTTTTCCGTTTATAGAACTTGGAACATCCACTCCCACTATAGCGGGGATTGCCATGGTTCTCGAAAGTATGGCAGTATGTGAGTTTATAGAGCCTTTTCTTGTTATGAAGCCTAAAATTTTATTTTTGTCCATTTGTACAGTTTCGCTGGGTGTTAAATCGTCGGCAACAATTATACATGGTTCGTCAAATGTAACTTCTGCTTCTTTTTCATCTTTGAAAGCGTTTACAAGTCTTGCAGAGATATCTTTAATATCTGTCGCTCTCTCTTTCATATAGTCGTTGTCCATTTGGGCGAACATATCCATAAAATTATCGCCTGTTACCCCTACAGCATATTCTGCATTTACTGATTGAGTGTCAATTACACTCAAAATTGCATCCGCATAATTTTCGTCCTCTATCATCAACTTATGAATTTCAAATATAAGCGCATCGGCCTCTCCAACTTCTTTTAAGGCTAATTCGTATAGATCTTCAAGTTGAGATATAGTTTTTTCTTTTGCTTTGACAAAACGAGCTTTTTCGGCATCTTTGTCAGTTATGCTTTTACTTTTGATTTTCTTAGGTTTTTGTGTGGATTCTCGTATAAATCCTATAGCTACGCCTTTTGACGCAACACTTCCTTGATATTTTATCACCGCTCTAGCCTCCCTCAAGTATATGATTTTAAAAAGCGTTTTGATTATTATATAAATTCTATCGTGAAAATTATGTAAAAATACGATAGGAATTTAATAAATGTTAGAATTTTTAAAATCATGATAATTACATGCAAATATTAATCACGTTAATCTTTCGACAACCGCTACACATGTTATTTTTGTAATAAATGTTTTGTCGAAACGTGAAAAAAATTCGCACTATGCGTTTGATAGTGAACTTGTTTAAATTTAGAAAATAAAGTCATCGTTTGGATTTAATTGTTGAAAACTTATAAGAATAGTATATTGTAAATATATTTTATCATAAAATGTAAAAATTATTAAAAAAATGATATATATACACAAAAAAAAGCCACGGGTATCCGTGACTTGAAAAATTAGTTTAATAATGATAGCTAATTAGTGCATTTTGACATATAATTTACTTGGTAAAAGTTTTACCTTTTTTATTTTTAAGCCTTTTTTTGCGAATTGCACTAGAATACACTTCTAATATTTTTACTATAAATTCTTTTTTTCCATATTTCATAACAGAATCACTAACAGTTTTTCTTCTTGAGGCTCTTTCTTCAGGGCTTAAGTCATGCTCTTCTTTAATGAAACTTGCCATTTCTTCAGAGCTTTCAAACAAGACTCCGTTTTCGCCTACTGAAATTTGATTTTTTGTAAACTCGTCAAGTCTGTGTACTACATAAAGACCACTAGCCATAGCCTCAAGCATGGAAATAGAGTTTATTTCTGATAGTGAGGCGGTAACATATAGATCACAAGCTTGATAATATAAAGGAATATTGTCATGTTCAACTCTTCCTAAAAGCTTAACCTGTTGTTGCATGTTAAGGCTATTAATTTGCTCTGTCAATGAGTCAGCCTCTGACCCACCGCCAATAATAAACAGTTTGTATTGATTTTTACCTTTAAAATGGGCTGTAAAGTAGTTAATAAGTGTGTCAATGCTTTTTTCTTTGCCTAATCTACCAACAAAACACAGTGACACATCGCCATCGTTAATTCCAAGACTTTTTCTTAATTCGGTGACTTTATCTTTATCTATATTCTCTTCTAAAAAGTCAGATAAATCTACTGTGTTTCTAACTATGTTCACGTCTTTTTTAAAGCCACAACGCTGTAAATACTCAATAACTTTTTCAGACGGACCTATAACCTCAGTTGCTCTGTCGGCAAAGTTTTTGAAATAAGACCTTGAAATAGGGCGGAACATAGGCTCAATTCTTTTTGGTGCAATATAGAATAAATAATCATCATACATTGTGTGTAGGGTGTATACTTGAGGTTTTTTATAAAGCCTTGCATATAATTGCCCCAACATACCTATGCTAAATTCAGAATGTATGTGTACAACATCTGGGTTAAATCTTTTAATAATTTTCATGTATTTTGGATTTAGTGGGTTAGAAACACCGTAACCATATATTTTTTTAAGCTCAATTCCTGGGCAATAGAATATGTCTTCTTCGTGATCGTACTGCGGATTTTGTGGGTTAGAAGTAACAATAAGAACCTTATGTCCTTGTTCTTCAAGTCCCTCTTTAAGTGTTTTTATATGTGTGTTTACTCCGCTTATATACGGAAAATAAGTTTCCGAAAAAATAGCTATTCTCATGTTCTCCTCCTAAGAAATAATAATAGACAAGTACAAAAGGCAATTTTGGCTAAAGCTTAAGAACTAATGTGGTAGCTAATAAATAGTCATTTACCTTTAGTCGTTCGCCATATAAATAGTCATTCACCTTTAGTCTTTAGTTTCACGTGTTTTGCACGTAGATAATAATGAAGATGATATTATTCTAACACATTTTAAGAAAAAAAGCAAAGCAAAAAATGTAAAACAATTTTTATAATTGTAAAATTATTTTAAAAGCGGTGAGATAAAGCTTTACTTTAAGTGGTTTTTAGTGTAGAATATTGTAAAAGTATAAAAATAAGGAGTGCCTAATTGTTATGAAATATAAACGTGTATTACTAAAACTTAGCGGTGAGTCTCTAGCAGGAAATAAAGGTAACGGAATAGATTTTGATACAGTGTTAAAGATTTGTAAGCCTATTAAAGAGATTGTAGATATGGGTGTTGAAGTTGCCATAGTTGTAGGTGGCGGAAACTTCTGGAGAGGCAGGAGCAGTGGCGAGATGGACAGAACAAGAGCAGATCACATGGGAATGCTAGCTACTGTTATCAACGCTTTGGGTGTGGCAGACGGTTTAGAGCAAGTTGGACTAGAAGTTAGAGTTCAAACTGCAATTGCTATGAATCAAATTGCAGAACCTTACATCAGAAACAGAACAGTACATCACTTAGAGAAAAAAAGAGTGGTTGTTTTAGGCTGTGGAACAGGAAATCCTTTCTTCTCTACAGACACAGGCGCAGCACTTAGAGCTGCCGAAATTGATGCTGAGATTATTCTAAAGGCTACAATGGTAGACGGAGTATACGACAGCGACCCTAAGAAAAATCCTGAAGCTGTAAAATATGAAAATATATCATATTCAGACATAGTAAATAATAATCTACAAGTAATGGATATGACAGCGGCAACTTTCTGCGATGAGAGAAACATACCTTTTTATGTTTTCAGCATTGAAGACCCTCAAAACATTGTGAGGGCAGTTATGGGCGAAGATATTGGAACAATGATTAATTAATTTTGAAAGGATTATATTTATGAAAACTGTAATTGAAAATGCAAAAGTAAAAATGGATAAAAGCATAGCTGTATTAGCTAAAGACTATGCTGCAATTAGAGCCGGCAGAGCTAATCCAGCGGTTCTTGATAAGATAACTGTTGACTACTATGGAACTCCTACACCTATCAACCAATTGGCAGCCGTAGCGGTTGCAGAGGCTAGAGTTTTAACAATTCAGCCATGGGATGCAAGTGTTTTAAGAGGAATTGAAAAGGCTATTCAAACTTCTGAGTTAGGCGTAAACCCACAAAATGATGGTAAAATTATTCGTTTGGTATTCCCTCAACTTACAGAGGATAGACGTAAAGAGTTAGTTAAAGAAATTCGCAAAATGGCTGAGGAGTCAAAGGTTGCCGCAAGATCTATAAGACGTGATGCAATCGACAAGCTAAAGGCTATGAAAAAGACATCTGAAATAACAGAGGATGACTTAAAAGATGGCGAGAAAAAAATTCAAGAATTAACAGACAAAAAAACAAAAGAGATTGATTCAGTGGCAGCTGAAAAAGAAAAAGAGATAATGTCAATATAATTTGAAAGGAAACTTTTTTAAGTTTGATGTGTAAATATGTTTTTTGGTAAAAAGGAAGAAAAAGAGGAATATTCTGTCCCGAACCACATAGCTATTATTATGGACGGTAACGGAAGATGGGCAAAGAAGCGTTCTCTGCCTAGATTTGCAGGGCATAAGGCTGGGGCGAAAAATTTTAGAAAAATTACTAAGTATGCTTCTGAAATAGGTGTGAAGTATTTGACTTTGTATGCCTTTTCTACTGAAAACTGGAACAGGCCAAAAGATGAAGTTTCTGCACTTATGGGGCTTTTTAAGCAGTATTTAACCGAGGCACTTGAGGATTTTATGAATGAGAATATCATTGTAAAATTTATTGGTGATGTTTCGGCGTTTTCACCCGAGCTTAGGGCGTTGATTAAAGATGTAGAAGAAAAGTCAAGTGTTAAAACAGGAATGACTCTTAATTTAGCGATGAATTACGGTGGCAGAGCCGAGATTGTTAAGGCAGCTAAAGATATTCATGCTAGAATTTTAAATGGTGAGGACATCGAATTTAACGAAGAAACTCTTTCAGAACATATGTACACCAAAGGGCAGGGCGACCCTGATTTAATTATTAGACCTAGCGGAGAAGAGCGAATATCAAACTTTATGCTTTGGCAATGTGCCTATTCTGAGTTTGTCTATTTTGATATTCTTTGGCCTGATTTTAAGACAGAAGACCTTGACGAGGCGATCAAAATCTATTGTAGGAGGAACAGGCGTTTCGGCGGAGTTTAGCCTGTACTTGAAAAGTGAAAACTAGAATAATATCTTCTTTAGCACTTATGTTAATAGCAATACCTATAATTTTTTTGCATAGAGCATTTCCGTATGCTTTAAACATTGCAATAGCTATAATTTCTGTTAGTTGTCTTTATGAGTATGTTGTTGCAACAAAGGTAAAGCAAAATCCTTTATTTTTAGTGCCTAGCTTTTGTGTTGCGGGTATAACACCGTTTATACCTGTTTTAAACGCTAACTCGTTTGCAATTTATGTGATTTATTCATTTTTGATGTTTGTGCTTTTAATTTTTAATTACAAAGAGATGAAATTTAAAGATTTATCTCCTTTGTACAGCATGACAATTTTAATTCCACTTGGACTTTCATCAATAATACACACAAGAGATTTAAGCGATAAGCACGGAATGTTTTTTGCAATTTTAGCGGTAATGGCTGCTTGGATTCCTGACATAGGTGCGTATTTTACAGGCACATTGTTCGGAAAAACTAAGTTATGTCCTGACATTAGCCCTAAAAAGACTATCGAGGGTCTTTTAGGGGGAACTGTTTTAAGTGTTCTTATTATGGCAGGAGTTGGTTGGGTTTTCTCGGCTTTGTATTATCAAGGTGAAGTAGATGTAAATTACATACCATTACTTTTAATTGGATTTTTTGCTTCATTTACTTCTGTAGTGGGAGATTTGAGTTTTTCTTTGATTAAGAGAAATTATGGTGCAAAAGATTTTGGAAATTTAATTCCTGGACACGGCGGAATGCTTGATAGGTTCGACAGCGTTATATTTACAGCGCCATTAGTTTTTTATGTGCTAAGAAATATTTCGTTAATTGTTTAAAGTTTGAGGTTGTTATGAAAAAGATATCAATATTTGGCTCTACAGGTTCTATAGGCACTCAAGCCTTAGATGTAGTAAAAAAACATAGTGATAAGTTTTCTGTTTCTTCCTTGGCAGTATATTCAAATATTGATTTGCTCGAGAAGCAAATAAGAGAGTTTAAGCCGCAAAATGTTGCGGTTTTTAACTTACAAAAAGCTAAGGAATTAAGAGAAAATATAAAAGATTTAGATGTAAAAGTATTAGAGGGAATGCAGGGGCTTTGTGAGTTAGCATCTTTAGATGATAGCGAGATTTTGCTGAACTCTGTTACTGGAATGATAGGGTTAGAGCCTACGCTTTGTGCGATAAACGCTGGCAAAGACATAGCCCTAGCGAACAAAGAAACTTTAGTAACAGGCGGTGAGCTTGTTATGAAGACATTAAAAGAGAAAAACGTAAGAATGTTGCCAGTTGATAGTGAACATTCGGCTATTTTTCAGTGTTTACAAGGCTTAAATAACGAAAAAGAATTAAAAAGAATTATTATTACAGCGTCGGGCGGGCCTTTTTTTGGCAAGACTATAGAAGAGCTTAAAAATGTTACTCCAGAAAAAGCACTTAAACACCCTAACTGGGATATGGGTGCGAAAATTACAATCGACAGTGCAAGCATGATGAATAAAGGGCTTGAGGTTATTGAGGCAAAGTGGCTTTTCGGGTTACAGCCAGAGCAAATAGACGTTGTGGTTCACAGAGAAAGCATTATTCATTCACTAGTTGAGTTTGCGGACAACTCTGTTTTAGCACAACTGGGTTTACCAGACATGAGAATACCTATTCAATATGCCTTGACATATCCTAACAGGTTTGAGTCGCCTGCTAAACAGCTGAATTTATGGGATTTCCCAAATTTAAGTTTTTATAAGGCAGATCTTCAAAACTTTAAATGTTTAGATATTGCAATAAAGGCTCTAAAAAGAGGAGGTCTTTCTTGCACAGCGATAAATGCAGCCGATGAAGTAGCAGTAGACCTATTTTTGAAGAAGAAAATAAAGTTTACTGAAATTGCAGAACTTGCACAATTAGCAATGGATAGAATAAGTTCACAAACTGAAATAAACCTTGAGAACATTCTTAAGGCAGACAAAGAAACAAGAGATTATGTGCTAAGTTTAGTGAAGAGTGAAAAGTGAATAGTGAAGAGTTTATGTGAAAATCCTTACGGATTTTTTGATTAAATAGTTTTTAAATAAAAATTTGTATGGATAAACATAAATTAATATTCATAGTTAAAAATTAAAATTTGGAGGTATAAATTGGAAGCGGTATTATTAATAATTATAGCATTATTTCTATTTAACTTAATCATATTTGTCCATGAAATGGGGCATATGATAACAGCGAAATTATCAGGAGTTTGGGTAAAAGAATTTGCCCTAGGAATGGGTCCTAAACTTTTTGGATTTCAAATAAAAGACACAAAATATACTTTAAGACTTTTGCCTATAGGTGGCTTTTGCGACATGGAGGGCGAAACTGACGGAAGTGAAAGCGATACTTCGTTTACAAGCAAGCCAGTTTGGAAAAGAATGATAATAATTGTTACTGGTGCTATTCTTAACTTAATTTTAGGAATAGTTCTTATGTCTGTTGTTTTATTTCAAAATGACTTGTTGCCTACACTGCAAATTGCAAGTTTTACAGAAGACTCAATGATGCAAGAGGCTGGTGTAATGGAGAACGATATATTAGTTTCAATCGATGACTATGCGCTTTATACAGAAAAAGATTTATCTTTTGCACTTGGAACTGCCGACCCAAACAGTGTTGACATTACAGTAAATCGTGCAGGCGAGATTATTTCTTTTGAAGATGTCAGGCTTAATAGCACCGAACAATCTGGCAGAACTTTTGTAGCTATGGATTTTTATATCTATGGTGTAGAGCCTAACATAGGCAATGTTATAGAAAAAACTTTTGCCGATTCTTATTCAATATTCAGGATGGTTCTAGGCACCTTAGGTGGACTTATTACAGGTGATGTTGGTGTAAATGAGGTTTCAGGTCCTGTTGGTCTTACGCAGGCTATAACGGATGCTGCAAGCCAAGGCTTAGAGAGCGGTTTTGGTGATGCTGTAATAAATATTGTGTTTATTATGTCAGTTATATCTATAAATTTAGGTGTATTTAACCTTCTTCCTTTCCCAGCTCTTGACGGAGGTAGATTTGTATTTTTAGTAATCGAAGCTATAAGAAGAAAGCCAGTTCCAGCTAAATACGAAAACTATGTAAACACAGCCGGGTTTATGATTTTAATTGGATTTATGATATTTATTACAATAAAAGATATTGGTATGTTATTTTAATTCATAATTGGTAATTCATAATGGATAAAAATAATTTGTTAAAATATTGTAGGACACGGAGACCAGACGTGCCTCTTAGGATTTTGGATTTAAAATAAATTCGTTAAAACGCACAAATTAATGTAGGGGACGGGTTTTCCGTCCCGTGGAAATTTAGCAATAACCGACAGTTTTCGGGACGGAAAACCCGTCCCCTACATTGCTAAATTTCTCTAATCAACACGTCTGGATAATATCCGCCCCTACAATTAAACATTAAGATTGCATAAATCCCCAAGTATGAGACCTTCATATACAACACAGCAAATTATATTAAAAGAAAGGAACTCTTAATATGGCAACAAGGAAAATTAAATTAGCTAACACGTTTATAGGCGGTGGAAGTGCCATCACAATTCAGTCAATGCTTAACACTCCAGCGTCAAATATAAAGGCAAGTGTAGACCAAGCAGTAGCCTTAGAAAAGGCTGGTTGTGAAATTATTAGACTTGCAGTTCCTAACATGGAGGCAGTTAAACTAATTTCAGCAATAAAAGAAAAGGTGAGTGTTCCTTTAGTAGCAGACATTCATTTTGATTATAGATTGGCTATCGAGTCAGCTCACGCTGGCATAGATAAAATTAGAATTAACCCTGGCAACATCGGTTCAGAAGATAGGGTAAAGGCAGTTGCGGATATCTGCAAACTTAAGAATATTCCTATTAGAATAGGTGTGAACTCAGGTTCTGTAGAAAAAGAAATACTTAAAAAATATAATTCGCCTGTTCCAGAGGCTTTATGTGAGAGTGCTTTTTATCATGCTTCACTATTAGAGAAATTTGATTTTGAAGATATTGTTATCTCTATAAAATCTTCAAATGTTCAAACAATGATTAAAGCATATGAGATGATGAGCGAGAAGTCTAGCTATCCACTTCACCTAGGCGTTACAGAGGCAGGAACCGAGAGAATGGGTCTTATTAAGTCATCTATTGGAATTGGCTCTTTGCTTGCTAAAAATATTGGTGACACTATAAGAGTTTCGCTTACTGCTGACCCTTGCAAAGAGGTAGAGGCAGCTAGAGATATTTTAAAGGCTTTAGACCTTAGAAAAGGAATTAAGTTTGTTTCTTGCCCAACTTGTGGCAGAACTGGAATTGATTTAATAGGTCTTGCGAATAAAGTTGAAAAGGCACTTGAAAATGTTGACAAGGACATAACCGTTGCCGTAATGGGTTGTGAGGTAAACGGTCCTGGTGAAGCAAAAGAAGCCGATATTGGCGTTGCAGGCGGAAAAGGCATAGGTTTAATATTTAAAAAGGGTGAGATTATTAGAAAAGTTAAGGAAGAGAATTTACTTGACGAATTATTAAAAGAGATTGAGCAACTAGATTAATTTTTAAATGTAGTGGCGCCCCCGTACTTGGGAACTTAGTGAAGAGTGAAAAATGAATAGTGAAAAGTTCATGTGAAAATCCTTGCGGATTTTTTGATTAAAGGCTCTTTAAATAAAAATTTTGTATTGATAAAAATAAACTTGTTTATATATTGTAGGGGCGAACCTATGTGTTCGCCCGTGGGCTAGTTTTCGGGCGGTCACACAGGACCGCCCCTACATTGGAAGTGCAAAATCAACACATCTGCACCCAGACCGTCCCCTACAATAATAAAATCCCAATCCAAAATGGTACAATAATATATGAATAGAATAGCAAATTTCTTTAAAAAAACTAAATGTTCCCATGATATAGGAAATGGACGAATAGCGACTTTGAAAATAGACAAAGCCGCTAATTCTGTTTGTCTAAAAGTAGTTTTTGATAAATTTTGTGAATATGCAGAGATTAAAAGGCTTGAAAAAAGTATAGCAGATACTCTTAAAATTTCTGATATTTACATAGAACCTAAGTTCCCTTACTCTGAATTTAATGAGGCTGTGTTTAACTCGATTACCGAAAAAATTAAAGAGACAGATGCAAGCGTTAGCAGTATTTTTGGTAATTCTGAAATGTTAATTAAAGAAAGAAACCTAAATATCAATGTTAAACACGGTGGTTCAGATATTTTAAAATCACGAAATGCAGATAGAAAAATCTCAAAAATTATCAAAGACTGGTTTGATACCGACATTAATGTTGAGTTTACAGGTAAACTTTCAGTTGCAAGCGCCGAGGAATCTGTGATTGAAAGATTAAGACACGAGCAAGAAACTCAAAGGCGAGAAGAAATTAAAGAAGTTGTAGCCAAACAAGAGGCTATAATGAAAGAGCAGATTAAAAGTAAGGAGATTTCAAAAAGAACTAAAGAAAATCTTCTACCGCAAATTATCCCAGAAAGCATAAAGACAGTCATGGGCAACTTAACAAAACAAGAGCTAAGACCAATTGCAGAGCTTAGCATGACAGACGGAACTGTAAATGTTTGGGGTGATATCTTCGAGCTTGAAGTTAGAGAGACCCGTGATAAAAAAAGAAAGATTTTCAGCATAAATATCACAGATTATAGTTCTTCTATAACAGTTAAATGTATAGAGCTTACAGAAAACTGCAAAGAGCTTGACAAACTTTCAAAAGGGCAAAGTATTGTAGTTCGTGGAGACATGAGTTATGATAAGTACGACAGAGAAAATGTGCTTATGCTAAAAGCTTTGGGCAAGGTTGAGAAAGTGAAATTAACAGACAAGGCAAATGAGAAAAGGGTTGAACTTCATCTTCACACAAACATGTCTTCTATGGATGGTCTTACATCGGTTTCAGATTTAATAAAGAGGGCAGACGAATGGGGACACACTGCAATTGCAGTTACAGACCACGGTGTAGCACAGGCTTTCCCAGATGCCATGAACACTGCATTAAAGCTTCAAAAGGCAGGCAGAGACATGAAAGTCATCTACGGAATAGAGGCATATTTTGTAAATGATTTAGTTGAGGCGATTAAGGGTGATAGACATATCAGCTTTGATGAAGAGTTTGTCTGTTTCGACCTTGAGACTACAGGTCTTAGCCCAAATTCCGAGAGAATGACAGAGATTGGTGCGGTTAGAATTGTAAACGGTGAAGTGGTAGACAGATTTGCATGTTTTGTTAATCCTTTAAAGCCGATAAGTAGAAAAATTACTGAACTAACAGGAATTACAGACGACATGGTGAAAGACGCTCCGTTAGAAGATGAAGCACTAAAAGCGTTTTTAAACTTCTGTGGTGATGCAGTGCTAGTGGCACATAACGCCGAATTTGACATGTCTTTTGTAAGACAGGCAGCAATTAGAAGCAATATAGAGGTGAATAACAGCTATATTGATACTGTCACTATTTGTAGGGCTATGCTTAAAGATATTAAGAATTGTAAGCTTAACACAGTGGCAAAATATTTGAAATTGCCCGATTTTAATCACCATAGGGCTGTTGATGATGCAAACATTTTGGCAGAAATTTTAAAATGTTTGCTTATAAGATTTAAAGAGGATTTAAATTTAAAGTCTACTAGTGAAATTAACACAGCTTTAGCAGGTGGCGACTACAAAAAATTGCCTAGCTACCACCAAATTATTCTTGTTAAAAATTTAGTAGGACTTAAAAATCTATATAAAATTATTTCAGCAGGACACCTAAACTATTTTTATAAACGTCCTAGAACCCTTAAAACTTTTTTAAATAAACACAGAGAGGGTTTAATTATTGGTTCAGCCTGTGAGGCTGGTGAGCTATTCAGGGCTATGATGAACGGTGTTCAATTTAACAAACTTTGTGAGATTGCAAATTATTATGATTACCTTGAAATTCAACCTATAGACAACAACATGTTTATGGTTAGAAAAGGAACTTGTGACGAGGAAAAATTAAGAGAGTATAACCGAACAATTGTTAAAATCGGTGAAAAAATAGGTAAACCTGTTGTTGCTACTGGAGATGTGCATTTCCTTGACCCACAAGATGCCGAGTATAGAAAGGTGCTTATGACGGCTCAAGGATATTCAGATGCAGATGAGCAAGCGCCGTTATATCTTAAGACAACAGATGAAATGTTGGACGAATTTGCATACCTAGGAAAAGAAAAAGCGTATGAGGTTGTAGTTAAAAATACAAACCTTATTGCAGATATGGTTGAGAAAATTAGACCTATTCCAGAGGGTGTGTATCCGCCGTTTATCGATGGTGCTGAACAGCAGTTAAACGACATTACATGGGAGAGAACTAAGGAACGTTATGGCGATCCACTTCCGCAAATTGTTATCGATAGACTTGAAAAAGAGTTACATTCTATAAACAAACACGGTTTCTCGGTTCTATATATGACCGCTCAAAAATTAGTTGCGAACAGTGAAGAGAATGGGTATCTGGTTGGTTCTCGAGGTTCGGTAGGTTCATCGTTTGTTGCGAGTATGTCAGGTATTTCAGAGGTTAATCCGCTTGAGCCTCATTATATTTGCCCAAAATGTAAATACAGCGAATTTTTCACTAAGGGTGAATATGACTCTGGTTTTGATCTTCCTTATAAGGAGTGCCCTAATTGTTCTACAGAGCTTGTAAGAGACGGACACACAATTCCGTTTGAGACTTTCTTAGGATTTGACGGCGATAAGACACCTGATATAGACCTTAACTTCTCGGGTGAGTACCAAAGTGGCGCACATAGATACACAGAGACTTTGTTCGGCAGAGACAATGTTTTTAAGGCTGGAACTATAGCCACAGTTGCCGAAAAGACAGCCATGGGATATGTTAAAAAGTTTGAAGAGATAAAAGGTAGAACTCTTCATAAGGCTGAACTTTTGAGATTGGCGAGTGGTTGCACAGGTATTAAAAGAACTACAGGACAGCATCCAGGTGGAATGGTTGTTGTTCCTAAGGGAAATGAAATTTATGATTTCTGCCCTGTTCAACGCCCGGCAAACGACCAAAAGTCCGATAATATCACAACTCATTTCGACTTCCATTCTATACATGACACTATTTGTAAGCTTGACGAACTCGGACACGACGTTCCAACAATTTATAGATATTTAGAGGACTACACAGGGATACCTGTTATGTCTGTATCTATGAGTGACCCCGATGTTATGTCTCTGTTTACATCCACAGAGGCTTTAGGAGTAACTCCTGAGGAGATTTTTTCTCAGACAGGAACTTTCTCTATGCCTGAGCTTGGAACTCCTTTTGTTCGTCAAATGCTTGTAGATGCACAGCCTACTACATTCTCTGACTTGTTGCAGATTTCAGGGTTATCACACGGAACCGATGTTTGGCTTGGCAACGCTCAAGACCTTATTAAGGATGGCACTTGCACAATTTCAGAGGTTATTGGTACTCGTGACAGCATCATGACTTATTTAATGCTTAAGGGTCTAAACCCTAAAATGGCGTTTAAAATTATGGAAATTACTAGAAAAGGTGGAGCAAAGAAGTTCCTAACAGAAGAACATTTAACGGCAATGAGAGAGAATAATGTTCCTGAATGGTACATTCAATCTTGTTTTAAAATAAAGTATATGTTCCCTAAGGCTCACGCCGCCGCATATATGATAGCAGCCTTAAGGCTTGGTTGGTACAAAGTTCACAAAGCTACAGAATTTTACGCCGCTTACTTCACTGTAAGAAGTTCTGACTTTGACGGAGCAACCGCAATTAAGGGAAGAATTGCAGTTGTAAATAAGATGAAAGAAATAGAAATGAAAGTTAAAGACAAACTAGCTTCGGCTAAAGAGGAGGCTGAATACGCTACTTTGCAGATAATAAATGAAATGCTCGCAAGAAAAATTGAGTTGTTGCCTGTAGATTTATATAAGTCTCATGCGAACAGGTTTTTAGTTGAAGATGGAAAGGTGAGATTGCCGTTTTCATCGCTTGCAGGCGTTGGAGAAAATGCCGCTAAGAGCCTTATGGAGGCAAGAAAAACTACAAGTGAGTATATCTCGGTAGATGATTTACAGGCTAGGGCGAAAATATCTGGTGCGGTAGTTCAAACTCTAAAAGATGTTGGAACTTTAAATGGTATTCCAGACAGTAGCCAAATAAGTTTGTTTTAAGTATTGACAATATTGTTTTTATATGGTAATATATTAGCATGCTAAAGTGAATTAGGAAAGGTATTATTATGAAAAAATTTAATTTAATAACTCCAGAGGGTACAAAGGATATATTGTTTGAGCCTTGTATCGCAAGAAGAGAGCTTGAAAAAAAGGTGAAAGACATTTTTACCGCTAAGGCATATAACGAGGTTATCACTCCAGGAATAGAGTACTATGATGTATTTAACATGGGAGACATGAATATCTCTCAAACAGAAATGTATAAAACTACCGATAATAAGGGTAGAATTGTTGTGTTTAGGGCAGACTCTACTTTACCAGTTGCTAGAATGGTGTCTACAAGACTTAAAGACCACAGCATGCCACTGCGTTTATATTACAATCAAAGTGTTTACAGAAACAGAGTAGGGCAAAACGGTGCAAGCCATGAGACAACTCAAGCAGGAATTGAGCTTTTAGGCGCTAGTGGATTAATGGCAGACTTAGAGGTTATCACTACTGCTGTAGACACACTAAAGGCAACAAAGTTAAACTTTAGAATTGAAATTGGCGATGCTAATATATTTAAGATATTAGTTGATAAACTATGTGTATCAGAAGATGTAAAAGAAGAGATTAGAAGCGTTATTGAGTCTAAAAACTATGCAGCTTTAAAGGATATCACTTCTCAAATTGAGCCTAGCATATATACTAAGGCTATAGAGCATCTTCCACGTTTATTCGGTGGTGAAGAAGTATTTGAAAAGGCAAAAGATTATTGTAGTGACGAGGAGTTTGCGACAACTCTTGACTATTTACGCACTGTGTATAACTCTCTTTGTGAGTTAGGACTTTCTGATAATGTGATAGTAGATTTAGGCTTAGTTCAAAAAAACCATTATTACACAGGGATTGTATTTAGCGCCTATGTTGAAAACCATGGAATGGCAGTTATAAGCGGTGGTAGATACGATAATCTTCTCGAGAAATTCTCTAACCCAATAAAGGCAGTAGGTTTCGCATTAGAGATAGATGCAATAGCTAATATAATTGTAGAAGACAAAAGCGTAAAAGTGCCTGATGTATTGGTTTATTGTGAAAAAGGCTTAGAGGTAAAGGCTCAAATTAAAATTAAAGAGCTTATATCAAATGGAGTAATCTGTGAGACATCTTTCTTTGATACAATTGAAGAGACAAAGGCATATGCAGATGAAAAAGGAATAAAAGAAATCATTGTTATCAAGGAGGCTTAAGATGAAAGCATTAAGAATAGCTCTTACTAAGGGCAGACTAGAAAAAGATACTGTGGCACTTTTCGAGAAATGTGGAATAGAGTGTAGCTCAATTAAAGAAAAGGGCAGAAAATTAATCTTGCCAGTAAACGACGGAAAGATAGAATTAGTGCTTGCTAAGGCTCCTGATGTTATAACATATATAGAAAATGGCGCTTGCGACTTAGGCGTTGTTGGCAAAGACACAATAATGGAAAACGGAAGCAGATTTTTTGAGATATTAGACCTAGGTTTTGGAAAATGCAAGTTTGCACTAGCAGGTAAAAAAGATGTTGACTTCTATGAAGGATTCAGAGACAAAACTCTAGCCAGTAAATACCCTAACGTTACAAGACAGTTCTTTGAGAAAAAGGCTATGGACGTTAGAGTGATTAAGATAGAGGGTTCAGTTGAGTTAGCGCCTCTTCTAGGTTTAGCAGATGGAATTGTTGATATTGTTGAAACTGGAAGCACATTAAAAGAGAATGGTCTTGAGGTTAAAGAGGATATTGCTCCGATTTCTGCAAGACTTATAGCTAATGAAGCAAGCCTAAAATTAAGAAAAAACGAGATAGAAGATTTAGTTAAACTTTTGATGAAGGAGGTTTATCCAAATGATTAAGATAGTAGACGGCGATAAAAAATATCTTCAAGATTTTATTGAAGATTTAAAGGCAAGAATTGGAGATAACGACAACAAAGCTGAAAATGCTGTTGCAGATATTCTAGCAGACGTTAAGGCAAACGGAGACGAGGCTGTAAGAAAGTATTCAGAAAAGTTTGACGGTTGGTGTCCTCAAAGTCTTGAAATTTCACGAGAAGAAATGATTAAGATAGCCTCAAACAGTTCACCTAAATTCGTTGAAGCGCTTAAAAGAGCTGCCGAGAATATAAAAGATTATCACCAAAGACAGGTGCAACAATCAAGAATTGACACTAAAAATAACGGTGTAATTCTAGGACAAAGAGTTAGAGGTTTGCACAAAGTTGGCGTTTATGTTCCTGGTGGAACAGCGTCGTATCCATCAACTGTTTTGATGAATGTTATACCAGCTAAAATCGCAGAGGTTGGCGAAATTATTATGACTACTCCTCCTGGTGAAAACGGAAAGGTTAATCCTGATATTATGGCGGCGGCGTTAGTAGCAGGTGTTGACAGAGTTTTCTTAATGGGTGGCGCACAAGCTGTAGCCGCCTTGGCATATGGAACACAGTCTGTTCCAAAAGTTGACAAGATAGTAGGACCTGGTAATATATTTGTAGCAGTAGCCAAAAAGCAAGTTTATGGAATTGTTGACATTGACATGATAGCAGGACCTAGCGAGGTTTTAATCATTGCAGACGACACAGCAAATCCTAAATTCTTAGCGGCTGACTTAATGAGCCAAGCAGAGCATGACAAAATGGCATCTTCTGTTTTAATAACTACTTCAAAAACAATAGCAGAAGAAACAAAGAAAGAGATTGAAAGACAACTTGAATATCTTTCAAGACCAGAAATTATAAAAACATCACTAGAAAATTTTGGTGCAATAATTGTTTGTGAAGATGTTGACGATGCTGTAGACTTTGCAAATGAATTAGCGCCAGAGCATTTAGAAGTTTGCATGCAGAACCCTATGGAGTATATAGGAAGACTTGACAATGCAGGTTCAATATTCTTAGGTGAGTACTCACCAGAGCCTTTAGGTGACTATTATGCTGGTGCAAATCACGTGTTACCAACTAGCGGAACTGCAAGATTTTTCTCACCTTTATCAGTAGATAGCTTTATAAAGAAGACAAGTTTTATCTATTATCCTAAGAATGAATTGCTAAGAGTTGCAGATGATATTATAACTCTTGCAAACACAGAGGGCTTAACAGCACATGCAAATTCAGTAGCGGTTAGAGTAGAGGAAGAATGATAAATCTAGTTAATAGTGAAGAGTGAAGAGTGAAAATCCTTGCGGATTTTTTGATTATAGGCTTTTTAAATAAAAATTTGTAGGGTACGGAGACCAGACGTGTTGATTAGGATTTTTGATTCAAAACAAATACGTTAAAATCCACAAATCCATGTAGGGGCGACCCTGTGTGGTCGCCCGTGGGTTT
>CAYJER010000015.1:0-38130 GCA_964369225.1 uncultured Eubacteriales bacterium
CTTATTGTTATTGTTCCGCCTGAACCACCATATCCACCGCCGATGCCTGCTCCATGCTCTTCACCTGTGGCTTTGACTGTACCGCCATTTATAATTATAGTTCCGCCTGAACCACCATATCCACCGCCGATGCCTGCTGCATTACTTCCACCTGTGGCTGTGACTGTTCCACCGCTTATAGTTATAATTCCGCCATCTGCGACTGTTTCATCTCCTGTGTACTCATATCCACCGCCGATGCCTGCTGCATTACTTCCACCTGTGGCTGTGACTGTAGCTTCATCACTTATAGTTATTGTTCCTCCTGAACCATTATATCCACCGCCGATGCCTGCTCCATTAATTCCGCCTTCGGCTGTTAGTGAACCTAAGCCTTTTATCTCTACAGTGGCTGTATTACCATTTTTGTTTTGAACTTGTAAACCTGCTTTGCTCCAACCACTTTTTAGTGTGTTTGTGCCATCTAATGTAAGCGTTACATTTGAAGTTCCCTGAATGTCAAAGGCTGTAGCACCACTTGTTTCTGAAACATTTATGTTTACATTGCTAATTGTAACATTATGTGTTCCGCTTAAAACTGTTACTGTGTTTGTGGTTTCTTCGTTATCGCCTGTAATAGTAAATTCACCTGTATAGGTTGTCCATGTGATGTTGTCGGTGCTATAATATTTATTTTCGCCGTCTACTATTAGGTAAATATTACTATTGGATATATTAACTGTTGGACCTGTGCTTCTTTGTATGTTTGCCAGCATAGGCATTAGCACTAAAATCCTAGCACTATCTAAGCCTACTTCGGCATTAGGCTCTGTGCTAGACTCTGGCTCTGTGCTAGACTCTGGCTCTGTGCTAGATTCTGGCACTACACTAGATTCCGGATCTATGCTAGACTCTGGCTCTGTGCTAGATTCTGGCTCTATGCTAGACTCCGGTTCTATACTAGATTCAGGTTCTATACTAGACTCTGGATCTTTTTCATGCTCCGCCTCTGGTTTAGGCAAAACACTAGAGAGTCCTTTCTCGTTCTCGGACTCTAAAAGATCTTTTTCCTCTTCTTCTCCTCCTATTATAATTGTGTTTCCGTCTTGCGTTATAACAAGGTTATCACCCACTGTTATGTTGTCCGCAAATACACTCAAATTCACGGCCGAAAGCATTAACGCTACCGCCATAAACATTGATAAAATCCTTTTCGTTGTTAATAATTTTTTCATTTCTACCTCTCCTTTTTTGTTAGTTTCAAGCAAAATTCAACACCGATTATATTATTATTTATAATTATACACTATTTTTTATCAAATGTCCATCCTCCCAAAGTATGAGATGGATAATTTTCTATATTAATTACATAAAATTGATTATTAAATATATATTTTTTATAAATAACAACTCATAAATAATAATATTAACTAACTATTGTTTGTTATCAATTAGTTAATTTGGTATATTTTTTCGATTGAATTTTCTAAAAAACAAAATTTAAAATAAATCATTATTTTAAATTATGAACAAAAAATTACAGGCTATAAAAACCTGTAATTTTCGTTTATGTTTTATGCGTTTTCGTCTGTATGGGCAATCTCATATGTTAAAGTAAATGACTCTCCATCATTTTCGTAACTATACGTTGCAGATAGCACACCATTTTCAAGAACTGGTTTAAATGTTTCTTCATCGCCATCACTCATAATAGCATCCATTACCCATGCCTGATCATCGATTATAGGAGTAAAGCTTGTATCCTCAAGCTCTATATAGAAAGACACAACAGGATAATCCCCACCATACAAACCATCTACATATAATGAAAAATATGTACCGTCTGAATTATTTACAAAACCCCAAACTTCATACTCTTCTTCAAGCTCTGGTCTGTCTCCTGAATAATCACTAATTGTCATCACACCATACCAGTTAGATGGATCCTCAATAGTATCAACCGCCTTTGTGGCAACTTTTCCAAACCCTGGAGCTACAAAGTCTATCTCTACTGTAGATGATTCTTCTGTTGACGACTCACTTTGTGATGAAGTATCGCTTTCTGACGATACTGGTGACTCAGTTGAAGATTCTTCATCTGTAGATGACTCAGTTTCAGCTAATGAAGATTCACTTACATTTGATGATGTATTGTTTCCTACATCATTCGATGACTCATTACCACTTAATATAAATACAACTACTAGTACAACTATTAAAACAAGTACAGTCGCTGTTGCTATGATCAAAACTAATTTATTATTTTTATTACTTGGTTTCTTTTTATTATTTATTTCATCCATTAATTCAAAACTGTCAACAGGCTTGTTATTAATCTCTGGACTAGACTCTATTACTCTAGGTGATGGTGTTTCCGGTCTAAACACTGATGTTTCAGGTCTAGATACAGGTGTTTCAAGTCTAGCTACAGGTGTTTCAGCTCTAGGCACTGGTGCTTCAGTTCTAGCTACAGGTGTTTCAGCTCTAGGCGCTGGCATTTCAGTTCTAGCTACAGGTGTTTCTACTCTAGGTATCTCATTTGAAGGCGCTACCGCTACACCACTTTCAATTTTTGTTTTATTTATTTTGTGACCACAATTAGGACAAAAGTTGGCAGTTGGTGATAACTCATAACCGCAATTTTCACAATATCTCATTAGAATTCTCCTTCTTATTCCTTGTAATTTTTCCCTGTTTTACATTATAACATATAAATACATGTTATTGCTAGTACTAAATTAAATTTTTTTAATAATTTTTTGAATTAATTGAAACTAATAATGATTAGTGCTTGATAAATAAAATATTTCTATGTTATAATTATCTTAAATTAAATTACAGGAGAAAAGTTTGAAAAATAAAAGAGGAAGGATAGTCACGGGGAATAACCCCTAAATTTTTATCGCATTTTATGCGGTGAAAATTACATGGTTATAAAAATGAATTATTTAGTTATAGGAGCCGGCGGAACAGGTGCCTGCATAGCAGGATTTATGCAAATGGCTCAAAAAAATATAAGCCTAATTGCAAGAGGCGAAAATCTAAATGCAATAAAGGCAAATGGTCTTACTATTTTAAGACCTAACGAAACTATTAATATCAAAATCAAAGCTTTAAGCGAGCAAGAAAATACTGCTAAGGCTGATGTAATATTTGTTTGTGTAAAATATTATTCGCTTGATGAAATATACGATTTAATTAAAAAAGCTTCTCACCAGAACACAGTTGTAATTCCTATATTGAATGTATACGGAACAGGCGAGAAAATGCTTGAAAAACTCGAGAATTTAACTGTTTTAAACGGCTGTATATACATAGCTTCATCTATAAAGGATTATGGTGTTATTAAACAAAGTGGCGAGATTTTCAGAATTGTGTTTGGTAAAACAGATGGAACAACAGACGATTTAAGGCTTAAAAAGATTAAAGAAGATTTAGAAAATTCTAATATTGATGTAATTTTTTCAGAAAACATAAAAAAAGACACAATGCAGAAATTTGCATTTGTATCTTGTGCTGCCGCCGTTGGAGCATATCTAAACGCCAACGCAGGAATATTTAAAAAACAAGGCAAAGAAAGAGATATGTTTATAGCTTGTATCAACGAGATTTATAATCTATCAAAGACAATGGGCATTAATTTGCCCGAAAATATAGTAGATATAAATTTAAAGATAATGGAAAACCTAGACGATGATTTTACTACATCTATGCAGAAAGACCTTAAAAAAGGAAATAAAAGCGAGGTTGATGGACTAGTCTATGAAGTAGTTAGGCTTTCAGAAAAATATAACTCCCCATGCCCGACATACAAAAAAATTGCGGATTATATAAGATCTAAAACTTAAACCATCTTGATGCTTGATTGTAGAAGAGGGTCTCCACAGACGGGAACTTAGTGAAGAGTGAAAAATGAACAGTGAAAAGTTAATGTGAAAATCCTTGCGGATTTTTTTGATTAAAAACTTTTTAAATAAAAATTTATGTTTGGATTAAAACTTAATTTGATAAAACAATGTAAGGAATATAATCAAACTTAACGCTTAATTGTAGGGGAGGGTCTCTGCGCAGACGTGTTGATTAGCAAATTTAGCCATGTAGGGGACGGGTTTTCCGTCCCGAAAAACTAGAGGTTTTAGCTAAATTTCCACGGGACGGAAAACCCGTCCCCTACATTAATTTGTGCGTTTTAACGAATTTGTTAAAATTCAAAAAATGTAATCAACACGTCTGCACTCAAGACCCTCCCCTACAAACATAAAGATTGATTTAATTCAAAGGTTCGTATATAAATTAAGTATAATAAAAAGAGTTTCAACACAAATTAAGCGTTGCAACTCTTTTTTATTTAGATGATAATTAATTATTCTGTATTTTCTAGCACCCAAGCGTATAGTTTTTCAGTTATAAAACGGTACTGTTTCTCTCCATTATCAGTTACTTCAAGATATGTACCTTCAAAATATCCTTGATCAATTAACGACAATACCAACTCTTCATTCATGTGTAAATATGAACATGTTTCAGAAAATGCTAATATATCGTCAAATTCTTCAGTTTCATGAACTAATTTTGAGTCAATACTTCTAAGTTCACTAACAAGCTCATTAACAACTGAATTCAATTTTGAAGAATTTTCTATCTGAGTGTTCAACAATAGAATATTAAATACTATTGAAGTTGCTAAGGAAGCTATTAAAAACACGATTAATACTATAGTTGTTTTTTTCAATGTTACCACTCCCATTTAGTAGGCGGAATAGGAGATTGAGCGGTAGGATCAAAATCCTCATTATATTTCGACCAAACTCTAACTGATTTTTCAGTTAGCCTTGAATTTTCTCCTCTGTATGTCCTATAAACATAATAATATCTGTGTTCTCTGCTATCATAAACTCTCCATCTATAGACACCCTCGTACAAATCAGTTGTAGTATATATATATGGTCTGACTGCTAGTTTTGTCCAGGCAGGCACATCCCAAGTTCTACCCACAGAAATTGTTGAGGTTATTGTTTGGCTACCATACGCTGTGAACCCAGCTTCAACAAAATCAGCATAGCTAAGACCAACAGTAGCTTCATATCCAACAGTTTTAGATATTGACATTTGTGTTTGAATACTTAAAGTACCAGTTATATTAGCCTTATAATGATCTTGAACAGTCCACCAGTTAGTATAGTTTACCCAAAGTGTGGAACTGATCTTTCTAGGGTTTGTATACCATCCTTGCTCTACAACATAGCTACCAGAAGGCAATGAGAGATACTTACTACTAGAAGAAGCCATATTAGGTTGATTTAGTGAAATATCCTTAGTTGAACTCTTAATTAAATTTCCATTTCCATCAATATTACCAAGACTTACTATTGTGTAGCCGTTGATGTGTTGAATTTGATCTAAATCAGGATTATCTAACATCTGAACAGCTACTTTTGCTTTTTGTTCTGCTGTTAGATAATTGTGAGTGACAGATAAATCTTCAATTATCATTTTAAATTCATTTTGAATGTCCAAGCTAGAATCGTTGCTGTCATCTGGATAGTAGATTGTTGACAGTTCTTCTTCAACTACAGTTTGAATTTGATCTCCCTTCCTATCCATAAAACTTAATTCTAAGGCTTCTGCAATATTTACCATAGGCGATGCTATAAACATAGCAAAGATAATTAATAGTATAAGCGATTGTTTTGTTTTAGTTATAGTATTTTCCTCCTCTTAATATGTATTAGTTTTTATGGGTAGTATGCAAAAAAGTTTACCGCCTCCCTTTTTGAATTAGTTTTATAAATAATTAATTATTACATTGATATTATAACATAATATTACATAAAAGCAAATTGGCATATTAACTAAAAAAAGTTACTGTTTTGCAATACATGTAACAACAATGAGCCAGTTTGTAATCATTCTTGTATTTTATTAAAAAGCTTGAACTATAGAAGTTAAGCCATTAGATTGATTAACTTCCTAGCTTCGCATATAAAATAAATATAATAAAAAGAGTTGCAACACAAATTAAGCGTTGCAACTTATTTTTAATCAAAAACCCGCAAGGATTTTTACATGAACTTTTCACTATTCATTTTTCACTTTTCACTAATTTTTAATTTCTGCTTTACGTTTTTTTCTTGAGAAAATTATTTCATCTACAACAACGATTATAGCTCCTGAAATTACAAGCAAATAATATGTGAAAAATCTCCAAACCAATATTGCAGCTACAATTGCTTCTGCTGTAAAGTATCTATCAAAAAATGCTGTAAATGCGATCTCTTGAACTCCAGATGCTCCTGGCATTGGCGCAAATGAAACTGTAGCTTGTAGAACTGTCTGTATTGAAGTAACCATAAAGAAACTGTGCGATGTGTTGCCAAAAGCTCTAAATACAAAGTATAAAACAGACATTTGTAATATAACTTGCATAAAAGATAGCACTATTGACACAGCAATGCTTCTTTTATTATTTCTAAACATTTTTGCATAATCTCTAAATTCAATTTCAAACTTATTAACAGAGTCTACATAAGACTCTCTTTTTTTTAGGAATTTTAGCTTCATTATTAATTTTCCAATTAAAATAATAAATTTTGAAAAAATTCTTTTTGAGAAAACCATAAGTAAAACAGCTAACCAAAATAGATTAAAGAAAAATCCTACAAAAATAAATGGTACTACCTCTGGTGAATTTTGGTTGATTGAGCTAAACGAGAACACTAAGCCTACCACCGCACAAGTTACAAGTGCAATTTGATAACACACAAACTTTATCCACAAGGTAGCTGCTGACACTCCTATGTCTATTTTGTTATCTCTTTTAAAATAAGCTACCTGTGACGGTTGCCCACCTGTTGAACTCGGTGTAATATAAGAATAATAAATTCCTATAATTCCTATCTTGATACAAGAAAAAAGGCTAGTTCTTTGCTTTATTGACCTGAAAAGAAAAGCTATTGTTCCACCCTCAAGACAACAGTAACCTAGCAAAGTTAAGACTGCCATCACCACATAAAACGGAGATAAATGTGCTAGTGCTTCTGTAACATTTTGTATTTGATTGTTTGCTACTATAAAAACACCTAGGACTATGACTGTAGCCACAAGATATATTATGTTCCACGGAATTTTCTTTTTTTCCATATATACCCCTATCACAACTGTGACAAAACCTTTCTTAGTTTTTATACATTATAACATATATTTTTGAAATTACAATGTTTTATACTGACTATTTATTAAATTTGCGTAAAATCCATTCTTTTTTATTAGTTCGTGGTGATTTCCTTGTTCAATTATTCTACCCTTATCCATAACTAATATAACATCAGCATTTCTAATTGTTGATAATCTGTGCGCCACTATAAAAGTAGTTCTGCCTTTCATCATCTTGCTAAAGGCTTCTTGTATTCTAAGTTCTGTTGCGGTGTCTATAGAGCTTGTAGCCTCGTCTAGTATTAACATTGGCGGCAAAGATAGCATTAGCCTTGCTATACATAAAAGCTGTTTTTGCCCTACAGATAATGAACCACCGTTTTCACCAATTAAAGTGTCGTATCCTTTTGGAAGTCTTCTTATAAATCCGTGCGCTCTGGCTGATTTTGCCGCATTAATCACTTCTTCGTCTGTAGCGTTAGGATTTTTCATTTTAATGTTATCCTTAATACTGCCAGATTTCAGCCAAGTATCTTGCAATACCATTCCAAAAGAATTTCTTAAGGTTTGCCTTGACATCTGTTTTGTGCTAACACTGTCTATCAAAATGTCTCCGCTGTCAACCTCGTAAAATCTCATCAAAAGATTTATAACTGTAGTCTTACCACAGCCTGTAGGACCTACTATCGCAACTGTCTGCCCACTCTTAAGCTTTAGGTTAAAATCTTTTATAAGCTCTTTTTCTTTTGTGTAAGAAAAATCTACAGACTTAATTTCTATGTCGCTACTTTTGTTTATCTTGTGTGCTTTATCTTTTTCATTTGGTAATGTTTCTTCCTCTAAAATCTCAAAAACTCTGTTAGCACAGGCAAGTGCGTTTTGAAGTTCTGCAATTACGCCTGAAATCTCGTTAAACGGCTTTGTGTATTGATTAGAGTATACAAGAAAGCTTGTAAGACCACCTACGCTAATTCCGCCGTTAATTGCAAGCAACGCACCAACAACCAAGGCACCAGCATAAACTATCGAGTTTACAAACCTTGTAGCTGGGTTAGTTAATGATGAAAAGAATGTTGCTTTTAGCGAACAGGCTCTTAATCTTTCGTTGACTTCATCAAAAGTCTCTAATATCTCATCTTCTCTTGAGAATGCTTTTACTGTTTTAAGTTCGCCTATAGCTTCATCAACTATGGCTGTCTGCTCTGCCCTAATCTCTGACTGCTGTTTAAACATCGAGTGAGTTTTATTCGCAATGAACGAGGCAACAACGAACGAAAGCGGAGTTACCAAAACTACTACTAGGCTTATTTGCCAACTTAAACTAAGCATGAAACATAAAGTTCCAATTATTGTAAGAACTCCAATTAAGAACTGTGAAAAACCTAGCAATAATCCATCTAAGAATTGGTCAATATCGCTTATCATACGGCTTACTATATCACCGCTTTGCTTTTTGTCTATATACTTTAAAGGCAGTGACTGTATATGTGTGAAAAGGTCGTTTCTTAATTCTTTAACAACATTATAACTTATCTTGTTGTTTATTATTGTCATGAACCATTGAAACACCGCAACACCCAATACGCATAGACCTATTGTCATCAGTATTGGAACTAATGCTTCAAAGTTTACACTGTTTTGCTCTTGTATTTTGTCTATTCCTTGCCCTATAAGCACAGGTATATAAAGATTTAACGCAACTGTACTCATTGCAAAAATCAGTGAGAGTATTAAAAGCGGAATAAACTTTTTAATTCTCTTTATTATTTTTTTTGCGACTATACGTCTTTTAAACATTTTCTGCCTCCTTTGTTATTCGACTAATGGCTAAAGGTGAAGGACTATCAACAGACTTACCTCTTAACAAATTTAGCCATGTAGTATCATGTAAAATCTAAAACTTGACATTTAAACCTTGTAAGTAATATATCAAACTTAATGCTATATTGTAGGGGAGGGTCTGTGTGCAGACGTGCCTCTTAGGATTTTGAGTTTAAAATTAATTCGTTAAATTTCACAAATCCATGTAGGGGCGGATATTATCCGCCTATGAAACTTAGGCAAAATCATCAAATTCTTAGGCGGATAATATCCACCCCTACATGGCTAAATTTGCTAAGAGGCACGTCTGGTCTCTGTGCCCTCCCCTACAATATTTTAATAACTTTATTTTTAGTCCATACTAAAAAGTCTTTCACCATTAGTCATTAGCCCTTAGCCTAATTAGTTACTTTGTGGGAACTGTGCATAGTATATCTTTTGATATTCTTCACATACCTCTAAAAGCTTTTCATGTGTATTGCTTCCAACTAGTCTACCATCATCAAGCACTAAGATTAAATCTGCATTCAAAACAGATGATGCCCTTTGCGAAACTATAAATGTAGTTGGTCTGTTTGGAAGATTTGCTATACTCTTTCTTAAATTTGCATCTGTGGCATAATCAAGCGCACTCGAGCTATCATCAAGAATTAATATGTTTGAATTTTTCATCAAAGCTCTAGCAATTGTAAGCCTTTGTTTTTCTCCGCCAGAGAAATTTCTTCCACCTTGATCAACTGTTCTTTCTGTTCCGTCTTTAGCAAGCGAATTAGCCTGAGCTGTATTTAGTGCGGTTTGCATTTCTTCTTCGGTTGCATTTTCTTTTCCCCATTCAAGGTTAGATTTTATGCTACCTTTAAAAAGCACAGCCTTTTGAGGCACAACAGCTATTTGCTCTGTTATATTTTCTAAATGTTTAACGTCTACTCCGTCTATTAAAACTGAACCATTAGTGCAGTCGTAAAATCGTGGAATTAAGTTTACAAGTGAAGATTTACCAGAACCTGTAGAGCCTAGAACTCCTATAATTTGTCCTTTTTCAGCCTTAAAGCTTATATTAGATAACGCCTCATCACTGTCTTCATAATATTTAAGTGAAACATTCTTAAATTCAACCTCACCATTTATAGTTTGCTTTTTGTTTCCCTTATTTTGTGAAGGATTAGTTTGAAGAACTGTGACAATTCTTTTAGCACATGCCACAGCCTTAGTTGTTGCAACTATGAAGTCGGCAGTCTTGATAAGTTCTACCAAAATTTGCCCCATGTAGTTATAAAGAGCTATTACTTGCCCTTGGGTTAAAATTCCGCCGTCAACCTCTATCGCACCGTTGTATATTAGGAATATTATTCCTAAATTTATAACAATAAATGTAAGAGGGTTAAGCAAAGCTGAAAATCTAGCAACATGAACCTGTGTGTTATATAGGTTGTTTGTCTTATTTTTAAATCCTGTCACCTCTTCGTCTTCACGACAAAAGGCACGTAAAACCCTTACTCCACTAAGATTTTCACGTGAGGACTTTGTAACCTCGTCTAGGTTTGATTGAACTTTCTTGTATTTTGGCATTGTTAAAAGCATCATTCCAAACACTAACAAGCATAAAACAGGAACTACAATCAAGAAAATTAGACCTATTTGAAAGCTGATTGTAAACGCCATAATCACAGAACCTGCCACAACAAAAGGCGAACGCAGTAATAGCCTTAAATTTAAATTTATTCCATTTTGCACCTGATTTACATCGGATGTCATTCTAGTGATTAGTGTAGCGGTTGTTAGGCTGTCTATCTCTTTAAATCCAAAACTTTGAATTTTCTTCATTAGTGCATGTCTAAGTTTTGAAGAAAAACCGACTGCTGCCTTAGCTGCAAAATATTGAGCCGTAAAAGAGCATATCATCCCGACTACAGCTAGCGCTACCAAAATTAAACACATGTTTATTATGTAGCCTATGTCGTTGTTTTTAATTCCAACATCAATTATTAAAGCTACAAGCAAAGGTATGAATAACTCAAAACAAGCCTCTAATAATTTAAAGGCAGGTCCTATTATACATTCTTTTTTATAGTCTTTTAAAAATACAGCTAATTGTTTCATTATATGTCCTTGTCATTTTTTCCGCATATAATACGATTAAAATTTCGGGTTAATTCCCCGTGACTGTCCTTTCTCTTTGATTTTTTACACATACTTCAATTTATGCTAACTATTGTAGGGGAGGGTCTTGAGTGCAGACCTGCCTCTTAGCAAATTTAACCATGTAGGAGACGGGTTTTCCGTCCCGAAAAACTAGAGGTTTTAGCTAAATTTTCACGGAACGGAAAACCCGTCCCCTACATTTATTTGTGCGTTTTAACGAATTTATTTTAAACTCAAAATCCTAATCAACACGTCTGCACTCAAGACCCTCCCCTACAATAATTTAACAAATTTATTTTTAATCCATACTAGATTTTTATTTAAAAAGTGGGCAAATCTATCAATTATGAATTATAAATTTTGTTTCAGTTTAAATAGTTTAATTATTATATGTCCTTTTGGGATATATGCAACATCTTCATATTTAATAAATTTAAATATAAATAGGCTTAACACATATATAATTACTGCAACAGGAATTATTATCAATATAGTAAACTTTGAAACTATGAAAAGTTCTATTAATCTGTAAATACCGAACGACACCACACCCATTATCACAGCTGAAATCATAGGACCTTTTGCAGATTTTAACATTCCGTCCCATGTGATATTGTGTCGTCTCATTGAGTTTAAGTTAAGCGATAAAATAACAACATATCCAACAAAAGTACTCATTGGTGAACCCATTACATTTATGCTTGGAATTGAAACTAATATAAACGATAAAATAATTTTAACTATTCCACCTATTGCCATGTTAATTACAGGCAACTTTGTTTTTCCAAAAGATTGAAGTATGGTGTTAGTTGTATAAATTGCCGTGTTAAACGCAATCGACATGCTAAGCAAGCTAAGTATAGGCGCTGTGCCAGATGCTGCCTCACTGTTGTTAAACAGTAATAAATCAGAAATCGGGAATGAGAACAAAGCCATTGCGATACTCGCCGGAACTGAAAGCATCAAGGTAACTCTCATAGAAAGAGTTGTAAATTTTTTGATGTCTGCCTTGTCGTCTCTTGCAACTGCACCAGAAAGTATAGGCAACAAACTTATAGAAATTGGAACAACAAAGGCTGTAGGCAAGTCAAAAAACTTTTTAGCGTGACCTAAAAGACCTCTTGCTGTAAGCGCTTCTGACTCTGTAAGTCCTGCTCCGTCTTTAAGTCTTGCCATTAAAATGGCTGAATCTATGTTATCAAGCACTGTTAAAAAGCATGAACCTATGATAATAGGTATTGAAAATGTTATTATGTTCTTAAATATTACATTTGTAGGGCTTACTTCAGATGTATCCTCTAATATTAACTTTTTCTCTCTTTTATTAAGCCATAATTTATAGAAGAATAAATAAATTGTCGCAACACTAGCACTTATAGAAACACCTACAATAGCACCTGTAGCAGCCATTTGATCTGAACCGTTTGTCTCCATTATATACATGGCTAGACCAACACCTACAACAATCTTGATTACCGCCTCTATAACTTGTGATGTAGCAGTTGGAATCATGTTAGATAAACCTTGGAAATATCCTCTAAACGCACAGGTTACAGAAAGGAAAAAGACTGTAGGAGCTAACGCTATTATTGTGGATTGCGCCCCAGGATTGCCCATAAAATTAGCAATTACCCCAGAGAATGCCATCATTATAAAAGAACATACTCCACCAGAAACTAAAAATATCGCAAGTGAAACATTGAATATTCTTCTTTGTTCTTTTGGTTTTTTCTGCGCATAGGCAGCGCCAACTAATTTAGACACCGCAACAGGCACACCAGAAGTTGAAAGTATTAAAAATAGCGTGAAAATCTCATAAGCTGTATAGAAATACGACATTCCCTCTACGCTTATAAGATTTGCAAGCGGTATTGTAAAAAGCAGGCTTAGCAATTTAACTATTAATGTAGCTGCCGCTAGAATTGCTGTACCCTGCAAAAAATTTTGTTTTTGCTCTTTTGGCATTTTTATAACCATGTCATTTTGCCGCACAAAATGCGATAAATTTCCGGAGTTGTTCCCCGTGACTGTCCTTTCTATTGTTTTGTAGGGGCGACCTGTGGTCGTCCGAGAATTTAGTTAAAACTCCATATTTTTCGGGACGGAAAACCCGTCCCCTACATTAAACTGTTCGATTCAACAAATTTACTAAAACCTAGCGTTCTCATAAAAGGCATTTTCTATATGAGAATATTCAATAACCTTTCCGTTATCGGTTATAACACAGCAAACATCGAACCTATAATTTTCTTGTGTTTTAGAAAGCATTTGATAATATTTAGCCGTGGAAATTATCTTTTTTCTTTTATAGTAGTCAACCGCCTCGGCTGGATGATGCCACGAGTTTTTGTCTCTTGTCTTAACTTCAATAAATATAACGGTGTCATTCTTTTTTGCGATTATGTCAATCTCGCCAAATTTCGACCTGAAATTTCTTGTTATAATCTTATATTTGCTTTTTTTGAGCATTTTAACACAATAATCCTCGCCTTTTTTCCCAATTATAAGACTCATATAACACCTTTCTATTTTATGTACTTTCTTAATGCTTAATTGTAGGGGTGAACCTCTGTGTTTATTAGAAAAATATCCTTGTAGGGGCGGATATCATCCGCCTAAAAAGCCCTTAATTTAGTCTAAATTTCACAGGCGGATAATATCCGCCCCTACAATTTATGCGTTTTAACAAATTAAGTTTAATCTAACAATCCTTTTGCCCTTAATTTTTTAAGGAACGAATTTCTGTGAATATCGGTGACTCCATATTTTATTAAGGCTTCAATATGTTGTTTTGTGCCGTATCCTTTATGTTTTGCAAACCCGTATTCAGGGTAAATTTTATCCATTTCTATCATTTCTCTGTCACGGCTTACTTTTGCCAAAATGGATGCCGCCGCAATATTTGGTGAAAGGCTGTCTCCCTTTACAATAGACATTCCCTCTATTTCAAGGTTTGGCAATTTATTTCCGTCTACTAAGGCGAAATCTGCATTTATTCCACTGCATGCAGTCTGCATTGCAAGCATGGTCGCCTGTAAAATATTAATTTCATCGATAATTTTGCAGTCTACATCTGCAATTTTATAGGCTATTGCCTTTTCTTTTATAATTTCAAAAAGATATTCTCTTTTTTTCTCGGTAAGTTTTTTAGAGTCGTTAAGCCCGTCAATTTCACAATCTATAGGCAAAATAACCGCCGAGGCAAAAACCGACCCTGCAAAAGGGCCTCTTCCTGCCTCGTCAATTCCACATATCATTTTATAGCCTTTATCTCTTAAGGCTATTTCATATTCATAGTTCATAGTTGTTCTAGGGTAATTCTGCCTAGTTTTCCTGCTCTAAACTCGTCAAGAACAGATATCGCCGCTCTTTCTGTGTTTATCTCGCCACCAGAAATAAGCATTCCCCTTTTCCTTCCTACGGCTTCAAGTATTTCATATCCTTTCATTTCGTCGCTAACTTCAACCTCATAACGGTTTGAAACAGCGTTTGGATACATTTTCTTTAGCTCTTCAAGCAAGATACATGCTAGTCCCTCGATGTCTACTACATCATCTTTAACAGCGCCAGTCATTGCAAGCCTTTGCCCTACCTCTGGGTCTTCAAACTTAGGCCATAGAACACCCGGAGTATCAAGAAGTTCAAAACCTTCTCTAATAGTAAACCAACGGTTTTCTCTTGTGACACCTGGTCTGTCTTGAACATCTGCCTTACCAGCCTTGCCTTTGCACATTTTGTTTATAAGCGAAGACTTACCAACATTCGGAATACCTACAACCATGATTTTTATAGGTCTTCCTATCATGCCTTTTCTAGCCCAAGCCTCAACTTGCTCTTTTAGCACCTCTTTACACGCTGGCAAAAGTTGATTTAAACCTCTACCACTCTTACAGTCTATTTGAACCGCCTTTATCTTCTTTGAAGCAAAAAAGTTCAGCCATTTTTCTGTTTGTCTAGGGTCTGCCATGTCTGTTTTGTTAAGCAGAATTATCCTAGACTTTGACTTAATTATGCTGTCAAGCACAGGGTTTCTACTGCTAAGCGGAATACGAGCGTCCACAATTTCTGCTACAATGTCAACAAGTTTAAGACTGCTCTCAATCTTTCTTTTGGTTCTTGTCATGTGACCCGGAAACCATTGTATTCTAATACTATTGTTTTGTTCTTCAAAAGAATTTTGTTTCATCTATTTTCTCCATTTTTTTAAATAATCGATATCGTTCCTAAGCAATTTTAATGCTTATTTGTAGGGGAGGGTCTCAAGTCTTAGACTTAAGCAAACTTAAATGTACATTGTAGGGGAGGGTCTCTGCGCAGACGTGCCTCTTAGGATTTTGAGTTTAAAATTAATTCGTTAAATTTCACAAATCCATGTAGGGGCGGATATTATCCGCCTATGAAACTTAGGCAAAATTACCAAATTCTTAGGCGGATAATATCCGCCCCTACATGGCTAAATTTGCTAATCAACACGTCTGCACTCAGACCCTCCCCTACAATGTTTTTACAAATTTATTTTATCGGCTCACACCCCGCCGAATTTATCAAACGGCAAGAATCTGATTAAGGCTTTACCAGTAATATTTCTCTCGTCTATCATTCCAACAGACTGAAAACGGCTGTCCTCTGAAACTCCTCTGTTATCGCCTAAAACAAACAATGTGTTCTCTGGAACAACTGTTGGGAACTCTAATTGAGGCAAATATTCAGGTGCTTTAAGTGTCATTCCGTTTTCAAGACCAAACTGGCTCTCATCAAGCGCTACACCGTCTACATAAACTGTACCTGTCTCTACATCAATGTCAACAGTTTGCCCCTCTGTTGCAATAACTCTTTTAATTATAGGATTTTCTAAAACCTCATTCGCTACAACAATGTCACCTTGTTCATAGCCAAAATTTATACAACTAATTACCAATCTATCGCCATTTTCAAGGTTTGGCAACATGGAATTTCCGTTTACCGCAACAACTTTAAAAACAAATGAGAACAATATAACCACTACTGCAATGGCTACAACTAGCTCCTCGACTATTGCAAAAATATCTTTTTGAATTTTTTTACTCATATATACAAATCAAACCTACAAGGCTTGCCTTTCGTTAAAATTATCTTATTAATATGATAACATTAATTTATGAAAAAATAAAGTAAAAAATAACAAAGAGAGGTAAAAATACCCCCCTTTTAGATCGAATTTATTGGTTATTCTAAACAAATTTCAATTATAACTCTTCCTTTAAGTCCTCATGTTCTGCAAAAAAGCTCATAAGCTCATCTACAAGCTTTTCTGCCTCATAAACTGTTACGATATTTCCGTTAATTTTGCATACTCCAGAAGATGAAATACTAATGCCACTACCGTCTAGGCTATCAAACCAAATGTCAATTGTATTTTTGTTTGGCTCTTCATTAGCATTTTGGAAATAGAACAAAGTTCTGCTGTAATTGTATTTTTCTAATATCGAGAATAAATCTGCTTCTAATATCGAATACTCTTCAATGTCATATGTAAAACTTTCATACTCTATAATATCTTCTACAAATTTTCTTTGAACTAACGCTACTGTATCAACTGAATGCCCCTTAGTTACATCACCTAGTGAAATAGGATTAAAATAAACAAAGGCTGAAAATACAGTGACTAAAACAACCGCAAAAATTACAACTAACTTAATTCTTTTCATAAATCTTCCCTCTTCCACAATAAATTAACTTAAGAAGTTCTCAATCTCATTAATTAGCTCATACACATTGTACACATAATATTCTTTACCTTCTATAGTACAAATACCGCCAGTCTCAATAGTTATAGTGGTATAATCATTTTCCTCAATTAACAGTATTCCTATATTGCTATAAAGATCATCTTTTAAAACTTCAAACGGAAGACCAAACAGCCTTCTACTGTAATTATATTTTTCTAATATTTCATACAATTCCTGTTGTTCACTTGAGTCTTTGGCAAACTCATATGTTTCAAAGCCATGAACAAATTCATCATCTTCAAAATCTCTTTCAAAGACATCAATCTTTACCATTTTATTGTTAATGGTTAATTCAGAGAATGAAATTGGCATGAAATAAACAACAGCAGAAACAATTATTACTAAAACAACCGCAAAAACTACAATTAATTTACTTTTTTTCATATATTCCCCTATCACCACCGTTAATAAACTTGACCTGTCGACTTGTCTGTTTTTAAATTATAGCATTTGTAATATCAATCTGTCAATAGTCAACATTACCAAATTTTATATTTATTATTTATTAAATATTCTGTTTTTTAATATAATTTATAGGTTAAATACAAAAAAAGAGAGGCATAAAACCTCTCTTTCAAATTATAATTTTGTAAAAATTATTTACGTAGTTGCTCTTTAACTTTAGCAGCTTTACCAACTCTATCACGTAGGTAATATAGCTTAGCACGTCTAACTTTACCACGTCTGATGATTGTAACATCTTTAACGTTTGGTGAGTGAAGTGGGAAAACTCTCTCTACACCAACGCCATAAGAAACACGGCGAAGTGTGAAAGTCTCGCTTATGCCACTGCCTTTTTTAGCAATAACTGTACCCTCGAAGTTTTGAACTCTCTCTTTTTCACCCTCACGGATATTAACACCAACTCTTACAGTGTCACCGATGTTAAATTGAGGTGCTTGCTCTTTTAATGATGAATTTGAAATTAATTTTAATGCGTCCATTTGATTTTCCTCCAATATTAATATATTTTGGATATTCTTGTCTTGCAAGGACAGAGGACTACCCGTTTCATTACTCTTTACGAGTTTTGAATCCCATAGACAGCTTTTGAGGGCCTACGGATTTCAAATGCTCAAATATTATACCATAGTTTTATAAAAAAATCAAGTATTTTTTTTGATTTTTTGGTGTGGGAGTGTGCATTGTAGGGGAGGGTCTCCGTGCCCTCCCGAAAGCTAGCGGTTATCCATACTTCTCGGGAGGGCACGGAGACCCTCCCCTACAATATTTTAACAACTTTATCTTTATATATACAGAATTTTTGTTTTAACAAAGTACTACATTAATTTGTGAACTTTAATGAATTAATGCAGTTTATAATTCTTCATTCTCAATTTTCCACTCTCAATTACTAACGCAGGCAATAAAACTATAAATTAGCATTATTTATGTGTGCGAATTGCCTGTCGGGGCGTCCCGACCTGTTAATAGCCACATGACAGATACATTTAGAATTTTTGAGATTGCAAGCAACTCAATGTCTGTTACAACTCTACTTTGGCCTTCAATTTTAGAAAGTGCCGAGGTACTCATGTCTACTCCCATGACTTGTAGCCTTGCTAGTAGTTCTTTTTGTTTCATTCCTATGCTTTTTCTGTAGTTTTCGACCCTAGAACCGATTAAATTTTTGTCACCGTACTCAATTTTTCTTTGTTTCAATTTTGTTCTCCAAAAAATTAAACTGTTCTGTCAACCGAGTATACAGCTTCAATATTTTCTAGTGGAACATCACCCTCAAAGCCTTGGCTTGCCATTAGGATGTATCCGTTTGTTGTTCCTAAAGTTTCAATAAACTTACGTGTTTCAGCCTTAACCTCATCTACAGTTCCATTTGGTAGCACGCCTTGTGTGTCAACTCCGCCATGGAATGTAATTCTACCGCCGTACTTTTTAGCTAAAGATTCAACCTCTAAGCCCTCAACCTTTTGGATTGGCTCTAGTGAGTCAACTCCGCAATCAATTAAATCTTCAATAACTGGGGAAACCGCTCCGCATGAATGTTGTTGGAAGAACGCACCATAGCTATGTGATAACTCAACTAATTTCTTTGTGTTCTCTTTGAAAAATTCTCTCCACATATCAATGCTGAATAGTAGTGATATTTGTGTACCGTAGTCATCATGTGTACGCAAAATGTCAACTTTACCCTCGCCAGCTTCAAAGCATCTTTTGTAGTACTCGTATTCAAATTCTACCATTTTATCTAAAATTCTTTGTGCAACCTCTGGCTCTTCACACATAAGAATAAACAAATTCTCCATGTTGATTAGGTATGTAGAAATTTGGAATGGTCCTTCATGACCTATAACTACAGCCTTATCAGGATATTCTTCAATTGTCTTTTTGATTGCTGAATAATCGAACCAATCAGGATTTGGCCAGTTGTAGTTGTCAACTTCTTCAACAGTGCTAACGTCGTTTAGTGGAAAATAACTTGTCATAAAGTATGAGTCAATTCCTGTGCTGTGTGAAGTCTCTTTATATCCCCAGAAAGAAGTTTGAGTTTTTTCACCGTTTTCATGCACTACTACATCTAGTTTAGGTCCGATGTATTTAGGTGACGCATATACTATATCTATACCTAATTTATCGATAAACTCTTTATGAGTGTTCAGCCCTAAATGAGCCATTAATCTCTCTTTAACCTTGCCTACAGACTCAAACGCCGCCGGTACTCTGTCTGTTTTTTGTCTTTGCATTGCTGCTCTTACACGCTCTCTTGAATTCATGAAAATTCCCTCACTTAAATTTCTTTTCAATAACTTTTTTTATATTTTGATATAGGTATTTTCCATCTTCAATATTGTCTGCATTCATGCTAAGCACAATATTTCTCTTGTTAGGAAAATCACCTGACAAAATTCTTGTAATGTCAGCCTCACTCGCTGGCATAGTTACCACAGTTTCCTTAGGTAGTTTTCCACAAGTCTCCCAAATATTGTGGAATTGTGAGTCTAAATCTAATCCATTATTATTCTTGACATTCGCTAACATGTCAATCAAGCCATTGTCATGAGTGCCACAATAATGTATTCTGCCTCCACCCATGGCATCTAAAAATTTCTCATCATATTGTTTAATGAAGTCTCTGTAAAACTCTGTGCTTAAAAGATGAAGTGAACAGTTACAAATTCTAGCTCCACCTTTCCAGTACATTCCCCAGTCTGCAAAGTAGCCCTCTTCCATTCCTGCTAACTCTCTGTAATACTTACTAATTTGAATTTGATAGTCTGTCATCTTATCTAGTAAGATATGCACATGCTCTGGACTGTCATAAAAATCAAATAAAATATCGGTTCCTCTTAAAAGTTGAGCATTATTAAACGGACCTTGATAATCAGGAAGTTGCATTTCTACAATTTCGGGTTTATTCTCGGTGTAAAACTTTGTAAACTCATAAACTTTAGCCATCCAACCAGCGTTAATATCTGGTAGCTCTAGGTTCTCAATGTCTTCAAGCTCATAAAGAATATGAGACTTATTGCATACAGGGCTATTCTCTGGAATATACATTTCGCAACCAAAGGCATGTGCAAACTGACCTGTTCCAAACTCAATTCTTGCTTGAGGAATGTAGTCGTCCCCTATATCAAGATGGTTTTGAACAGTATCAAGATTGTTTTTAAGCATTATCTCTGGTGAAGAAATAAGCTCTGGAGTTGTAAACTTGTTTCTGTTTGGAGTGTTAATAACTATTTTAGGCATTGCTTTTTCATAATCATTATAAACCTTGTAATCTTCTTTGTTCTTTTGAACTTTTTTATAGGCTTCATCACTGATTTTCAAATAATTCTTAAAATCCATAATAGGGCTTACCTTTCGCTTATCTATTATTAATTATTTTGTTTAGCTCGTCCATGAATGTGTTAATGTCTTTGAATTGTCTGTACACAGAGGCAAATCGGACATAAGCTATTTCATCTACATTTTTTAGTTTTTCCATTGCATATGTGCCTATCATATGCGACGGCACTTCTCTATCTAGTGAGTTTTGAAGTAGATACTCAATTTCATCTACTATCTTCTCTAATGTATCTACAGATACAGGACGTTTCTCACAGGCACGCAAAAGACCATTCATCAGTTTATTTCTGTTGAATGTTTCTCTTGACTTATCTTTTTTAATTACAACAATAGGCACATCTTCAATGGCTTCATATGTAGTAAATCTGTTTGAACAGCTTATACATTCACGTCTTCTGCGAATTTTTATTCCCTCATCAGTAGGACGAGAATCTATAACCTTACTGTCTCCATAATTGCAAAAAGGACATCTCATAATAACACCTCCATAAATTTGGCTAATAACTAAAAACTAAAAGTGAAGAACTATTCTCGCTAATTTAGTCATTAGCTTTTAGTACCTTGTCAACACTAAAACTTTATAACTGATTGTAGGGGAGGGTCTGAAGCGCCCTCCCTAGAAGTATGGATAAACTCTAGATTTCGGGAGGGCACTTCAGACCCTCCCCTACAATATTTTAATAACTTTATTTTTATCCATACAAAATTTTTCTTTAAAAAACCTCTAGTCTAATTAGTTTTTCACCATTAGTCCTTAGCCTAAATAGTCTTTCACTATTAGTTCTTAGCTTTTAGCTCATTATACTATTATCGTTTCAAAAAATCAAGCCATTTTTACAAAGAAATAAACTAAAATATCCATTTAACTCAACTTTAACAAATAAACTTTAAAATAACCTTGATTTATCTTATAAAATTAATTATACTATAAAGGATAGTATAGGAGAGATAGTAATGTCAATTTTAAATGTAGTAAACTTAAAAAAAGTATTTGGTTCAGAAACCATAATTGAAAATATAAATTTTGAGCTTCAAAAAGGCGAACATGCTGGACTGGTAGGAATTAACGGTAGCGGAAAAACCACTCTTATTAAGATGTTGTCGGGAGTATATGAGCCTGACGACGGTGCATTTTATCTTGCGAAAGATTGCAAGATAGGATACATGGAGCAACATGTTGTAAGAGATGAAAGCCGAACCGCATATAAAGAAGTTCTCTCTATTTTCTCTGATTTAGAGCAAATGGAAATAGAGCTAGACGAGCTTAACCACAAACTTAGTGCAACCAAAGGCGATTTGCACGGACTTATCGAGAAGCAACTTGCATTAAACGAGAAATTTGTAGATTTAGGCGGACTTACCTATAAAAATAGGGTAAAGTCTACACTTATAGGTCTAGGATTTACAGAAAAAGAAATAATTGAGCCTGTTTCGGTGCTTAGCGGTGGACAAAAAGGTAAATTGCAGTTGGCTAAAATGCTTTTAAGCGGCGCAAACCTGCTTTTGCTCGACGAGCCTACCAACCACTTAGACATTGAGGCAAGTGAATGGCTTGAAGACTTCTTAAAAAATTACAGCGGTGCATTTATCGTTATATCGCATGATAGATATTTCCTTGACAAGGTTACAGAGAAAACCTTTGAAATAGACAGAACATCCCTTACAAGCTATAAGGGCAACTACACAGCCTATGTAGGACAAAAAGAGCTTAGAAATTTAAGCGAACAACGAGAATACGAAAAGTCCTTGACTGAAATTAAAAGAATAGAGGGCATAATTGAGCAACAAAAAAGATTTAACCAAAAAAGAAACTATATAACCATTGCCCACAAACAAAAATCTATAGATAGAATTTCAGAAACCTTAGTTAAACCAGATGAAGAGCCAGACGAGATAAGGTTTGAGTTTAAACCTAGCCAAAGAGGCGGAAACGAAGTGTTAAAGGCTGAAAATATATCCTTAGGTTTTGGCGATAAAAAACTGTTTGAAGATGTAAATTTCCTTATAAGACGTTTAGATAAAAACTTTCTTTTAGGCCCTAACGGCTGTGGAAAAACCTCTCTTTTAAAGGTGCTTTTGGGCAACTACAAGGCAAACAAAGGCGATTTTGACTTTGGTTCTTGCATAGATGTTGGCTATTATGATCAGGCACAACAAAATTTAGATGAATCTAAGACTGTAATAGATGAAATTTGGGACTTGCACCCAAGCATGACTCAAACAGAAATCAGAAACGCCCTAGCAGTGTTTTTATTTAGGGGCGAAGAAGTTTTTAAGCCTATAAAAGGTCTTAGCGGCGGCGAAAGGGCAAGGGTTCTTTTGCTTAAACTCATGCTTCAAAAGACCAATTTCTTAATTCTTGACGAACCTACAAACCATTTAGACATAAGTTCAAGAGAAGCCTTAGAGAACGCACTTTTAGCCTATGAAGGAACAATGCTTGTTGTTTCTCATGACAGATATTTAATAAATAAACTTGCCACAAAAATAATGTACTTAACAAAAGACGGAATAGAAGAATATTTAGGAAACTATGACGACTTCCTAGACAGCAAGCTTAAAAAAGAGACCGAGGCTCCAAAAGAAGAACCTAAGGTCAATAATTATAAGCTAAATAAAGAGCGAAACGCACTTATAAGAAAAAAGCAAAACGCACTAAAAAAATGCGAAAAAGACATTGAAGACAATGAACTTAAGATAGAAGAGACTGAAATTTTATTAGCTGAAAATTCTACCGACTACCAAAAAGCATTAGAGCTTTCAGCCCAATTAAATGAGTTAAAAGAGGAATCAGAAAACCTTATGATTTTATGGGAAGAGTTACACCTTGCTTTAGAAGAAAATAACTTACTTTATAATTCATAATTCATAATTATTGTGAAAATCAATGTTTATTTGTAATGGAGGGTCTGAGTGCAGACGTGTTGATTAGGAAAATATAGCTATGTAGGGGCGGATATTATCCGCCTAAAAAATCCGTGATTTCGCCTAAGTTTCATAGGCGGATAATATCCGCCCCTACATAAATTTGTGAAATTTATCGAATTAATTTTAAACTAAAAAACGTAAGAGGTATATCTGGTCTTGACCGTTCCGAAAACTAGAGTTTTAGCTAAATTTACACGGGACGGAAGACCCGTCCCCTACATTAATTTGTTCGTTTTAATGAATTTATTTTAAATCAAAAAACACAATCAACACCTCTAAACCACCAGAAAGAAGGAAACTATTTGAAATATAAAATAACCACCTTAGGGTGCAAGGTAAACCGCTATGAATCGGAAGTACTTGCCTCTATACTAAATAAAAACGGATTTACTCCTTGTGAAAAAACCGAGCAAGCCGACATATTTATTCTAAACTCTTGCACAGTCACCTCAACAGGCGACCAAAAGGTAAGGCAAACTTTAAGGCGTGAGCAGGGTAAAAATCCTAACGCTGTGATTATTTTAACTGGCTGTATGGCTCAAGCTTTTCCCGAAAAATCATCAGAGCTTACAGGTGTAGACATAATTCTAGGCACTGCAAACAGGGCAAAAATTATTGACCATATCATGAATTTCATCTCTACCAAACAAAGAATAATTGATGTGAGCGAACACAAAAAAGGCGAAAAGTTCGAGAAAATGGAACTCGATAATTTTTCAGATAGAACCCGTGCCTATGTCAAAATTCAAGACGGTTGCGACAGGTTTTGTTCTTACTGCATAATTCCTTTTGCAAGGGGTAGGGTAAGATCTAAGCCTATCGAAGACATGCAACGAGAGTTTACAGCACTTGCAAATAAAGGCTTTAAAGAGATTGTTCTAACAGGAATAAATCTTTCTTGTTACGGACAAGACCTAGGTTTAACACTCTTAGATGCCCTTAAAACTGCAAATGAAACCGACGGAATAGAGCGAATACGCCTAGGCTCATTAGAACCAGAACTATTAAGCGAAGATTTAATAATAAAAATAGCAAAACTTACTAAACTATGTCCTCAATTTCATCTATCACTGCAAAGTGGTTGTGATGAAACCCTTAAAAAAATGAACCGTCACTACACAAGCGCCGAATATAAAGAGATTGTAGATAATTTAAGAAAGCATTTTGATAACCCTGCAATCACCACAGATATCATGGTAGGTTTTCCACAAGAAACTGACGAAGAGTTTAAAACTAGCCTTGAATTTGCAAAAGAAATTAGCTTTGCACAGGCACATGTATTTGCCTACTCAAAAAGAGAGGGTACTAAGGCTTTTTCTATGACTGGGCAAATTCCAAACAAAGATAAAGACTTAAGAAGCAAAGAAATGATTAAGCAAACCGACTTAAGCCGAGAAGCTTATCATCAAACTTTAGTAGGTAAAACGTTTAAGGTTTTATTCGAGCAAGAAAAAGAAAAGAATGTCTACATTGGGCATACCACAAGTTATGTACCTGTCTTAGTGTCATCCCCTAGCGATTTAAAAGGGAAAATAGAGACAGTTCATATAGCTAGCGCCGATAAAAATTACTGTTATGGAGGATTAATTAAGTGAGAGACAAATTCACAAAAACCGAAAAAAGCTGGATGCTTTACGACTGGGCTAACTCTGTGTTTGCAACAAACATTATGACTGCCCTATTCCCTATCTACTTTGGGGCAATCTGTCAGGCAAACGGTCAAGACAACCTTGTGTTATGGAGCATAGGAACGTCCATAGCCACATTCACAATAGCCTTACTAGCGCCATTCCTTGGTGCATTAGGAGACCACAAAGGCTATAAAAAGAAGCTTTTTTCTGTATTTTTAAGTCTTGGAGTTCTAGCAACTCTATATTCTGCCTTTACCGATAATTATATTGGTCTGCTAATCGGCTATGTTTTAGGCTACATAGGCTACCTTGGAGCAAACCTATTTTATGATTCATTCCTAACAGATGTCACCACCAAAGACAGAATGGACAGGGTTTCATCTTGGGGTTATGCAATGGGATACCTAGGCGGTAGCACAATTCCATTTATTGGCTGTATCGTAATTCTTTTGGTAATGGGAATGGACAACCCATTAGCCATGAAAGTTTCAATAGTGGTTACAGCACTATGGTGGTTTATTTTCTCTATTCCTCTTCTTAAAAATGTAAAACAAATTCATTACATAGAAAAATCAAAGTCAAATGTAGTTGTAGACTCATTTAAAAACCTTTATAAAACATTTAAAGACATTTTTAGAAACAAGAAGATATTCTTCTTTATTCTAGCCTATTTCTTCTATATAGACGGCGTAAACACAATAATCACTGTTGCAACATCTTATGGTACAGCGCTTAAACTAGACAGTGTTGGCATGATTTTAGCCGTTGTTGTAACACAGGTTGTAGCAGTTCCATGCTCGATACTCTTTGGTAGGCTCACAAACAGATTTAAGGCAATATCCATGCTAAAGTTTGCGATTATAGTATACTTCTTTATAACACTTATTGGAGCTGTAATGGGTATAGTTGTAGAGATAGGACAAGGATCTAAGGAGTCTGTAAACACAGCTCAAACAATCTTCTGGATACTAGCATTTATGATAGGAACAGTTCAAGGTGGAATTCAGGCTCTAAGCCGTTCATACTTTGGAAAGCTTATTCCAGCTGAACGATCAAACGAATTTTTCGGTTTCTTTGATATTTTTGGAAAATTTGCAGCCGTTTTAGGTCCTGTGTTAATTTCTACAGCAACAGTACTCACAGGTTATGAGTATATAGGTGTTCTAAGCCTATCTATGTTATTTATTTTAGGATTTGTCTTCCTTGGCATTTGCAAAAAATACAGCGACGCTTCATAGTTCACAGTTGCTGTGAAATTAATGTAGATAATATAATCAATCTTCATGCTTAATTGTAGGGGATGGGCTCTGCGCCCTCCCCTACAATATATTAATAAATCTATCTTTATCAACACAAAATTTTTATTTAAAAAGCCTTTAATCAAAAAATCCGCAAGGATTTTCACATCAACTTTTCACTATTCATTTTTCACTCTTCACTAAATCCGTAAGACCCTCCCCTACAATATTTAAATAAATTTATTATTTCTGCATTATTATTTATTAATTAATTATAAAAATTCAAGCTGTGGCGAATTTGCCACAGCTTGATTTATTTTGGATTATTGTTTAATATTGTCCTTATCGAAGTACCAGTCGTCTATTACCGCTACTGCTGTAGTTGCAGGTTGAACCTCACGCAACATGTAGTGGAATATATTCGCTGTATCTATGAAAGTATTGCCTATAACCTTGTTGTACTTACTCTCTAGGTAGTTATCCTCGAATATAGTACTTAGGTATGGATATTTGTTATATACGCTTTCTTCTGAATTCCAGTCAATTTCAACTGCAATTGTTGTATTGTTTGGAGAAGCTATTGTACCATAACCATGTTGTAGCCATCTTCCAACACCTGTGTATGCCCAGTCATTAGCAACTACACCATATCTACACTCTAGGAATGTATTATCGATAATTGTATGGTCTTGTCCACCGTTAGCAAATACGCCCCAGTAAACATCTTCAAATAAGTTGTCATAAATCTCTATACCAGATGTTAAGTCATCTAGGTAGATAGCTGAGTTAGCACTTGCATTACTTGCTGTCTTACCAATGTGGTGGAAGTAGTTATTCTTAATTACTGTACCTCTGTGTAGAGTATTTCTACCTGAATAGATAGCTGATGTATCTGTAGTTTCAAGGTCTACATGATGAATTTCGTTAAACTCGATAACATGGTCATTACCTTGCCACATGATAGCATTATTAGGTGAGTTCTTAATTTCATTAGAAGAAACTGAGTTACCTACACCGTGTACTACAACGGCTGAGTTAAAGCCTTTGTTCATTGTTTGGTAGTTGTCAAATACATTACCATGTACAAAGTTGTACGCTGGCTCTAGTGTATGGTATTCTTCATCGTTTACATTTGAAGTACCATTAGAATCTGTAGAAATTGAGACACCGCCGTTTACATCAAAGATGTTTGAGTACTCAATACCACTGTACATTGGGTAACCATTCTCTGAAGAGATGATATAACCTACTCTACTTGAAGTGTTAGAGATGTTACAATTAGAGAACTTGTTATAGCTACCGCCCTCCATTACAAATGCAGAACCTAGCATATCTGTTAAGTTTAAGTCCTCAACTGAGATACTGTTTGTATCTTCAAAAGTAAACATTGTATCTGATAGCATAGAGATAGAGATTGACTCCTCTGTGCTTGTCATGTTTGCTCCCTCTGGAGGCATAATGTAAAGCATGCCTGTTTGTTTATCTAGGTACCACTCACCAGGAATGTCTAGCTCTTGAATTAAGTTAAATACATATAGTCTTGTGAAGTCTCTTGGATTTGTCCAGTAATGTCCTGCGATAAGTGATCTAACTTCGCCATTTGCATTAAAGTATTGGATAGGTGAGCTCTGTGTTGCATAGTCAACACCTGTGAAGCCCTCGTACCAAATGTCAAGCTCTGTGATATCTGTGCCATCAATAGGGATGCCTTCCCATGTTGCCATTCTCTTAGCTAGCTCTGTTGATTTAGCTGTGAATGAATCGAATGCGTCTCTCTCATCTTCTGGAACGTAACCAGATGTACCAATTTGGTCAGGATTCCAACCACGTAAGAATTGTCCTGAATCTGGGAAGCTGTTAATCATTGTGAAACCAGGGAATTTTGAGCTTGCAACTTCGTCGCCAACATTTGGCCAACGTGATAATGTCATAGCTGAGCTATCGAATGAAACTGAATAGTAAGGAGTAGTAACGTTTATTCCTCTATCCTCTAACCAACCGCCAACACTTGCAGGGTCGTCTGTAGCCATACCATAGCCAACACCAGGAATTTTTAGGTATTCGCCTGTAATATATTCGCTAATATCTGCTTGATAAACTTTGCCTACTGCATCGTCTTGAAGTTTATTTAATGTATCTTCATCGCTTACTAGCTCAAAATCAGCTGGAGCTAGTCTTACACCACCAACAAATGTTACATCTTCTTCATTATAAGCTGAATATTTAATTGGATTGTCTGGGTTTCCTGAATCTTGAATTTCAAATGCAATAGTATCTGTTACTGCATAGTTACCCTCTCTAAAGTAGATAACTGCACCATCTTCAATTAGTTGTGAGTATCCTCTTAGTTCGTCTCTTGCACGTTCAGCAGTAGCAAATGGATTTTCCATAGTACCGTCGCCTGTGAAGTCATTACCATCTGTTGCAACGAATACTTCTTTGCCGTATACTCTGCTATCTTCTGCTACAGTAACTGTAACGCTGTCTTTGTGACCGCCGTCTACTGTCTCAACTGTGATAACAGTCGTACCTACTGACAACGCTTTAATCTCGCCATTGTTGATAGTTGCAACAGCTGAGTTAGAGCTTGTCCAAATTTTATCTCTGTTAGTTACGCCCTCTGGAGTAATTACAGCGTTTAGAATTTCAATCTCGCCAGGCTCCATTGTTATATCTGTTACGAAGTTTGGCTCTTGAGTTACTAGGTTGTCGCTTAAGTTTACGCTTTCAGCTTTAAAGTCTACTACATTTACGTCAATAGTTTTTGTTACACCATGAGGTGAAGTAATAGTAGCTGTAGTTTTGCCTTCCATTGCCATAGGCTGAATTGAACCGCCCTTAGAAATATAGGCAACATCAGAATCACCTGTTGAGTAAGTAAACTTATCTGTTGTCTCATAGTCATATGGTTTTTCTATTTCGTAATTAACTAGGTTCATCTCATATGTATCATAGTAGCCTAGAGTAACCTCGTCTACAGGATAGCTAATTGATGTTACAGGGTTTTTCTCATAGATAGAAAATTCATCAATAGTCATATGAGTAGCTGTTGATGTAGCATTATCTAGGTAGAAGTCTAGGTAATCAATTGCTACTAGATCTGGGTTTGAGAATACTAGGATATCATCCATGTATATTTGTGTTCCGTTGCCGTTAGTCATGTTAATTTCTACTGTGTGCATGTCTTCACGACGGCGGATGTTAAGGTCTCTTTGGTTTGTTTTCTCGCCATCAACGATGTCGATAAATTGGTATGTTCTGTTAGATGAACCATCGATATTTTTTGAACCAATGATATGTCCTTGGCCAGTCTCTGAATTGCCTACTGAAATCTCGAAGTTTCCTCCACCATTTAGGTTATCAAAATATCTGAATGTTATTTGTTTGTCTTCAATAGCTTTAGGGAATGTGTAAGTGTATTGTGCAACCTTTAGGCTTCCTACTTGCTCTGGTACAAGTCTTAGACCCATGCCCATTGAATATGTAATATTTACACTAGGATCCCATTCAGGAGTACCTAAAGTAGGCTCAACTGGTAGAACTTGATCATCAAAGTCATATCTTGTGTCAGGAGCCATGTCAAATACTAAAGTATCTTGTGCTGCTAATAAAGCGTCAAAAGCATCTTGTAGACCTTCTAGGCTCTCAATAGCTGTCTCAGCTACTGTTATTTTCTCTTCTAGCATTGCCCATGACTCTTCTGTGTAGTCAGCAGGGTTTGCACAAGCTATAAAGTCTAGCTCTTCTTGAAGTTTATCTTTTACAACGTCTACAGGGTCTGTAAATCTTTCTGTGTTTCTTAAAACTGAACCAGCCTCTTCAGTAGCGGTCTCTTTAAGTCTTACAATAACCTCGCCTGCATCTAGCATTATAGCTGGAACAGTTTGTGGGTTAGCTGTACAAGTAGTGAAAGTCTCACCGTTGTCAATCGAAATCTCATATAAGTCAGCAGAAGTCTTACCCTCTACATAATTCCAACCAAATGTGTTGTCGTTATCGTTAGTTACAGGGTTTGTAGGTGCTGCTGGCACTACAGGAACTTCCTCTAGGCTGTCTGTAACTGTTAAATCATCATAATAGAAAGTGCGTTGTGTTTGTGACCAAACATCCATAAGCTCTATGCTATTAAAGCCGTTAGAATCGTACTCTTTAACTAAAACGCCGTCAATATAGGCTTTGCATGTTGTTCCAGATGTAAAGTCCCATTGGAATGAGTGCCAACCCTCTGTTCTCTTTACAGAAGTAACCTCAGTAGAACCCCAACTTGGGCGAATTACATAGTTAGTTTTGCTTAGTCCATTTTGGTAACCCATTAGAGAAGCTGATTGCCATTTGCCTGCCTCGTCTAGGTCTTGAACTGAAATATAGTTGTTGTATGAAGCATCAGCCATGTCATCATACATCCATAATGTTAATACTTTACCGCTTACAATTTCGTCATAACGCTTGCCTATATCAAATCTGCCGTCGCCTTGGCTTGATACTTGCATACTTGTAAGGCCTGATCTTGACTCTACTGTAGAAAGTGCTTTAGACGGTGCTGTGTGTCCAATTGTAGCAAAATAATCTAAATCTACATTTCTCTCCATGAATAACTCAACATTTTGAGTGTATGTAAATGCTGACTCATTGCTAACTGATGGGAACACATAGTCTGCACCCTCATCTGTTTTAGCTCTTAGCATTAAATCGCCTTGTGCAACGTCGATATTGCCTACATATATTGGCTTTGTTAGAACGTCGTTATATGTAGCACCGCCGTCTACTGAATACTCATAGTCAGCTGGATTTGTCTTTTTATCTGCATAATCCCAATCTAAAGTATCATAGTTATCATCTATGCTTAAATTAGAAGGAACAGGAGCTGTCTCTGTAATTGTGATATCGTCTACATACATATTTTTAGGAGTAGCCGCATTTGAAGACCAGAAGTTGATAAAAGATACTTGATCAAACTCTGCATATTCGCCTTCATCGATCATAGCAACACCATTTGGTTGTCCGTCTACAAAGAATGAAACTTGTCCGGCAACTGTCATGTCTATTGTGAACTCATGCCAACCAGCAGATTTTGCAACAGTTCTGTTGTCAAAGCCTGTGTAGTTTGAAGCAGTAGCAGTATAAGCTCTGTATGTGCTTTGTCCACTTTGCATACCAAAGTACATTCTGTTTGCCTTGCTATCATCGTTGCTTGAACCAAATAAGAATATAACATTTGTTGCATAGGAGTTGCCATCGTCATACATCCAAACAGAAAACTTTTTACCTACTTGCATTTCTCCAACATCATAGATAACATCAAATTGTCCTGGTTGCGATGCACTATCAATACCAATAAGATTTAGGCTTGAAACACCGTTTTCTGTGTGGTTCATTCCAACTGAAGCATCAGAAAGTGCAAATGTACCTTTTTGACTTCTCCAGTTGTCTAGCGGATTGCCAGCGTTAACGTCTGCTTGTGGCTCAAAATCTTGAGTTACACTAACCTCTGTTTTTACTGGTAGCCCTTGAGTTTCTGAAAACTCTTGCTGTAAACTTGTTTGTTCCACGTTTTGTGCTGATACTCCTAGAGTAACACTTGAAAATAGGCTAGATAAAGCCAATACACAAGCCGTGAATTTTAGTAAGCTTTTCTTCATTTTTATGACCTTGTCATTTTTGCCGCACGTACTGCGAAAAAAATTTGGGGTTACTTCCCCGTGACTATCCTTTCTCTTTTCTTTTCACTTTTCCTCCGAAAATTTTTGGTTTTCCGATTTTTTTACAAGTTTAATGTTATCACATAAAATACACAAAATCAACACAATATTATATAGAAAGTATAATTCTGTCTTCTTGTACAAATAACACACATAATCTTTGTACATATTAACTAAACAACTTTCTTTATTTAAAAGTTATAATTATTTTAATAGTTGGATATACTATATATATGCTAATCAAAACAAACACTTAGCATTTTATATTTATAACTTACAAAAATTACCACTATTTTTTTACATTAATATTTCGCACATTTCTTGCAATAAAACACCTATTGTGTTAAACTTATATTGTTAATAATATTTTTGAATATGACGGAGTTTTGTTTCCTCCTGTTTTGATTTTAGGAATTTGGAGTCTTATAAGACTCCTTTTCCTTTTTTAAAATCAAAAATTTCGTAAATAGTTAATATTACATTGTAGGGCAAGGGCTCTGCTCTTGCCGTAAGTTAGTTAAAAGTCCTAGTTTTCGGGAGGGCACGGAGACCAGACGTGCCTCTTAGGAAAAAAACAATGTCGAGGACGCCATCCCCTACAATATATTAACGAATTTATTTTTATACATACGAAATTTCATTTAAAAGCCTTTAATAAAAAATCCGCAAGGATTTTCATAAACTTTTCACTATTCATTTTTTACTCTTCACTAAATCCTAAAAACTTATAACTTACTGTAAAATTAAAATAAATAACGGATGAGAATTTATCTCATCCGTTAAGTTTTTTATTAGAAGAAATCGTCAGGATCTTTCTTTCTGTTTCTTATAACTTTGAAGTTAATAACTACCAATAATACTGCTAGTGAGGTAGGCGCTAATATAATTATCCAAATTATATGTCCGTCTTCACTTTCGGTAGCATATTGCGCTTCTAAAAATTCTGCCCATGTTGTGTTCACACCAATAATTGCATAAGGTGAGAAGTTTTGCGCATTAAGTACAAGTTTTCCATTTTCTAATCTACACTTAATAAAATCTTCTTCGCCATCTTCATTAAAGTGGATAGCAACTATTGTTTCGTATTCTTCTAAACCTTGAATCATCGAGGCATCAATATTCATTACAAACTCATCATATTGAGTATACTCTTCATTTGTAAATAAATTCTCAAGTGTAACCTCAAGCATAATAAATTGTTTACCTTTATCTCCTACGGCTTTTACAACTACTTCACTTTGGTTTTCATCCATAGGTACTTCTTCAACAGATATTTGATCAAACCAGTTTAATCCTTCTGCTTCTAGGAAATCATTAGTATGAACTATGCCTGCAACTTGATCTGTTAATGCTAGGAAATCATCATAGTTTTCTATGTTGTCTAGCTCACTTACTGAAAAGTCTTGCAATTGTCTATAAAGATTAATAAAAGTCTCTACATCTTCTGCTGTAAAATCTTTATTCATTAATTCTTTTATTGTTTTATTTGCTATCTCGAATACATCACCCTCTGGAGTTGTTGTAGGTGTTACAGTTGGCTCTACACTAGGTTCTGTGCTAGGACTAGTAGTAGGAGATGTTGTAGGTGTTGTAGTCGGAGTAGTTGTAGGTGTGCTAGTAGCAGTTGGTGCCACTGTTGGTTTCTCGGTTGGTTCTGGCCTGAATGTAGGCTTTACAGTTGGCTCTGGTCTAAATGTTGGATCAACTGTAGGCTCTGGAGTAATTGTTGGAGTAACTGTTGGTCCAACTGTAGGCTCTGGAGTAGCTGTTGGCTTAACTGTTGGAGTAGGTGTTGGAGTTGGGGTTGGCTTTTTAAGTTCTTCTAATTGTAACTCTGCCGCTAACAAGAAATTATAGTTAGTTACATTAGATTTAAGGTGAGATGGCAATGCGTCATATGCTGCTCTTGCCTTAACAATTTCCGCTTCCTTATCAAGTGTAACTGTTCCAATTGCCTTTATGTAGTTAATTACATTTGTTACTAAATCTTCTTCGTAAAGTTCTGTGTATTTAGTTTCTGCATCTACTAAATCACTTAAATTATAAACATATGATTTAGCATTTGTTGAAAGCGCATTATACATAGCTCTTGCATCATCAATCGCTTTTTCACTGTCTAGTGTAACTGTTCCTATTGCATCAATTTTAGCAACTGTATAACGTGCAGCGTCAAGGTCATCTCTGTTCATTGTTAGTTCGTACTCTAAGTTTTGAAGTTTAACATAGTTAGAAATTAACGCTCTTTGGCTTGATGTCAATTTATTGTATGCAGCTAAAGTATTTTCTACCTCTTCTAAAGTGTGAAGATTTAATACAGTTAAGGCTTCTACCATATCATATACCACTTTAGCCTTCTGAATATCTTCTATTGCTGTTAGTAGTATGTCTCTGTTTGTAACTTCTGCCTTTCTATCGTCTGGGATAGTATCGTAAAAATCTTTGATATCTTGAAGTTCATCTTCTTTATCGAAAGTAATTTCACCTATAGCGTTAATTTGAGAAATAATATTCTTAATTCTTGCGCTAATGTTTATTACATTAACTGTAATTGTATCACTAAGTTCTGCATATTGTAATTTACCTGTAATAGTAACTTCACCGTCACCAATACCTATAATATTACCGTATTTATCTACTACCGCAATAGTGTTGTCAGATGAAGACCATAGCACACTACTATTTGTTAGATTATATGGTAGAATATCATACTGTAGTTGATAGCTTTGGTTATCATATAATGTAATGCTCTCTCCTCTTATGTCAAAAGATTCGGCATATACAACATCACCCATTGCAATAATTATATCTTTATACAAACCTACATAATGCTCTTCAATAGAAGGGTATGTTCCAAGGGCTGGATCTCCAGGAACTTCTTCAATAATTCTACCATTACTTAGTGTAAACACTGCATTTGTGTCGGCAGGAACTTTAAACACCAATTTGTCTAAGGCATTTACAGAGCTTATCTCTGTTCTAATAGTTCCAAACAGATCTGTATCAAATGCTAAATAAAATGTTGAATTAGAGTTTACCACATTAGGTGGTTGATAATTTGGGAACTCTATTGTAAACATAACTTCGTCGCCCGCATCATCTTGCCTTAATGTGTATGCAAATTTAACCGCATTTGTGTAGTCTGTCATCGCATCAACAAGTTTTTGTGTTCCGGCTGTTATTTGTCCTAATAAAGCATCTTCATTATAATATAGATTTTCTGCTGTTTGAATGGCTGATTGTAAAACATACCAGTCTTCTTCTACACTTCTATATTCACTCTTAGTAAGAGTTTTAGCATCGTTTATTTGAGCCATTAAAGGCTGTCTTTCATCCTCGGTTGCTGGAAGCTCTGGAATAACTGTGATAACCGCTACACCTTTAACCTCTATTCCCAGAACATCACTTCTAGCTGTGATTGTTACTTGACCTGGTCTTATAGCCTTAACTTCACCGTTTGAAACAGTCGCTATTGTTTCGTCAGAACTTTCCCATACTAAACCTCTGTTCGTTGTGGCTGTTGGTAAAAATTCAGCTGTAAGATTGGTAGAAGTTAACTCTTCCATCTCAAAAGTTAATGGATTAAGAATAATCTCTTCAGGGTTTACCTCTTGGAACTGTGCTACTTCAATCGAGAAACTCGGCAAATAAGAATAGTTTCCTGTATGCTCTGTTCCTGAATTTGAGGTGTTGTATGAATTATGATATATGCCTTTATGTGTTCCAGCAGAATCACCAGTCCACTTTGTTTCTATAGTTCCACCTGTGAATGTATATGTAGCAGCTGTATCAAACCTTACAATCAAGCTGTTATCAGTGGCTACATTCCAACTACTACTTCTTGCATAGTAATCTTTTCCGTTCATGCTATATTTTATGCCAGAGGCTGAACCCTCTTCTGTTACCATAGGAGAATAAATACCAGCTATACGAGTGATAGGCATTTTAATTCCCACAAAGCTTATCTTTGCCTCGTCACCTGCTTGTATAGGGGCTCCTGGACGACTATAGTTTTCTATTACTATGTTTATTTTTCTTGCATCTACCATATAATATTCAGTGATACTCTTACCCTCTATTCTAGCAGTAATACCAATTACATTAGTTCTATTCTCAAGATTTGCTGTATAAGAATTACCTGAACCTGTCAAAACATTTCCGTTACAAGTAACCTCTATAAACTCCGCTCCCTCTACATCTACAGTAAATCCATATGAAGTTGTAGAGCCATATGTATAATATATTGTATCAAGGCTTGATAAATATTCAAGAGAAGATGAAATGTCAAGTTCTGCAGGATCACTGTTTACCTCAACAACCACATACCCTGTATTAACAGATGAAATTCCATCATAGGTAACCATGATTACACTAACACCATCTGCAATGGCTGTGACTGTCGCTGTTTGATCTCCGTTTTTAGCAACACTTACACTATCTCCGCTAATGACTTGATAAGAATAATTCGGCTCTACTAAACCTATATTATTTTCAAAATCACTAATTACTTGCTCAGTTCTTCTAGGGAAAATAGTATATGTCTCACCTATAGATAGTCTCTCGAAATCATCGTTGAGCCAAATATCATTTTGCCAATCACTAGGAACTTGTGCTGCTGCAACACTGCTTGCCTGTACCATTGTTGTAGATGGAAAAACATTCAAAGCAATGATGAACGCTAGCATAACCGCAATAATTCGTCTTTTCATTTTTTTTCTCCTTGATTATAGTATTTTTGCAAAATTATACACTTAGAGTTTAGTATACAATATTTTTTTACATTTGGATAGTAAAAATTTATTATATTTAGTATTTTTTTGTCTTGTATTAAATTTTAGTTAATTATTTTTTTACTATTTATTAATTGAATATAAATAAATTAATTAACTGTTGACATCAACTAAAAACTATGATATAAATATAGTACAGTTTTAAACTGTTCACTTTTGTACTAATACACTTGTAACTAAAAGCTAAGAGCGAAAAACTAATATAGTAGTACCACGCAAAGAATACAATCAATCTTAACGCCTAATTTGCAGGGAACGGTCAAGACCCAGACGTAACTCTTAAAAACGTACAAATTAATATAGGGGCGGATATTATCCGCCTATGAAATTAAGCCGAAATTACGGACTTTTTAGGCGGATAATATCCGCCCCTACATGACTAAATATCCCTAAAAGGCACGTCTGGTCTCTGTACCCTACAATCAGTTTTAACGTTTTAATATCGTACTACTATTATAGTCATTCACTTTTAATCTATTGAAAGAAAGGATAGTCACAGGGAGTAACCCCTAAATTTTTATCGCATTTTGTGTGGCAAAAATGACATGGTCGTTTATATGAAAGATGAACGCATTCACCAGTTTTTTAAGGCTTTGGGACGCATAAAAAAAGCAACTCATTTATTAATCGCACACGAGCAATTAAACTTTAACGAACACAGAACATTATCAATCATAAGGCATGGATTAGACTTAAATTTAACAGAGGAACTCAATATTAATAAGTCTGCCGTGTCGCAAATGCTGTCAGGGCTTGAGAGCAAAGGTTTTATTGTAAGAGAAATCAACACGCAAGACAGACGAAAACTAGACATTCACCTAACCGATGCCGCCCATAAATTGATGGACGAAATTGAATTTAACGGAAACCAGATTATGTCCGAAATTTTTGGCGAGTTTGGAGAGCAAAGAACCAATGAACTTTTAAGTTTGTTCGAGGAGTTTGCCGAAGTTGTTGAAGCAACGCCCGAAAGGCAATCATCAAAGATAAAAGAGAAAGGATAGTCACAGGGAGTATCCCCAAATTTTTATCGTATTTTGTGCGGCAAAAATGACAAGGTCATAAGTTTGAAAAATAAAAGAGAAAGGATAGTCACGGGGAAGAATCCCCAAATTTTTATCGCATTTTGTGCGGCAAAAATGACAAGGTCATAAGTTTGAAAAATAAAAGAGAAAGGA